>CAWJNN010000029.1:0-22680 GCA_963844115.1 uncultured Planctomycetales bacterium | reverse complement strand
TTGATGTTATGTCCTCTACTTGACTCATCGTATTGCTCCCGCTGCAATTCCGAGAAGACGATTTCTGGAAGGATATTGCCGACGGATTCAATTCGGTTCGGCAGCGAATCGAATTGCTTGAGCAGGGCGAGTCCGATAACAAGACCGAAGTCGAGATGGCGGACCTAACGACTTGACAAGCGACTCCGAATTCCGCATTCACCAATCTGCAATCACAAATCTGCAATCACAAATCTGCAAATCACGTTGTGAGACATGAGAAATGTTGGGTAGAACATTAAAGAGGGTGCGTAAATTCCTGGCCGAGGAAGACGGACCGACGTCGATCGAATACATGGTTATGATTTCGATGATCGTGATCATCTGTCTGGTCACGATCAACGCCATCTGGTCGTGCCACGCAAATTAGTCTTTGAACACATCCCAATCTATTTCGGCGGCGACCGGCAGCTGATGCAATCAGGGTTTCCTGCGGCATGGCTTCGACGATCCTAGTCGAGCGTGGATCGTCTGGTATTGAGGACTTTATCACTCAGCGCGGCGAGTATCGACGATAATCGTGCGTTAGGATCGTCTAAGAACGGATCGGTAGCCGCCCTTGCTCGCTGGCTTCCTGTGATTTGTTTCCGACTTGCAGTTCTTCCAGTTGAGCCAGTCCGCTGTCGGGTGCTTTTTGCGTAGCAGCGCGCCTCCAGTAACCTCCCAGGCTGGTGTCCCACGGTTTCCAAGGTTCACCCTGGCCATCGACCGGCCGATGGTAGCCCACGTTCGTCTGGTCCGGCATCCCTCCCCGCACGTTCGCAACATGATCAAATGCCTTTTCGGCACGAGCCTCGATGTGCCACTTGCCGGTCATGTAGGTCGTGTAGCCGGCGCTTCGCAGCAAATCAGACCACAGCAGGCCGGCGAATCGATCTTGGTCTTTGCCGCGATGCAGTCGATGTGCTTGCCAGAGAAAGCGGCCCGTGTTGAGCATGGTTCGGCTGGCGACACATACCGCGCCAGTCCACGAGCCTTGGTTGTAGGCATGCGTGAAGGTGATCCCTTCCTTCACCAGGCGATCAAGGCTGGGCGTTTCAATCGCCTGGTGGCCCAAGGCCCCGACCGTTTCGTACGACTGGTCATCCGCAATGATAAACAGAATATTCGGCGGTTGGCCGGACGCCGCGTCCGTTCTGATCGAAGAAGACAAGATCGCAAGGGCGGCGACCACGAACACGGCGGTCCGAAACATAGGACGCATCCGTACCGTGATGGTTGCAACATGTGGCCTGCAGGCTAGAATCATTTGGCGGTCGCTCCTCGTACTTTTTCGTAATCCGTTTCGTAAAATTGGCTCGTCCCTTCAATATACCCTGACACGATTTCCTGACACGATACTCTGGCACGTTACTTTGACATAGTGTCGGTTGTAACATAGGTCGGTTGTAATACAGGACGGTTGTAACATAGTGCCGGTTGTGACCGCATCCTTCGACCGGACAGCATTCTATGTCAACTGCCGATGGCTAAAGTTATAGCGATAGATGATTCACCCGATGATCTGCGGTTGATCGCTGATCTGTTGAGCAAAGACGAAACGCTCGACGTTGAACTGACCGACAGCGGAACGAAGGCCCTGCAGCGGATTCGAGATAGTCGACCGGACCTGGTCATTGTCGATATCGACATACCCGATCTCGATGGTCTTGAATTGCTCAAGCAGATCAAAATTCACTACTCGGATGTTCCGGTCATCATAACGACCGGAGCCGGTCGCGAAAGCGTGGCCATTCAAGCACTCGACTCCGGTGCCGCGACTTATGTCGCCAAGTCGCAGTTGGCGAATTCGTTACACGACGCGGTTCGCGAAGTGCTAGCGATCGCGGAATCGAACCGCATTGCCAACCAGTTGATGGCGTGCACGAAGGAAACGCATTTCGAATTTGATTTAGAAAGCGATCCCGCGTTGATCGAGCCGATGGTGCAGTTGGTTTTGAAGAACTTAAATGGTTTCGAGAGCGAAACCCAAAGAGTCAGAATTGGAGTTGCGCTCGAGCACGCCCTGATCAACGCCCTTTATCGCGGCAATCTAGAAATCACGCCCGAACAAATGGAGGCGGCCCGCGAACAGCGGCTTTTGGGCATCGACGCAGATCCGGTCGCCCAGCGGCGAAGCGAGTCGCCCTACCGTGATCGCAAGATCTACGTTGCCGTGTCGATATCACCCAAGATGGCCAAGTTGGTTGTCCGGGATGAGGGCCCCGGCTTCGACGTCGCTCGGTTCGACAGCCTGACGGTTGACGAAGCGTCCCAACAGCCGGCGGATCGCGGTATCGTCCTGATGAAGAATCTGATGGACAAAGTGGTGTTCAACGAACAGGGGAATGAAGTTACGCTGATCAAGCACGTGGCAAACGGATACTAGCCACCGCTTGATGAAATTCCAACCTCACTAGAGGCTCGTGGCCAAGCCGATCGAGGCTCGAAAACATTAGGAGTCGATGTCATGCATTATCTCTACTGGGCCGTCGTTGGTCTTCTCGCTGGTGCCCTTGGCAAATTGATCATGCCAGGCAAGGATCCGGGCGGAATCTTCGTTACGATGTTGATTGGACTTGCTGGTGCGTATGTCGGTGGCTTTTTGGGAAGGCTCGCCGGGTTTGGCGTCGCCGAAGGAGCTTCCTTCTTTGGTAATGTCATCACCGCGACGGCCGGGGCCGTGGTTTTGCTTTTCGGCTACCGAGTGATCAAAAGCCGGCAAGCAAGCGAATAACAGGCCGCGGTTCCTATCCGCCGAGAAACTCGACTCGCCTATCGCTTCGAATGTGCCAAAGACGCTCCGAACAGGGCCGTGCGCCGGTCTGGCGTGCGCCGGTCGCGGGAACGTTATTCTGGAGCGCCGTCGCGATTCCACCAGCCGGGACCCTCGGCCAAGACCTCTTTGTCTTGTTCGATGATCGCCCGTTTCAACTCGTCAAACTTTTCGGGGTGCCTCGCTGACATTTCGGTCGTTTCCCGTGGATCGTCCAAAGCCTTCATTAAAACTCCGAACGCATGATCCAGTTGAGTAATATTGCCATGATGCTGGCGAATGCCTGCGTCTTCGATGTCTTTGTAGGGGTCCATAAACTTCGACCCCGATTCAATTGGCGCGTGCGGTTCGTGTGTCCACACGGTCAAGAAGAAAGGCTGCTTTTGGTCGGGCCGATCCTTCAACCAGCGGACCGCTTCGTCGACCACTAGCAGCGCCGAAAAGCCCTTCAGGGGACCGACCGCCTGCCGGTTGCGAACAAAATTTACGGGGTTCTTATGATTGGGACGAGCGTTGTTTTGTGTCGCCAGCCAGTGGTCGTAGCCGTGATCGTTCGGTTGCGGCTGCGTAGGCTTAGTAGAAGAGTCGAGAAACCATGTTTCGCATGAGGGAATGGTTTTTGCTACGGATTTTCACGGATGAAACACGGATTGGATTCCAGGCTGGTTTTGTCGACAGGATGAACAGGATCGAGTGGATCACAAGATAATTCTCCTCGCCTTTATCTACACTCATCGTCACATCCCCATTTTTGATCCGTGTTCGATCCGTGCTACTAACGTTCTAAAACCAGCTCGTGCCATGCCGTGGGACGGGGGCTTCCACGTGGACTTTGCTGCGCGTCATGGGGTGCTGAAACGTGAGACTGACCGCGTGGAGTGCGATCGCGCGCTGTCGGTGATCCTCCGGCTGAGGGCCAAAGGGAATCTTCGCGCCGTACTGTTCGTCGCCTAGCACCGGATGACCTCGCGACGATGCCTGAAGTCGAATCTGGTGCGTCCTTCCCGTTTCCAGCTGAATTTCCAACCACGATCCGTGACGCGTCGTACCGATCGTACGATACCGAAGCTCGGCAGTGCGACTGTCCGGATGGGAGGCCTCGACAAGCTCAGCGCGTGCTTCGCCTGGCACCTTCCGCATCGTATCCTGCCACACCCCCTCCAGCGGCTCGACCAGGCCCGCGACGTAGGCCCAATACAGCTTGCGGATTGAGCGGGCTTCGAATTGGTCGGATATCCGCCGGCAGGCGCGGACATGACGGGCAAAGACGATGGCACCGGACGCGGGTCGATCCAATCGATGAGGAACTCCCAGATAGATGTTGCCGGTCTTGTTATCGCGCTGTTTTAGAAAGTTCTTTAGCCGCAGTTCCATACTATCAATTCCTTCCGGCGCTTGCGTCAGCAGGCCGGAAGGTTTGCACAGCACCAGACAGGGGCCCTCCTCGTACAGGATGTCAACGGAACTTGCAGTCGTCATGTGGGAAGGCTGGAAGATTGGAATAGTGGAATACTGGAACAGTGGAATGTTGGAAAAATCGCAGCGGACGAATAGTGTTTGACTATTCCACTATTTCGATATTCCGGCATTCCAGTCTTCCTGTTTCCCCCCTACGCGTAACGGCGCATCAGTCGGTCGACCAGCGACGGTGCGAGGCGGTTCAACCAGACTAACATCCGCCCGACGGCGTTGGGATAGATCTCGCGCCGACCACGCCGCATGGCCTTGACCGTTGCGCGCTACGTTTTCGGCGGACACACGGTAGCCTGTCGACCACGGCGCATCGTTGCGCCCGTGTACAACATGATCGTAGAAATCGGTCTTGGTTGTGCCTGGGCTGACGACGAGCAGATCAATGCCGTCACGGTCCAATTCCACCCGCAGTGTCTGGCTAAAGCCCTGTACGGCGAATTTACTGGCGCAGTATTCGTTCATGCGCGGATACCTCGGTGGCCAAGGATCGAACCCACGTTGACGACAATCGGGGAATTGCCCGACTCCAGCGCCGGCAAGGACTCTCGAATCATCTCGGTGACCGCAAAGAAGTTAACCTCCATGATCTCGCGCAAACGATCAGGGTGTCCCTCGCGAAATCGCCCGAAGGCCGCGATACCGGCGTTGTTCACCAGGGCGTCGAGACCGCCCCAGGTATCGATGGCGGACGCAATGGCGCGGGCGCGGACTTCCGGCGAAGTGACATCGCCGGCGACGATCTCGATCTGGCCGCTGGTCGTGCTGCCAGCGGCATCGGCCAGTTCGCACAGTTTGTGCTCGTTCCTCGCAATCACCACGCAGCGACCTCCTTGTCGCACGATTTCTAACGCAATGGCACGCCCGATACCGCCGGATGCCCCGGTAACAATCGTGCGCATCCCGTGTATTTGGCGTCTGGCCATCAGGGCCGATTCACTCCTGGCGCACGGTTGGACGGAAGAAAGAAGCCGCAATGATCTCGCACCGTCCCCTACGCCGCGCCGTCGATCTTCAGGTCGCTGGCAAAATCCGCAAAGCTTTCGCCATCGCCATTGATCTCATGCAAGCGAACTTGCGTCTCTTCGCCATTAATCTTGTTGGCGAATTCGCTGGGGATTCGACAATGAACGGTAACGCGATTCTGCTGGTGATACGTTTTCGAAAGAATCTCGCCATGGCGCGCCAGGTAGGATAACAGACGGCCATTGCCGACGCTGGTTTCGACATCCAGATCCATAAACGCGCTGCTGAGCGCGTCGCTAACCGAATACGCCAGATTCGAAAGGCCCTCTCCCGTCACGGCGCTGATCGGAATCGCATTAGGATAGCGTGACATAATTCCGTCGATGCGACTTCGGTGCACAACCTGATCGGTCTTGTTCAGAATCAGCAGGGTGTCCTTTGCCTCAATACCGATTTCTTCCAGCACATTATAGACCGCGCTGATCTGCGACAGGACATCCGGATTGGCCGCGTCGGCAACGTGCAGCAGCAAATTCGCCTGTCGCGCTTCTTCCAGCGTCGCCTTAAAGCTCGCGATCAGGCTGTGAGGAAGATCGCGAATAAAACCGACGGTATCGCTCAACAACACGGGACCCCAGCCTGGCAATTGCCAGCGTCGAGTTCGCGTATCAAGCGTCGCGAACAACTTGTCTTGCGCCAGTACGTCGGCATCGGTCAGAGTATTCATCAATGTACTCTTGCCCGCATTGGTATAGCCCACCAGCGACACCGTCATGTGGCCACGTCGACCTTCGACGGCTCGCTGTTTGCGCCGCTGAATCGCATCTACATCTCGCTTAAGGTCGCGGATCCGCTTTTCCACCAGTCGGCGGTCGACTTCCAGCTGCTTTTCACCGGGGCCTCGCATCCCAATACCACCTTCGATACGCGACAAGTGGGTCCACATCTGTTTGAGTCGCGGCAACGAGTACTCCAGCTGAGCCAGTTCGACGGCCAGCCGTGCTTCGTGCGTTTTGGCGCGGCTCGCGAAGATATCAAGGATCAGTTCGGTGCGATCCAAGACCTTTAGCCCCGTTGCCTTTTCGAGGTTGCGAGTCTGGGCGGGCGTGAGGTCGTTGTCGAAAACGATGATATCCGCATCGTTCGCTTCGACAAACAACGTCAGCTCCTCCACTTTGCCTTTGCCCAGATAGGTCGTGCGATCGGGCTGAGTGCGTTTTTGGGTCAGCTGACCTACAACACGAGCGCCGGCCGTCTCCGCCAGACCCTCAAGCTCTGCGAGAGGCTCGCTGTAGAATTGTTGATCCGGCAGGATCACTCCGACGAGAATGGCCGCTTCGCTGCGAACACCCTCCAACCGCGTCATTTCCTTCACGGTGGTCGGTTTCCTCTGGTGGTGGTATGCCGAGGTGCTGAAGTCGACACCAAGCCCATCGCCTTGCGGCGCTCTTGCCGACTCCGCCCTCAACTCTAAGTATATCTTACGCGAACGGGGTAGTCACCTCAGGATCGCCCAACTTGCTGCAAACACAGCAGTTGCGCGCCGTCGTTTTTTTCGGGATCTTGGTGACAAGTCCGCCAAGTACGACACGCAGCAGTCCGTAAAGTTCACGGCGACTGGCCAGACAAGAAGTGCCGAGGGAAGATTCCACTGCTAACCTCATCGCAGGTGCTCGTTTTCGAGCATGTGGCAATAGCTTTCGTACCGTCGCAGGTCGAGCCGTCCGTCGGCAACCGCATCCTTAACCGAACAGTCGGATTCGTGGGTGTGCGAGCAGTTGGGAAAACGGCAAAAGCTGACATAGGGTCGAATGTCGCGAAAGAAGCCAGGAACTTCTTCGGGAATGACATCCCACAACTGGAACTGTCGAATTCCAGGCGTATCCACCACGAATCCCCCGAAGGCGAGCGGATACAGAACGGCGGTGGTCGTTGTATGTTGGCCCTTTTCGGTATCGGCGCTGACCGCCCGCGTCCGCAGGTTCAGTCCCGGCTGGATCGCATTCAAGAGCGTGGATTTTCCGACGCCACTCTGCCCGGCAACGACGGTCTCGCAATCGCGCAAACATTCCTTGAGTTGCGGCAAATTTCTACCGGTTTCGGCCGAAACTTGCAGGACCTCGTATCCCATCTGTGCGTAGACGCCGATCAACGGCTGGAGCGCTACCGGGTCGATCAGATCCATCTTGTTAATACAGATAATTGGGCGCATCTCTGACTTCTCGGCGGTGACCAAATAGCGGTCGATCAAGTGGGGCTTGATATCTGGTTCGGCCGCGCTGGCAACAATCAATATCTGGTCGACGTTCGCGACCAGTAGGTGTTGCTGTCCGCGACTCATGCGGCTCAACACGTGTCGTCGAGGCTCGACTCGCTCGATCGTCCCCTCTTCACCTTCGGGCCGAAACAGCACGCGATCGCCCGCCGCAACAACGTGCCGCTGGGAGGTGCTAAGCGTCTTTAGTAGTCGTCGTACGCCGCACTGAAGGACTGTTCCATCGTCGGCGCACACGGTGCTGACGAGTCCGTTCACTTGCAGGACACGGCCGGCACGACAGACGTCCATATCGACATCGAGTTGAACCTGGAATCCCGTCTCGCCTTCGTCAACGACTTCCCCGATGACCGTCCGTTTACGGACCAGCTCGCCCTTCCCGGTTATCCGTTCTTCGCGGACTTCGTCGTCTCCGTCAATTGCATCCCGCTCGAATTGTTGTGTCAAACCGTGATCGCGTACGCGAACCTGCCGATTCTTGCGGAACGCCGTTCGGATCTTACGCTTCTTCTTGTTTTGTGACACGCAACTCAGTCGTTCAGTCTTCCGATGGCTTCTTCAATTGGTTTGCCGAATCGTCGGTAATGTCGATGCGCTGCGAGGTTGGCCGCCGCGTGCGGCGTTTTTTCTCCAGACCCGCCCGCTGTAACAGCGATTGGTTTAGGATATTATCTACCGGTTCGTCCGGCGGCGGCGGCCCGACGGCACCCAAATCGCTCGGCGTGTATGCGATCTTGTAGCGATGTTTTGCGATAGCAATTCGATCACCGGGGTTGATTCGCTTTTCCGTAACCGCGACATCATTCACCTTGGTTCCGTTCAGGCTCTCCAAGTCCCGGATGTACCAGAAGCCGCCGCGTACGGTCAGCTGACAGTGGTGCGCCGAAACGTTTTTGAATCGCAAAACAATATCGCATTGTTCGCGGCGGCCGATCAGAAGGGTCTTCTTTAACAGCGGAATCGGATCCCCGCCGCCCGCCGGAACCAGCTCGCCAAAAACTTTATCCGTGGTTGATTCGCCCTGCACGCTCTGTAGCTCCCCCGTGCTCAAATTACTTGTGCTCAAATTACTTGTGCTCAAATTACTTGTGCTCAAATTACTTGTGCTCAAATTACTTGTGCTCAAATCTCTCGGCCTTGTTCGTTCGAAATCATTACGCGATAGTAGGTATCCAACCCTCTTTTTTATACTGACCGCGATCTCGCGTCAATGAATACGGGAATCCTACAACCAGAGACTTGGCGTGCCGCAGGGCACCGCTATCATTCCTACAACTTTTTTCTGCGACAGCGTTTCGGTAGGAGAATCCAGAAGGTCAGTATCGACGCTGGCTTTACTTGCCCCAACGTCGATGGCACCGTTGCCATCGGTGGCTGCGTGTTTTGCGATAACCGAAGCTTCAGCCCCAGTCGCCGCCTTCCGCGCACCCCGATTCGCGATCAGATCGACGAAGGCATCCGTCGCTTGAAACGCCGCTATAAGAATGTCGAAAGCTATCTGGCGTACTTCCAACCTGCGACGAACACCTACGCGCCGGTCGAACGGTTGCAACCGTTGTATGACGAAGCGATCGCACACAGCGATGTTGTTGGCCTCGCGATTGGCACTCGCCCAGATTGTGCGGCGGATGACGTGCTGGATTTATTGAGCGGCATTGCCGAGCGAACCTATCTGTCGGTCGAATACGGCATGCAGTCGATGCATGACCGTTCGCTGGACTGGATGAACCGAGGGCATCACCACGATTCGTTTATCGATGCCGTCGAGCGCAGCCGCAATCGCGGTTTCGAAATCTGCGCCATGTCATTCTTGGCCTGCCCGGCGAATCGCACGAGGACATGCTGGCCACCGGCCTTGAACTGGTGCGCCTGGGGGTTGATGCTGTCAAAATTCATAACCTGTACGCGGTCAAAGACACTCCGTTGGCCGACCAGGTCGCCACCGGCCAGGTCGCACTGATGAATCGTGACGACTACGTCCGGACGGTTGTCGATTTCCTGGAACGAACGCCGGCGCGCTGCGTTGTCGAGCGGATCAGTGGGGACGCCCCGCCCGATTACTTTATTGGCCCGGCCTGGTGCCTGGACAAAGCGGCAATCCGCCAGGCGATCGACGACGAATTCGCACGTCGCAACACCTGGCAAGGCCGGAAGCATAGGGAATGATGGAAGAGAAGAGGGGAAGAATGGAATGATGGAATATTGGAATGGTGGAAAAAGCGTATCGGACGGACAGTATTCGACGCTTCCATCATTCCACCATTCCAATCTTCCAATCTTCCCTATAATGGACATGCGCGGAGCGGACTGGATGGCCGTCGGTCCCCTTGGGGACGGGAGGAAAGTCCGGGCTCCACAGGACAGGGTGGTGGGTAACGCCCACCGGTCGTGAGACCCGGGAAAGTGCAACAGAAAGTAAACCGCCCTTCGGCTTGTTCGAGGGGTAAGGGTGAAACGGTGAGGTAAGAGCACACCAGCAGGTTGGGTGACCAGTCTGGCTAGGTAAACCCCACCCGGAGCAAGGCCAAACAGGGAGCAATCCCGATTCGTCGGGATGCGAGTCGATCCGGCTCGCCATGACTCCCGGGTAGGCTGCTCGAGGCGTCGAGCAATCGGCGTCCTAGATAAATGGCCGTCTCGCGGTGAAGCCGCGACAGAACCCGGCTTACAGGTCCGCTCCGCGTTTTCTCTTTCTCACGTACCAGAGCGCGTTTCCTAACCCGATTTCGGGAAGCCTCACCCTTAGGTGTGCCCACATCTCTTGATCGAGATGAGTTCTCGTATCGGACGTCCTTCTCCCTTGTAAGTTGGGCACTCCTGCCCGATGGGCCCAGCTTGGATATATTGACGGCGTCCATTACGTTTCAAAGGAGATCTGAGTCGATGAGCGAACGTGAAATGAAGCTGGAATCGCTTGGTTTTCCGCTAGACCGCGTACCCAAACCGGCCGCAATTTACGAAGCTGTCGTCGTTGACGGCGCCACCGTTTATGCCTCGGGCGCGATTCCTTTTGATGGCGATCAGCAAGTCAGCCGCGGCAAGGTCCCCTCGGAAGTCAGCGTCGAAGATGCTCAAAAAGCCGCCGCGCTGTGCGCCGCAAACATCCTGCGCGCCGTCCGGAAGAAAGTGGGATCCTTAGACCGCATCGATCGTGCGATACGTCTCACGGGCTATGTCAACGTCGACCCGGGCTTCACCGACCCGCACGTCGTTATCAACGGCGCATCGCAGTTAGTGATCGACGTCCTGGGCGACGATGGCCGACACGCACGGTCCGCGATGGGAGTCGCTCAGCTGCCTTTGGCCTGTTGCGTCGAGGTCGAAATGATCTTGCGACTCAAGAGCTGAGGAAAAATGTAGATGTCAGATCCGCTCTTTGCTGTGAAAGGCCAGGTCGTACTGGTATCCGGTGGCAGCCGGGGTATCGGGCGGGCGATCGCGGAAGGCTTCGCCGCGCGCGTGCGCAGGTAGTGATCGGCGGGCGCGAGCAGGCGACGCTGGAGAAAACAGCCGCCGAGATCAGTTCGGATAAAGGTCCGCCAGTCAGGCCGCTGGTGTGCGACGTTGCCCAACCCGGTGATATTCAACGGATCGTCGATCAAGTGCTGAGTGACTATCAGCGGATTGATACGCTGATCAATGTGGCGGGGGTCAATCGCCGCAAACCGGCACTGGAGATCACCGAACAAGACTACGACTTCATCATGGACATCAACTTGAAGGGCGCGTTTTTTCTTTCGCAGGCAGTTGGTAGGCACATGGTCCAGCGAGGCAAGGGCAGCCAGATCAACATCGTGTCGCTCAATACTGACCGGCCCATCAAGAACGTATCTCCCTACGCGATGAGCAAGTCCGGTATGGGCCACATGACACGCGCGCTGGCCTTGGAATGGGGAGAGCACGGGGTGCGCGTCAACGGTATTGCGCCGGGATTCCTATTGACGGATTTGACCGAAAAACTGTGGTCGGATCCTACGATGCAAGATTGGGGGATCCGCAATACTCCGCAGAAGCGATTGGGAAAGCCGGCGGACATGGTCGGAACCGCAATCTTTCTCGCCTCACCGGCCTCGGAATTCATGACCGGGCAGATCGTCTATGTCGACGGCGGATTTACCGCGGGATGGAACTGGCCCATCCCCGAAGACGGAGGGATGGACTGACCCACATCATCGCCTCTAAGACGCCCGCATCTTGCCACGATGTTTTCCGGCCGGGCGGCGAGGTCGGGGGCCGTCGCGGGCGGCCTTGGCATTGGGGTGGTCCGCCTGCCCTGTTAGCTCATACAAAAACCGGCTCGGCACCGTGTCGCGCGACTTGCCCCACTTCTGTCGGGTTAACGAGAGCGATAGCGTTAGCCGATCTTGCGCTCGCGTCACGCCCACATAGCAAAGCCGCCGCTCTTCATCCACTGCGGCATCTCCCTCGGCGACCGCTCGACGGTGAGGCAGCAGTCCCTCTTCCAGTCCAACCAGATAGACGTGTGGAAACTCCAGGCCCTTGGCCGCGTGCAAGGTCAGCAGCGCAATGGCGTTGCGTTGCAGCTTCTCTTCCTTATCGCTGTCTTGCCGATCGTCTATGGTGATCGCGTCCAAAAACCCTCGCAGCGACGGGCCGCGCACCTGTTTTTGATAGCTGCCGATGGCATTGATCACCTGTTCCACCGCCTGCCAGCGCGCTTCGGCATCGTTGGGATCGGTGCACGACCGGCGGATTTCAGCCTGATAATCGATCGCACGGATCAAGTCGCTGGTGGCCGTCACCAGGGATCGAGCACTCGAAAACTCCGTTTGCCAGCCTTCCACCTGCGCGACGAAGTTGCGCGTGTGCTCGGCCGCCTTGCTTGTCACACCAGGCACCTCGTCCGCTCGGCGCAACAAGTCCCATAAAGGCACACCCTCCCGCACGGCGAATTCGCCCAACAGGCCAACGTTCTTTTGGCTGATTCCACGAGCGGGACGGTTGATGATCCGCAACAGCGAAATTTCGTCGTTCGGATTTTCGATCACCTTCAAATAGGCCAGAACATCGCGCACTTCACGGCGGTCGTAAAACGACTTGCTCCCAATCAACACGTAAGGCACGTTCGCTCGACGCAATTCGGCCTCCAACGCGCGCGGCTGTTCGTTCGTGCGGAACAAGATCGCAATGTGAGGAGGAAGGATGCCGGCGGCGATCTGCTGACGAATATCTTTTACGACGGCGCGCGCTTCTTCGATTTCATCCTGCAGTTGCAAAATCCGTGGTTTGCTGCCGGGGCGACGAGCGGCCCGCAGCAGTTTGTCGTGACGATGCTGGTTGAATTGAATCAATCGATTCGCCAGCTCCAGAATCTCCGGACAACTACGATAGTTCTTTTCCAAATGGACGACCTGGGCGTCGGGCCAGTCGATTTTGAAACGCAGAATATGCTGGACGTTAGCACCCCGCCAACTGTAGATCGACTGGTCATCGTCGCCCACCACGCACAAGTTGCGGTGCCCGGCTGCCAAGGCCCGCACGATTTGGTACTGGCTTTGATTGGTGTCTTGATATTCGTCGATCAGGACGTGGTCAAACCGATCCGCCTCGCCGCGTCGGATGCGCGGAAACTGTTCGAACAACTCTTCGGTCAGGAGCAACAGGTCATCAAAATCGACCGCGCCCGCTGTTTTCAGGGAATTCTGATACCTCGCATAGGCGCTGGCCGCCAGGTGTTCGCGATCCGTTTCGGCCGTCTGCGCCGCCTCAGGCGGTCGCACGCTACGTGTTTTCCATTGTCCGATCAGGTAGAGCAAATCGGACGGTCGCATTTCGGCCGTGGGAATTCTTATTTCGCGTAGCGCGGCACGAGCGAGGCTCTCCTGATCCCCCCGATCGTAAATCGCGAAGCGGTCGGGATAGCCCAACTTCTTAATGTGTCGACGTAGAACGCGGACACACAAGGAGTGAAAGGTCGAAAGTTCGGGCTTCTCTTTTTGGCTGCCTCCCAGCAAGCGCCCGCGCGCTCCTGCATTTCCTTGGCGGCCTTGTTGGTAAAGGTGACGCCTAAGATCCGTTGCGGAGCGATACCGTGCTTGATCAGATTGACCATGCGATACGTCGCCACGCGCGTCTTGCCGGTACCCGCGCCCGCCAGAACCAATAGCGGGCCGCTCAACGATTCGACCGCGGCGCGCTGCTCTTTATTCAATTGCCGATTCATTGCTTCCTGCTTGACTTCACAGCCGTTCGTTTCCGCACTATGCACCCAATCCATGCACCCAATCCATGCACCCAATCCATGCACCCAATCCATGCACCCAATCCATGCACCCAATCTACGTACTCAATCTACTGATCATCGACCGACCTGATCGGAACTGTTGCGGCAATCGGTTGGTCGATACTTTAACCAGCGACCCGTGCTTGCGGGAGATACCACGCCTTAACATCGTGGCCTTGACTGATTTGCGCGCCCGGCGCTATACTCCCAGTTTGTTTTCAGACAAACGCGCAGACCAAGTTTGATGAAAGCCAAGCGTCGACAAGAACTACAGACGAACAATCTGGCCGATATGGTAGGCGGGCAGATTGAGGGAATTAAACCCTATACGACCTGGATTGCCGCGGCAGCGCTGGCCATCGTGGTCGGCGTTGTGCTTTTATCCGTGCGATCGGCACGCCAGAAGCGCGAATTGAATGACGGTTGGAACCAGTATGGCGAAGCGCGCGACCAGGGTTTTAGCGCGGCGGCACAGCGTCAGCCGGTCGAACTAACGGATTCGCTCGCGCAACTGCAGGGCCTTGCCGATCAGTTTTCCGGACAGCAGCTGGGCGTCCTGGCGCGCCTTTCGATGGCGGACATTTACCTGGTAAGCGGTCAGTCGCAATTGCGTGAAAACGAAGTCGCGGCCAATGACCATTTCAAGAAAGCCGCGGATGAGTACGGTGCCGTAGCGGCCGCCATGCACGATCCGACACTGGTCAGTCGAGCGTTGTTCAGCATGGGTAAATCGTACGAGTGGCAACGCCAGTTCAAGAAAGCAAAGGAAACCTACGCGCAAGTGGAAGACCCATTTCGCGGAGAAGCGCAATCTCGCATCAAGCAATTGCAAGGTGACTGGGTGAATGGTTTCTATGAGAAGTTTGTCGCCTGGAAGCCGAAACCTCCGCCCCAACCACCCGGCGACGCTCCCGACTTCAAGCTGGATGACGAGCCGCCGGAGGTGACCGGCGAAATCGATTACCAGAGCTATCTGGATGACACGGCCTTTGGGCTGGACGCCGAGTGATTGTGGATTGCGGAATTCGGATTGCGGATTGCGGATTGCGGATTAGGGAGTGGATCGGGGGCCCGTGTCCGAGGTTTATACGGCTCATCGGAATACACCGGCAAGAGTCACCGCGACCCGTAGCGTGGACGGGGGTCGTATCTGCGGGCTTTCCTCGCTGACGCTTCGGATTGCAGTTGCAGATTCTTTCCCATGAGCCAATCCGAAATCCCAAATCCGCAATCCGCAATCGAGTGGTCTGTTTCTGACGAGGACGTCGGTTTGCGCCTCGATGTCTTTCTGGCCAATCGGCTACCCGATTACAGCCGTACCTTGTTGCGCAAATTGATTCCGACCGGAGCGGTCAAGGTAGATGACCAGCAGGCAAAGGTTGCCTACCGTTTGCTCGCCGGGCAAATCGTGAGTTTTGTCCCGACTCCGTTGCCGCATGACGGCCCGCAGCCCGAGAATATCCCGCTGGAGATATTGTTCGAAGACCAGCACCTGGCGGCCGTAAACAAACCGGCGGGCATGGTCGTTCACCCGGCGAAAGGGCACTGGAGCGGGACGCTAACCAGCGCCCTGGCGTATCACTTCGACCAACTCAGTACGGTAGGCGGCGCGACTCGTCCAGGAATCGTGCACCGACTGGACCGCGACACCAGCGGAGTGATCGTGGTTGCCAAGACGGACGCGGCGCATCAAAAGTTGGCGAGACAGTTTCAGGAGCGTGAGGTACAGAAAGAGTACTTCGCCATCGTCGCGGGAGTTGTCGACCGCGACCGAGACGACATTGTCGCGCCCATCGGACCTCATCCCTACCACCGAGCAAAGATGGCTATCCGCCGCGACCATCCCGAGGCCCGTGACGCTTCCACGTTCTGCGAAGTTCTGGAACGCTTCGATCGTTTCACGGCGCTAAAAGCATCGCCAATGACAGGTCGTACTCATCAGATCCGCGTGCACTTGCAGCACATCGGGCACCCGGTCATCTGCGATAAGCTGTACGGTGGTCGTTCCACGTTAACCCGTGGCGAACTAAGCGGCGAAGCGAACGACGACGAGCCGCTGTTGGTCCGTCAAGCTCTCCATGCGCAACGGCTTTGCCTGCGACATCCGGTCAGCGAGGATAGCTTGGAATTCACCGCGCCGCTCGCGGACGACATCCAGGCCGTGTTGGACGTGCTGCGCGGCCAGGCGGGTTGAGCTGCTGAGCAAAGACCGACGAATCGGGCCTATGCGCTGCGCGCAACATTTGTGGCGACTTATCAAAACCAGCGATAGGCGTATTCTGTGAAGCGGTCCAGCGCTTGCTTACGCCTGCTTCGGACCGTGTATTGCGCCCATTCGTTGCGGTTCGCGCGCAGGTTATCGAGGACGAGCACATCGACGATCTGATAGGCGGTCCATCCCTGACGTCGGCGGCGCACGGCGAGCGCCTCGGCCTCGTCGTCACGTTTCGCCAGCAGCGCTGCGACTCCTTCACGAATAATTGCATCAGGACAATCCAGAAGTGGCCGCAAGAGCAGTACACCTTCGGCATTGATTTCATGATGCAGGATCTGTACGGAAGGCTTCGGATCGCCCGCCATGATTCGCTGCACATTGTATTTGACGACGATGGCGTCCACCGGTAACAGCGCATAGAAGTAGCACAACAGGACCGGAGTCCACAATTGGCGGCGCAGAAGCCAGACAAAGCTACGGTTCTTGCCGATCTTCCAAAGAACGAGGATAAATCCGATGACAACTGCCGACATACCGAAGATCCCGACCATCCGCAGCCGCGTCATGCCATTGTAGCCGATATAAATAAACAGCCGATTGTAGACCGCGACCGCCAAAAGGAAATTCTGCAGTGACCATATCCACGCGAGCGCGCGAAGCAAGGGAAGCCGAGAGTCGCGGAGAATTCTTCCACGGAAGATTACCGAGAGCAGTACGGTCGCCAGGGCCAAGGCCAGCGTCAACCAGGCAGCCCCCTCGTGCGCATAGCCAGCGTAATAAAAGTTGTCCGGAAAAGTGCGAAGCCCAAGTGTCCAAAATTCAAAGACCAGGTAGACCGCAAACAGAACGATCACAGTAATCAGCGTGTTGCGGAACGCAGCGTACAGTGGCGTCCGCTCGTTCGTCGGAGGAAGGTCTACAGCTTTTTCTGAATCGATACCCTCGTCGTCAAGGATCGTGCGACGGATGACTGGCCGGATCAAACCGATGGACACCCAAGCAACGGCTATCCAGAACAGAACTTCTGGAAGAGAGAAATTGAGGAACCATTCGCGAATTTGTGTAAAAACGACTTCCGCACGGTCCCAGGCAAATGTGAACACATCGGGGTTGGCGAGAATAAACAGCACGCTAAATACGACGAACGTCACGGTCGGTAAGAGGTAGCTCAACCAGGCCGCATTTCGTTCCGGAGGATTCAGCCGACCCCAGTGGCGGCCATGTGCGATCGAGCCCTCATACCCAGCCCAAATTGTTTGCGAGGCGAACACGACGGATTCCAGCACGTAAGGTCGCCGGCCCGACAGGGCCATTGCAAAACAGACCAACAGCGCGAAACCAGCAGCCACCAGCAACAAAGACCCGCACCAGATCATTTTGACCGCCAGGACAACCGTCATCGTGCCGACAATCCAAAGACTTGTACGCATGAGCGGCCCGACAGCCCCCAACCCAAGGAACAACGGCGCGACAAGGAACAAGACGGCGTATCCGGTAAATCCTTGACCCCGGTAGATGGTCAAGTCGGATAGCACGACGAGCAGCAAAACCGCGACAATTTCACGCCAGCGGACAGGGGGATGCGGATGCTCGATCAGTCCCTTACCGGGAAATGGTGGCATGGCGTCCGAGGAAGCTGGATCTCCGGGGAGAGTGATGTCCGCAACGCTAGCCGCCGTTTGACCTTCCGAGCCTGCGCTTTTAGATCCGTTCGCTACCGGAGCGTTTTCACCGGTCACGGGCGGATCGGGATGGTTAGCCATTTGAATCGCTCTACACGGATTCCACGATTCTGGCGTCGATGACGGCACGCGTGGTGGTCACCGCCGACACCAAAGGAGTTCGTCGTAATACAACAAATCATTCTATGACACTGCCACCCATAACCCACATGCCTTAGCGGCCAGTCATCCCGCTACGCCTTCTTCTTGCGGATTAGTTCCTCCCAAATCCAGGTGAGCACCATGCCGATCAAGTGAATTGGGAACGTGTAGAACGCGATCCCTTTCATGGCGTCTGTCCCCGTGACGTAAATCGCGATGCAGGCGAGGGCAAAGAATCCGAATAAGGAGCGAAATAATAGCGGCAACACAGGACGACGGTTGTCACGTCGCTGGCCCGATTGACGATCATCAGGGGCGCTGTACGGATTGTCCGTCATTCCAAGAACACGAGTCCTACGGGAGCCGCTATCGGGAAGTCTGGTGGTCGCCGCCCGTCACCAAGGCGAACGGCGTTGAATCACCAATCATTGTAACAAACCGGACGAACCCGAAAGAGCCACAGCGGTGATGACGGAGCCTAAGCGACGGCACTATGAAGCCACCAGACTGTGTTGGCAGGCCATTACGATTGGCCGTCGGGTTCTTGTTTGTAGTGCCTGCCGAGTTTGGATACGCAATAGAGCCCTGGAATAGTGAGAATCGGACAGAGCATGCTTGCCATGATGATGCCGATCCACCGCGAACGTCGATGCAATCCGGCAGGATCGACAGCAAGTTGCCGACTCGTCCGAAAGCAAACGACAAAGAATGAGACGAAAACTGTGAAACCGACTGCGAACGCCAGTGCCTGCGGAAAAGGCATACGTGAATCGCCGGTTATTTCGAGGAAGGCGAAAACAATGCCCACGATTGAGTAAAAAATGGCTCCAAAGATGCCAATCCAGCGGTAAAGGCGAATTACCACATGGATGTGCGAGTTATGGATCGGCAGCGGTTCACTCGTCTCGCGCGGTGAAGCGTAGGGATTAGTCGATGACACCAGGGAACTGCTAACGGTTTTCCATGCGACATCGGATTTAGAATGATATCGCGCATTATACTGTCGAGTTTCGGGTTGCAGCGAAAAACGGGGGTAATATTGGGCCGAGACGGGGTGCTGACACTCGGGTGAGCCTGACGCGGAAGTCTTGTAGGCCGGAACCAGCGAAGCGCAGTTCCGGCAGTAATTCGTCTGCATACGTGGCATCGCCGGAACTGCGCTTCGCTTGTTCGCGGCCTACTTTGTGCGTTTCGGAACGCTTACCGTCTCTCTAAGTCAATTGCCAAAAGCGGGGCGATTCGCATCGTCGCCCGATTCAAGATAGGCAAGCAGGTCCAGGATCTCTTGCTTCGTCAATGTCGTCAGCAAACCGGTCGGCATCAGCGATGTCTTCGTCACGTCGTCGTGCTCGATCTCGCTTCGACGAATCGAGTGATTCGCCGGCTGCAAAGGACTCGCCGATAACTGGATCGTTTCGTCGTCTTCCGCCACGATGATCCCCACGACCTGACGCCCATCCGAAGTTGCAATGACGTGAATTTGAAACTTCGGGTCGATCACTGCCGAGGGGTCAACGATTTCTTTTAACAATGCGATCCGCGGATCCGGTTTTTCCGCCAACCGGCGGCGAACATCCGTTAAGTCTGGCCCAAACCGGCTTCCGTTTTCCCCCATGCGATGACAAGCAGCACAGGACGCATCTTTAAACAACTGCTGGCCATTTTCAAACGATCGGCCACGGTTCAGTTGGTCCAAATCGCCCGCTAAATCCTCCATCGTCCAGTTGCGAACGAACGGACGCGTCGTGGTTTGTCCGGCAAGTTCCGCCTGCTGTTCCTGCCAACGCCGCGCCTTTTCCCGGCGCGATTTTCTCGCCGTCGCGGCCGTCGGCGAGTCGTGGAAATAGGCTGTATGTAAACTTAGTACTGCAGGTGGCTGATCTGTAGAGGCCGATGGGCCGGTCGCGACGAGGTACAGAGTCTGAATCCCCGAGACGGCTTGCCCGCCCTCCAGCGGAACGGTGACTTCCTGGTAACTGTTGCGCTCGATCGCCTGATCGCCAGCGCCGGCGGCAAAACGAGCGACCGCCAGCGTCTCACCAGTGGGAGTATTACGCCGTACTTCCAGGACCGCCTCGCCGTCGCCAATCACCATCCCGCGCAAGGTAATCCGGTCGATGCCCACCAGGTTGACATCCTCGAAGGCCACAAACTCTTCGGGACGCAGGCGGACCACCCACTGACCCTGCTCGAATTCGTCAACGACCTTCACGCCGGACGAACGGCGATCGAACTTGGCGGCCTGGCGGCGACGAACGTTCAGGACCAGAATCGCTTCGCTGGTCTGCGCTGGCAGGGCGCCGACGGGATTGTCGGAGAATCCTGCGGTCACCAGGTAGACGCCGCCACCCGCGCGTTGGTCGCCCGGATGCTTCGTCATGAAAACACCCTCCGTTCCAAAAACCGGCGCTCGTTCGCTTTCGGTCGCCAGGGTCATGATCCAGGCCACCATCTGACGAGTCTCCTCCAGAGTGTGTTGCGGATGTGGCGGCATCGGCTTCTCGCCCCAGACGCCAGCGCCTCCGGTGATGATCTTTTCCGCTAATTGCTGCCGTGCCTCCGGCTTGTCATGGTATTTTATTGCGACCGCCGAATACGGAGGACCAGCCGACGCGGAAAGGGTTGTATGGCAAGAGAAACAGGTCGTGCGGCGCATCAACGCCAGCCCCGGCTCCAACAGCGCATCATCATTCGCAAACGGACGACCCGCTCTATTCGGCTGGGCCGACCGACGACGGGACTGATACCGCGCCCGCACGACGACGCGTCTTGGATCAATGCGACCGTCCTCGGTACTGCCGTCCTCTTCGTCGTCGACACGTACGCGATACATCACGGGGTCGTCCCAGTCGACAAAGCTGCCCTGCGCGGGTTCGGTAAACGTAACCTGTGGCGGGGCGTTGCCGACTTGGATCGTTGTCGTCGATCTGTCCTGCGCCCCTTGCGGATCGGTTACCGTGAGCACGGCACGAAAGTTACCAGGCTCATTGAAGGTATAATCGGTCTGCCCTTCCGACGATTCGAATAGAATCGGCGATGGCCCTGAGTTCTGTTCGCCACGCGGTTCAGGCAGCCGCTGAATCTGCCAATCGTATTGCAATCGATCACTGACATCTCGGTCGTGTGACCGCGTGGCGTCGAAGCGCACCTTCAGCGGCTGTTTTCCTGAAGTCTTGTCCGCGTGCGCGACGGCAACGGGATGGCGGTTGCCGCGTCGATACACGATCCGCACGATCTTGGCGTCTTGATTGCCACCCCATTTGTCGCCGTACTCGATCACGTACAGCGTACCATCGGCCGCCAGCTTCATGTCGATCGGTTTGCGAAAGATCATGTGCGGCAGAAAGGGCTCGATGCGCTCCAGGTCGCCATCGTCATTCAGCCGGACCGCCATGATCCAATTGCGCGTCCATTCGTAAATGAACAGCGTCCGGTCGTAATATTCGGGTAAACGCAAGTTAATGTATGGGAGACCCGTTTGTAGTTCCGCCTTTAGGCGGTCTTCTTTTATTTCGTGAGTGGCCTCGTCATGAGGACCGCCTAAAGGCGGAACTACAAACAAATCGGCGTAAAACACCGGACCCACCATCGCCGAACGTCCGCCACTGCCCAGCACGGGAAAAACTTTCGATACGGTCGTGGGATACCAAATGAAGGCGGGCTGTGGGGACGGCAGTTTTTTGAGGCCCGTATTGCGGCGCGACGGGTTGAACGGGTTTTGTATGTCGAACCACTCACCGACCGTGCGGGTTTCAAAGTCGAACATGCGGTATGCTTCGTTCGGGCCGGTAAACATCGGGTAACCAAAATTACCTGCGCACCGCGCTTGGTTGACTTCGTCATAGCCGTTGGGGCCAATCTTCAATGCCAAGGCGATATTCGGACCGACGTCGCCCCAGTAGACCCAGCCATTCTTCGGATCGACCGATAAACGGAACGCGTTTCGCACCCCCATGGTGTAAATCTCGGCTCGGCCGTCCTTCCCGTCGGGGAACAGGTTGCCCTCAGGAATCGTGTACGTGCCATCCGGTTCGGGACGGATTCTCAAGACGCTGCCGCGGAGGTCATTCGAGTTCCCACTGCTGCGCAGGGCATCGAAATCGCGTTTGCCCGGCCGCTGGTCCACTGGCAGTTCCGGAATAGGCGGACAATTGTCGCCCGTTCCGATGTGCAGGAGTCCACGCGGGTCCATCCACAACCCGCCACCCATGTGCTGAGCTCCTGAGGGATCGATCGGGTAGTCCAGGACGATCTTTTCGGATGCCAGATCGATACCATCATCTCGCAACAAGTAACGCGAAAGTCGCAGCGTGTCCTTTTTTTCTTGAGGACAATAGAACAGATAGATCAGCGAGTTCTCGCTGA
The DNA here is from genome assembly GCA_963844115.1 of uncultured Planctomycetales bacterium. GTDB lineage: Bacteria > Planctomycetota > Planctomycetia > Pirellulales > UBA7805 > CS4-C045. The sequence continues at coordinate 528 of CAWJNN010000029.1, read as the reverse complement.
AGTTGCGATCGAGCGCCAAGCCGAGCAGCCCGACTTCGGAATAGACGGCCGCGGGGATGCGTCCGACCACCTTTACCTCCGACGCGCCAGGCCGAAAGAGCTTGAGCAACCCACCAAGCTCGATGAACAAAACACGCCCGTCCGGCAAGACCTCCATTTGCAGGGGATCAAGCGCCGCGTGGACGAGTATCTCTTTTTCGAAACGCTTGATATCAAACTGTCCCGCTCCGGACGTCGCGCCAGCATCGGCTAAAGATGGCCTCGACACGGTAGCGACAAATAGAAACGAAACCGCAACCACAATGGTGAACGGTATGCGATATCGAGCGGTATGTGCGCGGGACACTTGGTTGAGCGGAGTGGGGAGAGCGAAACGTCGAATGTCTACCGTCGGTGGGAATGGATGTGATTCTACACCAGATGCTGGCCCGGTACCTCGTGGCACAGCACTTGGTGACACAGCGCAGGTCCGGCTGACGCCGCTTGTTCTAAACAGTTTGTCCGCAACGCCCATCACAGCTCGGCCGT
>CAWJNN010000028.1:0-17568 GCA_963844115.1 uncultured Planctomycetales bacterium | reverse complement strand
TTGACAGGCGTCTACTCACTGCCTGCGGGCTTGGCCCTGGTCGTCGACCCTGCGTAGGGGATTCAGCCTCTGATGAGCTCCACGGGGACCACGAGATAGACGGTTCCGCTTTCAGATTGATCGTTGAGTTCGACCACTCGGACCGTTGTTGGTTGTGGTGGCGCGAGCGATCCAGGTACGCACGGGCGATGATCAAGCCCCCCCCCGCTCCCCACCAGCCCCGAGCTACCCAGCTCAATCAGTACAGACGAAGTCCACGCGTCACTAGCGGGACTTACCAGATAGGCCGCTACCAAAAGATCCCGCCTCCAACTCCGGTCCAGCTGGTCGGGAGAGTTCGGAACCGTCCAGATTCAGGCTCTGGTTGTGCGTCGGTGTTCGCCGCAGTCCGTCGGTGAGCGCAGCTGCGGGGTACCACTTGGGGTACCAGCACCTCGGCCGGGTGAGTTCGTGCCGTGGCATGCGACATTTCCGAGCAGCGCACCCAAGCGACATCGCCGGGAGTGCAGCGCGGCAGGTTGGGTTTCAGACCCGGCGATTACCGAGCGTCCTTGAGCCGGTTTCGTGGGTCTGAGAGGGAGCCAATGGAGGCGGCGCATCACTTGGAACTATTAGCCCGCAGCCGTTCGTGTGGGTCAGGACACTCGACAACATCATCACCAAGGTCAAGCGCGGCCGCGACCACCCTCGATCGTGTCACTGGACCCGCGAACACCACCGGCCGTGTTGGCAGCCACCGTGCGTGTGCAGCTTGAGGCGCTTTATCCTGATCGATCGGCCGCAAACGCGAGCGATCACGGCGCCTTCGTTGATACCACTGCCGACCGTACGCTCAAGTGTGCAAGGTGGTGTAGCGTCGGTTACAGGACGTTGTCGGCGGGGGTGCCACGTCGTTCTTGAGCATCGGAGTCCCCATGAGTCATCGACGGCTGGGATCATCACGGAGACATTGCCACGGGTTTACCGAGAGAATGTGCAACAGCTGACAAACCTGTCGCAGGGCTGCTCTCCGATCTGAAACAGCGTGGCCTACTAGACGACACCCTGGTCGCTATGGGGTGGCGAATTTGGTCGCACCCCGGTCGGCGAACATTGCGGCTTCCGGCCACCGGTTGGCCGTGAGCACAACACCATGGGTTTCACCATGTGGCTGGCCGGCGGTGGTGTAAAGGGCTGGTTACGCTCACGGCGCGACCGATGACTTCGGCTACCGCGCCGCGGAAGATCGAGTCCACATCCACGACCTGCACGCCACCATCTTGCACCTGCTGGGCCTGGACCACAAACAATTGACCTACCGCCACGCCGGACGCGATTTTCGCTTGACAGATGTCTACGGTAACGTCGTTCAACAGATCCTGGCCTGATGGCCAGGCGCCTGCGACGATTAATCCGAAACGAGGCGTACCCGTAGGGCAAGTCGATAATCTGGACGACGATTCGTCGGAACCGCGGAATCTTTACGAAATGGATCCGCCATTGTCGAACGACTGAGCGGCGCCCGCACAAATCAGGCATCGAGACCGAAACCGTCCGCAGATAAGATAAGATTTTCTAAATCTCGCCAAAAGAGTAAATAACTCACCACGATTTCAGCGGTCCATGCCACCTGTACTCGGTGTGGCAAACCTCGCCGGTATAGTTTGCTACATCTCCGGTTGCACGCCCGGCCAGAATGACCGCTAGCCGAGGGCAAGCGCTGGCGAAGGACCGGGGCGTGTTCACTGAAGTGTAACGGTGGCTTCCAGCTGTCGTTTTTTTCCGATAAACGTCGGCGGCCGGAAGCCACCGCTACAGATTACAGCGATTCTTGTGGCCGTCAGAGCAGAGCAATTGTCCTCAGCTGCGCGAGAACACTTGGGACAAGTGTTCTACAATAAGTTATCGCCAGAGCGATTCGAACGCCTTATGAATCATTTTTTCGCTGCCGAGGGCCGGTGGGCCGAGGTGAGGGGACATCGTTTCGTGGCCACCCCAATTAGGGAGGCAGGCAGCTTCGTAGCCGCCGTTCGGGCCCATTGCCAAGGCCTCGTCGGTGCCGATATACGCTCGTCCTCCGTTGGTCAGGCAGAACGCCATGGTTCGCTTGAACGGCGCGTGTTTGTCAATCCATAGTTCGTATTGACTGAACGTCTCGTAGGACATCCCCACCAGGCACCAGTCGTCGCCGAGCATCACGCCGTAAACGTCGAAACGCCGTGGCGGAGGCGTCCCGCCGCTCTGCTGTAAATCGGAAATCTTGTTGAGCTGCTTTAGCCGGGCCGGGTGGTCCTTGTTCTGCTCTTGCAATTCCTTGACAACGTCGGGATCGGGAAAGGGTCGCGTGGGAAGTTGGATTCGCTGGGTGCGCAATTTGATGGTCGTGGCCTTGATCGGTTCGCTTTCTCGCATGGCTTTCAGAACCGCGTCGCCTAGCTTCTGTCCTGCCGTGTCGGCGTCGGCTTGCGTGCTGCGCAGGGGAAAGCTGTTGATGTTACCTAAGCAACCCTGCCCGAAGAGGGCAATCACGTCTTTGCCAAGCTGTTCACGGATCCGCGCCACGGCGGCACCGGGAAAGTCGGCACTGACCAGATTCTTGGTGTCCGGGACGGTCACCGGGTGCGCTGTATGTTCGAAGAGTACCGCGACTGACTCGTTCGTCTTACGGTCCTTGGCCACCAGCACGTTGACCCAGGGCACAGCGGGTCCTTCTCGGTTGACCCCCATATGAGTTCGGCCGTTGGCGGGAGTGACGCGGCGGTTGAAACCCACTTGAACCTGCGCTCGACCCGCATGTAATGTCACGGGGATCAACTTCTTTTTTGCTTCGGCCACGGTTTCTACCGCCGCCTTATGGACCTTGGCGTTCCACTGGGCCACTTCAGGTTCCTCGGACAACGGCCGCTCGTAGAATTCGTCCCATGCCAACTCATCTGTCCATTCTTGCCCCTTCGTCGGTGTCGCTCGCAGCCAGCGCGACGAGTGAGCATGGCTGCAGTTGAACCAGACCTCGCTGACCCCCGTCTCCCGCTTCACGCGGCTGCGAAGTTCGTCCATGGCCACGAATCCCGCACAGATTATGTCGGCGGTGATCAGGGCGAACGATGTGCCTTCCGCATCTTGCAGGACGAGCGTGCGGAGAAAGAGCGGATCGTTGACACCGATGTTCGGCCGGTCGGGATGGATCTCGATCCCGACCGGCGGCGTAATGTCACGCTCTGCAGCGCCGGCGTGGATGCCAGGCTGACTGACGATTTGCCCGCTGGCGATCGTAGCGAACAGAACGTTGAGACTGAAAGTACTGAGCGCGAGAAGCTGGATTGGTCTCATAAGTACACGTATCTTACATGGCTATGCGGAGTGGAACAGGAGGGAACGAAATAAGGAGAGAACAGTGTATTTGCCGCTGTCAACTTTGTTAGGCATCGCGATTCCAATGCGCCTGCTATCATTATAAGGTCATACCCTGGGCAGAATACCTCCAGCAATCAGGCCGAACACCGCTCCGGCCGCAGCAGTTCCCAGGCCGGCAGCGATCCAGAACAAGAAAACTTCGGCGACGTGATCGCGTGGCATACCAAGTACCTGACGCTTATGATCAATGGCAGCGTCGAACACGGACGTCCAGGAGGATTGGTCGTTACTGTAACGTTGCCGTTATACACTTCTTAATTCAAATGGCGCTGGGACGGAGCGAGGCGGTAGATTCTATGACGTCGTTAACCATTAGGCAAAGAGGAAGACCCCTAAACGGAACAGAAACGGCGGTGCCGAAAAATTGCAACGGCTATCACAGCGCTAAGTGTGAAACGGTGGATCCGTGACGCGGACCGTTCGTCAGTTCTTCGTCTTCGAAGCCTGGCTGGCGGCGCGGCTGATCTTTTCGCCAATCAGGGCAATCTTGTGATCGTGCAGTCGCTTTTCGTTCAGCCAGTAGGGACTGGTGATTTCCTTGAAGGCGTAGATCGCGGCTTGAATTCCTTCTGCCCACGCGACGGCGATCAACTTGATGTCTCCGTGCACGTCTCCCACGGCAAAAATACCGCTACGGCTGGTCTCGAAGTAGGGATCAATCGAAATACTTCCATCGTCGTTTAAATGCACTCCCAGTCGTTCGAACGTTTCCTTGGCGGAAAGAAAACCTATTTGCACGATCGACAGGTCACACTCCAGGATCTTGCCGCCGGCTAACGTTGCCGCGATTCGGTCACCGGCGAATTCGGCCGATACGACTTCCGTGTTCGTGTGAACTCGGCCTCCGCCTTCGGTGACCCTCGCCAGGGTATCGGCTTTTCCACTGACTTTATCGCCCCGCACGATCAGGTCGACTTCGCCGCCCCGCTGCAAGACCATGACGGCAGCGTCCAGCGCCGAATCGCCGCCACCGACGACCATCACGACGTTCCCTTCGTGGTCGCCGATCTTCGGCATCTTGTAGAAAACTTTTTTGGAGTTTAGCTGGTCCAACGCGGGCAGCTTACGCGGATAGTGCAGCAGTCCGCAAGCAATGATCACTTTACGACACAGATAGCTGCCGTTGCTGGTGACGACGCTTTTCAGCTGATCCTCTTTTTCGACCTGGTCACATTCCTCGATCTCCACCAGTTCTTCGTTGAAGCGAAACTGTACCAGTGCATTGGCTGCTTGCCGAAAGGTTCGCTCCGAAAGTTCTTCGCCGGTGATTCCGTCGGGGAATCCTGGAATGTCAACGATCTTCTTGTCAGCGTACAGAAACTGAGGCTGTCCCCCCGGTTTGTCTTTTGCTTCGATTACCAGAGTCGTCAGGCCGCGGTGAGCGGTCGTAAGGCTGGCTGCCAGTCCCGCAGGACCGGATCCGATAATGACGACATCCCAGTATTCCAGGTTGTCGAAATCTATGTTCTCATCCAGATACTGGACCTTAAAGTCTGCCATAGCACCTGGCCCGTGTTGGAAGCGAGAGGGTCGAGGGTCGGTAGTCAAGTTTACCCAACACACAGTATTGGGGAAGGTGCCGGCCCGCTGCGATTTCCATGACCCGTTGCGACGGGAAGGCACCAGGAAGCAACGCGGTGCCGAAATGCGGCGGCTTCGATACCGGCAGCGAGGATCGGCGCGGGATCGGCTAAGAATGGATGAACGCCCAGCCGTAGGCGCCGGCTGCGTGCAGTCAGGCTGCAGTCAGAAGGCCGGCGCCTTCGGCTGGGCGTTAAACGACAACGCGCATGACGGCGGCGACTCCACGAGCAGGTCGTGGTCGAATGGGTCGGTTGTCCCTAACCTCGCGGTTGATTCAGAATACCAACTGGAAAATCAGCAGCGAAGCGAGAATCAGAAGGACGCCGATCGCCCAGACCGGGTGTACGTTGAAAAGTGATTTGCTAGTCGTTTCCATAGTTTTCTCCTTGAAGTCAAAAAGTAGGTCACGCTTTGGCAATGTCAACAAGTCGCCGAGTCAACGTCGGCACAATCAGTACACTCTCACTGCGGCCGCCCCGTGCTACGACAATCAGCGGCCGATAACATCGAGTGGGGGTGAGCCGAGTTACCTGACCGTCCTTACTCCCATGGCGGCAACTGCCGGCTATAATGCTCGTTTGGCTGCTATAGGGATTGTTCGCCCTTGGCCGGATTTTCCGATTCGTTTGGTATTTTGCAGCGCAGCTGGACCCGCTGCGCAAACAGGAGATGCAATGAAGAAGTTTCTGATGATTTTGACTGTCGTTTCGATCGCTTGTACTGGTACAGGCTCCGCCGCGGAAAAGGCAGAGGACGGATGGGTCACGCTCTTCGATGGCAAATCGATGGACGGTTGGAAGGCAAACGAAAACTTGGATTCCTGGGAAATTGCGGATGGTGCGATCGTTTGCCAGGGACAGCGAAGTCACCTGTTTTATATGGGCGATCAGGCCCCGCTAAAAAACTTTCATCTGAAAGTCGACGTCATGACCAAACCGGGCAGCAACGCGGGAATCTATTTTCACACCAGGTTTCAAGAAAGCGGCTGGCCGAAACACGGCTACGAAGCGCAGGTCAACAACACCGGCGGCGATCCCCAGAAGACCGGCAGCCTGTATTCGGTGAAGAGCGTCACGGAGGCGCCGGCCAAGGATGACACGTGGTTCACGCAAGAGATCATCGTGGAAGGAACGCGGATCCAGATAAAGGTCGATGGCAAGACACTGGTCGATTTCACGGAGGAACCGGATCGAAAAGCGGGTGCTGATTTCACTCGCATCCTTAGCGAAGGAACCATTGCGTTCCAGGCGCACGATCCGAACAGCCGCGTCTACTTCAAGAACATCAGGCTAAAGAAGCTTCCGTAGTCGAAGCGAGGCATTCGTCAGTCGTCGGTGAACAACCGCGTCCAAAAATCGATTTCGATGGCGGTTGTCGGAGGCGGGGGTTTGGCGTTGCGCGTATCAGCTTCCGTCTGACTGCGGTCGAGGCGCGTCATTTCCACATACCAACGTTCGCTATCGATTGGCGAGGCGCGGCGCCGGCGGGCTGCACGCTGCAAGCGGTGGTCGCTGGATACTACCGTCAAGCTGCGTGGCGCGGAATTTTTGGCGATCAGCTCTTCGATCAGTTCGTCGGCGCTTTCATATCCTGTGGAAAAATGAACTATCAAACCGCGATAGTCGTGCCGCCGGGCACGCCCGACAGGTGCGTTTTTTCCCGCGTCGAAAACGACGGTCGTTCGTGACAGCTGGTTGGCCGGAACCACTTCGACGACGAAGTCCAACAATGCGAGACGCGCGAGTTCGCCAGCGTTCCGCGATTCGGACCCGTTCCGGCAATCGTCGTTGCGTTTAACAGGTTGTAGCCGTCAATGATAAGGCTCATGATCCGTACATCCTGAGAATTGGCTCAAGCGATCTGTGGTGCCGGACGAACCGCATAGCCTCGAGATATCCTCTCGGCGAGCGATCACAGCAGAGGAGGGGCCGATCTCAAATATTTTATGACGCCGGGCCGTAACGTGATATGTCGGTCGTCGGTGAACCGGTCACCCTTGGAAAATCAAAGCTGGGGAACCGGAAACAGTTCCAGCTGTACGGGTTGCGTAGACTACGGCAGGCGATGTTACCAGTCGTTTGTGCGACTTTACCACCACGAACGAATACCGCACTTGTCCGGAAATCGCAGGTCCTACGCTCCGCATCAGAAGCGCAAGCGAACGCGTATTTTTACGATATCGCGGGCCGATAATGGCTAGAGACGAACCACCATGGCACAACGGCGTGTGCTCGGTTCGATCTGCTTGTTGACACGCGGCAGGGAGGCTTGGGATCAACGATGGAAGTACGCAATGGGCTCAGTCTTCGACCCATCCGTGTCCGGCGTCTTATCTTGGCCACCAACCTCCTGGTGAGCCTGCTCGTTTTGTCGTGGGACACGTCGCTTTCTTACGCCGTTCCGCACACTGTTGCTTCGAGCGATCATCCCTACGACTCCGATTGGCCGGACGTCTACTTGATTCTGATGAACAAATGTTCGGGCTGCCATCGCCCCAACACGGAACAAGTCGATCTCACCGACTATGACGTGTTCATTGAGGCCCTTACGAAGGATGGAGAGCATGTTATCTCGCCGGGCCGCCCGGGCGATTCTGCGCTGTGGAACTATGTCGCCTGGAACGCCAAGGCTGAACTCGATTCGCCGTACTCATCCTCTCCCATGATGCCCGATGACAAAAATGAATGGTTGACGGCCGGTCAGTTGGAAATCGTTGAACGCTGGATACACCGTGGAGCACTGCAATACAAACTGCCCGCCACGTGCTCGACCAAACCCCTGATGGAAATCGACTACCCGTCCGCTCGACAATGCAAGAGCTGCCATCCCAAGCAGTACGAGGAATGGTCGCGATCCATGCACCATTACGCTCAACACAGCCCCATCTTTGAGGCATTCAACTTGACGCTGCAGGAGCGGACGAGCGGGACCCTGGGGACTTTCTGCTCCCGCTGCCATACGCCGATTGGCACCGCGCTGGGCGAGAATGGCTTGCGACGCAACGTTCACCGTTCACAAATCGCGATGGAAGGCGTTACGTGCGTTGCCTGCCACCGTGTTAAGGGAAAACACTACAAGAGCAGCGGTCGGCAAGCGCTGCAGCCCGGCGCCCTCATGGACACTTGCATGATGGGTCCCTTTGACGATCCGGCCTCCGCTGGCGGCAGTCACCCGGCCCAAGGCAGTCCTTATCTGAAGAGTGCGGCCTTCTGCGGAAGCTGCCACGATGTCACCGGCCCAAGTGGCGTCCGGCTGGAAGAGGCCTTCAGCGAATGGCAAAACAGTCCGGCCGCCGAATGTGGCCAAAACTGCCAGAGCTGCCACATGGGACCGATTCCCGGGATCCCCATTCCAGACCACGAACGTCCACTGGGACGAGCCGCCGTTGTTCCCGGTGTCGATCCCAGCTTGCTACCGTTACGCCGCCTGAGCAACCACACGTTCGCGGGCCCAGACTACTCCCTGCTGCCCGACACGGAGTTCCCGAACCAGCTGGACTGGATGTACGAAACGGACTATCGCAACGGCGCAAACCTCACGCCTTTTCAGCAAAAAACGTTAAACGACCTGCGCCGCGCCAATCGCAAGTCCCTGCGGATTGCCAGCGACCAACGATACCAGTTGTTACGCAATGCAGCGAGGATTTCGTTGACCGCGCCCAGGGACGCCAAGCCAGGGAAAACCGTCAAACTCCGAGTGGAAGTTACCAGTACGACCGCCGGCCATTCGTTTCCAACCGGATTCACGGCCGAGCGGCAAGCGTGGATTCAGATCACCGTATTGGACCCTCGTGGTCAGCCGATCTTTTGTTCTGGTGACACCGACAAGAACGGGGATCTTCGTGACGAACATAGCCACGCCGTCGAGACCGGCAAGATAAACCGGGACAAGTATCTCCTAAACTTCCAAAACAAGTTCGTCGCGCTCTCGTCGATTGGAACGGAACGCAGCGTCGTCCTTTCGGTGAACCGTCACCTTCAACCGTTGAACATTGTACGACCCGCCACCGGCATCTCTGCATCGTTTGGCCGCCCCCCAACGTTTCGCATCGCCAAGGGAAGCCTGCCGCCGCTGGCCACGATCGGCCAAACCTATCCCGTTACGTTGACCGACCCCGGTGCTTACCGAGTTGACGTGCGTCTGAACTTCCGACACCTGCCACCCGTCTTGCTGGACCATCTGGGAACGCCGCACTTAAAGCATTTACTGGAAACCGTCGTAATTGATCAACGGCAGACGGTGATACACGTCGGATACGAATCCCTGAAAGCGAATGTACCGCAAACCCCAGCGACCGCGGACGCTGCAGCACTCCGGTACCTGACAAACCGCGGCCGGATTGGCGCGGCCGAAGAGCGTTCGAAAACAAAGCGTTAACAAAGCGGATATACGTCCCCTGAAGACAGCGAATCATTTGAATTAACCCTTCGTTAACCCTTAGCAAATAGTTCCTTGATTCCATTGCTTAAAGCATACGTGCTGCTGGTCGTCTTTGCGTTGGCGTTCCTAGTGCCACTGGCTGCGCATGCGCAACAACCGACTGCGGCGCCTGAGCCGATTCCCAGTCCACAGGGCTTCCCTCCCCTGCCGCCTGATCCTTACCAGGATCAGCTCGAACCGCTCCCACCGCTCGAGGAAGAACTGTGGCTGCACGGCGGTTCGTACCTGTATCAGCCCGAAGGTGACCATCTGAACTGGCCTGGAGAATGTCTGGATCAACATTACCAGGTGCTACGGTTGCCGGAGGACTGGTGCGCGCCGCAGCCGGTAACGTTGTTTGACGACTACCTGGGAACCGGACCGATACCCTACGGTCCTCGCCTGCGTTGGCCTCATTGCGGCTACTCATGGGATCCACGATTCGTGATGTACGGCGCCTACCAGGTGCTCGGCATTGCCCTCGAGGCCGACAATCGGCGTCAGGATCTGATCGGCCATCAGCTTTTTGTCGACATGGATTTTCAGCTGACAGGAACGGAGCGAGCACATGTCCAGTGGCGGCCGATTGGCGAGCGCAACACGGGCGGTTCCTACTACCAATTCAGTAATCCGTCCGGTTATGTCGACAACAGCACTGTCATTCCGGAACGCTACTGGATCGAAGCTGAATTGGCCAGCGTTTTGGGCGGCTTCATCCACGACCCGTTCATCCCGCGTGACGTTCATGTCGTCGCGGGCAAGTTTCCGGTCGAACTGCACAATCGGCTGCTAATCAACGACGAAATCCTAGGATTCGCCGTCAACAAGAATACGATCTACGCCGGGGACCTGAGCAACTTGAACCTCCAGGCGATCTTCGCCCTGGACGACGTGGAGGCTTTTGACGATGGCTCGGCCGAGTTCTATGGAGTTAACGCGTTCATCGACTATCGCCATATTTTCTTGGAAGCAACGTATGCTTATCTTCACCACAATCGGCTCAGCGGCCGGGACGCGGATTACCTCGCATTTAGTGCAACCAAGTTACTGGGTACGACAACCGTGGCGGGACGTGCGCTGTTCAAAATAGGCGATCGTGCCGGGACCGGATCTGGGCAGTTGTATGTGATTGAATGCAATCGATTGCGTGTCTTCGATCATAAGCCGCTGGGCGTAGAAAAGGCCGTTGCCTATGCGACGGCGTTTCGTGCGAGTCGAGGCTGGAATGCGATCAGTGGCGGCAACTTCGATCGTCTGCGCCTGGCGTTTGCGGTCGATCCCTTGGTGAACATCACTGCGAATCCCGCGTTCGCCGATAATACTGGCGTGGCTGCCGGGGTACAATTCTTCCGGCATCACGAAGACGAATCGATTATTCCCGAGGTCGCGTACCAGTCTCCCGGCGGCACGTCCGTCTTCGGTATCGGACTGCGGTACCAACGAAAGACGAGCGTCCGATCGTTTTTCGAAGCGGAAGGAATCGTTAATTTTTCCGACGATTCCATGTTCCAGCGTGAAGGCGTTTTCGTCAGCCAGACGTTTGTTTTTTAGGCGGGAGACGAGAGACGAGAGGCGGGAGACCGAAGGCTGGAGACGAGAGGCTGGATGCTGGATAATGGGTGTTAGAAATTGGATGCGGGATGCGGGATGCGGGATGCGGGATGCGGGGTTCGGGATGCGGGATGCGGGGTTCGGGATTCGGGATGCGAGATACGGGATACGGGGCGCGGGGTGCGGGTTTTACCAATTGATTGCTGACGACCGATTACTGATTATCGATCACTGATCACCGACGACCTTCTCCCGTCGCCTTCTACGTTTTTCCTTCCGTCTTCTGCCTTCCATCGCTCACTCCTAACATCTCGCCCCCTAACCTCTAACCCCTAACCTCTAACCTCTAACCTCTTACCTCTTACCTCTTACCTCTAACCTCTAACCTCTTACCTCTTACCTCTTACCTCTAACCTCTAACCTCTAACCTCTTACCTCTTACCTACTACCTACGACCTACCTATGCGACCCGCGTATGCCTGACTCGATCACTATTTCGCCAGTCACGTCGCCAGTCATCGGCTGCGTTCGCCCACCGGGATCGAAGAGCATCACGAATCGAGCGCTGGTCTGCGCGGCGCTCGCCAGCGGCCGCTCAACATTGACCGGAACGCTGGACAGCGACGATACGCGTGTCATGGTGCAATGCCTGCGCACGCTCGGAATTGTCCTCGATGGAAAACTGGGTGACGCGTCCCTGGACGTGACCGGTTGCGACGCGCTACTACGTTGTGATCACGTCGATCTTTTTGCGGCGAACAGCGGCACAACGATTCGTTTCCTTACCGCGGTTGCGGCGGCGGGCCATGGCAACTTTCGGTTGGACGGTGTCGAGCGGATGCGGCAACGCCCAATTCAGGATCTGGTTGACGGGCTGGTGCAACTGAACGTGGATATTCGCTGTGAATCCGGAAACGGCTGTCCCCCAGTCGTCGTTAACGCAAAGGGGCTCGACGGCGGATCGCTCGTCGTACGCGGCAATGTCTCCAGCCAGTACTTGAGCGCCCTGCTAATGGTCGCCCCGGCTGCAACCGGACCGATGGAGATCCGGATTGAGGGGCCCTTGGTATCACGTCCCTACGTCGACATGACTTGTCGAGTGATGCAGTCGTTCGGTGTCGAGACCGAACGAACGGACGCGTCTCATTTTCGAATTGAAGCGCCGCAGACTTACCAGGGTTGCAACTACGACATCGAGCCGGATGCATCGGCAGCCAGTTATTTCTGGGCGGTGGCAGCGGTTACCGGCGGTGAAGTGACGGTGGAAGGTCTCAGGAGGGATAGCCTGCAGGGTGACGTTCGCTTTTGCGACTGCCTCGAACAGATGGGCTGTTCGATCGATTACCTGGAAAACGGCATCACCGTCCGTGGAGGGAGGGAGCGGGGATCGCTGCGGGGGATCGAGGTCGACATGAGCGATATCAGCGATACGGTCCAGACGCTGGCCGTCGTCGCGCTGCATGCGGACGGCCCTACGACCATTCGCGGTGTGGGCCACATTCGTCACAAGGAGACAGACCGCATTGGGGATCTCGCCACGGAATTACGAAAGCTGGGTGCCGAGGTCACTGAACTGCCTGATGGATTGCGAATTGAGCCTGCCGCCATCAAAGCGGCGGTGATCGAAACGTACGACGACCACCGGATGGCCATGAGTCTGGCGCTGGCGGGGCTAAGGACACCGGGAGTGCAGATTCTTGATCCCGACTGCACTGCCAAGACATATCCCGGCTATTTCATAGAACTCGCAGCGCTGCTGGGACAGAATTTCGACGCCTGGCGGGCTGGATAATCTGGCAACGATCGGTTCAGAACTTGGGTCACCGCGGCGTGCGGTTTCGCATCTCGTTGACCGATTCGAGCAACTGTTCCGCGCGGTTCATAATGTGGATGCTGGACCCTTCGGGCGGATATTCACCGCTCTTCGGATCGCAGGCTTCGAACTGCGCACTGCAGTGCTGACAGACGACTTGCCGACCAAGGTACTCTACGCGAACGCGCAGGCTACGATTGCAAGTGGGGCATTCCTGCATGAAATAGATAGAACCAGACATGTCCGCTTCCTCCTGAGACGGGCAAGAATACGAGCGACTCGCGAGCCATGATTAGAACACGTTTCACGGACTTCGCAAACAACATTCCCTCATGAAACGCTAGTGCATGCGTTCCTTCTCTTTGTCCAGCAATGAGTTACGGCAAAACACCTGCAGCCAAATCCCCCTCTTTTGAAGCGATCAAACAGAGACGTTCTGCGATCGGGGACAGCTGGGGATTCGCCAGATTTCAGAGCGATCAATTTGTCGCGGGGGCTTACTGATGTGAAACCGAATGAATCACGACGGGAACGACAGGAACGGAGACGAAGCCATCCTTATCAGCCGCCTTGACTTGCGCGATTTGTTCGACGACATCCCATCCTTCGACGACCTTTCCGAACACGCAATACCCATAGCCCTCGGCATCCTCTTCGCTCCGATGGTCCAGTTGGGGGTTGTCGGCGAGGTTGATAAAGAACTGACACGTCGAACTATCAACCACGTCGGGCTGTCGGGCCATCGCGATGGTTCCACGCAAGTTTTTCACCCGATTGAAGGCTTCATTTCGAATGGTGAAATGCGTGGGCCGTTCGACCAGGTCGACGGTATAGCCGCCACCGAGTGCCACGTAATCTTCCAATACTTGATGGAAGATCGTGTCGTCATAGCGCCCCGTATTGGCGCACCACAGGAAGTTTTTCACTGTTATCGGCGCGTTCTTGTCGTCCAGGCGAACGACAAAATCTCCCAGCGACGTGCTGATCCTAACCTGTGGATTGACGGCAATTGGTGGTGCGGTCACATCACCGTTCGCATTTTGGGTCGACGATTCAGCGGCATCCGGGCCAGCGCTAATACTGGCGGTGACTGCCGGGCTGACTGGATCACCCTTTCCGCAACCGGCGAGCATAAGCGCGAGCGTAATGACGGCCGTCGCTCGAATCAACAGACGCTTCATAAGACGCTTCATAATGGTCGCCTCCGTGCAGACCGAGTCGTCGTATGGCTGAACATCAGCCGAACGATATTTGTCACCAAACGCGTGGCGGCGCCCGACCACGACGGGCCAGACCTGCGGCGCCAGCCACTATCCGGCCACTATGATGATTCTATTTCGCCCCCAGGGCAACCGCGACTTTCATCATCGCAACGTCTGACCAGACGGTATTCGGCGGTCCAAACCATGTTTTATGGTACTCTCGTATAGATTTTGTTAAATTGGAGTAGCCGTTGGACAACTTGCGGCGAATCATTTGACAGGGGCATCGCCCGTCGCCGCGAGGCGCAGGCCGCGGAATCCAGATGGCACTATGACTAATCGGACTATCCCGGTCGCTATCTTTGTCTTTTGGCTAGCCACAACCAGCTGGTTAGTCATTACGAAAGTCGTACCCGGGATGCGTCGGGGTAACCCGCCGAATCATCATCTGGTATCGGCGAAACAGCTACGCGACATCGAGCCGGTCGTATGGGATCTCAAACTGGACGGCCATCCGATGGGCTGGGCCGCCAGCAAGGTCGAGGATCTGGACGACGGCCGCATGGAAATTCGAACTCGCGTCCAATTCAAAGCCTTTCCGCTAGAAAAGAGCGAATCGGCGATGCGGTTGGTGAAAAAGTTTGCCGATTGGGCCTTTTCCGGCACCAACGCACCTTTACAGTTTGATAACCGCACCTTGTTGGACAAGCGCGGGCGGCTGGAGGCAATCTACTCGTCGGCTCGCTTTCGTGACTTCGATAACTCACGGCCTTGGATGTGCGTTGAGGGCTTCGTCGAGGACGAAAAGCTGGAGCTGACATTTTATGTCGGTGAAAACTCCGTGATGAAAAAGACGCTGGCCATGCGCGACGACGCCCTGATTTCGAACGAAGTATCGCCGTGCGGATTCATGCCCCCCTTGCGGCTTAACCAACAATGGCGGACGTACCAGGTAAATCCGTTTCGAGCGTCGTCAGGCTGGCAGTCGACGATTGTTGCGAAGGTCGAGCGGCTGGACGGTATCATTTGGGACAACCGCGCGGTTGAGACGTTTCGCGTCGTGTACCGCAAAGATGCCGGAGCCGGTTCGCTGGCTGCCGACGAACACCTGGGACTCATGTGGGTGCGACCAACGGACGGCATGGTATTACAACAGGAAGTCCTGCTGTTGGGTTCTCGATTAACGTTCTATCGAAGACCCGTCGACGAGGCGCGGCCGCTGGCTGAGGCTTTAGACCGACAATGGTGGGGTAAAGTCCCCGTGCAACTAACCGAACAGAGCAGCACCGTCAACCGCGTCCGCGATGGGGCGCTGCCGCCTGATACGGCGCCGGCCCCCTAATACGACATGATTGAGTTTGAAAACGTAAGCCGAACCTACGGTGATCGTCTCGCCGTCGATCGCCTGAACCTATCCGTGCCTCGCGGCGAACTGTTCGCATTTCTGGGCCCGAATGGAGCCGGGAAGACAACCAGCATCAAAATGGCGGTTGGTCTGCTACGCCCTACGGAAGGGCACATTCGCGTCTGTGGCCACGACGTCGTCGAACAAGCGCGCAAAGCAAAGCAGCGAGTCAGCTTTGTGCCCGACGAGCCCTACTTGTATGACAAGCTGACGGGTCGTGAATTTCTAAGGTTCATCGCAGACATGTACGGCATGGCGCCCGACGAAGCGGACCATGAAGTCGAGTATCAGATCGACTATTTCGAGCTTACGACTTTTGTCGACGATTTGACGGAGAGTTACTCGCACGGCATGAAACAAAGGCTGGTCTTCGCGTCGGCGATGTTGCACTATCCCGAAATCCTGGTCGTCGACGAACCGATGGTCGGCCTGGACCCGAAAAGCATCCGGTTGGTGAAAGACCTGCTGCGGCGTAAAGCAACCGAAGGCGTGACGGTATTCATGTCCACTCACACGCTGGCCGTGGCCGAAGAGATCGGCGATCGCATCGGAATCATTAACCGCGGCCGCCTGCTATTTGTCGGCACGGTAGCACAGCTGAAGGATGAAATGGCGCAACATGAATCGAGCCTGGAGCAGATGTTCCTGGAATTGACCGACGGCAACGGAGAGGCCGACGAACTGGGGGCCGGCGGAGGTGGAAAGCAGAAGGTAATCGGTAATCAGTAATCAGTTGAAGAATCCCGTATCCCGTATCCCGTATCCCGATCCGCAATCCGCAATCCGCAATCCGCAATCCGAAATCCGCAATCCGAAATCCGCAATCCGCAATCCGCAATCCGAAATCCGAAATCCGAAATCCGAAATCCGAAATCCGCAATCCGAAATCCGAAATCCGAAATCCGAAATCCGCAATCCGCAATCCGCAATCCGAAATCCGAAATCCGAAATCCCCAATCTCTCATGCCTGAATTGATCAGCCAGAATGACGAAGCGGCGTTGTTGTGGCGGTTGCGAGCGCAGATCGCCAGGTCATCGTTGAACGAGCTGCTGCGGACGGCACGGCTGCGCGTCACGCTGGCGGTAATCATGAGTTGTATGTTTTGGATCGGGCTGTTTTTGGTCACCTACGAAGGTTTTACCTTTCTGCATCATGAAGCGGGCGCGTTCAGCCGCGAGACCGTCGAAAAGGTCTTTAACCTGTTTTATGCCTCATTGATGGTAATGCTGATCTTCTCCGGCGGGTTGATCCTTTACGGTGGCATGTATCGATCGCGGGAGGTGGCGTTCCTAATGACAACTCCCATCAGTCCCCAAAGGATTTTTACCTACAAATTCCATGAGGCCTGCGCGTTCAGTAGTTGGGGGTTTCTGTTATTGGGATCACCGATGTTGATCGCTTATGGAATGGTAGTCCATGCGCCCTGGTATTACTTTCTATTGATTCTCCCGTTCATGCTGGCGTTTGTTGCGATTCCCGCGGGCATCGGCGCCATCCTGTGCATGTGGATTGTCTATTCGCTGACTCGGCTGCGACGGCCAATGATCGTTTTGGGTGGCCTCGCCGTGATTGCCGGCGTGGGATGGCTTGTCTGGTACGTCGCGCTGGGCCAGCCGAATGATCCGTTGAGCATCGAGTGGTTCGAAGAAACCATGGTGCGACTCAGCGCGACGGAGAACCGCCTGTTTCCAAGCTGGTGGCTCAGCAGCGGTCTGCTGGAAGCCGCCCGCGGCGAAGGCCGATCGTTGGAAACCCAGCCATGGGCTCAGGCAATCATGTTCCTGGCTCTGATGCTGGCAAATGCCCTGTTTATTCATCAGGTCGCTGTCTGGCTGGCGGGGCGCTTGTTCCAGGCCGGTTACAGCCGCCTTCACACCGAACGGCCCCAGTCACGTCGAAAGAGTGTGGCCTGGATCGATCGTGCGCTACCTCGCATGATTCCGTTTGCGTCACGATCCATTCGGTTGCTCTTGGTCAAAGATCTACGAACGTTTCGTCGCGATCCAGTGCAGTGGGCTCAATTCTTGATCTTTTTTGGCCTGATTGGTCTCTACTTTATCAATGTTCACAGCATTCGGTACGGCGCGCCGTTCGTCGGTTGGGTCAACGTCGTCAGCTTCTTGAACCTGATGGTCGTGGGACTAATTCTTTCAACGTTTACGACTCGCTTCATTTTTCCCATGATTAGCCTGGAAGGTCG
>CAWJNN010000027.1:0-33891 GCA_963844115.1 uncultured Planctomycetales bacterium | reverse complement strand
CCAGTCGCTCGATACCAGGTGAGTAATCAAAGACCTCGACCGACACCCAGCCATCATAGTTGATTCCACCCAGCGCCTCGAAGATCGGCACGAAATCGGCCTCACCGAAACCCGGCCCCTGGCGGTTCGGGTCGTTGGCATGAAGATGAGCCAACTGGGCCGCGTTCAACCGGATCATGTCGGCGGCAGCCAGTGGTTCTTCCGCCATCGCTTTGACGTCCAAATTGAGCCGGCAGTTGGGTGATTCAACGCGATTGATTAGAGCGACTGCTTCAGCGGCATTCGTCAGGAAGTCCGTTTCAACTTTTGCCAATGGCTCGATCGCCAGCGTGACCTGGCAATCTTCCAGGATGGGCATGGCCTC
The DNA here is from genome assembly GCA_963844115.1 of uncultured Planctomycetales bacterium. GTDB lineage: Bacteria > Planctomycetota > Planctomycetia > Pirellulales > UBA7805 > CS4-C045. The sequence goes on along the minus strand of CAWJNN010000027.1, from coordinate 33,527 downwards.
GCGGATCACTTCCACTGCGTAATCATTGGCCTGCGCCAGAGACACGTCCGGCAAGAGGCTGCGCTGATCGGGGGACCCGAAGACCATGACGCTGCCTCCCAAATCACGGCACAGCAACGCCAGATGGCAAAGATATTCCGCGGTCTTCCGTCGCACCGCACCGTCGGGGCTGGTCAAATAGTACCCTTCGGTCTTGGCCAACAGCCAATGCAGTCCCACGACCTGCAGACCGGCAGCTTCGGCCTGACTGCGAACTTCACTGCGCTGCGTGGGCGAGATGGCCTGGGCATCGGAGACCACGTCCCCCGAAGTCATCGTAAACGGCGCGATTTCGATGCCGGTGTACCCGCACTCGCGCGCGAAAGCGAACGCCTTCTCGAAGGGCCAATCCTGAAACGTTTCGTTGCAAATGGCAAATTTCATTTTCGATTGTCCGTCGGCAGGCAATGATCAAAGGCCCGGCAAATCCTGCTGGGCGGTTTCCTGCTTTTGTGTTTTACGTGGTCTTTTCTTTTTCTTGCGCTGGTCAAGGCGACGTCCAGCAGCGGTGCTAGGCGCACTGACCGTCGGCTCCGCCGCGCCGTCCAGCGGATCGCCCGGTTTGATGGCCGCGACCCGCGCGGTTGCCTTTTCAGTGTATTCTGGGGAAACTTCGAATCCAATAAATCGCCGCCGGAGTTTTTTTGCGACCGCCGGTGTCGTGCCACTCCCAACAAAGGGATCCAAGACGAGTCCGCCCTCGTCACTTGAGACTCGAACAATGCGGCCCAGCAACTGTTCAGGCATCTGGCAGCCGTGAAATCCAGACCGCTCCTTAAAGGTGCCGGCGACCCGGGCAAAGTACCAGGTGTCTTCCTCACTGGAAAAACTCTCCGGCGTGTCCTGTGGCCGCAAAATCCACGTATCATCCGGAAGACGTCCCTTGGGATTCGCGCGACGATCGCCGTAGACCAGTTGCCTCGCTGAAGGTACGCGTATCTGCTCAGCGTTAAACGTAAAGCAATTCGGGTCTTTCACCATGTGGAACAGATGGGCGTGCGAACGACTGAACTTTCGAGTGCAGTTCACCCCAAACGTGTAGTACCAGATGACCCAACTGCGACAGGCCAATTGCAATTCGCGCTGCATCATCACCTTTAGTTCGGCGGCATATTCGTCGCCAATCGCCAGCCAGAACGTGCCGTCGGCCTTCAGTACCCGCTTAATCTGCGTCAACCAATCGCGGCACCAGGACAGATACGTATCGTCATGCTGGCAATCATCATAGACGTCGTACTTGTACCCGATGTTGAACGGTGGATCGGCAAAGGCGAGATCGACCGACGCGTCATCCAAAGCGCGCAGGCCTTCCAGACAATCGGTGTTCTCGATCCGAATCGCGCTAACGCCCAAGATTCAACTCCTTTTTTCGACCGCGTACGTCAGCTTACGACAGAGTACGTCAGCCAATCCTGACAAAGTGAACATCGTACCAGAGAGGCACAAGCGTACAAGCCAACTCTGCTAAGCGAGATCAGTGGCCCTGATTCGCATCAAGCGCCAGGCATTAAAACAGGCTGCCGCGACGTAGATCGCAATTCGCCATAGCAAAGGCAATACCTGGAGGCTGGCCAGCCACTGGCCGATCTCGATCGACGCCGCAAACGTCGAAACGAACAGAAAAATCCGTAGCCCGAAGTCATTCTTCTTGTTCTCGTCGTCGCGGAACCACGGTTTGAATCGTCGTTTGATGTCGACAGCCCATTGCAGCAGCGTAAGCTGCAGGCTGCCATACACGATCAGAACTACTCCCAGGCTGTAAGACATGGCACCTAGGGGAAACTAAAAATCTGTTCGATATCGGGATGGCCGTAGTCGGCAGCGCCGGTACGTATTTCCAGATTGGGTAACGGATGTGTCTCCCCGTTGCTGTGCGTGTGACCGCACAATACGGTCAAGTGATGATCGGGGTACTCGGGCATGATCTCCAGCAGCGCATCGCCAATCGCTTTGCAGGTAAAATGCGGAGCCCACTCGTCGTCAGATAGCTGGCCCTCGTACCAACATGCTTCACGCAACGGTGGGACGTGCGTCAAAAAGACCACCTCGCCGTAAGTGTCCAGCGCTCGCGGCAGCACGCGACGTACGTGCGCCGCCGCCTCGTCTCCCATCGCATGTAACACCGCCAGCCGATCCTGTTTATTGAACCGAGCCAGTTCGTGAATCAACCGATAATCGTTCATCATCACTATCGACCGCTCGTAATCGCCGATCCGCCCATCCGCCCAACCATCGTGTCCGATCAGCCCCACGCGCGGCGTGAGTTGTTCAACCGCCAAGGTGGTCAAATACGTGAGTGAAGGTCGGGATTGGCAAAATCGATCCACCTCGCCACGCAACTGAACGATCGACCCGAAATAGAAATCGTGATTTCCCAAAACGAAGTAGATCGGGAAATCCCAGCTCGCCGCCAGCTGTTCGAGGTACTTCAGCAGGCTGTGCGATTCTCCGATATCACCGGTCAGCAATACGGCGTCGGCATTCTGTCGCTTGACGCGATCCAGAAACGGGCCGACATCGGCATCATCAACGAAGTTCAGGTGAATATCGGTTAGCCACAAGGCGCGCATGGTGAAACGTCAGCAAAGAATTTCCTTGGAAACAGCACCAGGCCGTTCGCGCACATACCGCGGCACCGCGTAACCGGGCAGCCGCCGCCGCATCTGCTCGACTAATTGTACGCCGCGTTCCATTGGCACTTCAAAATGAGCGGCACCGGCAACACGGTCCAACTGATGCAAATAGTAGGGCATCACGCGCAAATCGACCAGCGTTCGCGATAGCTCTACCAGAGCGTCGGCATCATCGTTCACGCCCGCCAGAAGTACGGATTGGTTCAAAACCACGATTCCGCTGTCGACCAGTTGTCCCAGCGCCGCGGCTACGGACGCATCGATTTGCGCGGGTGATTGGCGTGAACAACGACGATCGTCGCCAGGCGGTTATCGCCAAGCCAACTGAGCAACTGTTCGTCGACGCGACTGGGGATCATGATGGGTAGCCGCGTGTGGATACGCAGTCGCTGGAGATGGCCGATGCGCTCGAGCTGCCGCGCCAGTTGGCTTAATCGCCGGTCCACGATGGTCAGGGGATCGCCGCCGCTGAGAATCACTTCGTCGATCGACGGGTCGGCGGCGATCTGTGCCAGTGCCGGCTGCCAGGCATCCATCGAAATCGGCGTTTCCACGTAAGGAAAATGCCGGCGAAAACAGTAGCGGCAATGCACGGCACACGAGCCGGTTGTGACCAACAAAACCCGCGACTCGTATTTTTGCAGCAGCCCCGCTTCCAGCGTCGCTGGCTCGTCGCCCACGGGATCGTTTGTGTAGCCCGGCACGTCGTCCAGTTCTCTATCCAACGGCAAAACCTGCCGCAGGAGTGGATCGTGAGGATCCCCCGGCCGCATGCGTGCGATGTATTCCCAGGGGGCGAATACGGGAAAGGAACGGGCAGCCGCCTGGGCCGCCGGTTCGTACTCAGCCGGCAGCGATAAAGTTCGACAAAGCTGTTCCGGATCGCGCACCGCGCGACGTAGCGATTCCTGCCAGCGCCGGCATCCGACAGCGGAACTGGTGACGACAGACTTCGCCGCTTGGGCTACAATCTCCATGCTCGACTCCGTAGGAGAGTCCCGGCGCGCCGGGACTCGTATTCAGCGTTTCCCGCCACGGCGGATAAACTGCAATACGCGGCTACTAGCATAGCTCGCCAATACGATAATTCGAATACATGTAAGCCAGCCTGAACCCAGGAAACTGCCGTGGCCACCTACAGCACCAGTGATTTTCGAAAGGGATTAAAAGTACAGATCGACGGAGAACCTTACCTGGTAACCGGATCTACTTTTCGTAAGCCGGGTAAAGGAAACGCGATCTATACCCTAAGGTTGAAGAACTTGATCCGCGGAACGGCGCTCGATCGCAACTTCAAGGGCGGTGAATCGATCGAGGCAGCGGACGTCGAGGAGATCGGTGTACAGTTCCTCTATCGTCAAGGTGATATGTTCGTGTTTATGGACAGTGAGACGTACGATCAGCACGAATTGACCTCTGACCAGGTGGACGATGCCTGGAAGTACCTCAAAGACGGGATGGAATGTTCGATGGTGCTATGGAACGGAAAATGCATCACGATGTCGGCGCCCAATCACGTCGATCTAAAGGTCGAATACTGCGAACCCGGTGTGAAGGGAGACACGGCGACGAACGTCAATAAACCGGTCAAAGTGGAGACGGGCGCCGAATTTCAGGCTCCCGGATTCATCAGTATCGGCGACGTGATCAAGATCGACACCCGCAGCGGGGAATATGTCGAACGGGTGCGCAGCTGAGCGCAGGAAGAGTTCGAAATCTCTCTGAAGCCTGGCGGGCCAGTAGGCAAGTAGACCGGAACAGGTCCCGGCGCGCCGGGATTCCGGCATCCGAAGCTGAAGACGGTCCCCGCGAAGAACTTCCACGCCAATCTTCGTTCACCTTGAATGAAAACGAGCGACCGCAATTAGCCGAAAACGGCTTCGTAAGTTTCCTGGTCGAAACCGACCACCAGCGTTTTACCTTTGCGCAAGGTCGGCGCACGTAGATTGCCGGTCGGGCCCAGCAAAAGCCTGGCTAACGTGGCTTTGTCCGGTTTGTCCTTCTTCAAATTGATGTGCACCACCTTCTTGCCTTTGGCCGCATAGATCTCATTGACCTGTTCTACCAAGGCCAGCGCATCCTTTTCCTGCATGGGATGCTTTCTAGCATCAACTTCTTCGGTCGCTTCTAGATCCGCCTGCGCAAGAAACTCTTGCGTTTTTCCGCACGTCGTTCAGCCACCGCGATGGTAGGACCAATTGATTTTGACCATGCTCATTCTCCTTCTGTGACATTGCGCTCCGGCGTAACGTGATACGTGCTACTAACGTTCTAATTCTTGTCTTCTTGCGCAAATTTGTAGGACGGCGACCAACGCTCCGCGTCGGTGCCCGTAATCCGTCTGGACGGAATGGCATTCCGTCCTACTTTGGTTGCGGCCAGAGGCCGCGCTGGGTTTATCGGCAACATCGACCGGCTCGGCCTCTTTCTGTCGCCGACTTGCAACGATCGGTCGCAACATACCACGATAGAGTACGGCATGCACGGGGTGCGGCGCGCACTATCAAAGGCGCTCGACCGGATCGAACAACGCGGTATGGCGGACGGCGCACGCCGCCAGCAGGGTGGATCCACAATTCTTTCAAACGGAGCGACTTAGAATCATCGTCAGCAGCAGAAACACGACGCCAGGTACCAGCAAAATAGCAAAGCTGCGTTGGATCGAGGTTCGCCTGGCGTAATACCCAACCAAAACCGGCGAGAGCGTGTAGCCCACACTGCCGATTGCCATCGCCAGTCCCACTGCACGACCGTGCGTATGCGCCTCGAACGATTCGAACACGACCGCAATGACGGTAGGAAACACAGGCCCCAGGCAAAGTCCAGCGCTGATGACTAGCAGTGGGGCCAATTCGCGACGGCGAGTGGTCACCACAGCCAACAACACCAATAAATTGACGACCGCAGCCCCCACCAGTAGCGCGCCTTCCCAGCCTGCCGGTAACACGAATCCGGTTACGACCCTGCCCACAATCGAAGCGGTCCAAAAACCGGACAACATCCGAGTGGCGAAGCCGGCATCAAAGCGTTTCTCCACAAGATAGGATGTGGTCCACGTCGAAAAGGCCGACTCGACGGGTCCGAATGTCGCCAGACACAGACCACACAACCAGATCATCGGATGTGTCAACAGATCCAGCGTGCGAATGGGTTCGGAACTCGCCAAGCCGCTCGGTTCGCTGACGACCTCCGCGATTCCCGTCACGAAAAAAGCAGTCACAGCGACCGTGATCGCCGCCATCGCAATCAACTGGATCAGCCGTTCCATCCCGAACCGGGGAAATAGCGCTGCCGCAAGTAGCGGTGTCGCCAGCGCGCCGACGCCGAAACAGCTGTCAGCCAGATTCGTGGCCAAGGCCAGCGGAGGCGGGAATGCGATCGGGATCAAGACGTGAACCACATTGATCAACATGGCAAAAGAAACGGCGAATAGCAGACCTGACGCCAATGCGCTTGCAAAGCGACGCGCCGCGGAAAAACGCCACAGGCCCAAGGAAATACCAACGGCCGAGACCATCAGAATGCTGCGACATCCCACCGAATCGACAAGCCAGCCCGTTATGAGCACGACGGGAAGGAACGGCGCGGACAGAGCCGTCACAAGGACGCCGATCCGATCATCGCCCAGCTGTAACTTGCGCGCCAGCGGTAGCTTCACCGTTCCCAAGACCGATGCAGCCAGTCCGGCGACGAGCATTCCGAGGATGGTTACTGGCAACAGCGAGTTCATTCGTCAGGCAAATCCGTTGCTGTCGCACTGCTCGAGCGACTATCTCTGCCAAATACGTCTTTTCGTGCGCAGATCTCATTGAACCCTGGCGCGCGGGAATAAACAGCGATTTGGTTGCGCACGGGTTCACTGCTGGCGGTGACCTCATTGATGGCATGGCCGATGCGTTCCAACAAGGCCCGGCAAAAAACCCGACGAGAATCGACAAATCAGTGGCCCTAACCACCCAAATGCCGGTAAGAAAGTCGCTGAAACCTGATTGCCATCGCCGAAGTCCGCTCCCAGGCTGTAAGTTTTTGGCAATCTGTCGTCGTGGTGGCTTCCAGCCGCCGATTTGAACGATAAATACCGCATTACTTCGGCGACTGGAAGCCACCACGACGACACACTCACGGTCCCTGATCGCTTCAGACGTATTGATCGCTGAGCGATCAACAACTTTGCTGCGCCGATCTAGTTTTACCAGCGAACCTCATCCGCGAATGAACGACGCTCGTCTACATCTAGGTGCGATTCGGATTATTGCCGCTTGGCTGATGCTGCCTGCGGTGCTCGGTGGAGCAGTTCGCGGGAGGAACGGACGACTAACAGTAACCCGTATGCCAAAGTGCTCGAGCAATATCAGATCAATTTGGCATCGCTACCGACCGATCGCTACTCAACACCGCTGGTCAGGCCACTTCCTCCCCTGGACGGAATGCAAGTGCCGCCCTTCGACCGGCAAGCCGACGAAGCCGATCGTGGCACTGTGCTGCTAGAAGACACTGTGCTGCTAGAAGACACTGTGCTGCTAGAAGATACTGCGCTGCTAGAAGATACTGTGACTGCCCGAAGACACTGTACTGCCCGAAGACACTGTACCGCCTGAAGTCCTGGCTCGGCTGCGCAAACCTTTCGTCGATTTCGCCGCAGAATGGGAACCCGAAACGGGGGGCTTCGAAGTCGCCTCGTACGACGTGACCGCCAAGCTGGCGATGCCGCCGATCTTTGGTCCACCTCCGCCCTTTCTCAAAACCGGCTTTTCGTTCACGGACATCAACGCCCCCGTGGCGGCGGACTTGCCGAGCGAACTATATGACGTGTCGCTAGGTTTGGATTGGATTCGCCGCATCAACGATCGGTGGATGGTCCGCCTCGCGTTCACACCCTCCTACGCCTCCGACACCAAAAACAACAGCAGTGACGCCTGGCAATTTCGTGGCGCCGTATTGGGAATACGGCAGACGGGAGAAAACTGGCAGCTGATTGTCGGCGCGGTCGCCACGGGACGCCGCGACATACCAGTCCTTCCCGGTGCCGGTGCAATTTGGAAACCTTCGCCCGCCTTTCGCCTGAACCTCACCTTTCCCCAGCCGCGCGCATCGTGGCGCATTGACGACGATGGTCATCGACAACGATGGATCTACGTAGGCGGTGGGCTCAGCGGTGGAACCTGGGCCTACCAGCGCAGGCGGAATGGACGACGTTCTGACCTACAGCGAATGGCGCGCGCGGTCCTGGGTTTAGAAACAAGCCCCACGCCAGAGCCCGGTATGTTTGTTATTCCCGGTGTCTCGGCAGGCGTTGAGGTTGGTTATGTATTCGGCCGCGAATTCGAATTCGGCGGTCCCGCGCCAAAGATTCAGTTGAACGACGCCCTGCTATTACGCGCCACCTTCGGATATTGACCGCTCGGCGCCGTGCGCTGGTAGTTCCGCCTTTAGGCGGTCTTCGCCAGCGCGTCTCCGCGCATAGTACGACAACGGCCGAACGCCGACTGCCTGCGAATCACCCGTACGATGGGCCTCCGAGCCCGTCGCTTTCTGAATCGTCTCGCACGTTCGACGAGCGCGGAGGACCATCGTACGAATTTGATAATACGTTCTTAAGGCGATACTACGAACAAAAGCCTCGTTGAATCTGGCACGGTCGACCACAATCCGATAGAACTGTAGCGCACGGGACCCCATGCTTCACCAGCCCGATTCTAACGTCGAAAGACCTCGCGGATGCAACTGAGCGATCGTCAACAGCGAACCGTCGCCGTCGCCATTACAATCGTTTCGGCGATTGTGATCCTCGCGTCGGTCTTGGGCCTGCTTTGGTGGATGGCGATTTTCGTCCGTACGTTCTCACGGGTACTTTTGCCACTAGTCGTCGCTGGTATTGCGGCACTGGTGTTTCAGCCGTACTACGACTGGTTACGAGTACGGTTTCGCCTGTCGGTACCGTTGGCCGTTGCGGCGATGATACTGTCCGTGATCATCCCCTTCGCCCTGTTTATTGGCTTCTTTGGTGCTGCGTTGATACGCGAACTGGTCGAAGCCATCAAACAATTCCCCACCTGGTGGGAACAGCTGACGAAAAAGCTGGCGCAGGACTGGCCCGACATCAAGGTGTTCTTTGAAGAAAATCCGATTGGCAAAAAGATCGCTGGAGTAATGCAGGGACAGGACCGAGCGCTGGGCGACGTGCTGGAATACTTCGCGACGACCAGCGTAGCGGCCGGGGCGAATGTTGCGCAAAGAATCGGCGGCCTGTTTAGCTGGGCGATCACGCCGATCTATTTTATCTTCTTTCTGATTGCTGAACGAAAAGACGTATCGCGTTTGGAGAATCATTTGCCTTTCTTGAAGAGCGAGACGCGCAAGGATGTCGTCTTTCTGGCGCAGGAGTTCGTCAACATTGTCGTGGCCTTCTTCCGTGGCCAGATTATCATCGCGTTTCTACAGGGCCTGCTGTTTGCAATTGGTTTTACCGCGGTGGGGCTGAAGTACGGCGCCGTACTGGGTTTTGCCCTGGGTTTCCTGAACGTGATTCCCTACTTGGGCAGCATGGTGGGTTTGAGCATCACTTTGCCGCTGGCTTATTTCCAGGACGGCGGCGGGTTGGTCACGCTGTGTTGTGTAATCGCCGTGTTTCTTGTGGTGCAATCGATCGAGGGCTATATCCTGACGCCGAAAATCATGGGGGATCGCACGGGCCTGCACCCGATGGCAATAATATTTGCCATCTTTTTCTGGGGCACCGCACTGGGAGGCATCCTCGGTATGATCCTCGCCATCCCTCTGACAGCGTTCCTGGTCGTCTTCTGGCGACTGGCCAAGGAAAACTACATTTCCGAAATTGTGTAGCGTGAAGGGTCGAACTGGCACGTTATTGGTATCTTTTTATTGGTATCTGCATGTGGAATTCAGGAGTACCCTATTTCGGTTTGTCGACGATGTTGAATTCGTGATCGACGAACCGCAGGGCCTGATTCACATTCGGTCGGCGTCCCGTGTTGGATACTCGGATCTGGGTGCAAACCGCAAGCGCATGGAAAAGATCCGCCTCGCATTTCAGCAGCGGCAGGCCGCAATCTCGTCCCCCTAGCCGGCGCGACGTCCCATGCCAGAAGGTCACACGACTCACCGCGTTGCCCGCGACCACAAGCGTTGGTACGCCGGCCAGGCGTTGAAGGTGTCTTCGCCGCAAGGCCGATTTCGTGCGGGAGCCCGCAAGCTGAACGAGCTTGAACTAGAAAAAGTTGAGGCCTTCGGCAAGCATTTGTTTTACTACTGGAACGGTGGCGCGATTCTACAAGCACGAAACGTGTGGCGGCTGTGGAAACGCGATTGAGACCTGGGAACTGGGCGTCAGAAAAATTTATGCCTGTACAGTGTGCCAGGAGTGAGTCCAAGGAGTACCCCCGTCTGCGAAGCGAACTATTCTGATTCTACAGATTCAGCAAACGAACAATTTGTTCGGCCGCCTGTCGTTCTTCACTGACAACCTCTTCCGCACCGCTCGTTCGCAATACGTCGATCGTCCCCTGGAACCGACAACGGACAATAATCCGGCGACTAACCTTTCCCGCTCGGGCGCAAAAGATATCCCCCGGCCCTTCCAAGGCCGCCAGCTGAGGAGGGGGATGCGCTGCGGCAACGCTTTAAGTGCTATTCTAGCTTCACCACGATTCAGCTACGCGACGGCGGATGTCATTGAGGGCGACGTTCGGCGAACTCAAGCTCGTCGCGCCATCGCTCGATTGCCTTTTCCGCCTCGCTAATCTTTGCTTCGACCTCCTGCAACCGTCGTTCCGCGACAATCAGCGGCTCGTTCGATTCGGCCGTGACCGTGCCGGCGCCGGTCGAAACGTCGGGCGATATGACGTTCGCATTCGCCGCCGCGGCCTGAACCGCCGCCTCACGAGTCGGTAGTTGACGGCGAAGCGTCGATAGCTGTTCCGTCGCGGTGGCAAGGCGTTTTTCGAGCGTCGGTGGATTGGCGATCAACTGGCCCAGTCGATCGCCGCTGACAGCGTCCCAGATGTGGACAGCTCCGGCGTCATCGCCGGTAAAGATTCGCTGCGAATGGCTGCAGAAGACCGTTTGCAACGCCGGTCCCGACAGTTGCTCGAAGCTGCGATTGTGTTTACCTTGTGGATCCCACAGTTTTGTGATCTGGTCCGCTCCGCAGGTAACCAGTTGCCCGTCCGGCGTGAATTGAACCGAAACAGCGCCACCTGGATGTGATTTCCACATCGTCAACTCTTGGCCTTTTTCCATCTCCCATAGTCGGACCGCACCATCGGCACCGCACGATCCTAAAACATTCGAGTCTGCTCGCCACGAAAGATCAATCATCCCGGCTTCATGCCCCTTCAGTTTGACGTACTCGGCACCGCGAAAGGCTTCCGACACCACGATCGATCCGTTGCGGTCTGCCGTGGCCAATAACACACCGTCGGGACTGAACTGCACATCATAGATCCATTCCAGATGTTGTTTGAGTTCGTATTTCAGTTGACCCGATTCCGTCGAGTAAACGCGCACGACACGCTTCGGTCCCCCTAGTGCAATCAGCGTGTGATCGGGGCTGATGTCTGCCGCAAGAACCGTATCCAGCTCGTCGCCAACCTCCATCACGCGCTTGCCCGTCCGTACGTTCCAGACGACGACTCGTCCCGAAGCGGCGTGGCGACCGCCGCCGGCCAGCAACAACGATCCGTCTCGACTGAAACGCAAGACTTCCGGCATCCCTTCGGGAAATGGCAAGACGCCTAACAATTCTTCATTGGACGTGCTGTACAGCAAGACTTGTTTCGTACCTGCGACTGCCAACAGCGGAGACCAGGGATTAACTGCCAGCGCGCTAATCACGTGAGGGCGACCCGTTGGGACAGCCGGCTGTAAGCTCAGACGAGGTGGCATGGGGGCCGCGTCAGGACGCGCATGGGCGCCGACCAAATTCTGTGGCATAACCCTGCGGGCTGAGATCTCCTTCGTGCTGGATGCACGCTCCACCGCACCGCCGTCGATCCATAGATGCACCGCGTCAATCAGCTCCTGCGAGATTTTCGGTGACTCCGGTGGCATCGACGGTTCGTCGTCGTGATTGATTAGCGCGTACAAACTGCTATTCAGCGGATCGCCAGGCTTGACAACGACTCCCGACGCACCACCCTCTCTTAACGCCGCGTAACTCGTTAAATCCAGTTCGCCTTCGCGATCGTCGGCATTGTGGCAACCAAAACACTTCGCCCGCAGAATCGGCTTGATGTGTTCGTCGTAGGTGACCTTCGGTGCATCGGACAATTCTTCAGCGTTGATGTGCGCAACGGTTGCCCACAGCGCGATGGCCATCATGATCACATGTCGAACAGCATAAACTCTAAAGAGAACAACCATGGAAGCATCAGCGTTTCAGATAGCCGTTTGCGATCGGGTTTTTTGTTTAACCCGTTGCCGAAGGCGAGGATTCCAACGTACAACACCTCGCCTTCGGCAACGGGTTAAACGACGTGATTTGTCGAACTTGCACATACTGTCGTTCCTTAAATTGGCGCTCACCTCTCAGTGGTTAAACAAGAACTCGCGCGAATTGAGCAGCGCCCAAAAGGCGTCCTGCATGACTCGCTGTTGGTCGTCCCCGCCGGCCAGTTCAGCGGTTAAGGCCGCTCGTTCTTTTTCGGTCGGCTTACGGGTCAAACAACGCACATACAGTTGGTCAATAATCTCATCGGCAGGCGTGCCGCCGTCGATCAGTCGGCTGAGCACCTGTCCATTGTTTATCTTCTCGTGAACGGTTTTTCCGTTCAGCAGATGCAATGCCTGCGAAAGATTGGGGTCCATCTTGATGTCGCAAGTACAGGCCGACTCCCGCGACGATCGGCCAAAGGTGAACAGGAAATAGTTGCTCTTTGCGCCGTCGGCGATCTGGATCGCTCGTGTTTCGCCGGGAACGCCCTCAAATTTGTCGGTAGTTTCCGTGACCTGGCTCACGACGTCCAGCAACACCGCTGCGGGCAGTCGCCGCAGATTCGTACTGGCAAAATTCCGCAAACCGGTCTCATTGCTGCTCGGACCATGCGTGCCGAGCTGATAGGTGCGGGACGTGCAAATCTCGCGGATCAGCGGCTTCAGCTGGAATTGATGGCGCACCAGTCGCCGGGCAAGTTCATCCAACAGCTGCGGATTCACCGGTGGATTGCTGATCCGCACGTCATCGACTGGCTCAATGATCCCTCGACCGAAGAAATGCGCCCAAACCATGTTGGCCATGTGCCGAGCGAAATACGGGTTGTCGTCAGAGGTCACCCAGCGCGCCATCGCCAGGCGACGGTCTTTGTCGCCAATCTCCGGCTGATTGCCATTCAGAAATCGCGGAGCGACCACCTGCCCGCCAACAGGATGTTTTGTCTCGCCTGCGCCCGCATTGTAAATAATCGTTTCGCGCGGATCTTCACCCGGCTTTCGACCAACACGAGCGAAGAACGCCGCGAATCCGTAGTAATCATCCATCGTCCACCGATCGAACGGATGATTGTGACATTGGACGCATTGCAATCGCATCCCCAAAAAAACCTGGGCCACGTTCTCAGACGTTTTCAGAATGTCCTTTTCGGTCTGGTAGTAGTTGGTGGGTGCGTTAGCAAAAGTTCCCCCCCTGGAGGCCAGCAACGAGTGCACCATCTGGTTCAAAGGCACTTCGTCTTCGATCTGTTGGCGCAGCCATTTGTAATAGCGCATTAGCGACTTTTGACCGATCTCCATTCCCGTGCGTATCTGCAGCAGATCGGCCCATTTCGCGACCCACACGTCGACGAACTCGGAGCGGTCCAGCAATTGGTCGACCCACTGTTCACGCTTGTCCGAGCGTGGGTCGGCTACGAAAGCCTGGTATTCGTCCACGGTCGGCAATCGTCCGGTCAAATCCAACGTGACACGCCTGAGGAATTGCGAATCACTGCTGAGTTCGACCGGTTGGACGCGCAACTTCTGAAGCTTGTCGTAAACCAGCCCGTCGATGTAGTTGTGTTCCGGTACTTCGGTCCAGTGAAAATCGTCATCGCCCCGCAGCACGATAAAATGGCTGCCGACGGCATGGGATTCGAAATGAGCGGACAAGAAAGCCTCGCCCGGTTCATGCGAAACAACGGATCCGCCCTGCGCAACCTCGGCGACAAATTCGTTATTGGTATCGAACCGGGTCAGATAGGTAACGTCTCGGTCGCTTCCATCGCTGTAGTGGGCCCGTACAATTACTAGTTGTCGCTCGCCCGGTTTCGACAACACGGCAGATTCTGGAAAGATCTCTAGCCGTTCGACCTGCGATGCTTGTTGAGTGTCATCCGGTGCTCCAGCTTCCAGCCACTGGAGGATGAGAGCGTAATGAGGATCGTCCTTTTCCAACCGCTTCCCGCCCGTATGCGTTACCGCCCCAACGGCCTTTTCCAATAAGAGGCTTTCGCGGGGAAGAGCGAGATTGATGCGCCGTCCGCTAATCTCGTGCAGGATGCGCGAGTGGTCACCTCCCGGATCAAAGCCGAACAATGACAGACGAAAACCGTCCTTACCGCTCGCCGCACCATGGCAGGCCCCGGCGTTACAACCCGCCTTCGTCAAAACGGGCATGACATCATTACGGAAGCTGACGGGCCGTCGCTGATCGGCGTCGCGAACATCGACCTGAACCTGCTTTTCATGCTCGCCATAGGTAACGTATAGGACAGCGCTGCCGGCTTTCAGCGGCGACAACACGTTTGCGTTCAGCGTGGCAAGACCTGCGTCTCCCAGCCGTAACTCCGCCTCGTCGGTAACATCGCCCGTGGTCCCGTCCTCAAACGTCGCCTGCACGATGATCGCCTGCATTTCCGCGGCACCGGTCAAGCGGATTTCAGGCGGATAGACTTCGATCGCAGCAAGCTCCGCAGCGCAGACGGCGCCGCCGACAATGCCAGCAAAAAGACGGCACAAATAGAATAAGAATTTCGCACGTTGCTCGGTGTATTTGACGAGTGGTGTTTCAGTCTAATTGTGTTTGTTGGAGTCCCGCCTTCAGTCGGAATCGTAATGTGGAAGACCGCCTAAAGGACGGACTCCAACGAGCGGCTTGTTAGGCTCTGTCGGAAAATGTGCCGAAACAATCCTGTACGATGGGTCTCCGAACCCGTCGCAAACGCATCTAAATTGCAGGCGACGGGTTCGGAGACCCATCGTACGGGTGTTCCGACAAAGACTAATCCTCTGCCGGTAATTCTGACCGTTCACGTTTTCCAACCACCCTGGCGCCGGCCCGTTGTTTCGCTTCCAGCCGCAATCGTCCCAGTCGCGTTAACGGCTTCGCGTCTGTCGGCGCATCATTCGTCGGCTCACTTTGCCTGCTTTCGACAGCCACCTGCTGATCCGCTTTGGCCGCTTCAATCCGCAGGACACCCTGCCCTGCCCGCGCGACCAACATCTTGGAATCGCGCCGGACTGTGACGTGGCAAGTCACCCCCGCATGTTTTCCGACCGGTGCACTTTCAACGGTCTGCACATCGAAACTAATCCGCCGAGCGGTTTGATCAAATTCGACCGCTTCTGACGTGACACCGTTCGGCAAACCTCGCAATTCGGCCACCGCCGTTCCGTCGAAAGGCGTGATGGGGTGGATCGTTCCGTCGATCTTCGCTGAGTCACCCTGGCGAAATGTTTTCTCGTGCAGTTCGACTGTCACAAAGCGCTTCGCGATTTTCAGTGGAACCAACGGTGTCGATGCCCACATTGTGTTTTCTTCGCCCGACGAACCGAGTACAAAAAACTTCCACTCCAGCGGCGCGGTATTTGCTTTCGCATTGACGGTAAACACCGCTTCGTTCTGATCGCCGGGAACTTGGACGTTCGCGCTCGTCCCTACATTGCGTGGCAAGAACGGCATCGTTAGGACGATGTCGCCGTCGAACCCTGGTTCTCGATGCACGCGCACCGGTACTTCGACCTCTCCGCCACGTACAAGCGTCACGTTCTCTTGTGGTATTTCGAGGCGAAAAGGAATCTGCTCGGTAACAACCACGGGAACACGACTGGTGGCCTTAATCGTCAGGCGATTAAGGCCTGGCCTGGCAAGTAGTAGATCCGCCTGATTTCGAAAAGCGCCGTAGACGTTCGTCGACAGGTCAGGATCACGGCCCGCCAAAGCGACCAGGCTTCCCGCCAATTCCGCCTCCGCGTCGGCATGAAATACGACCGGAACGCTGTCACCACCGGCAGGAATCGTCATCGTTTCTATCGTGACACCCTTCGGCAAATCGGGCGTCACGATTTCCACGTCGCCGCGATGATCCTTTCGCCGTGCGAGAACCACACCGCCAAAATAGTTTCCACGAGCGACAAAGATCTGTTGGCGATATTGACCATACAATTCGCGTGAATCCTGGACTCGTGGCAAGCGGACAAGCAACCATGGCTTTACGGGAGAAATTTCAACGCGGTACACATACGTCGGACTGCCGCCGCGCAACAGGTCGGCCATTTTCAAAACGTATTCCCCGTCGGCAGGCACCTTAAAGCGAAAATAGCTGTCGGCGCCCCGCAATTCCGCGTCCTCGTTATCCGTGACCTTTCCCCCGTCATCGTTTTCCAGCAGCTTGTTGCCCTCCGCATCGAACAGCTGCAGGACGGGATCGAGCGGCGAACGCAAGCGCCTCGCATAACACTCGACGTCAAATTCTTGACCTTCTTCGGCGGTGAAACGGAAATGATCGACGTCGCCCGGCCGCTGGATGATTCCGTTAAAGGCCGCCGGTATATCTACCCGCGTTGCACTCTCCAACGTTTCATTCGGCTCGGCTTCCAAGGCGTTGGCGTGCGGAAACAAGCGAAACGGAATCGGGGTCGGCGCAGCGCCGTCTTGATTGGTGGGTTCAATGACGTAATTGATGTCCGGCGATGTGGGCAGCTGCACGTGCTGATTGAAGTCGCCCCCGATATCGCCAATCATGCGAACGCTGACCACCTCCCCCAACTTGCCGCCGGGCGGATAGACAGCTGTCGGACGGGGAAACGTCCCGACGTGCAAACGGTACGTGCTCACATCGCTGCCGCTTCCGTCATCCCCTTGAATACTGACGTAGTACGTGCCATCGTCCGGTGCAACGTAAGAAATAATGCCGTCCTGCACTCCGAAAGCCGACCCTTTCGCCGAGGCGACCAGACGTCGTGTCGAATCGCGCAGTTCAAGGTGAGCGTCGAAGACGGCCGTGCCAAGGCGCATCGCGACAACTTCGATGTTCAATCGTTGTCCTTGTTTGACGTTGACCGCAAAGCAGTCCCGGTCGTCAGCCCTGACGACTCCGCCAACACAGACGTTTAACCCAATCGCCTGGGTCTTGTCCGGTGTGTTATTCGGCTCCAGTTCGGCAACGCTTGGATACGGTTCGACAAAGAACGTGCGAAATTCCGTAACGCCGCTCACGCAGCGCAGATGAGCCAGATGTTCGCCCAAGCGACAATCGGCGGCTACCTTAACCCTGGCTCGTACCCACTGCCACTCGATGATTTTCTTTTTCTCTTCATCTTCGTCATCATCATTTATCTTGATGGGATCGCGTACAGCGATCGTTGGTACCTCATCAAGAGGCTCGAATCCCAACACTTCAAAGCCGGGATCGAAAAACAGGATCTCTTCGGCGTCATGTATCCGCTCGCCTTCCAGGATCAGTTCGGATTCGACACCGCGCTGGATACCACCTGGCAAGATGCGCTTCAGACGAGGCGAGGCCGCCTGCGCATCGGCAGCAATGAAAAACACCAACCAGATGGCTGCGATGCCGGTAGTTGTGGTCGTTCGTCGCATGGTTCGTAATAACTGCACTTTCGCTCACAGTCGAATCGGCCGTGGCGGACATGCGGTTGGCACTGGGCTGGCGTCCCGCCTTTAGGCGGCACCCCAATGCCGAAGACCGCCTAAAGGCGGGACTCCAACAATTTAAACCAGTAACTCTTTGCGGACTTTCCCGCCGCGGACGATTTCGATCGGGCGTCCGCCAGGTGCGGTGAGCGTTTTTTCGGCGTTAATTCCCAGGCAATGGAACATCGTCTTGGACCAGTCTTCTACACTGACCATTCCGTCGGCTGGTTCGGCGGCAATCGAATCCGATGCGCCAAATACCAGGCCACGTTGCATGCCGCCGCCGGCCATCGCAATGCTGAAGACCTTGCCCCAGTGATCGCGGCCGGCTTCCGTATTCATCATTGGCGTCCTACCGAATTCGGTCGAAACACAGACCAGCGTCGAATCCAACATGCCCCGCTGTTCCAGATCGTTGATCAGGGCCGCAAACGCCTGGTCGAATTCGGGCACATGCTTTTTGATACCCGGCACGATCTTGGTGTGATGATCCCACTGGCCATACAACGCCGTCACAAAGCGAACCCCCGATTCGACCAGGCGGCGCGCCATCGAGAACCGCGCACGGCCTCGTTCCGCCCGTATTGATCGCGCAGCTTCGGATCCTCTTTGTTCAGATCAAATGCTTCCCGCGCTTTTTGGGAACTCATCATGTCGTAGGCGCTGATAGAACGAATCGACCGCGTCCAGCGCGTCCGAGTTTTCCGCCTTGCGAAAATGATCGTTCACGGTCTCCAGCATGCGGCGGCGACGAGCGAACCGTTCTGGGTCGACGCCGTTCGGTAATTCCAGATCTCGGACACGAAAATCCTCGGCTGCCGGATCGGCGCCCAGGCTGAACGTGTTATACGCCGAACTCAGATAGCCAGGACCGCCGCTGTCGTCCAACTGCTTGGGAATGGTGATATAAGGTGGCAGATCGTGGCGCAGGACCAAGTTCGTGGGCAACCACGCTTCCTAGGCTCGGATAGTTAACGGCGGGGCTCGGCTTGTAGCCCGTGAACATGATGTGCGTGCTGCGCTCGTGATCTGCGTCACCGTGAGACATCGCGCGACAAATGGTCAGCTTGTCGACGATCTTTGAACAATGCGGCATCAGCTCGTTGACCCGCAAGCCGGGAATCGGTGTCCCGATACTTCCAAACGCGCCGCGGTATTCGGCAGGCGCATGGGGCTTCGGATCCCAGGACTCTTGTTGAGCGATTCCGCCTTGCAGAAAGATGTAGATGATCGACTTGGCGGTTGGCTTAATCGCCTGCTGACCGCTCACTGCGGCCTGCGCGGCCTGCAGTCGAAAATAGTCTGAGAGGGTCAAACCAATCCCGCCGACAAAGCCGGCGTGCAAGAATCCGCGACGTGAGATCGGATTTCCTGGGCACTTTTCGTGGACGCTCATCCAGCACTCCTAACGCTCGGTTCGCGCGAAGCTATCCGTAACTTGGCGATCTAAATCACGGCCCGGCGGCAATGAGCTTTGCGACGGTCTGGCGGGCTGCTATCGATACAGCCGCCGGCTCAATGTCGGATTGTTAAGGCGGGGGGTAAAGGTGTGATTCGGGCGTGAATTATCTAGGTGGCCACGTCGCGGCGAATTCTCCGCCGCATTTCAGGTTGTTCATCGTAAGTCCCGCCCAAATGGCAAGATACACGAAATCACCGCGACCGGCAAAGCGGAATCTTGACCGCCGTCTTAACCGTTTCGCACCTATGAACTTATCGCATATTCAATATCGGACCGAGTGAACCGGTCGAAACACGCAAAACGTTTGTTCGCCACCACTTGTGTATGCTAGCAGACCGTCGTCAGCGGGTCGTACTACTACGAACACATGGTTGGGGTACCTATAGTCGAATCAACGGCCAGCGGGCAGTTGATTTAATGTAGCGACGGCATCCTGCCGCCGTTTTAATCTCGATAAATCACCGGTTTTACGGCCGCCGGATGCCGTCGCTACACTGAAGACCGACTGAATCAACAGCCCGCCAGCGGCGGGTGGATGAACATCGATGTCTCGACAATTGTTGCTTATCAATATCGCCGGCTTGAGTCGCTCCGCTGTCGGGTCGCTCACCCCCAACCTCGCCCGACTCGCCGCCGACGGTGGCAATATCACCGCACTGCAACCGCCCGTGCCAGCGCTAACTTCTCCTTCGCAGGCCACCATTCTTACGGGCACTGAACCTGCTGAACACGGCATCGTCGCCAACGGCTGGTATTTTCAAGACTTGGCTCTGATCCTGAACTGGCAACGATCCGCGCGGTTGCTGACGGGCGAAACAATCTGGGAAGCCGGCCGCAAGATCGATCCGGATATCAAGTCTGCAAGCCTGTTCTGGCGCTATGCAACGCATGCGACGTGCGACGTGAGCGTGGTGGAACGACCGACGTATTGGGCCGACGGTCGCAAGTCGCCGGACATCTATACTCAGCCAGCATCGATTCGTGACGAACTTGTCCAGCAGTTGGGGCAGTTCCCCCTGTTCAACTTCTGGGGCCCGCCGCAGATATTACGTCGACTCGCTGGATCGTGGATGCCACGCTGCACTTGATCAGGCAAAACCGTTATGGACTGCTGCTAACGTATCTGCCGCACCTTGACTACGACCATCAACGTTTCGGACCGGATTCACCGCAGGGGCAACAGGCGCTCCGAGACATCGATATCGAAGCGGGTCGCCTGATCGATGCGGCTCACGAGTCGAATATGGACGTCGCCGTCGTCTCGGATTACGCCTTCGAACCCGTCTCGCGTCCGGTATATCTGAATCGCGTACTTCGCACGGCGGGATTCCTACAAGTCCAAACAGCCGAAAACGGGGAACTCCTGGAAGCAGGCGCTTCGACTGCCTTTGCCGTCTGCGATCAACAGATTGCCCATGTGTACGTCAACGACAGCGGGGTGCTCGACAAGGTCAAGCAACTCCTCCACAACGTTGACGGCGTCGATCAGGTGCTCGATCAAACCGAGATGGACCAGCTTGGCATCGGGCACGAACGATCGGGCCAGCTGCTGGCCATCGCCGCGGCCGACTGTTGGTTTGCGTATCCGTATTGGCTGAACGATTCCAATGCTCCCGACTTTGCGCACTGTGTAGCGATACACGCCAAGCCGGGCTGGGACCCGACAGAACTCTTTCTCTCACCGGGTCTCGCGGGACAATTGCATTTGGCAAAGCGTATCTTGCAGAGCAAGTTGCGGATCCGCACGCCCTTCGACGTGATCAGCGGTGATGCCTCGCTGATCCGCGGCTCTCACGGCCGCATCCCCGACAGCGATCCGCAGCGTCCCGTCCTGATGACAAGCTGGCAACAAGACTTGAGCCCGGTCATACCAATGCACAACGTAAAAACATTGCTGCTTACCCGCTTAGCTGACGACTAAATTGGCAGTCGACGTAGAATCCTTGAATTGGCAGCAGCGATTCATGTATTGAGGTTCCCGGCATCAGCTACTTTGTTCAAGGGGAGCGACGCATTGCGAATTCCGCGTATCACATTACTAATCGGTGGTTTGTTTGGTTGTGTTTTAGCTTCGTCGACTGCCAACGAAACCGCCAATCGGCTGACGATCACGGGAACGATCCTGTCAACGATTCCAGAACCGTCTACATTTGTCCTGAGCGGAGTCGCGCTCTTTTGGGCTCTCGCGTTTTGGCGGCGAAAAAAGATTGCTGCATAGGCCTCTCATCGAAAGTGGTTTGAATGCCTGGTAAACTCTGTCAGCAGAGCCGTCGGGTTTGAATCCGGCAGCTTAGTACAAATCGTCAGCGTGGCGTCCGTAACCGAGCCGGCAACTTTGGCGATTGTCGCCGTCGGACTTTTGCCGCAATCATCGAATTGTGTTCAGCCCATCTCAAGAACTAATGTGTTTTTCGACATCGGGCAACAAACCACCGTTTGATGATATGCCGTCGCGGGTGAGCTGCCCTACGCTTCAACACACTTCTTGGCTTGAACGACGACGCATCTTCACTGAATCGAGCAGTTCGTCGGCACGTCGCATGATGTCGCTGCCGGTATCCGTGAATGAGGACGAAGTACACTAAGCCTCGCATGCTTGAAACTCGCCACCACAATGTTGACAGACGACCTGTTCTCCCAGGTATTCGACACGCACCCGTAAGCTGCGACCGCAGGTGGGCATTCCTGCCGTCACATCGAGAGGAATCCTCATGCCACAGTCTGTTTACCGATGACTCTTCTGGTATTAAGCATGCACAATCGTTGCGTCGTAATTCGTCCGTCGATAGTAGATTCTTACGGCTTCCGACTCCGAATGCTATCGCGCTGCCGCTGTCTTGGCATGGCTGGCCGGCGGGAAATTCGGTACAGTTCCACCCTATTTTGCCGATATTGATAATGGGTTGGTTTGACGTGAAAACCGCGCTCCGACGCTCTGCGTGGGAACGAGTACTAAGGAGAAAACCAAACATGCCGGTTCCCAATGAACTTTGTCCGAAGCGTTTTGCGGTGCGACTATCGATCGCTGCATTGTTGCTTGCCGCGCTGTTGGTGCCCGCCGATAAGGCAATCAGTCAGCAACCCTACTATTATCAGCCGTCACCCAACTACTACCACAACGACACGGTGGAAGGTACCGTGACAGGCGGCGCATTGGGCGCCATCACCGGTGCGATCGTCGGCGGCAGGCACAACCAAGGCGAAGGCGCGCTAATCGGTGCCGGCGTCGGCGCGTTGACCGGCAATTTGCTCGGCCGCTCCAGGGATCGCGCCGACGCGCAGCAAGCCGCCGCCGGGGCCTCCGTTGTCGCCCAGGCCAACCAACGGGCTGCCGCCCAGGCCGTCACCAATTACGACCTGGTGAACATGAGCCAGGCCGGCGTCAACGATGATTTGGTCATTAGCACGATGCAATCGCGGGGCACTCGGCTGAACCTCAGTCCGCAGGAGCTCATCGCCTTGAAACAAAACGGGGTGAGCGATCGAGTGCTCTTGGCCGCGCAGAACATGAGCGGCGGTTCCGGCTATCTGCCGGTGCCGGTCGCGAGCGTACCGGCCTCGCCAACCGTGATCGTCAGCCCGGCGCCGTATCCGTACTACCGGCACTGCGGCTACCACGGCTACCACGGCTACCACGGCTACTACGGCTACCACGGCTACCACGGCTCGCACTATCCCCGCCACCACTCCCGCGTCTACATCGGTGGCCGCTGGTAGCTGGATGCTGGATATCTAGCATCCCGCATCCCAGCTCCTGCGCTGAAAGATGAAGATCAGGTGCATTGGCAGCGAGTTTTTCGTTGCCCAGGCAACCCCAATTCGCCGTCCCCGCCCATGGTAAAGTCGAGGGTTTTTTTTCGGCCGATTTTCGTACCTTGAATAGCGGCTCCGCTAAGAAATCTGGAGGATGTCAACGGACGGCTTCCAGGCCTCCTCAGTCCCGCGTCCACGGCACCGTTCTAAGAAAGAATGGAACCATGAGAACAGCTAGAACCATCGCTCCGATCCTACTCGTTTTGCTCACGGGCAGTTTGTCCGCCCAAAACACCACGAACTTCCCGAGCATCGGTCACGTCGACCGCTTTGACGCTGCGCTCGATGAACTGATACCGAAAGATGCGGTGATCGAAGTGCTGGGCGGCGGCTTTGATTGGGCCGAGGGACCTGTGTGGGTTCCGGAAAAAGAGAACCAGTTCGGTGGCTTCGTGCTGTTTTCCGACATTCCCCACAACGCCGTCATGCGCTGGCAGGAAGGGGTTGGGGTTTCTGTCTATATGAAGCCGGCTGGCTATACGGGAGTCGCCGATTACGGCCGCGAGCCCGGCAGTAATGGGCTCGCTCTGGACGCGATGGGTCGGCTGGTCCTCTGCGAACATGGAGATCGGCGAATCTCGGTGGTCACCAAGGGCGGAGGAAAGTTGACGCTCGCAGATCGTTGGAATGGCAAGCGGTTTAACAGCCCCAACGATCTGGCGATTCGGACCAACGGCGACATCTTCTTTACCGACCCGATCTATGGTCTGCCCCAACGGGCCGACGACCCCTTGCGCGAGATAGATTTCTGCGGCATTTATCGCCTGCAGCCGGATGGCACCGTGACACTCCAATCCAAAGCAATGTCTCGCCCCAACGGCATTGCCTTCTCACCCGACGAACTGACTTTATATGTCGCGAACAGTGACGACCAGGATCCGGTCTGGCGGGCGTTCCCGCTGCGGGAGGATGGAAACTTGGCGCCGCCCATTCCGTTTTTCGACTCGTCCAAGGACGACCGCATTCCTCGTGGCGGCGGGGACGGCATGAAGGTGGATGTCCATGGCAACGTTTTTGCGACCGGGCCGGGCGGCGTGCTCGTCCTCTCGCCCCAGGGCCAGCTGCTGGGCCGCCTTGTCACCGGAGAATCGATTGCCAATGTCGGTTGGGGGAACGACGGAAATGTTCTCTACCTGACATCCGACATGTACCTTTGCAGGATCCGAACCAAGACGAAAGGAGTCGGATTTTAGTCACGCCGGCGATTCGCCCGGAGTGTTCAACCCCGGGCTGTTCAACATCGACTGTTTAACGTCGTAGGCGACGACGCGCTGAACGGCGGTCTGATGGAAGTCGCGCTGGGCGGCCGTTTGCGTTTTTCCTTGGTTGCCGACGAAGCGGGCCAAAAAACTCGGCGAAATTGGAGAGACTTCTTTCCGACGATCGTGAAAAATCCCGCGATTCACCGCTTGAAACTTGCTTCCAGCCACCCTCGCTCAGGCAGCCGATGGTATTGAATCAGGCTCGGACGCGAGTTTATAATCCAGGTCTCACCACGCCTGCTCGGCCTATCCCCTGGGCCACCACGAGCGGCGCAATCCCCCCGATCTCTCTCCCCATTGAGCTTCAACACAAATATGCCTGCCCCTCGAGTCCCACTTCTTCTTCTCGGCCTTCTCACCTTGCTCACAACCGCAGAAACGGTTTCCGCAGAGCGTTCGGTGCAGCGGCGGCCCGGGATGGTCCGCGTCGAGGTGCCGAAGGTTCTGCCGGCGCACCCGCGGTTGTTCACAACCCCTGCAGAACTCGCTGAACTCAAAGCTTGGATCGCCCGCGAGCCGTGGTTGAAGGAGTACGTAAATAAATATCTTTCCCAGACTCGTGAACGGCTCAATGCGATAGCGCTGCCGACGCCGCAAGCTGGCGCCAACGGATCGATTGCCCACCAGGCGAACGAGTTTGCACTTGCTTACGCGCTGGCCGACGACCTCGCATTTGCCGAGGCGACTGCCAAAATCCTGCGGGCCTATGTGCCGGTCTATGTGGACTATCCAGTGACAACGATGAAGGGTAAGGCGATGTCGTCGACTTTGGACGAGGTCAGTTGGGCTGCGGATATCGCCTCAGCATATGATTTGATCTACTGCTCGGGTGTGCTCAGCGACGCTGATCGCGAGGCGATCGAACAGCGAGTGCTCAAGCCTTGTGGCGAAGTGCTGCGCAGCTGCAATCATCATTTTCGCAGTAACTGGCGAGCGCGAGCGCTGGCTGGCATGGCGATCGTCGGCTTTACGATCGACGATCGCGACCTGATAGAAGAAACGCTACATGGCTTTCGCGACGAAAACGGCCGCCTGCTCCGGGACGGGTTCGTTCACCACATCTCATTCGCGGTCCTGGCCGATGGCATTTTTTACGAGCGGTCTTACGGGTATCAGGCGTTCGCAGCCGACAGCTATTTTCTGCTCATGGAAGCCGCACGTCATAGCGGCGTCGACCTCTGGAATCTCGAGGGACCGCACCACCGGCTCGATGCAGGGGCGGACGTCGAGCAGTCGTTTGGCGACACGGGGCCCAAGACGATCAAGCCTATTTTTGACGCCATGTTTTACCGCACATTCAGCGACGGCACCGTGCCGGTCGTGGCCAACGCTCACGACGAAAAGTTTGTAAGCCGCGGGTACTTCGACGCCGCCTGGCGAGCGTACGGTGATCCCAAATTCGCGCTGGCCGCGCGAATCGCCGGTGGCACCGAGCGACCGTGGGCCGAGGCGAAACTCGTCTCAGATAAATCTCGATTGGGCGGACCGCTCGATCTCCTGCGAATGTCACCCGACATGCCCAAGGGATCGTTTGATCTGGCACAAGACGCCAAAATAGGCGTCACCGGCAGGCACGAGAACGGTTGCACGTTATTTCCGAACGGCGGAATTGCCGTTTTGCGTCAGAGTCCCGAACCGGATTCGGTTGGGGTGTCGATGACATTCGGTCGCTACGGTTCCGGACACTCGCATCCGGACAAGTTGTCGATCGTCGCCAGCAACGGCCGACGCAAGGCGATTCGCGAAGTGAATTATTTCGGCTACGGCGACGAGCGACATTTGACGTGGGATAAGCAGACAATTGCTCACAATACGGTCACCGTCGACGAGCTTTCACAAGCACCGCAAGCCGACAGCGATGATGTATGGGCCATACCACCAGCCGGCGAGATTGTCCGTGGCCGACCGCGTCTCTTCTATCCAGGCGCGCAACTCAAGGCGTTCCGCGCCGACTGCAAAGATGCCTACAAGGGTGTGATCCAGGAGCGAACCGTCGCCCTGGTCGATTCGATAGTGATCGATTTCTTTAGCTGCCGCAGCGCCGAGCAACATACCTACGACTACGCCCTACACGTCGACGGTGCGTTTAGCGGCGACGGGACGATTGAGCCTGGGCCGCTCTCCGATGCCTACGGCTATCGGCATATTACGGATTTACGCCGCCGCTCAGCCCCGAGTGTCGTCATGTTTGAGTCCGACGTTCATTTGGCACTGCTCACCGAAGCCCAAGTGGCGACGGGCCGCGGCATTCGCGGCAACAAGGGCGAGCAGCGATCCGTACTGGTTGCTCGTCGAGAGGGAAGCGACGTCGACTTCGTGACGGTCATCAGCTTTGGCAGACAGCCAGCGGAGGTCACCCTGGTCGACGGTATGACGGGCGACGCGCAGGCAGTCGTTCTTCCCGACGGTCGGGTCCTGACCAACACGGTCGACGGCATCACGCTCGCCGACCCTGGCGGACGCATCATCGAGCGTGCCCGTAATGCGACCAACGGAGAATACTCGTCAAGATGAAGAGGCTTTGAAGTCTGAATGTGTTTCAGGCTCAAATCGAATGAGACCTGTCGGTGTTTCAGATCATCTAAGATTACGTAAGAGGAGAAAACAAATGGAATCACCACATCGTCGTAGTGCTTTTACACTTGTCGAGCTTTTGGTTGTGATCGCGATCATCGGCATTCTGATTGCCGTCTTGCTGCCGGCGCTGCAGTCGGTGCGCGAGGCGGCGCGGCGGATGCAGTGCAAGAATCACCTCAAGCAGATGGGCCTGGCAGTGCAGGCGCACGACAGCGCCACGAAACGGCTACCTTCGGGTCGCGACCGGGCGGACCAGTACGGCGTGTCGTGGGCGTTCTACCTGTTGCCCTATCTCGAAGCCGACTTTCAGTACAGTTCTCATCAAAAAGCGGCGCGGGCGGATGATGTCGCAAATGCCGTTACGATGCGCACGCCGGTCGCCGTATACGCCTGCCCCAGTCGTCGCGGCGCGGCCGCCGATCGACATTTCGACAACAACGATTCCCCGCCGCTGGTATTCAGTGCCGCGACGCTGGGTGATTATGCCGCCAACGCCGGCGCAAGCTTCAACACGGCCATGATTGGCGTGGTAGCCGGTGTGCAGCAATTCGGCGATTACGATGCGACCGAGGCCGGTCCCATTTTCAGCGGTTCGCGGATTTCCATTCGCGAAATCGCCGATGGTCTGTCGAACACGGTTGTCATCGGGGAGCGCCATATTCCTCCCGTTCCCGGTGGCACTGCCGCGGGCATGGAACATTTCGCACAAGCCGATACGGCCTTTCTCGCGGGAGACTTTCCGAGCACGATCCTGGCCGGTGCCGCCGGCGGCATCGCGAGCGGGCCGGACGATTCCGGGCTCAACCGATTCGGCAGTTCCCATGCGGGTGTCACTCAATTCGTATTTCTTGACGGTCATGTCAGTGCGATCAGCAACGAGATTCCCGATGACCAGCTGTTGGCCTTATGCACGATCGCCGGCGGTGAAACGGTAACCGTCCAGAACTAACAAGACGGCGGCCCCCAAGCCCACGCGCTCCGGTCTTGTTTTTTCCAATCCAGAACCGGTAGCCGAGGACCATCCGGGTGGGCCGCAAGATGAGTGGGGTCGCTTTGTCGTAGCCCCTGGTTTGGCGGTCGGCTGTCCTGCATAGGCGTTCCTTTTTTCGTGAGTCAGCGTAAAACCACCGTTAGTCGGTGCTCGGGACGGCCGATCTGGGGCACCCCCTCGCTTGGGGCAATGGTTGTTCCGAGAAGCCGTTGGAATCGGGGGTTTTGTCGACTTGCCGTAATCGAACGTTTTGCGAGGTAGCCATACTTCCATTTGATTAGTTCTCACTAATCCTCCGCTGTCAGATGACTGACCGGCACCGCGTCCGCAGCTATAATAGCGCCTGCGCAGGTCAATTCAGGCCCTCAGCCCGTATTGGAATTCCTATCAGTCAGTCGTTCTTTCCTCAGCGCTGGAACGCCAACCACCACGTCGACGACCGGCTTGGATACGTGGCTCAGGAGTTGGCGGCGCTCTTGAACGGAGCGGACACCGACGTTCGCTGACGGTTCGCTTCGTAAAACAGAATGCCGGCCGCGACCGCCGCATTCAGCGAATCGAAGTTGCCGGACTGTGGAATCGAAACACGCCGCTCGCAGACTTGCAGCAGGTCGTCTCGAATGCCGGCGCCCTCGTTGCCGATGACGATGGCCGTCGGCTGGCGGAAGTCGAACTCGCACGCCGGTTGCGAACCGTCCCGCGCCGCGGCAACCACACAAATTCCGAGTGCGTTCAGATGCGCTGCCAGGACCACCAAGTCGTCGGCTTGGGCGATCGGAAGCTGATTCACCGCGCCGGCCGAACTGCGGGCGACAAGACTGCTCACCTCCGATTGGCCGCGGCGTCCGACGAACATCGCGTCGACTCCCAGCGCGACCGCCGACCGGATGATGGCCCCGAAGTTGTAGGGGTCCTGGATCGCATCCAGCAGAACGAACAACGGGGCGGAAGACCGCGCATCGAGAAACCGTCCGCTGTCGGCATACGGATACGGCGTCATCTTCGCCAAATAGCCTTGATGTTCGCGCGAACGGCACCGCCGCGAGATCGCCTCGTGCGTCTCGACAACCGTGGGCACGTTCGACTCATCCGCCAACCGCCGGGCTGTTTCCAAACGTTGCGGTTCCAATTCGTCCGACAAATACAACTCAACGACTGGCCAACGCGCGGCCTGCAACGTTTCGAGGACCGTATTCCGCCCCCAAATCCAGCACTTCTGATGATTCCCCAGCAATGGCTGCTTGCCTTTGCCGCGGCGATATCGTTCAACCATACGACGGTCCCGTTTGACAGTACAATCAGATCGCTCCACAATCGCGAATCATCGAGGCTCCGCGAATGCCTCCTATTTTGAACAATCTGTCCGCGATTTCCACGGTCATCATCGTCGCCGCCTGCAAAGACAAAAGGTGTCAAGTACCGATACTAGAGTCTTCCTCCGGCTAGAGTCGGACCCAGACAAAGGCCAAGCGAGATTGCCTAATACCCCAAATCGGTACTTGACACCTTTGCCTCCCTTTGCCTCCAAAATCTGTGACCGGCCGCGCTCAACGCTTGAACGAATCGACGCCGCCGAAGACTTGGGTCCAGACGTCGTTGTGCAGGCCGACGCCGATGCGGCGGAATTTCGGGTGGACGATGTTCGCCTTGTGCGGCGGGCTGTCCATCCAATAATCGACAATCTGCTGGCCCGTCATGTCCCCCCTGGCGAGATTCTCACCGTCGGCGCGGGTGCCGAACATCATGCCGCGATCGCGAAACGTCTTCTTGCCCGGCAGCGGGGATTCGTGGGACATGAACTGGTGCTCGACCATGTCGCGGCTGTGCATCCGCGCCGAATCGCTCAGTTTTCCATCGGCTACCAACGGACGCAGATTCAGCTTCACGCGCGTGCGGTTGACCCACAACACGCAATCGACCTCCCGCTGGCTCATGCCTGGCGCGCCGATCCCCAAGGCGATCGATTCGATCAGGGCTAATTGGTCGGACAGGGGCCTGTCCTCATCCGCGTCCTTCATCTTGCCGGCGGCGTTGTCGGCCGCGGCGGTGGCAGCCGCGGCGCCCGAAGTTGCGCCATCGGTTCCCGCGGCCGATTGTAGAGCGACGTGCATCGCCGCCAATTCTTCGAGAGATTTGCGGCTCTTCTGCAGTCGTGGATTGTCGGCCAGCATCTCGTCGGCCGCGGTGACGAGCCGTTTGTCGCCCAACCTCGCGGCGGCTTTATGGGCGGATTTCTGATATTTCTTCAGCTCGCTACGAAAGCGACTGTCGACCCGTTTGACGAGCGGCCCGGCGGCATGGGGACCGGCCGCAATCGCGTCGTCGACGGCCTGCTGCTGCTTCTCGAGGTTGCCGCCGGCGGTACCGAAGGCCTTGAGGGCGGCGCGGACTTGTTCTTTCTGCTCGGCAGTGAGCTCAGGTTTGTCGAAGTCGGCCGCGACCGGCGCAGCGGCAAGCAACGCGGCAAAGATGGTGAAGCCGACGCGGACGAACGCGACCATTGGGATGCGAAACGTCGACACTAACGGCGGCTGTCTCGGACGACGAATCGCTCGAATGGTACCGTCAGATCGGGCGACGGCGAAGTTTCGCCCGTGACGGCCTTGTTGACTGCCTACCGGCCGTACCCGTACAGCGATGGATCTGCGCGAACCTGACGTTCGGCGCATGGTTCGCAACGTGGTTGATGTTTCGAGCTTGGGTCGGTCGGTATGCATGGGTGTCGGTTAACTGATAACTGCTCCGAAAACTTTCGGTTAACGGGTGGCAGTGCGGACAAACGTTGAGCGTTCCCGCAGTGTAGACTGGGGTCGTAGGGGATTGCAAGTCAACGTTTTTGGCGTTTCGCGCTTACGCGGCTTTCCGCTCCGCCAGCGTCACCTCGTATCCGAGCGATTCCAGACGTTTGACCAGGTGACGCCGGAGTCGGATCGGATCCAAGGTGTCAAAATAGTCGCCTCCCAGTTCTTGGAGAAGACAAAAGGTGTCAAGTACCGATACTAGAGTCTTCCTCCGGCTAGAGTCGGGCCCAGACAAAGGCCAAGCGAGATTGCCTAATACCCCAAATCGGTACTTGACACCTTTTCCCTTGCGGGATACGGGGTGAGCGGGATGGGTTCCGTATCAGTCCCGGGGAAGACCGGCTTCTATTTCGGGTTCGCTGACGTTTTGCCGAACCGGCGGTTCGTGCCGTTGCGGATGCGCGCCGACCGTTTGGCCACCGGCAGCGACGACGGGTGTCGTGTGAGAACCACGCGCAAGGAGGCGCATCAAGGCAGCGCGGCACATCATTAGCAAACTGAACAGCGTCGGGATCAGCACCAACGTGAAGATCGTCGAGACGATCAGGCCACCCAGTACCACACTGCCAAGTCCGCGATACAGTTCACTACCCGCGCCGGGATATAGCACCAACGGCAACAGGCCCAGCACCGTCGTGATCGTGGTCATGAAAATGGGGCGAATCCGCGTGCGCACGCTTTGCAGGATCGCCTCTTCGAACGTCAGTTCGTGCTCGCGGATGTAGTTGAGACAATGGTGCACGATCAGAATCGGATTGTTTACGACGATGCCAATCAAGATCACAAATCCCAGCATCGTGAGCACATCCAACGGTTGCAGCACGAACAGGTTCAAGAACTTCAGACCCAGAATGCCGCCCACCGCGCCAAGCGGAACGCTGAAGATAATCACCAACGGATAGAGCCAGGATTCGAACAACGCGGCCATCAACAAATACGTAATCAGTAGTGCCAGGATGACGTTGAACCGCAACGCCAGCCACGTATCGCGCAGCTTGTCCGCGGTGCCGGCCAGCTGGATGCGGTATCCAGCGCCCAGCCGCCCGTCGTCCTGCAGCGGACGCACGATTTTCTTGGCGATCTGGTCCATGGCGTCTTCCAGCGCCATCTGCGGCGGCGGCGATACTTCCACGGTGATCGCCCGCACCCGCTCGCGGTGGTTCACCTGTTCCGGGCCGCTGCGGAAATCAACCCAGGCCAAAGCGCCCAGCGGAACCAGCTGGCCCGACGGTGTGGCCACCGGGAGGGCTTCGACTTCCTGGGTGCGATCCGCATAATGTTTCTCGCCCACGATTGTCAGGTCGATCTTGTCACCGTCCACGTAATAGTCGCCGGCGTAGGCCCCGTCGATCAACGCGTCGGCGGCATAGCCCAAGTCGGCACTGCTGACGCCCATCTCGGCGGCCTGAATCAGTTTGGGGAGGATGTGCACTTCCGGAGTGGAAAGGTCCAGACTGGGGACGGGACGCGCCTGCGCTTCGGGCATCAATTCTTTCACCTGGCCTAAGATGCTTCCGCCCAGCCCGACCAGCTTTGTCAGATCGGGTCCGGTGATTTCAATGTCGATCGTGCGGCCCGCCGCCAAGCCCTGCTCAAACAAGCTCGACTGCTTGGCGACAGCGAACGTCCCCGGGATGCTGGAGGCGGCCTTGCGGATCAACGGCACCAGCCCGGCGACCTGCATCGGATCGTGGGCGCGCAATCCCATAAAGACCTGCCGCCCGCGGGCCACGAAAAAAAAGTCACCGATCACCGGGAACTCCAATTCCTGAGCTTCCGGGCTGTCCGGAACGACGTCCCAATAAGGTCGCAACTCGGCTTCGACCGTTTCGCCCAATTCCATCAGCTGATCCAGGTTGTATCCCGGCGGCGGCAAGAGGATACCGAACACCAGGTTCCTGTTACCCGTCGGCAGGTATTCGACTTTGGGCCAGAACAGCCAGCTGAGCCCTGCGGCCAGACCCACCAGTACGACAACGACGACCAGCCGGCGCAGGATGCTTCGTTGAATCGTGGCGTTCAGCTGCACAACCAGGTTAACAAACCGCTGGCCCGCGGATTCGATGGCCTGCACCAGGCGATCCGCCGCGCCGCAAGGGGCCGATAGTTTTTTTTGTGGCGATCTGGCTGATTGCGTCGTCATTGCGCGACGTCAGGCCTGCGCTCGTCCTGGCGCTCGTCCTGTTGATGGTCCTGTTGATGATCCTTGTGACGGTGGCGATCTGAAAACAATCGCGCTGCCGCCGTGGGGATGACGCTCATCGAAACGATCAGCGACAGCGACACCGCCCCGCTAATGGCCAGCGCGATATCCCGAAACAATTGCCCGGCTTCTTCCTGCACAAAAACCACGGGCAAGAAGACCGCGACCGTGGTCAGCGTCGAGGCCAGCACGGCGCCGGCGACTTCCTGGCTGCCTCGCACCGCGGCAGTAAACGGCGGCTCGCCCATCGCGCAGCGGCGATGAATGTTCTCCAGCACCACCACGGCGTTATCCACCAACATGCCGACGGCAAAAGCCAGCCCGGCCAGGCTGATCACGTTCAGCGAACGACCCAACAGGCCGAGTATCAGAAAGGTGCCGATGATCGAAATCGGAATTGCCAGGCCGACCACCAGCGCGCCGCGCGCGAACCAGAATCCAACCAGAACCAGAAATGCCAGGGAGACCACCGCGAACCAGGGCGAGACGAGCGTCGCCAGCATGCGCGGTGGCGATGATGATCGGAATGGAAAGCAGCGTTCGCACGTTCAAATGCAAAAACAACATCAAGACGATCATGGTCAATGCGCCGCCAATAAAAATGTTCTGGCGGACCAGGTCAACGGACGAGTAGATGTATTCGGTCTCGTCGTAGACCTGCAGCAGCTGCAAGCCCTTCGCGCTTCGAGAATTCCGTCGTCGAGCTCGCTTGTCGTATCGCGCAATCCGTCCATCACGGCGAGTACGTTGGCTCCCGTTTCGCGTTGAGCGTTAATGGCGATGGCGGATTCGCCAAAGCGGCGGACCAGGCCCGTCCGGTTTCTTGTAGCCCAGCCGCACGGTGGCCACGTCGCGGACATAGACCGGACTGCCACCGCGGACG
>CAWJNN010000026.1:0-19277 GCA_963844115.1 uncultured Planctomycetales bacterium | reverse complement strand
CGATCGAATACATGGTTATGATTTCGATGATCGTGATCATCTGTCTGGTCACGATCAACGCCATTGGTCGTGCCACGCAAATTAGTCTTTCGAACACATCCATCTTGCGGCGACCGGCAGCTGATGCAATCAGGTTTCCGCGCGGATGGCTTCGACGATCCTAGTCGAGCGTGGATCGTCTGGTATTGAGGACTTTATCACTCGCGCGGCGAGTATCGACGATAATCGTGCGTTAGGATCGTCTAAGAACGGATCGGTAGCCGCCCTTGCTCGCTGGCTTCCTGTGATTTGTTTCCGACTTGCAGTTCTTCCAGTTGAGCCAGTCCGCTGTCGAATGTTATCTGATAGCAGAATACTTATCGCGAAAAAGCAGGCGGTTATCATGTTGATAGGCATTCTGAAGGGCGCGATTGCTGAGTCACTACCGAGGGATCTTAACGTGCGAGACTGAAAAAATCTTTTTGGGACCGCCGGGGAAATCCAGTCTACTTTTCGATGTACAAGACCGCTTCTGCGCAGTGATTCCTAAGAAAGGGCAAAAGCGTCAGTACGACATCATCTAAATGATATCGAATTGACCATCGGGAAAATTGGAATCGGAAAAGTGGCTAACGAAAAAATTACAGCGATCTTCAACATCGTTCGCCGCGGCCGTTTTCTTGGCGACTTCGATGCCAACCGGCGAGCGATCAATACCCGTAACGATCGCACTTTCTTTTCTTGTAAGCATAGTCCTCCCAGAACCACGCATCCTCGACCGTGAACTTGTAATCAGAACGTCCAAAGGTACGCTTATCCTTCGCCTCAGGTTCATTTCCTCGGCTTCATGATGCACCACCCTTCAAGTGTTCTCTCAGAAACTTGCATCTTGGTAGTCTCCCTAGGAACTGATGCGTGTTAAGACGCGTTAGGGGATTGGAGGATACGACCGATCTACCTAGTCTAGATCGCTGCCCTCGAATCGCGAGCTTTGGCATTTCAGGATTTTGTCGTTTCGGACTGGGGGAATATTTGTGGCCGATCTTGTCGCGAACTCTAACGGAGTAGCGGTATCACGGACTGGCAGTTTCGGGTTGCTGTGCCGGCACATATCGCGACGCGGTGTAGTGCTCGGCATGCGTCTTCATCGGACCAACTTCGTACCTGGCCCGAAATCTTTCGATAATCTCACTCACAAAGTTGGTCTTTAACGTACCGGGCATCTGCATCGCAGGGAAAAAGTCGAGCCCGATTCCGTCGTCGCTACCCAGAAGTCGAGCGGGTGCAGCAACAACGACGGCTGTGTGCCGGTCGCACGACACATTGCCAGAGCGAAGTGAAAATAACTTAGTGCCAGCCGCCGCGAGAATCGTCTCAAGTACAGCAGATAGCTGACGTGGAAAGGAGCCTTGAATACGGGCATGGTCGTGACGGGGATCTCCAGAATTTTTCCTTCCGGGAAATCATGCCAATACGGTTTGACTGACTTGAAACCTTCGCGAAACTTGCCGAACAGCAGTTTGCGTTTCTCGATCTCTTCCTCGTCCAGCCTGGCCGTCATGAAGTAGTAGGCCCGAGCTAACGGGCCGATGTAGGTTGGAAAGGTCGAGGCGTCGTATTGATAGCCGCGACGGATCAACGTGCGGAGGACGGCGTCCGAGATGCTGAACCCCGGCCCGCGGAACCCTGTCGGACGCATGCCGGTGGCTTCTTCGATGGCATCCTCGGCGGTGGCGAGCTCCGCTTCGATCTGTTCGTCGTCGTAAAGGTGCAGCCACGGTTCGTGATGAAACGAGTGATTGCCGATCTCATGCCCCGCCGGAACAATGGATGCGAGCGCGTTGCGGTTCTTTTCCTGCGCGGCATCCTGACCGACGACAAAGACAGTTATCTTCGTCTGGTGCTGGTCGAGAAATTCGAGAAAGCGTGGAACCACCACATCCAGGTAGCTTGGATAGCTATCCCAACCCGCTTCTCCGTGGGTCTTCATGTACGACCATTGATTATCAAGGTCGAGTGACAAGCTGGCGATCGGCTTGGTCATTCGCTTCATTCTCCAATGGCGTCACACCGGATGTGGCGGCGAGGGGCTTCAAAAGGGTCGCTATCGCGTCCTCGGCCAGCTTAACGGTTTCGTTGACATTGAGGGTGCCATTGACGATCTGGGCACTGGTCACCGTGTAGAGGCCGGGGATCGAGGTTTCTGTCGGCGGCACGTGTGCCGAATAGTTCAAAGTGGATACTGCGCACACCTGCCGTACCCGAGAGACACGAAATGCCAATACGTCTTCGGGTCGGAATTCAGGATACATCCGCTGCAGGGCTGCCACAAACTCGACTCGAAGCTGGTCATCCGATTTGTCGAATTCCGCGTGGTCAGACGGCAGGTATTTTGGCAGGTACACCAACGAGTGACCATGAAAGGTGTCGCGATCGACCAACGTTGACATTTCGATCACGCCCGTAAACGGCACCCAGTCGTCGGTAATATTGGTGACGTAGAAATTGGCGAGCGGTTTGGACAAAACCAGCGATGCACAAACGACGCCCTGGTAGGTGATCGCTCGAAATCGCTGTGCCTCCGTCTCGGTAAGTTCGGGGCAGATCCTGGCAATGATCGAGCCCGGCGCGGTCGCGACCACACGATCGACGCGCTCGCGGCTACCGTCTGCCATTTGAATGACAAAGCCGTCGCCGTCGCGAGCGACGCTTTCGACCGGTTGGCCCAGCTGAATATCGACACGCTGATCGGCCAGGTGTTTTCCGAGTTGCTGCAGAATCCGAGCGTAGCCGCCTGGTACGTAGCCGAACATCTCTCGTTTCATTCCGGTTCGTCGAGCGGCATACATGCGGGCGATTGTGGCCCAGATGAAAGCGGCGGACGCTTTCTTGTAGTTCTCGCCCAATTTGGCGCGCAGCAATGAGCGCCAGATCTTATCGTACGTCCGACGACCTGACAGGCGTTTCAGCCACTTCGTCACCGGTATCTTTTCCAGGCGCCGCCAGTTCTTGATGCGGGACGCATAGAAAATCGTCATGCCCAGTCGCAGTTTGTCGATCAGCCGCAAAGGCGGGAAGCGGAGGAACTCCCACGTATTCGACATCGAATACAACTTGCCGTCGGTATAAAACCCGGTCTTGGTTTCCTTCCACTGCATGTCCTGTTCCAGCTTCAGCTCGGACAACAGTTGCCTCAGGTAGATGTCGGACAATAATGTGACGTGGTAGTGACGATCCCACGAGATATCTCCGACGTTCCAGGCGTCGGCGAGTCCGCCCAAATGATCCGCCGCTTCGATCAAACGAACCCGTTGGCCGCGCTGGGCGAGCCGCAGCGCGAGCGTCATACCAAGCATGCCGCCGCCGATGACAGCCCATTGCTGTTGTTCGTTCGTGTCCATAAGAGAAGTTACTTCTGGTCGCCTACGGCTGCCGTTATAGCAGAAAGGCGATCGGGCGCGGGCGGATCCAGTTCGGCTATGTCCCGGCCGTCCCGCTGATAGCGCAAGCGGCAGGTGGGACATTCGAGCGTTTGTGGGGGCCTGTCGGACGCGTCGTCGAATCGCTGAAGCACCGCGCCACAGCGGCAGACGCAGCCGACTGAACGGGCGGGATTGCCTACGACCAGATGGAAATCAGGCACACTGCGGGTTACGACCGAGCCCATCCCGATCATGGCAAACCGACCAATGGTCAGATCGTTGCCGATCGTGCAATTGGCGCCGATCGTTGCCCCCGCGCAGACGCGGGTGAGAAGAGTGTGTTCGTCGGGTTCCGAGCTGTTCAGCTGTTGCAAATCCGGAGTGGTCGCGCGAGGACATCGGTCATTCGTGAACACGGTGCCGGCGCTGACCATCACGCCATCTTCCAGGGTGACGCCGTGGCAGATGTAGACCGCCGAATTGAGTTTTACGCGATCCCCGATCTGCACTTCGTAGGCAATGATCGTCTTTCCGCCGACGATGCACTGCTGGCCGATTTTCGTTCCAAAGCGAATATGAACGTTGTCCCAGATCGACGAACCCTCGCCGATCGTGACGTCCTCTTCAATGATCGCCGTTGGGTGTATACGTACGCTCATGATGAAAGCAGCGCGGAATCCACCGGCGGGGTATTGCGGTTGCCGTTGCCAGCGGCAGTCGGGCCAACAACCTGCCAACTACTGCCGCGCAAGGCGGAATAGGCGGCATCGATGACAAGTACTGACGCCAGGGCGTCTTCGGAAGTGATACGCAGCGCTTCGCCGCCGCGGATCGCGCCCACGAAGTTCGAAATCTGACTGCTAAACGCTTGTACCTTGTCGTAACCGTTTCCGAACGAGGTCCAATCTTGATCGGATCGCCGCCGGTACTTCGATTCTTTCCAGCCGACCAGCAACGTGCCACCGGATCCGAAGATGCTGATGTAATACGGCAGTTCTTTATTCATGCTCCAGGACAAATCGATACTTCCGATCACGCAAGCGGGCGTACGGACAAAAACTCTTACCGTATCCTCGACTTGCAGGCCTTGATGGCGTTTGCCTTCGATGACCTGGACGTCGGCCAGCGGACCAAGGAAGTAGCGCATGATGTCGACGGAGTGAGTTCCGTTGTCGATCAACACGCCGCCGCCGCTGATATCCGGTTTGGAATTCCAGCGAGCGTCCATCTCGACGCGCAACGTGAAACTGTTTTCGAAAAGCAGAATATCGCCCAGTATCCCTGAGGCCACGATCGACTTGGCGCGAACGACGTCTTCCACGTAGCGAAATTTCGAGGCCATCGTCAGGTAGACGCCGGCCTGGGACGCAGCATCAAGCATGGCGCGTGCGTCGGCGACGTTCGTCGCCAATGGTTTTTCACACAGCACGTGAATCTGGCGATTCGCCAGCCAGATACAAATATCCGGATGGGTCGCCGGTGGCGTGCAGACGATCGCCAACTCGCAGTTCGTCTGATTGGCCATTTCCTGATAGCAGGAGAAACTGGGGCAGTCCAACGGTACGGCCAGGGCCTGCGCGGCCTCCTGGTTCACGTCGGCGACTCCCACGACTTCCACGTCGCTGGATTGTTGCAAGGCCTGGCAATACGTTTGGGCAATCGCGCCAGCGCCGATCAGTCCAACTTTGAGAGGAGCTTGATTGATCATGTTCAGTCCTGGGTACATTTCAATGCGGCCGCGGTCAGTTCGTGGGCCAAGTAGTCAACATGTTCTTCCGTGTACAGCTCATTCCATGGTAACACGACGATCGTCTCCAGCCCGGCGAACGTTCCAGGAAAGAATTCTTTGCGATAGTCGATCGCTTCGGGTCGCGCGAGTGTAAAGGGAAATCCGCTTTTTCCGAATGTGCGTTGTTTTTGGAATATTTCGCATGCGAACGCCGGCTTTTGGATGTAGCACGGCGCACAAGCGATTCCTCGTGCGCAAAGTTGCGCACCGAAACCGACCGCACCGCCAGCCACGATGTCGCTGTCCACGCGAACCACGTATTTCCAATAGGAATGAACTGCCTGCGGTTCGACTTCCGGTGGCAAAATACCGGGGATGTCCTGCAAACGCTCGGACATCAGGTTTGCCGTCTTGATGCGGTTCTGGACGACGCCATCAAGCTTTTCCAGTTGAGCGAGTGCAACGGCACCTTGTAGTTCGCTTATGCGGTAATTTAGGGCCAGGAAATAGTGATCGGGATTCTCGTCGCCGTATCCCCAAGCCTTGTTAATGAAAAGGAACATTCACCGCGCGAGATCCGGGTTATTGGACGTGACCAAACCACCTTCACCCGTTGTGATGTGCTTTCCTTGTTGCAAGCTAAAGCATCCGATGTCACCAATCGTGCCGATGTATTGGTCGCCACATTTGGCAAGAAACGCCTGGGCACAATCTTCAATGACCGGTATGCCGCGGGCACGCGCTAGTTCCATGATTTGATTCATTCGGCAGGGATTGCCGAACAAATGCGTGACGATAATCGCGCGAGTGCGAGGGCTGAGCACCTTTTCGATTGTCTCTGCGGTCACGTTGCAGGTTGCCGGATCAACGTCGGCAAATACGGGGATGGCACCCTGATAGAGAATCGGAGTCAAAGCTCCCATGTCCGTAATCGACGTCGTGACGATCTCGTCTCCCGGCTCG
Source organism: uncultured Planctomycetales bacterium (assembly GCA_963844115.1). Taxonomy (GTDB): domain Bacteria; phylum Planctomycetota; class Planctomycetia; order Pirellulales; family UBA7805; genus CS4-C045. Next base: position 13,184 of record CAWJNN010000026.1, on the reverse strand, counting down.
GGGTCGATCGCGGCAATTGCCGTGTGGATTGCGGCCGTGCCAGAACTGGCGGCATGCGCGTGCGAGGCACCGATTCGTTGAGCGAAGCGGTTCTCGAGTTCTTTGGTGAATTGTCCCTTTGTGCTAGTCAGCGTTCCGCTTTGGATCGCTTCGGTAATCAGCGCGATTTCGTCGGCACCCAGGGTACGTCCCGTATGGTCCTGGTCCGAAGGCAACTGGACGACCTGGTTCACGATGTCAGTCTTCATGTGGTGATGTCCTTCTTCGAATAAGCAATTGATAATCCGTTTGCTTCCTCACTTAGGGTCGAAATTTCTCGTCGTGCGCCATGTGCCGCCACGTCTGCCGTGGACGATGTTTTCAGGCCGAGAATATCGCCAAAACGAGCGACCATGACGCGCAGTATTAGCCGGCCATGGCCGACGATGTTCCGCATGACCCTCATTTTCGAAACACCGAACCTGCGCGGCGTCAATACGGCCGGCACCTCGACGATCCGTGCTCGCTTTTGATCCAATTTCCACAGCAGTTCGGTGATCCCGACAAAACCGGGGGACGACAGCGTGATATTGGCCAGGGCACTGCGACGATAGACGCGAAAACAGCAGGTGTAGCAATAAAGTTTTTGACGAAACAGGCGTTGGTAGATGCAAGATGCGCTGCGCGACAACCAAATCCGCCATCCACCTGCGATCTGCCCCGAAGCATCGTGCACCTTGCCCTGTGGGTGATAGGGCGACGCCGTAACTACATCCGCGCCATCCTCTGTTAACAGCGGGATCATGTCGATTAGCTTTTTCGGATCGTAGGTACAATCTGAGTCCATCGAACAGACAATCTCGGCCGTTGTATGGCGGAAACCGGTCATGATTGCCGCCGCAATGCCGCGATTCGTTTCGTGGGAAATGACCGTGTAATTCGGCAAATGATCGAACGCGGCCTTTAAGGTTCGATGCGTGTCGTCGACGCTGCCGTCGTCAACCAAAACAAACTCGATTTCATACGTGGAAGCCAGAATCTCGTGGAGCGCGGCAAGTGCCGTGATCAGATTCGGCACGGCGCCATGTTCGTTGTAGCAAGGCACAACGACAGCAACACTGGGGATATCAACGTTCGACAAGTTCATGTCACGCGCGACGGCCTGCATCGTGCTCTGGGCGACTTCCACCTGATCATCTCCTTGCTGCAACTTCATGATCAATACGCACCCTCACGAAGAATTACGACCTTGAACGTTCTCAGCAGGATGTCCAGGTCCAACCAGGGCGACCAATTGCGCACGTAGAACTCGTCAAAACCAACACGGTCTTCATAGCTCGTATTGTTGCGTCCGGATACCTGCCAAAGGCCGGTAATGCCGGGCAAAACTGTGCAGTAGAGATCGAAGGCTTCGCCGTAGCGGCGAATCTCTTCTTTCACGATCGGTCGCGGGCCGACCAGGCTCATTTCTCCCCTCAGCACGTTGAAAAGCTGGGGCAGCTCGTCCAGGCTCGATTTTCGCAATAGCTTGCCGACCCAGGTAACGCGAGGATCGTTCAATAATTTATGGTGCAATTCCCACTGCATTCGCAGTTCGGGATGCGCTGCCAGATACTTCTCGAGGACTTCGTCTGCGTCCGGTCGCATCGTGCGAAATTTGTACGCGCGAAACGTGGCGGCGCCTTCGCCCAGGCGCACTTGAGTGTAAAAGACACGTCCTTTGGAGGTGAGCTTGATCGCGGCAGCGATGAACAGCATTATTGGCAAGGTGAACGGAAGAGATCCGAGGGTCACGGCATAGTCGAAAAATCGTTTTGACCAGCGCGAACCGGGCAATAGCAACTGATTGCTCTGCTTAATTAATGTAGTACTGCGTATCGCTAGCGATTCATTCCACAAATGCATATTGAACCCCGTTTTTCCGTTGTTCTTCATCGATATACAGTCGATGTGGAATACCCGCGAGGCATTCTTCAATATGCTCGGCTTCACCGTTGAAATGCCCGCTTTCGGAAACAATCACGGCCCAGTAGACACGATGGTAGTTAGCGATCGACGTCGCGTTCTCCGCCGTAGCGATTCCAATATCCGGATCGGTCTCGGCTTCTAACCACTGCGAGGCGTTGTCGGCAATGATTCCCAGGGGCCGCAACCCGCAACGTCGGTTGCCGTGCATTTCCCGGAATATTTCCGCACCACGTTTGACATCACCAAATATCAACACCGGTTGTGTCCAGAAATCAAACCGTGACGATAGCTGCCTCGCGGCAGAACGCATGAACGGCACCGCCATCAGTATCAGGATCCAGCTGAGACCTGCGATAAACGCCGGCCAGGGGCTCACATCAGCTGTCGCCAACCAAAGACACAACCCTGTTGCAAAGACGGTTGTTGTCGCGATACTGCAGTTTTTCAACTCGACGGCAGGATGAAGACCGATCGCGGGATAAAGACCAGAAAGTGCGAAGGCAACGACGATGGCAGTGCACAGATAAGGCAAAAGGCTTGACGCCAGCCGAGCGCTATCCTGATCAAGCATCCGCGTTGCCGCCAAAACGATCAGAACGATCGCCAGGACGTCCGCGAGAAGTAACGGGAGACTTGTGCCAAGTTGTCGAACCAAATAGCGGATGCCAGTACGCCGAGGCAATGTTTTGGCCCGGCGTGCGCCTATTCTTTGCGCGTCAACGACAGGCTCAGTCTCAACCGAGCCTTCCTCCTTGAGAAGGTGCATTGTGTAACGTCTTCTTTGATGTCAACTCTTCGATGCCAACGTCATGTCGCCAACCGAGATGTTTGCGATGCGTGGGTTCGCTGCCTTGAACCCAACCGAATTCATATTACCTATTAAAACTGAGCCAGCTGGCCTCCTGTTTTTTGCCAGAGGAATCGATCCGAACTCTCAACAGCCAAGCGCCATTACAAGATCAGCTGAATTGGGTGTTTTGTGAGCAACACGAAGCGATGGGGTAGAAATCAATGCTAGGGAAGTTAATTCAGTCTGCGTGAATTAGGGAAGTTACGTACAGCATGAGGCGAGAGGTACATCATACCTAGCCAGTTTTCCTGGTCAACCGATTTCGCCTCGTGGCAGGCGATTCGCGATTTGCATAGTGGTGAGCTGCGCGCTCAAGATTCTGTGACAAATTCGAATTTGAGGCTCGCTGAATGGTTGACGTAACCACAATTTAATTAGCGATTTACGAGATTTGAGGTCAGCCCGAAATGCCCACTTCCCCCGGCCGCACATCGTGATCAAGCCGCAATTCCGGACGTCTCTTTCCACGTCTCGTGCCTTCTAACACTTAGGGCGATTTAAGACCATTCGTCATGAAATCATGGTGCTTTGTAGGTTGAGAACCAATAGGGTCGTGATTAGACTGGATGAATCACACGAACGACTCAAATATTCTAAACATCCCATTTTTTCAATATCACGGGCTGCTTGGCAGTCCTGATTCGCTTAGCTACTTTTTCGCCCAAATACGATGTATTGGCGTATTCTCGTCGGCGTAGAGGTAGAGAAAGGTGATCTGTCTTGGACACCCAGTCAACTCACAGCTCGATAAACGAAGTATTGCAAATCCTCGCTCGAAACAAACGGCTGTTTCTGCGGACATTTTGCATCTTGGCAGCGCTAATTCTACTGCTTGTGATATTCCGTCACAGCACGTATTTATCCGAGGCCAAGATGTTCGTTCGCATTGGCCGCGAAAGCGTTTCCTTGGATCCCACGGCGACGACGGCAGCTGGCCCAGCTTTTTCCCTGCACGCGGACCGCGAAACGGAAATCAATTCGATTTTGGAAATGTTCCGAAGTCGGGCGATCCTTGAAAAAGCCGTGGGCAAGATCGGCGCGCAGCGGATCTTGGAAGGCGAAGGCGGCATTCCGGTGATCGGATTTCTCGCACGCCAGGCCGGTTCGGCGAAAGGCTGGCTTAAGAGTTTCGTCGTTTCCCCTCCACCTGCCGGTGACAGCGATCGCAATGACGCGATAGCGCAGCTGAAAGAGAACGTCGGTGTTTGGGCGCCGGAGCTGTCCACGGTTATTACGGTGACGTGTAAAGCCCGTTCGCCGAAATTGGCCCAGGAGATCGTGGATACGCTGGTAAAGGTTTGCATCGATGAACACGCCCGGTCGAATCGAACAGCGGGTTCTCATGAATTCTTTCGCGAGCAATCGGAGATTTTGCGTTCGCAGTGGACTGACAGAAGGCAGCAGCTCAATTCACTGAAGGACGAGCAGGGGATCGCCACGATTGAGGCACAATTTACGCTGTTGGAGCAGAAAAAATCGGAGATCGAACTTTCGCGACTACGTAACATTACCGAGTTGTCCGCCGCGCAGGCGAAATATAAGGCGATTCAATCGGCGTTGGAGAATTTGGAGCCCACTGTACTGTTGGACCGCGTCGACGGCGTCGAAAGCAAAGCGGCGGATGGGATACGACAGCAACTATACGAATTGGAAGTTCGGGAACAGGAGCTACTCGCAAAGTACCATACGGATCATCCTCTGGTCGTTGCCATACAGCGACAGATCGAAGAATCCCGCCAGATTCACGAGGCCCAGGAAAGCTCGCGTACCACGTCAAGATTCGGTTACGATCCGGCCTGGCAGCTGCTTCATACCGAGGAATCGCAAGTAGAAGTCCAAGTCGCTACGCTGGCGGCCACCGAAGAATCACTGGAGAAGCAGCTAGCGGAAGTGACTTCACAGCTCAGAGAGTTAAACGGCTACGCGTCGCAGCATGATGTTTTGCAGAGCGACGTTGACCGGCTCGCGACCAGCTACGCAGCCTACTCAGAGAGTCTGGAGCAGTCGCGAATCAATCATGCCTTGGAGACACAACGGATTACCAACGTCAACATTGTTCAGCCAGCGACCTACTTGTCCAAACCGATCGGTCCTTCGAAAACGATGATCGCCGGACTGGGTTTGCTTATTTCCCTGGCAGGTGCTGTCGGCCTGACCCTGTTGCGCGATCACCTCGATTCGTCACCGCCTGCCGGCCAACTGGGCCAGCATGCTCGACGAAATTCTCCTACCAATCCCCGAGGAAATGATCAACCGATCGTTTCGCATGGCGACGTGAGTCAGGCACCCGGACTCGCCCCCAGTTGACGTCATCGCTGAGGTCTCGTCGTACGCGCCACATTTGCCGGGAAATTCATCGGTTCGACTGGACTTAGATCCAGCGGCCCAGTCAAAGACGGATCAACAGCATGTGCGGCATATGTGGCGTCTTTACCGAGTCCCCGGCCGATGATCTGCCTTCCGTCGTGTCGGATATGTCAAGGGAACTCGTCCACCGTGGGCCGGATGAGCAGGGTGCGTACAGCGGTTCTCGAGTTTGCATGGCCATGCGCCGCCTTTCGATTATCGATGTTGCCGGCGGACATCAGCCGATCGAGAACGAAGACGGCCAATTGGTCATTGTCTTCAACGGCGAGATCTATAATTTCCCCGAGTTGCGAGAGATGCTGATCGAACGTGGTCACCGCTTTCAAACGAATTCGGATACCGAAGTCATCCTGCACTTGTACGAGGACGAATCAGAGAACACCCCCAAATTCTTGCGCGGGATGTTCGCCTTTTGTATCTATGACAAACGTGCTCATTCCCTGTTTCTGCCCGAGATCGATTTGGGGAAAAACCACTGTACTACCACGCGTCACCGGAGCGTCGGGTTTGCATTCAGCAGCGAAATCAAGAGCTTGCTCGCTCACCGCGCCATCCCACGCCGTCTTGATTACGAAGCTTTGGCTTACCTGCTGCGCGCAGGATTCGTACCGGCGCCGCTGACGATGTTTCGCGACGTAAGGCTTCTGCCACCGGGAAACTGGTTGAAGTGGCGCCGGAATGAATTGACGATTCGACCCTACTTCCGGATTGATTACAGGCCCGATTCACAGCTCGATGATCCAATGGTTGCCCTGGAAGCTGTGCAAGAGCAACTGCGAAGATCGGTTGAGCGCCAGGCGATCAGCGATGTTCCTATTGGGGCACTCCTGTCCGGAGGTATCGATTCCAGCGCCGTGGCGGCCACGCTGCAAGCGGTCTCGACGCGGCCCATCAAGACGTTCACGGTCCGTTTTGAGGACAAGAAATACGATGAAAGTGAAGTCGCCCGGCAGGTCGCCAAACATCTGGGCACCGAGCACCACGAGTTTGTGTTGACCAATGCGGCATTCGAACAGGAAGACTTGTGGAGAATCGTGGATCACGTCGGCATGCCGTTTTTGGATAGTTCGGCAATTCCCACGTACATTCTCAGCAAGTACGTGTCGGGGGAAGTCAAGGTCGCGCTTTCGGGCGACGGTGGCGACGAGTTGTTCGCCGGTTACGATTTTTTCCAATGGGGCCTTGCCATTCGCCGGATTCAAAAATGGCCGGCGTCCTTGTTGCGAGGCGGTGCTTCCGTGCTCGATTGGGCAGGTCACCTGCCGGGGCTGTCCGGCGTTGCCGGTCTGAGACGCCTGCGGCGTGGTTTGCAGTGTGCTTCTGGTCCGCGTAATCTGCTGCCAATTGCAATGTACAACTCGTTTGATCCAGCCGAGTTAACGGCCCTGATCCGGAACAAGACCCTGGCGGAGGTCGCAACGGGTAGCCTGCCGCTGCTCACGGAACTTCCTGACAATGCACAACACTGGAGTCCGCTACGGCAGCTAATGTACTTCTACTTGAAGTTTGTCTTGCCGGACCAATTGTTGACCAAGGTGGATCGTATGAGCATGGCGACGTCACTCGAAGTTCGAGCGCCGTTGTTGGATGCGGATTTCGCCGACCTGAGTATGCGGCTCCCGGACAAACATCTGATCCAGAACGGTGTGGGGAAGGATATTTTACGGAAGGCCGTTCGAAAGTCGTTGCCCGAGGTGGTCTTCAAGCAACCGAAACGCGGATTTGATATCCCGTTGCATCAATTTCAAAACGAGCAATACCGAGCAACGTCAAGAGATTTGTTGTGCAACGGTTCCGAAGTGACTCAGCTGTTTGACCGGCGGCAGGTAAAGGAACTGGTGGAAACCGGGTTGAGCCAGAAAATGGATAGCGCGCAACGCAGCGTTTTTCGCTCAAGTCATCAACTTTGGGGGCTGATGCAACTCTCTGCCTGGCAGCAACGCTTCAAGGTTAGCCTCTAGCGAAGCGAAAGGTCGAGCAAGGAATTCGCGAATCATGATTAAGTCCAAGTGGGAACCTCGAATCATCGAAATCGTTGGCCTGGCGGGATCCGGCAAAAGCACTCTGACGAACACGCTGTGCGGCAATGGAAATGGCGTAGTCCAGGGAGAAGATTTCTACACCCCGAACCTTCGCGACTGGTTGAAGTACGCCGGCTATTGCTCAAAGCAGATATTGCCGCTGGTTCCGATGCTAATTCGACTGAGTACAGCGTGTCGAGATCTGACGCGCGAAGACTTCAAGAAGATAATCTACCTGCAGGGCTGGGATCAAATCCTTAAGCGACAACAGGCCGAGTCGCCGCACATCATCGCGCTGGACCAAGGGTTCGTTTTCTGCCTGGCAACCCTCTACGGTTTTGGACCGGACGAGCTGAAGAAAGATCGTTTCCGCCGTTGGTGGGATCGAATGTTCAGCCACTGGGCACAGCGGATTGACGGAATCGTATGGCTTGACGGGCCTGATGATTTTCTGCTCGACCGCGTCGAGAAGCGAGCGACTTTCCATACGATCAAGGACATGGGAAGAGCGCAGTCTCGCCAATTTCTTACTGTTTATCGGTCGGCGTATGCGCATGTTATCGAAGCGATCGTATCGCGTAGCGACGTCGAAATAGTCGAATTCGATACAAGCCGCGAATCCACGGAATCGATTGCTTTCGAAATCACCGGACGTTGGTCGCCAGCGGTGTCCGGGAGCCGTGGTGAAGCGAACATCGAAAGGTTATAGCCAACACGACAATGGCACGTGCACTTGCTTTCGCTGTTAGTCTTTTTTCAGACGGAAATCTGACGAAAAAAGCATATTTGAACTCGCTTGCCGCGGGTTTGATATTCGCGACAAGATTCGCCGTTGCCTTCCTCGTGACGCCGTTTCTGGTCGCGGGATTGGGAGATGTGCTGTACGGTGTGTGGGCAATCATTATTAAGATGACGGACCTTCTTTCCGCAGGAGGGCGGTCTGCTCACGCGCTCAAGTGGTTCGTGGTCAATCGCCAGGAATCGAATGATGCGGCGGAAAAACGCCGGGGCGTGGGCGGAGCGATATTTGCCTGGGTGGTATTTCTCCCCCTCCAGCTGGTACTCGGCGGTTTGGTCGCATGGTATCTCCCATTCTGGATCGACGTGGACCCCGAAATGTTTTCGGTGGTTCGGATGGCGACGGCCCTGGTCGTTGCCATTTTGATTCTACGCGGTGTCGTGGACGCGCCTGAGTTGGTGTTGATCGGCGAGAATCTTAGCTACAAACGAGCCTGGCTGTCTGCGACACTTGCGGTTGTTGGCGGCGTGCTGACGATCTTGGCCCTGCATTGGGGGCTGGGCATCGTCGGCGTAGCGGCGGCGATGGTGTTGACGACGATCATAACCGGTTTAGCATTTCTTGTTGCAGTCCGATTCTACGTACCTTGGTTTGGGGTTGCACTTCCTGATCGTCAGACCATGCGCCAGTTCGTTGGATGGAGCTGGTGGTTTAGCTTGTCGGACTTAACCACGCGTCTCATGGATGCAAGTGATGTCATTTTACTTGGGATTATCGCGTCGCCCGAAGTTGTCACCGTCTATGCTCTGGTCAGGTACTTGCCCGAAGGCGTCCTGCGATTTATCACCAATCTCGTTTATGAAACAGTACCAGGTGTCGGAAAAATCTTTGCCGGTGGTGATCTGGTACGTACCGCACAAATGCGTGGCGAAGTGCTGCTTCTTACCTGGCTGGCGACCACTGCGATGGGCGCGACGATGATTTTTTGGAACGACGATTTCGTCCGGCTCTGGGTGAGTGCCAAATACATCGTTGATTCTGCCACGCTGTTTTTGATCGTCTTGATGATTTTCCAATACTCATGGATTCGCGCTGACTCGGATTTCATTAACTTGACACTTGACCTCAGGAAAAAAGTGGCTCTTGCCGCATTGTCGAGCATCCTTTCGATAGTCCTCGCGATTGGATTCATGCGTTGGCTCGATGGGCCAATCGCAGGCGTTTGCCTCGGATTTATCTGCGGACGGCTAATTCTTAGCATCGGTTACCCGGCCATACTCGGCCAGGTGCTTAAGGCTCCCCTCATTAGCAACCTGCCCGCCCTGATTCGTCCGGCGCTCGTCACCATCTGCCTCTTCGTTGTGGTGGCGAGTCTAAGCGACGTCGTCAACGTCAATACCTGGCTGGCTCTTGTCACGGTCATCCCCGTGACGTTAGCGCTGACCTTGCCATTAGCCTTTTTCACCGGCCTTTCCGCTGTACGGCGGAATATCGTGCAGAACCGTTTTCGAGTGCTGATAACAGGCAAGGGGCGGGATTAGAGTGATGGCCAAATCGTGTGCAGGACGAACAGGCTTCCCGCTTGCGATGTGAGACCGCGGCACGGCTTTTGGCAAGTTTTTATCTTGTCTTGCTGCTGCGGCAATTACACTGGAATAAGGCCCTTTTACCCGAACGACGTTATGCATCACATCGCCTACTGGCTCAGCCTGTTGTTGATCTTTGTGATTCCGCTGGAAAAAGGTGCGCACATCGAGGGCTTCGGTACCATCAGCCGCTTGATGGGCCTGGTGGTAGCGGCTGTGTGGTTGTTGAGTACGATATCGGATGGCGTTCGAAGACCAACACTTTTCCATGGATTGGTCTGCTTGTTCGCTCTTTGGAGTGCCGTCAGCATCTTCTGGTCGGTGGACCCGGATAGCACGCTCGAACGCATGGGAACCTATTTTCGCATGGCATTTTTCGTCGTGATTATCTGGGATCTATTTCGCACCGAGAATTCGGTGAGGCTGGCTTTACAGGCATTCGTTCTTGGCGGGCTGATCCCTGCCGCCAGTACGATTCTCAATTACGTCGCCGGTGCGGAAAGAGTGCACGGGCGTTTTGCGTCGGCAACGGGAGACAGTGTCAACGCCACGGGATTCGTCCTGGCCTTAACGATCCCAGCGGCGTTTTATCTGGCGATGGCACCGGTGGCCGAACGGCGAGCACAAGTTTTGCGATGGCTGAACATCGTGTGCGTCTTTGTGGCATTGTTCGCCATCATCCTGACCGCCACTCGATTCGCGATCCTCATGACCGCCCCCGCTTGGTTGTACGCGCTCACATTGCTATTTCGTATGAATCGTGTTCGTGCAATAGGCGTGACCGTGGCCATGATTTGCGGCCTGTTGGCCGTGGCTTCGTACTCTCCTCAAGCGGCCATGGATCGGCTGGCGACGACCCACACGGAAATTGCGGCCGGCGACCTTACCGGGCGCAAATTGATATGGAGCTTGGGACTGGAAAGCTGTGCGAAATACCCCCTGCTTGGACTTGGTGCCGGCAACCAAGGCGTGCCCTGTATCGCCGCACTTGGTTTTCCTAAAGCGATGCACAATTCGTTTCTGGCGGTGATGGTCGAACTTGGCATCGTAGGCATCGCAATTTTGATCGCGATTCTGCTAAGCGTTATCAAGCAAGTTTCGCACATGCCGCGATCTGCAGCGATATTCTGGCTAACCATGCTTGCGGTTTGGGGACTGGGAAATTTGCCGATTACAGCCATCTACACGAAGGAAACCTGGCTTCTGCTGGGGTTGTTAATCGCTGATTCCAGGGCGCTGCGAGAGGCTGATCCCGATGAGATCGGTACGGACGAATTCACCACTAAAGACGGCCCCTGGCTACCCAGTCAATGACGCCGGCAAGGGCGTGTTTTTGTTGTGAAAACGAGTGCCGCCCGGTGAGTTCCCGATGTGCCAACGATGCCGTGCGATAAAGGATTAAACTGTTTGGAGAAAACCAAATGTGGACCACCGAACGAGAGATGCGGAGGCGACGCGCCAACGGCGACACTCGGACTCGGAAACGCATCGAGTGGCATTATGAAGTCGAAAAGGAACTGGCCAACAGGCTGCGCGACGCCAGTCAGTCGGAACGACAAACCTTGTATACGACGCTTTACGACGAGTTGTTTCGGCGTGTTCCGGATCATCCCATGCTGACGCGAAAGCAGGAGCAGGGCGAATGTCCGACCCGAGTTGTCCAGGAAATGAAGTTTCTGCGATCTTTTCTCAAGCCAAATTACACGTTCCTGGAACTAGGTCCCGGTGACTGCAAATTGGCTATACAAATCGCCAAGCGGGTCCGGCACGTGTATGCGGTCGACGTATCTACGGTGGTTACGGATAACCGATTCCCACCGAATGTGGAATTGCTAGTATCTGACGGCACCAGCGTTCCGGTGCCGGAGAACAGTGTCAACGTTGCTTATAGCAATCAACTGATGGAGCATATTCACCCTGACGATGCGATAGCGCAGCTAAAGAACATCTATCGGGCGCTCGTTCCCGGCGGCATGTACATCTGCATTACCCCGAATCGCCTGACGGGGCCGCACGATGTATCCGAATATTTCGATGACGTCGCGACAGGATTGCATCTTCGAGAATACACGAATCGCGAACTGGAAGCGCTTTTCACGGACGTGGGTTTTTCCAAGACGAAGAGCCTGATCAAGTCCCAGGGTTACAAGCTGCCGTTTCTCACGCCGGTGTTTCCGCTCAAGTGGCTCGAATCGCTGGCCGCCGACAACAAGCTGGTCGCCGCCAATCTTCGCCGTCCACCGCTGTCACTGATCTTGCGCAACGTCAAACTGGTTGCCATCAAATAAGCGAGTTCGCATGCGATTGCTTGTCACGACATTTCGACTGCCGACGGATCTGTGCACCGGCGATAAAACGACGATCCACCACATGTTGAAGTATCTCTCGTCGCGACACGAAATATTCTTTATGTCATTTGCCGCCTCAGAAGAGATGGCGCAACAGACGGAGCTGGTTGCCCCGTACTGCAAACGAGTGGAGATCGTCTGCTTGCCTCGCTGGAGGTCGTTCAGCAACTGCGTAAAAGGCTTGTTGTCGGCCGACCCCCTGCAGGTACACTACTTTCGCTCGCGACAGATGCGCCAGCGCATTGCCAGGCTGATCGAAGAAGAACAAATCGATCTTGCTTATGGCTACCATCTGCGCAGTGCCCAGTATCTGGCCGACATCAACGCGTGCCCCCGCGTGTTGGACCTCAAACCGGTCCAGACTCTGAATTTAAAACGGATGAAGGACCACGTATCGAGTCCCATTCAGCGGCTGCTTTTCAAGACCGAATTTCGTCGCGTGAGACGCTACGAACCCGAAGTGGTCCGACAGATGGATCTCTGTTGCGTGATTTCCGAAAGAGACCGCCGTGAAATCGATCCGGATGGACAGCAGGACAATGTCTTCGTTAATCCGCACGGCCTGGACGTCGCGTACTTTGCGCCGGACGCCCAATGCGAAAAAGAGCCGGCGAGCTTGATCTTCACGGGCAACATGAATTACGTGCCCAATGTGGATGCCATCACGTACTTCTGTGAACAAATATTTCCTATCATCAAACAGCGCTGTCCCTCGGTCCAACTGAAGATTGTAGGCAAAGATCCGAGGCCTGCTGTCGTTGCGTTAGCCTCAGACCCCTCCATTCAGGTTACCGGTTTCGTCGACGACATGCGGACTTACACGAATAAGGCGCAAATCGCCGTTGCCCCGATACGAATAGCAGCCGGCCTTCAAAACAAGGTGCTGGAAGCGATGGCGATGGGACTGCCTCTCGTCATGACGCCTGCTGCCAACGAAGGAATTGGTGCAGCCGCTGGCCAAAACGCGGTCGTCGCCGATTCCGCAGATGAGTTTGCACAGCAAGTCGTCGACTTGTTGAATGATCCCCTGCGCCGAATCAACCTGGGCGAGGCGGCTCGCGACTTTATTGAGCGCGAGTGGTCTTGGGAAAGCCATTTCGAGGACTTGGAGCAGAGGATGCTGCGGCTGGTGGAAGAGCGAAGAAACGGCAAGCGGCTACATGGCACCTCGTCGCAAAGTTTGTTTGCCGAACCGAAGAACCTCGCCGGTGATCCGCAGATCGTCTCTGAAAATATTGAGTAGCAGAGCTCGCGAGCGAGAAAATGACTGTCGAATCAATGCACAAACCGGGAACCACGATGACGATCAGCAAGCGAGAGGTCCAG
>CAWJNN010000025.1:0-60099 GCA_963844115.1 uncultured Planctomycetales bacterium | reverse complement strand
CGATCTGACCAATAAACGGTCAGTTTGCCATTCATTGGACAGTTGTTACTCATTTGAACCAAAATTATCCCCTAAATGGAGGGGGTGTCTTGGCGGCCGGCGTTAGGGGGGATTCGCCCAGGGGTCGGGCACGCGGCACAGACGCAATACGGCGATTGGGTGGCGACGAGATAGAGGTAAGAAATTGAGGTAATTGGAAGGATGGATTGAGCGTCATAGTTGGTGGGCCGAGTGTCGTTGGACGTCCTGCGCGTTGCTGGCCACGAACGCTGGCCCTGCGACGACCATATCGCGGTCCACGATGCTTGCCCCGGTGCTTGCCCCGGTGCTTGCCCCGGTGCTTGCCCCGGTGCGGAGTTTAGGCAATCGTTGCGAAGATGGTCGCAGAGTTGCGAGGGGTGGACTTGCGCCTATAATTCAGCGTAGCCAGTTTTTTGGAATATGCTGCCGCATCGGAAGTTGTCTCGCGAAGGAAGATCGTCGTTCCGATACCGTAAGCCGTAAGAGGGTGGACTTGATCAATGGGTAAGTGGCTTCGAGACGTTGTGACGGCTGTTGTTACCGTGGTTCACGGAATGGCGGTAACGTTGCGCTATTGGTGGCGAACCTACGATCCCGATCGCAAAACGTTTACTCAACATTTTGAATACCCCGAGCTGCCGGTGCCAGTCGCGCCGCGGTACCGTGGTTTTCACCGCTACGACCTTACGACATGTATTTCGTGCGACCAGTGTGCGAAGGCATGTCCTGTCGACTGCATTTATATTGGCAAGGAACGTGTTGAGAACGGTAAAGGGTTCAAGATTACCGGCTTTGCGATTGACTACAGCAAGTGCATGTTTTGTGCTTTGTGTGTCGAGCCGTGCCCGGTCGATTGTATTTTTATGGGCGCGACACACGATTTGAGTTGTTACAGTCGAGACGGCTGCATTGTAGATTTCTCCCGTTTGCCGCTCGACATTAGTTGGGGTCGGGCGACCTTGAATCCTACGGCCGTTTCCGATTCCAAGGTCATTACCGAACCCGTACACGCTGGCCCCAATTAGCTGGCCCCAATTAGCTGGCCCCAATTAGCTGACCCCATTTGTAGTACGAATTGCAGTTATGGACGCTTCGGATTTCAAACGCCTGTTTACCGTTGAAGAAGCCAACGCAATGTTGCCTTTGGTTCGCGTGATTTGTCGCGATCTGTCCAACCTTTCGCGCGAAGTCGTTGATCGTCGCCAGCGGCTATCTTATTTGCAATCTCGCCGCGAATCCGAACCGGTCGATATGTATGGCGAAGAGCTTGCGCAGATTGAGGAGGAATTGGAGAAAGACAACGATCGGCTAAAGGAATTCGTCGAAGAACTGCGTGAATTGGGAATAGAACCGAAAAACGCGGTCGAAGGGCTGGTCGATTTCCCCAGTTTTATGGATGACCGCGTCGTTTATCTGTGCTGGAAATTTGACGAGTCCGAAGTAGTGCACTGGCACGAGCTCTCGGACGGTTTCGCCGGTCGCCAACCCTTAACGGCCGATAGCGGTGCGGCTGAGGGCAACTTCGATAGCGACTCGGGTGGCATCAGCTGAACCGCGTGGCGCTGTGTTCATTTGCCGCGGGTCGTTTGTCTTGGGTGTTGGGTCATTTGTCGCGATTCGTCCGCTGTGAATCATTCGCAGCGATTCATTCGCGGTGATCGGTCGCGACTTGCCAGCATCGTCCCCTTGTCGAGTGATTAGCTGGTGGCCTACAATGCCGGGCTAACTTCTTTCAGCAACACGTATTTCCATGGCTACGCCTACTTTCCATGGCTACGCCTACTTTCCATGGCTACTCCTACCGAAATCGTCGCCTATCTGGCGCTCTTTACCGCCGTCGGATTCCTGTTCCTGTTCGCCAATTTGATGATGGGCTGGCTGGTCCGTCCCAAGGCGCCGAACAAGGAAAAATCGGAAATTTACGAGTGCGGTGAACCGGCGATTGGATCGAGCTTCGTTCAGTTCGACATCCGCTTTTATGTGGTCGCTTTGGTCTTTATTGTCTTCGACGCAGAAGTTGCCTTCTTATTTCCCGCCGCGACGGTTTTTGGCAAGCAAACGCAATTGGCTGAGATTGCTGGTAGTGAACAGAGAACCATGGCGGAAGCCGCCCCGTTGTTTCAAGAAATGCAGATCTCGCCTCCGAACGCCAATCGTTCCGCGGCCGAGATCAGTGCAGCTGCGCAGAAGTTTACCTGGTTCGTCTACGCGGCAACGCTGATTTTCTTCGCCGTGTTGTTCGTTGGCTTTGCGTACGAATGGAAAACCGGGGCGTTTGATTGGGTACGAGCGATTACTTCGCAGCGGACGGCTATCGATGCCGTGCCGTGCGCATCGCCGGTCGAACAGCCAGTGTTGGCCCGTTGAACGCTTCCAGCACGTCCATCATTTACTTTCAAAATACAATCTAGTTGCGGATTCCCATGAGCGGTCAGGATTTAGTTAGTCGCTTGAAAGACAAATTTGGCGATCGTGTCACGCGCCTGAATCTTGATGCGATCGACCCCTGGGTGGAAGTTACATCCGAAGGGTTACCTGATCTGTGCCGTTACTTGCGCGACGAGGCGGACCTGGGGTTCGACTTCCTGTCGTGTATTTCCGGTGTCGATTACTTCGAGGCGGATCCAAAAAAGGCGGACAAAGTCGAGTGGGAACCGCATATCGAGGTCGTTTACCACCTCTGGAGCGTCAAGCACAAGAACAGCATGGTCGTAAAGGTCCTGCTTCCGCGTTGGAAGGACAACCAGGAAGGGCAGTTGCCGGAAGTCCCCACCGTCAGTGACGTATGGCGCACCGCGGACTGGCATGAGCGCGAAGTTTACGATTTGTGCGGCATCCACTTTGTCGGCCATCCGAACTTGCGGCGGATCCTCTGCCCGGAGGACTGGGTAGGACATCCGCTGCGCAAAGACTACGAAATGCCGCTGGAATACCACGGTATAAGATGCAGGTGAAGGATTGCGGATTTCGGATTGCGGATTGGAAATCTAATCCGAAAATCCGCAATCCCCAATCCAAAATCCCAATCCAAAATCCAATCAATCCCCAATCCCCAATCCGAAATCCGAAATCCGAAATCCGCAATCCGCAATCCGCAATCCCCAATCCAAAATCCGCAATCGAATAATCCGCAATCCAAAAATGTCTACTGTCGACGATCCCCGCATCATTGAATTTGACGTCCGGACCGACGAAATGTTGGTCAATATGGGGCCGCAGCATCCCAGTACGCATGGCGTCTTGCGACTGGTGTTGAGAACCGATGGCGAAATTGTTTCGGAAGTCGTTCCGCATATCGGTTACCTGCATCGCTGTGCCGAGAAAATCGGTGAGAATCTAACTCCGCGGCAATGGATTCCTTATACCGATCGCATGGACTATCTGGCCGGGATGAATATGAATCTGGGCTGGTCGCTGTGCGTCGAGAAGTTGATGAATCTGCAGTTGCCGGAAAAGGCCAAACACCTGCGCGTCATCATTAGCGAAATGGGTCGTATCGCCAGTCACCTGGTCGGTATGGGAGCGTATGGATTGGATCTGGGCAGCTTTAGTCCCTTTTTGTACGCCTTCCGGGAACGTGAAAAGATACTCGATCTGTTCGAACTGGCCTGTGGCGCGCGGTTGACCTATAGCTACTTGACCGTTGGCGGCGCGACCGCCGATCTGCCGCCCGGCTGGTTACAAAAGTGCGAAGATTTCTTGGACCAGTTGCTGCCGGTCATTGACGAATGCCATGCGTTGCTGACCACCAACTCCATCTTCATCAAACGAACAGCCGATATCGGCGTGATGTCCGCCGAGACCGCAATTGATTATGGATGTACCGGCCCTGTGCTGCGGGGTAGTGGCGTTGACCAGGATCTGCGGCGTGATGGCGAAGAATTCTACACGGACATGTACGACGGCTACGCGTTCGAAGTGATCGTTGAAAAGGATGGCCATTATCCAAGTGATCACAAGTATCCGCCGGTTCCCGCCGAAGCGACGCTGGGGGACTGTTGGCATCGGTTTTACGTCCGAATGATCGAAGTCCGGCAAGCGATCGACCTGGTGCGCCAAGCGATTGATCGCTACAGCACCGCAGCTGGTTCGCATGGAGAACCGGTCAAACTGAACGAGAAGCTGCCGAAGGGCGAAGTTTACCTGGAGACCGAAGCGCCGCGCGGGCAAATGGGTTTTTATCTTGTCAGCGACGGGTCGGCGATCCCTTGGCGAGTACGCGCAAGGAGCAGCTGTTTTTGCAATCTTTCGGTCGCTCACGTATTGTGCAAAAACACGTTGATTGCCGATATTCCAGCGATCATCGGCTCTCTGGACATCGTCATGGGCGAAATCGACAGGTAGCTTATTGCGGATTGCGGATTGCGGATTTCGGATTGAATTCTGGAACGTAACGGTCGCGACTAAACAATCCGCAATCCCCAATCCCCAATCCGCAATCGAATAATCCGCAATCCACAATCCGAAATTCCCTTGGGGTCTTGCCCATAACTGCCTTGGTGTGCCATAGTTCACGCTTTTGTGGACAATCGCGACGGCTTCGCAGGGACGCATAGGTTAATAGGCGTGTTCGAATTCCTCAAAGGCTATATAGGCGAGTCGCCGGCCAGTGTCGTCGTGGCCTTGTTCGCCGCGGCGCTGATCATTCAGATCCCGGCGGTGGGTGCCCTGGTATTTGTGTGGGCTGAACGGAAGGTTTCGGGTCGTATTCAAGACCGCTTGGGCCCGACTCGTGTGGGCGGTAAATTCGGCTGGCTGCAAGGCTTAGCCGACGGTATCAAGCTGCTCAGCAAAGAAGATCTGATGCCGGCCAGCGCCGATGGGTTCCTGTTCCGCATCGCGCCCTACGTCGGCTTTTGCGCATCGTACTGCGCGTTTCTAGCAATGCCGTTCGCCACCGGGTGGGTAGCACTCGAAATGAACGTCGCGGTCTTCTTCGTGTTGGCCGTGTTAGGACTGGAAGTCTTCTCGGTCATCCTGGCCGGCTACGCGTCCGGTTCCAAATGGTCGCTGTTTGGCTGTATGCGTGAAGCGGCGCAAGTTGTCAGTTACGAAGTGCCGCTTGGTTTGTGCGTGGTGATCCCGGTCATGATCGCGGGAAGCATGGATCTGACCGTGATCGCAAATAACCAAAAAGGCTGGTTTACGAATTGGTACATCTTTCACGACCCGTTCACGTTTTGCACCTTTTGGGTCTTCTTCACCTGCGCGCTGGCCAGTGTGAACCGGGCTCCATTCGACCTGGCCGAAGCGGAAAGCGAATTGGTCGCGGGATTCCATACGGAGTACTCCGGTATCCGTTGGGTGTTCTTCTTCATGGCCGAGTACGGATCGATGGTGCTGGTCTCGGCGCTGGCGCGCTGCTCTTTTTCGGCGGCTGGAATGGACCGATTCCCATCGCACAGTTCCTGTTCGAAGGGCACGCAGCAGAACTTAGCGGTTTGTCCTTCTTTATTGCGAATGTACTCGGTCTGCACAACCTGTTAGCCAAGGCGACCTTTGGCGTAATCGTCATGATCTGGGCGCGTTGGACATTACCCCGGTTGAGAATCGATCAGGTCATTACCACGTGTTGGAAATACTGTACACCGATCGCCGCCGTAATGTTTGTCGGAGTGATTACCTGGCAGGCGCTCGGCCTTCCCGACGGGGGAGATATCGCACCAGCCGCCTTTCGCTCCGGTGGGGCCGCTCCCCAGGAATTGGAAGATGGTAGAACGGAACTTGTTCCGTTGAAGCTCAACGCGGTAACCGGGAAAACGGAACAAGTTCCGTTCCACGACGTAAGGCGAAAGGCTTAGATGGATCCTACCTGGCATGCGCTGTTCTTTTATCTGTTCGCAGGAATTGCGTGCGTTTTTGCGTTAGGTGTTCTGTTTACGGCCAACGTTGTCCGGATGGCGTTCTATTTGATTATCTGTCTGGCGGCGACGGCCGGTCTGTTTTTCCTGGCCGGTGCGGACTTTGTCGGTGCGATGCAGTTGGTATTGTACGTCGGCGGCACACTGGTCCTGTTGGTCTTCGGTGTCATGCTGACGGCACAAAGTCCGTTCGTTTCGATTCGGACCAGCAGTGGTGAATGGGTGATCGCCGCCCTGGTGGGTGGAGCGGCGTTGGCGGTTCTGTTGCCGCTGGTCGCTCAAATTGGCGAACCGGCGTCGGCGACCGCGCCGGTGTCGTCCACGATGCCCCCGTCGCCAACTTTGCCCCCGTCGCCAACTTTGCCCCCGTCGCCAACTTTGCCCCCGTCGCCAACTTTGCCCCCGTCGCCAACTTTGCCCCCGTCGCCAACTTTGCCCCCGTCGCCAACTTTGGTCGTGCCTGAACCTACCGCGGCCCGCATTGGGTTGGGGCTGTTAGGCGTGCCGTCGGAAGACAAGCCGGGCAAGTCGGGCTACTTGCTGCCGTTCGAAATCATCTCTATCCATTTGCTGGTCGTCCTGGTCGGCGCCGCGTATTTGGCGAGGCCAAAGCGTCGAGCGCAGTCGCGACGGGCTGACGATGAGGAGCAGTCATGACGTTGGGTGGACCGATTACGACTTCGCATTTCCTGGTGGTAGCCGCGGTCATGTTTGTGTGCGGCGCCGTTTGTATGGCGACCAAGCGTAATGCCCTGGGAGTGCTCATGGGCATTGAACTGGTTCTGAATGGTGCAAATTTGAACTTCGTCGCTTTCAGTCGAGACGCATCGGGTATTGGTCTGGACGGTCAGATCATTGCCTTGTTTGTCATCGTGCTCGCCGCGGCCGAAGCGGCCGTTGGCTTGGCTATTGTCTTGAATTTCTATAACAACCATTCCACCGTGGACGTGGATCGCGCGGACGAGCTAAAGGGCTGATGAACGAAGGATATCTTTCAACGCTCTATTTGATCGCCTGGCTTTTGCCATTGCTGTCCTTCGTGACGATCCTGTTGTTCGGTTCACGGATGGGAAGACTCGGACGTGCGGCTGGATACGTCGCTACCGGGGCGATGTTGGGCGCGGTTGCTCTCTCCTTAATGGGGTTGGCAACCTGGATCGGCGTGAACGGATGGCGGGCGCCCAGTCACGACGAAGGCGAGCATGCCGGACTTGCCGTACCGCTTACTCTGGTCAAATCCAGCCAGGCCGACGACGAAGAACACGAGCAGGACGACCACGGGCAGCGCGACCACGCGCACGGTGATCACGACGATTCCGCCGCTCATGCTGGCGACCAGCACGGTCATGATCATGGCCACCACGCTAAGAAGGCCAAGAAGAAAATCGACTACCACGGTACCTGGTATACGTTGGCAGAGTTCGGCGATCTGCGGTTGAACATCGGGTATTACATCGATGCGCTGACCGTGGTCATGTTCTGCATGGTTACGATCATTGCGACGTGCATCCACTTCTATGCGATGGGATATATGCACGACGAACTGGTCGAGGACTATGAAGACCACGAAGTCACGATGCCGGACGGCAGTCACTTGCACCGCCGTGGGCGTTATCACCGCTTCTTCCAGTATTTTTCGCTATTCTGCTTCAGCATGCTGGGCATCGTCATCTCCGGTAACGTCGCGATGACGTTTGTTTTCTGGGAACTGGTCGGCATTTGTTCGTATTTCCTGATCGGCTTTTACGTCGAACGCCACAGCGCGTCCACCGCGGCCAATAAGGCCTTTATTATGAATCGCGTGGGCGACTTCGGAATGATCATCGGACTGATGGCGCTGTTCGGTGCGCTGGGTACCTTCGAGTTCGGGGGCGACGACGGAATCTTTGCTCAGGTACGGACGAAAGCCAACGATTACAAACTGGCCGTCCCGGACGGCATGGTGCAGGCTGCGGCCTCGGAGCACGTCGCGTCGATCGTGAACGGGCACTTGGGGCAACCCGACGGCCTGGCCGTCGCCAAGAGTGAGATTTCAGCGGCTACCGACGATTGGCGAAAGGAACGCTACGGCTACGGGTTGTTGGTCGTCGCCGGCTTGGGGATTTTTTGCGGATGCGTCGGCAAAAGCGCGCAGTTCCCGCTGCACACATGGCTTCCCGATGCGATGGAAGGTCCGACCCCGGTATCCGCGTTAGTACACTCCGCAACGATGGTCGCCGCCGGTGTTTTTCTGACGGCGCGCTTCTATCCCGTGTTTACCGCGGAGGTCTTGCTGGTTATTGCGACGATCGGTTGCATCACGTTGTTCATGGCGGCAACGATTGCGATCGTGGCGACGGACATCAAGCGGGTGCTTGCATATTCGACTCTCTGTCAGTTGGGCTACATGATGTTCGCCCTGGGTGTGGGCGGTTGGGTGGCCGGCGTGTTGCATCTGATTACGCACGCCTTCTTCAAGAGCCTGTTGTTTCTGTGCTCAGGATCGGTGATTCATGCCGTGCACAGTAACGAAATGACCGACATGGGCGGTTTGCTGAAGAAGATGCCGATTACAGCCTTCACCATGTTGATCGGCTGCCTGGCGATCTCGGGTGCCGGCATTCCGCTGGTCGTTGGGCTCAGCGGTTATTACTCGAAAGACGCCATCCTGGACCAGGCGTTGTCGTTCGGTACGGAGAACGGTGCGCTAAAGGTGATGTTCTTTATTGCGGCGGCTGGTGCCGCGATCACCGCGTTCTACATGTTTCGCTTGTGGTTCATGACGTTTCTTGGACCACCACGCGATCAGCATCGTTACGACCACGCCCACGAATCGCCGTCGGTGATGTGGATTCCCCTGGCTGTGCTGTCGGTCTTCGCAGTCTTCGTTGCGACGCCCCATCCGGTAACGCTGACGAACAATGCGACAGCGCCGTTGGTGCAGATGTTAGAGCAGGCGATTCCTGATGGGGTGCATGCTGGTATTGAGGGTTCGGGAATCGTGATTCCCCATGAGCACCAATCGCATGCGGAAGAAATTCACCGGATGGCGGGTTTAACGGCGTTCTCCACCGCCGCCGCTGGCCTGTTAATGGCGTGCTGCATTTATTGGTGGCGGTTGTTGAACCCCGCTGAGATTCGTGGGATGTTCCAGCCGATCTACAAATTTCTGCGAAACAAGTGGTGGTTTGACGAGATCTACGATGTGCTTTTCGTAAAACCTACGTTGATGCTGGGTCGAATGATGGCTGGTATCGACCGCGGTGTGATCGATTGGCTGATCGACAATACGGCGCGGTTTGCCACTCGGTTTTCGGGTGGTTTTGATCGCTGGGTTGACCAGACGTTTGTCGACGGCTCGGTCAATTGGGTTGCCCGCCGAACGTACTCCGTTGGTTTGGCATTGCGCAACGTTCAGACAGGACAGATTCGTCAGTATGTCGTGTTGATCGTCGTCGGGACGGTCGCCGCTTTCTTGCTGGCGACATTGGGAATTCGGGACTAAATCAATTCATAACGAAAGATAACGAAACAGGGTCACCGATCGATGGAGAATCCTTACGTATTACCGCTCAGTCTCTTGGTCTTTTTGCCAACCATTGGTGCATTCATCCTGCTCTTTTTTCGGCGGGATAATGATCAGGGCATCAAGTTCTTTACGCTGATCGTGACCATGGCTGTTTTTCTGCTGACGGTGTATATGGCACTGCCGGCGCCGAAGGAGTCCACAACGCCCAGTTCTCGCTGGGGGTGGCGAAGATGCAGAATGTCTTTCAGTTTGACTGGATTCCGTCGTTCGATATTCAGTATTTCATGGGGATCGACGGCATCAGTTTCCCGCTGCTGCTGCTGACGTCCTTCATCTCGATGCTGTCGATGGGGGCCAGCTGGCCGATTAACAAGCACGTCAAAGCGTACTGCGTCCTGTTTCTGTTGCTGGAGACGGGAATGCTGGGCGTGTTTATGGCGCTCGACTTCTTCCTGTTCTACGTCTTCTGGGAAGTCATGCTGCTGCCGATGTATTTCCTGATCGGCGTTTGGGGTGGGCCGCGACGTGAATACGCCGCGATCAAGTTCTTTCTGTACACGTTGCTCGGCAGCGTGTTGATGTTGATCGCGATCCTGATGCTGTATTTCAACAGCGACTTGCGAGAACTTACCGATCAGCAGCTGGCCGACGCGCATGTGGTTAGCAGCTTCGAAGGTGTCCCCAGTCTCGACGAGGCGCCCGAGGCCAAGTTGCATACGTTCAATATTCTGGCCCTTCAGCAGATGGGACAGCACACGAAGCTGTTCAGTGGGCCGGCGTTCAGCGAAGGCGGCAGGTCGATTCAGTGGTGGGCGTTCGTATTGCTGTTCGTCGGTTTCATCATCAAGGTGCCCAGCGTGCCACTGCATACCTGGTTACCCGATGCGCATGTGGAGGCCCCCACGCCGATTTCGATGATTCTGGCCGGGGTCCTGCTGAAGATGGGCGGCTACGGCATCATCCGGATCTGTTATCCGATTTGTCCCGAGGCAGGCTACAACCTGGCGTGGATCGTCTGCCTGATTGGCGTGGTCAGTATGGTCTATGGTGCGTTTGCCGCACTGGCGCAGACCGACTTCAAACGGATGGTGGCCTACAGTTCCGTCAGCCACATGGGATATGTCGTGTTGGGGATTGGCGTCTGGAGCGCCGTGCCCGGGACGCAGATGAACAGCGACTACTGGAAGATGGGTATGAATGGCGCCATGTTCCAGATGATTGCCCACGGTATCAGTTCGGCGGGTATGTTCTTTCTGGTTGGCGTTATCTACGATCGCGTCCACCATCGCGACTTGAACAAGTTCGGCGGTCTGTTCGCCAAGATGCCAGTTTACAGCGGCCTGGCCGTGGTGATCTTTTTTGCGGGTCTCGGTTTGCCTGGCTTGTGCGGCTTCTGGGGTGAAGTGCTGCCGGTGTTTGCTGCCTGGAATTTCAGCAAGGTGTTAGCGATTATCTCGGCATCCGTCGTTATCTTGACGGCCGGATATATTCTGTGGGCGCTACAACGCGTTTACCTGGGAGCTGAGTACAAGGGTCCGCACCCCGAAGCGTTGACCCCCATTACTTCTCGCGAATTGTCGATCGCCATTCCGCTCTGTATTTTTGCAGTCTTGTTGGGGGTCTATCCACGAGCGGTGTTTACGTACATGACGCCGTCGGTGAATCAAGTTGTTGATGACATGACGGCCTGGCAGGATGATTTCGCCAAAGAGCAGCCCGACGCGACGGCATCCAGTAATGTGCCCAGGGTTCGCCCGGTTATACGACCAGTTGCACCACCTCAAGTTGACCCACCGCAGGTCGCACCACCTCAGGTCAACGCGTTTGGAAAACTACGACTGGATCGACCGGTCGGGCTTGAGGTCAAACCACCGTTACCACTTGAATCATCTCCCACTGGATAGCGCTACGCCGTGGAATACGTCGAACTCGTCAATAGACTCCTGAGCGATACCACGACTTCGTTGTGGCAGTTCCGCGCGGAAACGATTCTCGTCGTGACGATCATCTTGATGCTCGTCATGCGCGTGTCGGATCTCACCCGCCGCCTGTTCCCAACGTGGATCCTGTGTCTGGTTGGATCCTGTGCCGCGCTGCTGGTTTTCAGCGCCGTGGAATCATCTGAATGATCCTCGACAGGCGATTTTTACAGAATTGCTGGTACACGATCCGTTTACCGTCTTTTTTCGAGCACTCCTGATATTCTTTACGATTCTGTTTGTCATTTTGACGCGTCTATCGGGGATTCCCGATGAAGAGGATGCGGCCGACTTTTACACGCTGGTGTTGGGCGCGATTCTGGGCATGTGCATGATGGCCTCGGCGAATCATCTGTTGATTGTTTTCCTGGCCGTGGAAATGGCCAGCGTTCCTTCCTATGTGCTGGCCGGCATGTTGAAGGGACGGCGCAAATCGAGCGAAGCAGCATTGAAATACTCGATCTATGGTGCTGGGGCGGCCGGCGTCATGCTGTATGGCATTAGCCTGATTGCCGGCGTCACCGGATCCGCTCACCTGCCAACGATCGCCGCGAATCTTGCTGCCGGTGCCGGTGCGGATTCCCAGTTGGTTTTACTGTTGGGCGGCTTAATGGTGATGGTCGGCCTCGCGTTTAAGCTGTCGGCAGTTCCCTTTCATTTCTGGTGTCCCGATGTATTCGAAGGGGCCAGTGCCGAGGTGAACGCTTTCTTGTCGGTCGCCTCCAAGGCGGCGGCGCTTGCGCTGCTAGTGAGGGTGGCGGTTGGCTTGAGCAGCGTACCGTCTGCAGCGTTGCTGGCTCAAGATATGCTGGCTCAAGAAACGGTGGCTCAAGATCCGGTGGTTGCCACGCAAGTGGTTCAGGCCATGGCGGACGGTAGCGTCGGCGATGGCGAGGCGCGATTGGCGGATATCCGCACCCTGATCAGCTATGTGATCGCCGTCATCGCGGCGGTGACCTGTACGTTCGGAAACCTTGCGGCATACGGTCAAACCAACATCAAGCGGCTGCTCGCTTATTCAACGATCGCTCATGCCGGCTATATGATGATGGCCGTCGCGGCGGGGATGTCGCTCATGAATACCGACCGAGCGGCGGCTCAAGGAGCTTTCGCAGCGCTGTTGGTGTACGTGGCGATTTACGTATTCATGAACCTGGGGGCATTTGCGATCGTCGCCTTCCTGCGCAATACCATGTTCAGCGAGGAGATCGACGACTACCGAGGACTCGTCCGCAGCAGCCCGGGGGTGGTCGTTTGTTTTTCGGCAATCCTATTCAGTCTGGTCGGACTACCACCCCTGGCCGGCTTCATTGGAAAGCTGCTCATTTTCTATCGGCTGTACGAGGCAAAGATGATCGCGCTGCTTTTCATTGGCGGGATCAATACCGCGATCAGCCTTTTCTACTATTTGAGAGTGGTCAAGGTCATGACGCTTGAACCAGAGCCCGACGATCGCGGCCCCGTGCAGTTTCCGATGATATCGATTCCCGGTATGTATGTGGCGTTGGTCACGGCACCGATCCTGTTTATGGTCATTCAATGGGACGGCCTCCACGAATGGGCCATAGCGGCTTGTCAGCATGTCTTCGGTTAGGGTAACAGGGATGGCGACTTTGGATTTTAGAAGTTCCGTGAATGCGCTGAATCAGCTGCTGATCATCCATTACCGTTCCCTACCGATGTACCTTGTCGAAGCGACGCCGTGGACGCATCGAGGCGATGCCAAGGCGACGGAAGTTCTGCTGGATATTGTATCGGACCAGCAACGCACTTGTCAGCGAATCGCGGACCAGGTGAACCAGGAGGGCGGAATCGTCGATATGGGTGATTACCCGTCGCAATTTGCCGAGATGAATTTTCTCTCGCTCGATTTCCTGCTCAAGCGTGTTGCCGAATACCAGCAGCGGGACGTCGATACGATCCGCGGCATTGTGGAACAGTTGAGCGGCAACCTGACGGCACAGGTTCTGGCGAAGGAATCGTTGGGAGCGGCGCAAGGACATTTGAAATCGCTTGAAGAGCTAACCGCGGAAATCTGCAACGACGGCTAAGTCGTGTTGAAACTGATCGATACGCACGCTCACCTGGATCAAGATGAATTTGCGGATGATCGGGACGCCGTTATCGGGCGCGCGGTGCAGGCGGGGGTTCACAAGATGATCGCGGTCGGCATCGGGGCTGAATCGAGCGACCAGTCTGTTGCCCTGGCCGCCTCCCACGATGCCGTCTTCGCCGCCGTCGGAATCCAGCCAAATTACTGTGAACAGGCCCAACCCGGAGACTGGGACCGCGTCGTCGCGTTGTCGAGTGCCAGCAAGGTTGTCGCGATTGGTGAGACCGGACTTGATCGGCACTGGGACTACACGCCGTTCGAGGTTCAACAAGACTACTTCGATCGGCATCTTCGCTTGTCGCAGGCGACGGGTCTGCCTTTTATAGTCCACACGCGCGAGAGCGAACTGGAGGTCGTCGCCATGTTGCGTGCGGCGCGCGAGCGCGGACCGTTGTCGGGTGTTATGCATTCCTTTGTCGGCGACGAAAGGGTCGCGGCAGAGTGCCTTGAGTTTGGGCTTTATATTAGCTTTGCCGGAATGGTCACGTTCAAAAAGTCGGAAGCTTTGCGGCGTGTCGCTGCCTCCATCCCAAACGACCGAATCCTGGTGGAAACGGATGCGCCTTATTTGTCGCCCGAACCGCGACGAGGCCGGCGCAATGAGCCGGCTCACGTTGTTGATACGGCCACGCTGTTGGCTGAAGTTCGCGAGCAGGACTTCGAGGAGTTTGCCCGGCAAACAACGGAAAATGCTTTTCGGTTGTTTGGGTTTGCAGAGTGAAAGATCGGAGTGAAAGATCAGAGTGAAATAGCCGCAGCCCGATACAAGCAGTCCAACACAAGCAGGCCAACACATGGATCCAGGCACAGAGAAGTTGCGGGCGGACATTCCGCCTTTACGTTTTCGCCTGCTTTTTGCCTGGGCTAGATACGTGCACCATCGGCGTGATAGGCTGAGATAGATGCTAGGATGCGATTTTTCGAGACTTTATTCAGGAAGAATATTCAGGTCGCAAGCATGAGCAAGCATATTTTCGTTACCGGAGGCGTCGTAAGCTCTCTTGGAAAGGGATTGACTAGCGCATCGATCGGGATGTTGCTAGAGCACCGTGGTCTACGGGTGCGAATGCAAAAACTGGATCCCTACATCAATGTAGATCCAGGAACGATGAGCCCGTTTCAACATGGCGAAGTCTATGTTCTGGATGACGGTAGCGAGACCGATTTGGATCTCGGTCATTACGAGCGATTTACGAATAGCGTTCTGACGCGAGACTCGAACTACACAACCGGGCAGATCTACCTGGCGGTGATCAACAAGGAGCGTGAAGGAAAAGAGTATTTGGGCAAGACGGTCCAGGTCATTCCCCACGTGACCAACGAAATCAAGGATGTGATCTCCAAATTGGCGGGTGCCGATACCGACGTGGTGATTACCGAAATCGGCGGCACGGTTGGCGACATCGAAAGCCAGCCCTTTCTGGAAGCGATCCGCCAGTTTGCCTTGGATGTTGGCAAAGAAAACTGTCTCTATATTCATCTGACGCTGGTACCCTATCTGAAGGCGGCGGGCGAGCTGAAGACGAAACCGACGCAGCACTCGGTCGGTCAGTTGCGCGAAATTGGTATTCAGCCGGATGTACTGGTCTGTCGAACCGAACAGTCGATGTCGCGAGAAGACCGCGAGAAGATTGCGCTCTTTTGCAACGTCTCGCTCGACGCTGTCATCGAAGAAAAAGACAAGGACTTTTCGATTTATGAAGTGCCCTTCAGCCTGGCAGACAACGGCTTGGACAAACTGATTGTCGATGGTCTCCGACTCAACGCGGACGCGCTGGAGATGGACGATTGGCGCGATTTGATGCACCGGCTGAGAAACCCGGACCATGAAATCAGTATCGCGGTTGTGGGTAAATATGCCGCGCACCGCGACGCCTACAAGTCGATTTACGAAGCGCTCGATCACGCCGGGATCGCGAACCGCACCCAGATTCGCATTCAGCCGATCCAGAGCGAGGACGTCGAGCGCGAGGGACCTGAGCGCCTTTTGTCAGGGTATAACGGAATTTTGGTGCCGGGTGGCTTTGGGGAACGGGGTATCGAGGGCAAGGTTCAGGCCATTCGCTTCGCTCGTGAACGGTCGATCCCCTTCCTGGGAATCTGTCTCGGAATGCAGTGCGCTGTGATCGAATTCGCACGAAATATGGTCGGTCTGGACGGGGCCGATTCGACCGAATTCAACAAGGACACACCGCACCCGGTAATCTGTTTGATGGACGAACAGCGGACGGTCGTCGACAAGGGCGGCACGATGCGTTTGGGAGCGCAGCTCGCCCAGCTTGATCCGGAGAGCTTGTCGCGAGACGCGTATGGCGTTGAGCAGATCTCAGAGCGGCATCGACATCGTTACGAGTTCAACAATGTTTACCGCCAGCAATTTGCCGCTCATGGTATGCGCTTCGCGGGGACTAGTCTGGATGGCAAACTCGTCGAGATTGTGGAGTTTGCGGAACATCCCTGGTTTGTTGCAGTCCAGTTTCATCCGGAATTCAAATCCAAGCCGACCCACGCTCATCCACTGTTCGCGGGATTCATCGGCGCGGGCGTCGCTCATCTCGCTTCGCGAGCACGACAAGGCCGATTGGCCGATGAAGAGGCGAGCACCAATTTTTAGCCAAGCGGACGATTTCACGAAACGAACCATGACCGACGAAAAAAAAATCATCATCGACGAAGACTGGAAATCGCAGGTCCAGTCGGAAAAAGAACAAGCAGAGCAGCAGCGGGGCGAGCCAACAGGGAGCGAACCAGCAGGGACGGGGGGGGACCAGCCAATGCCGCCGGCCGACTTTCAGACGATCGTAAGCCTGCTGGCTACCCAGGTCATGGTCAGCCTGGGCGCGCTACCGAATCCGATGAGTGGTGAAGCAGATGTTCATCCCATTCACGCAAAGCACTTCATTGATTTGCTGGGAGTGCTGCAGGAAAAAACAAAGGGCAACCTGTCCCCGGAAGAGGATCAAGGGCTCGAAAGCCTGATGCACGAATTGCGGATGGGCTTTTTGGCGGTCCAGAACATGCCGGCCGATCCGAATCCAGCGCCACCGGCCGTCGCTGGGGACGCAGAGGAAAACGCCTAGGAACGGCCCACGGATACAACGCGAAGAAAAACGCCATGCCCGGCCAGATGTGTCAGATGACATCCTTGCCAAAATTCCCGGTCGAAGGTGACTTACATTCCTATTCGGGCGACACGGGGCAAATAGTGTTAGATGCCGTTAACCTTGGCCGGGCATGGTCGCGTTGTTTCGTTCCTTTATTCAGTCCTGGTTTAGGCTGATAACTGGTTTAGCTTGATAATTTGTCGAATAGCTGGCGGAACCGGGGAATGCGGCGGTTGAGATAGGTGAGCCAGGCATCGGGTTGCCATACTTCGATGCAAACCGCGGCCCCAATGACCAACACGTCGCCTCCAGGCTCGACTCCCAGGAACTCGCGAAATCCTTCGGGTACCAGCAGGCGATTGCGAGCCGCGATCGTCACTTCGCGGTGTCGGGTTGAAAGCAATCGCCCCAATAGCTGCACCTGGTGAATCCTTCCCTCCAGCTTGCCTGCTCGGATTTTTCCGTGGACCAGCGCAATGCCCTCGTCGAGCTTTTCCTGCCAGCCGTTTTTGCTCCACAAACTGAGGCATCCGGGCCTCTCCTTGGCCAATATGCACTGACCGTCTTTCGCCTTCAGCGGATCGACCATCTCGTTTGGCAACGAAATCCGGTGGCGTTCATCGAGGGAACGGGCGAACTCGCCAACGATAAAATCAATGTCCGTCCTCATCCGGGTGCCGCTCACCGTGTTACCAAACTCTGTTATGACATTTTTTCACCCGACGGCAAGAGGGTGCGGGCGAATTTCCCACAAATTGATTAGTTCAAAGAGAGATTAGGGTCGAAATCCCGCAAATCATGTAAACGATACCCGCTCACGTCGATCCCCCATATCGTGCGGACCGAATATCAGACCTAGAACCTAATTACGTTAAAAACGGTGCATCGGGAAAATCCACCAGCTTTTTCCAAAGATCGCAGATTGCCCTTTTTACTGGCCGGCTTGCTGGCTAAAGCCGATGAAGCCTTTAGGCTCGGCCTCTTTAGAGGCCCCTGTAAGTACGGACGCACTTTTTGATACGCCTGGCCATGGAAATCTCAACCACCCGCTTCGGAGCACTGAAGATCGGCCGGTCCGATCGCCTCTGTTTTCCCAGCGGTGTTCCAGGATTTGAAGATTGTCGCGATTGGGTGTTGTTGGCCGAACAGACCGGTAGCGACGTCGGCTGGCTGCAATCGACCGTCTGGCCCGATCTGGCTCTACCGGTGGTGAACCCGCGGGTTTTCGTGCCGGATTACAGCCTGCGGGTTTATTCGGCGGAACTTCGACCGCTTGGTCTCGATGACGTCGCCGACGCTCAAGTTCTTGCGATCGTATCGCGGCGTGGTGATCTCATGACGCTGAACCTTCGAGCACCTTTGGCGGTAAACATGCGGCGTCGGCTGGGACGGCAAGTAATGAATAATGGTTCCTGGTCCGTCCAACACCTACTTATTGGCCGGCCCCTTACCCTGCGAAAGAGCGCGTAACGAGGAAGTCTCATGCTGGTCCTGTCACGACAACGCGATGAAAGCATCATGATTGGCGACAATATTGTTGTGACGATTGTCGACGTCCGTGGCGACAAGGTTCGTCTGGGCATCGAAGCGCCAACCGAGATCCCCGTACATCGGCAAGAAGTCTACGAGGCCATCCAGCGAGAAAATCGCGCCGCGAGCCAGCTTCAGCCCAAAGACGTCAATCAACTGGATTAGCGGTCCAGCCAGGCCAGTTTGACGCCGTCTCTCTTGTCGATTCTGTCTCCTTCGAAGCGTTTCGTCGAAGGTCTATCCGGCGATACCGCGAACCGCCTGATTCTGAACCGTCCGATTGATCGTTGCCGCCTTGATCCGTGGCGGTTTTGGGGCGTTTTCGGCACTTGTTTCAGGCCCGGATCTGGTTGCAACGCCGTGGTGCTCAGATTACGATAGTTTGTCTATGGCCTTACGGTTCGCAAGGCTTGCGTGACATCGACATCAACCTGGGCGGGAGAGTGAAATGCGATCGATTCGACGATGGGTAAGACTTTTTGTGGCGGTTTTGCTTATTGCACTCTTGTCCGTTGATATGGCGGTCGCTTGCCATTTCGTGACCGTCTGCTGTCCGCCTCCATCGTGCTGTCCCGTCTATTACTACGAATGCGCACCACAACCAGTGTGCGGTCCGCCCGCGTGCGGCCCGGTTTATGAACAGGTGGTTTACGAACAGCCATGTTGCGAAACCGTCGTCTCCGGTGGCGTCATCGATAGTGGTGTTGTGAGTGGTGTTATTGAAAGTGATCCCGTGCCCACCGTTGTTACGGACGAGATGCCCGTTCTGCCGGCCGACGAACCGCCACAGCCTATGCCGATCGACCAACCAGACGACGAACCTACGATCGCCGATGACGCTCTCGAACCCAATACGGAACCTGCTGAATTCGTCGAGGATGAACCCGCTTTGCCCGTTGATCCGGCCGACGACACGGAAGAGCCGCCAGGGGATTTCGCCGAGGATCTGCCGGAGTTACCAGAAGATGAAGCACCCGCCGCGGACATACCGACCGATACCGAACCGAGCGATGATTTGTTTGACGAGCCGGGTGTCGAGCCTGACGATGCGCCGGAATTGAAACCTGAACCCGCGGATGATCTTTTCGATGCGCCCGGTGGGGATGCCGATGTCGAAGACGCAGCGGCTGACGATCTTTTCGATGATCTGAACGATGGCCCAGCCGAACCGGAACCGGATGCTGCGGACGATGGAGACGCCGGAGACCTATTTGATGCCGCCGAAGACGTTCTGGATGACGCTGGCGATGCGACGAAAGAGGACGCTGCCGATATCGAAGACGTGGATGCCCTGCTGGGTGGCGGTGGCGCTGATGACGATGCCGAAGTCGACGATGCTAATATTGACGATGCTAACATCGACGATCCTGGCATTGACGAAGCGGACGACAAGTCCGACGACAACGCGGATGAAAGTATCGACGATTTGTTCGGCCAGGTCCCCGCAGCAGCCAGGGAAGTCGCTGCGAATCAGCTACAGCACGTCGCCGCGCCTCCGCGGATGGATGTACTGCGAACCTGGACTGACAATTCCGGCCAGTACCAGGTGCGTGGTCAATTGAAGATCATCTTCGAAGGCCAAGTTCGGATTCTGAAAGAAAACGGCAGGTATACAACGGTACCGCTCAATAGGCTGAGCGCGCCGGATCTGGAATTTGTCACAAGCTGGTTGGCCCATCCGGGAAACACGGGCGACGTCGCAGCCCGTTAAGGGCCGGTTAGTCCTTTTCCAGTCGGTCGATCACCGCTTGGGCGAATTGCTCGGTGTTGAGGTCTCCACCCAAATCACGGGTCGATTGCCCTTCGGCGAGCGCGCTTGCCATACGCCGTTTTGATCCGTCGCGCGGCGATGGCACATGCTTCGTCCTCGCGCGTCTCGAACAGATAGTTCAGCATCATCACGCCGGACATCAGAAGTGCCAGCGGATTGGCGATGCCTTTCCCGGCGATATCTGGTGCCGAACCGTGGACGGCTTCAAAGATGGCCTGCCCGTCACCGATGTTGGCTCCCGGGACGACGCCCAGCCCGCCGACTAGACCGGCGCAAAGATCGCTGATGACGTCGCCGTAAAGGTTCTCCAGCAACAACACGTCAAACTGCGAGGGATTCTGTACAAGCTTCATGCAGCCAGCGTCGATAATCACTTCTTCGTACTGGATGTTCGGGTATTCATGTTGATGAACTTCGCTTGCGCAGCGCAAAAACAGGCCGTCGGTGACTTTCATAATATTGGCTTTATGAAACACGGTGATCTTCTCACGGCGTCTCTGCGTTGCATAGCGAAACGCCCAGTGAGCGATGCGACGACAAGCCGTTTGCGTCGCCACCTTCATACTCATCACAACATCGTCGGTCACCTGATTTTCGACACCGCTATAGAGTCCCTCGGTGTTTTCGCGCAGTACGATCAGGTCGACGTCTTCAAACCGAGTATTGACGCCGGCCAGGCTGCGAACGGGACGGACGGCCGCATACAGATTCAGTTTTTTTCTCAACTGAACATTGACGGAGCTAAAGCCATCGCCAATGGGCGTCGTGCAGGGACCTTTCAAGGCGACGCCGTGCTGTTCGATCGCGTTCAGAGTCTTCGCCGGCAGGACGTCGTCCTCCTTTTCCAAGGCGGCGAGTCCGGCGTAATGTTCGATCCAGTGGATCGGAGCTTCCGCCGCTTGCATCACGCGACAAACCGCCTCGGTCACTTCCGGACCAATGCCGTCCCCTGGAATCAATACCGTATCATGCTTTGACATGCAGAGCTTCCTTTTCCGTTACGCAGACAAGGACTGTACCATGTTGATCCTTGTCGACCCAGTCGAATCGTCGACCCAGTCGAATCGTCGACCCTGTCGAATCGACGTCGACCCAGCCGTATCGATGGACTTCTCAGGTCTTCTGCCTGCTGAGCAGTCTGTCGACAGCTAGTTCGGCATGATGGATGCAGGCGGGAATGCCGACGCCGTGGAAGGCGTTTCCGATGACGGCCAAATGACCGAGTTGGGCGATATGGTTTTCGATTTCTTCCACCAGCGACAGGTGGCCGACATGGTATTGGGGCATCGCGTTTGTCCACCGTGACACGTCGCTCAATAGCGGTGTTCCGGAAAAGCCAGCGAGATCCCGAAGTTCGTCTTGCGCGATTGCCGACAATTCCCGGTCGTCCAAATCCATCAAATCTTCTCGGTCAGCTCCTCCGATGAATGCCCGGACAAGCACCGCGTCATCCGGGGCTCGACCTGCGAATTTTTCACTGGCGTAGCTGGCCGCTAGCAGCGGTCGATTTTCAATCGAAGGGACGACGAAACCGAAACCATGCAGGGACTCTTTCATTTGGTCTCGCTGGTATCCGAGGCAGACAACCGCGCAGCTTCCCAATCGAATCCGTTGAAGTTTTTCCGCGAGTCGCTCGTCACAGTCACGCAGCAGTCCGGCAGCCACTCGTGACGAAGTGGCCAGGATCAGACGGTCACAGGGATGTGCTTCTTCCTTTCCCTCGATCGACAGTGACCAGCGACCATTACGCCGCGACAACTTGTCGATTCGACAGTTTTCTCGAACGACTCCGGTGGGCAGACGTTCGCGGACCGCATCAATCAGGGACCCGATACCGTCGCGCAGCGACACAAACATTCCATAGCGCGCTCCACTCTCTTGGCCGTCGCCGTCTTTTTCCGCTTGAGTCGCACGCAGTCCTCGCACGAGGCTGCCATGACGCCGTTCCATTTCGATGAAACGAGGCATGGTTGCCGCGACGCTCAGTTGCTGCGGATTGGCCGCATAGATGCCTGAGACTAATGGTTGAACGAGACGTTCGAAGACCTCGCGGCCCAGTCGGCGTGTCGCGAACTCTTCAAGACTCTCTTCCGGTGCATCGCTCGCCCGCCTCGGTATCCACGGCTCACCACACAATCGCAATTTCCCGCGGACGCTCAATAGTGGCGACGACCATATCGACCAGAGGCTCGTTGGAGCCATGATCTGGAATCCGACGGGAATGGGGACGAGCCGCCCGCGGCGGACGACGAATGCCCGGCGATCGGTCTCGCGAGTATTGATTAACTGCGACTCGAGCCCCACTTTTCGGCAAAAATCAACACCCCAGCGCGTGTCGGTGATGAAACTGTCAGCGCTGCGCTCGATCAGGAAACCATCTCGCCGCTCGGTCCGTAGTAAGCCTCCCAATTGGTCGGAGGCTTCGAATAATTTCACGTCGACCGTTGGCGCGGATGCGTGCACCCTCAAGGCAGCTGCCAGCCCGGAAATGCCGCCTCCAACAATTGCGATCGAGATTCCGTTTTCGACTGCTTCGGACATGGGCCGGCGTTCGCGGTTACTAGGTTGTCGGGCAGAGGCTGCCTGCCGTGGTGTGATCCCGCTGGACGTGCCACAATGGCACGATGTTGGCCACGTCGAGCGCTGCGTCTCGGCTGCGTCTCAACTGTGTCTCAACTGTGTCTCAACGGGGTACGACAAGCGACTCCCTTATTCTAACCGAATGAGATGAATCATGAGTGGCCGACGTTACCAGGAACCATCGCGACGCTCGACCGCCTGGTGCCGAGCGCCTGAATTCAGGCGTCGTCAAATGCGCACTTGTCGAATCGACGAGGTCGACCAGCTTTGAATTCCACAAAAATCCTAAAAGATCGTCGCTGGCAAATTCAATTTCAATCGCATGGTGATCGATGGGGTCACACGATCGGCGTCTGGTCGGGCGATCGACTGATGCCATTTCTTGCGTCGTGCGAAGGAACCGAATCGGAACACTGGCCGCCCAGCCCGCCATTAACCGAAGTCCACATCGACACGTCGCTCGCAAAGCCGACGGCCATGTTAGTCGGTATGTCGGGCGACAGCCACTGGTCCATAACCGTTCAACTGGACACGGACCGAGCCTCCCTGCAGTTTGATGTTGCGTGCCGCATCAAAACCGAGCCTCCCGAATTTACGGGTCTCCATTCCGGGGGCTGGGGGATGGGCAGCTGTTATCGATCGATGATTTGTCCGACCGACTGCACAAATCATGAGCTTCGATTTGTCATGGACCAGGTTAAGCTCGGCATCGTTACCGCGGATCAAGCCGACGTACCTGCGGCGACGATTGTTGCGGACGAAAACATGCTTTATTTTTCCGCGGAGTCCCAACCGGGGTCGCTGCCTCGAACCATCCGGTGGCAATATCGTCTGACCGACATAGCGGGTGAGCCGGCGTTAAAATAGCAGTTACTACGAAGCTCATTTTTCCGAGGCACGCGTCGCGTTGAAAACATGTTCAAGGACAGAAATACATCAAGGCGAGATTTCATCGCTGGATCCAGCGCCGCTGGTTCTGGTATGAGCGATCCGACCGGCGACCCCTATCTGGTCCAAGTCGGTCGACGTGCGATGGCGTGCCAGTTTCAGGTGTATTTCAACGCTGGCCAATACGACGATGCTGCCGAGATCGCCATCGGCGCGTTGGATCGGGTCGAGCATCTCGAGTCGATACTGACCATCTACCGCGACGAAAGTGAAGTCTCGCGTATCAATCGAGAGGCCTTTCACACGCCGGTTCCCGTCGGCCGGCACGTGATGACGCTGTCGGTAATGGGCGAGCGGCTTTACGAGGCAACGGACGGCGCATTCGACCTAACTGCCGGGCCGTTGTCCGAAGTCTGGGGGTTCGCTCGCCGGGCTGGAAGCGTTCCCAGCGAGGCGGAGCTTCAGGCGGCGCTGGCCCAGGTTGGATCCGAGCACGTGGTCATTGACCAGCAGCAAAGCACGATCCGGTTCCGTCGTGCGGGAATGCAACTAAATTTTGGTGGGATCGGCAAAGGGTATGCGCTCGATCAATGCAGCGCTATTCTGCAAGAGGCGGGAATCGGAGACTTTCTGTTCCACGGCGGACGCAGCAGCGTGATGGCGCACGGTGATCGCTTCGGCAGTGACGGCGGCTGGAAGGTAGGACTGATTCACCCGCACGCCCGCAGACTCGGTTGGCCGAGATTCGCTTAATGAATCGGGCATTATCGACGTCCGGATCGCAGATGCAGTCGTTCCAGCACGAAGGCCGGCGGTTTGGCCATATTTTGGATCCACGAACCGGCCGACCCAGCGAGGGTGTCTTTTCCGCCACGGTGCTCGCGGACACGGCGGCGCAGGCCGACGCGCTTTCCACGGCGTTCTATGTAATGGGGCCAGCCAAGGTCCAGCAGTTTTGTGAGCAACATCGCGATGTCTCGGCGATCCTGGTCACCCCGCGAGAAGGGAAAGGACAAACGGACATCATGGCGCTGAATCTAAGCGACGAGGACTTTCATGTTGTCCAATGAGCGAAGTCTGGTACGAGTGTAAGATCCGGCCGGACTTGAAGCGTTTTTCGTTCGTGAACCAATACGAATTATTTTCCCATCCCTCCTATATTCGCAGCTTTCCAGAGTTGGTAGAATTTCCCGTAGTCTCATCGATCGCCGCAGGTCGATTATCTTCCAAAGGGAGTACATCGAAGAGATCGACGGTTTACCGGGTTCATGTACGAGATCATCACTAGTCACGGTCCCAATCTCACCTATTTAGGGATCTTTCTCTTTCTGATGCTCTCCGGAGCAGGACTTCCGGTACCCGAAGAGATACCGCTGGTTGCTGCCGGTTATCTGAGCGCCGGACCGGACTCGTTTCTAAATCCCTATTTGGCGTTCGCCGCTTGTCTGGCCGGGGCTCTGGTGGGCGACCTGCTTATTTATTCGATTGGTCGTTATTTGGGCACCGGATTTTTGCGCCGTCATCCTCGGTTTGCACATTTGCTACAAGAGGATCGCGAAAAGCAAATGGAAGAGTGGATTTCACGGCACGGACTGAAAATTTTCTTTGCGGGCCGTTTCATGATCGGTATCCGTGCGCCGCTCTATCTGGCAGCCGGGATGTTGCGTCTTCCGCTACGTCGCTTCTTGCTGGTCGATTTCATTGCGGCCACGACGGTAGTGACGATGGTGTTTTCGATGAGCTACTATCTGGGGCCGGCAGTCGGAACGTTGTTCCGACGAAGTCAGATGGCAGTATCCGTCGCGGTCTTATTGATCGCCGCTGGTCTGCTAGTTTTCTTCTGGGTCCGCAGCAAACGTCGGGCGGACAAATCCGATATACAGGGCACCCCGACCAAGGCGACAAAATCGACTCACGCCAAAAAGGGGCCGTCCAAGGCCGGTCCATTTGCCGCTTAGGATTCGCTCGCGAATTCGTCTGGGGTATTGGTTTTACCACGGAGTCACGGAGGACACGGGGACGAGCCACTCGATGGCGTTTACCGTCCTCGTTGAGCAATCCCTTCCTCCCTACTCTTCTCAATTCGTCCGCTGTTCCCTCCGTAACTCCGAGGTTCCTACTCCGGCGACCCATTGCCGCCTAGCCGGATGCGGAGGCCCGCGCGTACAATCGTTCGGGACTTGCGCTTTTTTTCGGAATGGAAATGGATTCTCGGCTGGCAATTGACGTCGATGCGTTGAATAAGACGTTTCGTTCTGGCTTTATTCGGCGCAAGCGATTTCAAGCGCTGAGCGATGTGTCGTTTCAGGTCCCTCAAGGACAGATCTTTGGCCTGTTAGGTCCCAACGGTGCAGGCAAGACGACGTTCATCAAGGTTTTGTTGGGAATCGTTCGCAAGTCGTCCGGATCGGCAAAGCTGTTGGGCCGTTCCGCCGGCGATCGAACGAGCCGTCACAACGTTGGCTATCTGCCGGAAAACTTCCGTGTCGCGGGGCACCATACGGCGCGCTCTTCTTTACGGTATTTCGGCGGCTTGTCAGGACTGAGTCCTCAGGAAGCTGACCGGCGTGGTGATGCGCTGTTAGACAAACTTGCCTTGGGCGATTGGAAGCGCGTTTCCGTTCGCAAGTTTTCGAAGGGCATGCTCCAGCGGCTAGGCCTCGCACAAGCGCTGTTGCACGATCCCCAATTGCTGGTCTTGGACGAACCGACCGACGGGCTGGATCCTGTCGGGCGCAGCCAGGTCCGTGAGCTATTGTTGGAATTGAAGTCGCAAGGGAAGACGATCTTCTTAAACAGCCACTTGCTACAAGAAGTTGAACGCGTCTGCGATCAAGTCGCCATCTTGCACAACGGATCCTTGCGCTTCGTCGGGCGGATCGATGAAGTCACCAGGCGATTGGAGACGGATGAAATCGAACTCGAATTAGCTGCACCCGAAAGCGAAGTCCGTGCCGCGCTGGATAGCTATCCGTCTCGCGAGTGGGATCAGTGGGATGATCATCAATTTCGCGTCGTGTTGCAGTTGCAAGGTCAACAACAAATTGATGATTGCATTGACAACCTGAGGCAGCATGGTGTGAGTGTGGTGAGCCTTGTCAGGCGGCGTGGCACGTTAGAAGAAGCCTTCATGCAGATTATCGATCAGAAGGAAGACCGGGGCGACACGTAATGCGGGCCTATTTCTCTGTCATTGTGGATGCATTTCAGGCGGCCATGGCGTCGCGTGTGTTGTGGCTGCTGCTGTTCGTGATCACGGCGATCCTACTCGCCTTGGCACCGTTTGGCTCGCATCGCGTGCTTTCGACACAATTGACGCTCTCCGACATTCGTGACCCGTTCGGATTAGGCCGCCAGTTGTATAAGGAATTCAATCATCGCAGTCCCTCACCTGGGAAACGTATCTGGCAAAAGCTGGATCCTGACATGCAACGAGCGTTGCGCGAAGTCGTCGAAGGCGACCAGACGGAACTGAGAGAGCTGAGCAATCGCGTGTTCGATCTGCAGGTAGCACTCAACAACCTTTTGGATGATCCGGATCTCTATCACGTGACATCCTGGGCCAACGTCGCGCTGAGCGAAGAAGCGCAGGCCCTGATGGACCGTGGCAATGCGAATCTTTCGGAAGACGAGGTTCGGCGACTGAACCGGCTGTTGATCGAGGCCGCCTATCCCAATCTGATTGCGGTGAGTCCGCCGACATCTGTTCAGTTCAGCTACGCCAAATGGAAAGTCTTCAGTCCCTTTCCGCTGGACGAAGAGACTTTTTCCCAATACCTGCGCTGGGCACTTTCGACGTTCATGGGTTTCTTCGTGGGGACGTTCGCAGTTCTTCTGGCCATCCTCGTGACGGCGCCGATCGTTCCTCAAATGTTAGAAACGGGTGGCATCGAGCTGTTATTGAGCAAGCCCATTTCCCGTTGGCTGCTGTTTCTGGCAAAGTTTTTCGGCGGCTGCATTTTCATTTTGTTGAATACCGTCTACCTGGTCGTCGGTTTGTGGCTGATCGTTGGATGGCGATTTGGCGTTTGGGAACATCGGATGCTGCTTTGCATCCCCATCTTTATGTTCTTGTTTATGATTTACTATTCCGTTTCCGTTCTGGCCGGGCTTGTCTGGCGCAGTGCCATCATGTGTGTTTTTGCCACCGTCCTGTTTTGGGCAGTATGTTTCCTGGTCGGGGCCGGTAAGAAGACTATTGAGCGTTTGGAGATTGCGCCGAGCACCATTGTGCGGTTGATTCCGGCGGGAGATACGTTGATTGCCGTGAATCAGCGGCTGCAGGTCCAGGCGTACGAGAACGGCGCTTCGCAATGGGAACAACTGTATCAGCCCGACGCCGGCCCGATGTTGGCGCATGGGCCCTTTGCCCGCCGCCGTCGCCAGCCGCGGATGATGGGACCTATCTATCGGGCCGGCCAGCAGCAATTGATCTCGGCCGTGCGGCCCGCCGATTTTCGGGGAGGAACACGCGATGGCGTGTTCTTGCACGGGGCCCAGGCGGATAATGGGTGGTCGCAGGTCCCTGTGGCGGAGTTGCCTGCGGGCGCGATGTGGCTGGGCGCAAGCTCCAGCGGGGACGTCACTGTCGTGGGACGTGGTGGCGTGTATCGGATCGACGGTGATCAGATTCGTGTTATCGGCCGTACGGTTGATGACGCACTCTTTGACGAACTGCCGTCGCTGGATCGGGTTTATCAGGCAGACAGTTTGAAGTTGTGGTCGCCAACCAGCGTTGCGAAGGATCCCTCCTCGGATAGCCTGGTCGTCCGGACCGCAGTCGGGTTGTCGATCCTGCGCAGGATGATGCTGGATTCTACAAAGAGATTGCCCAACGTGTCCTGGAATCGAATGACGATGCAATCGCGATCGGTTACGCCGCGGATACGATCGTCACGGCTGGTGCCGCTGGTCAACTACGAACCTACGATTCCAAGACCTTGGAACCTGAGCAGGGGATGGGGATGGGGATGGGGGTGGGGGTTAGTGGGGAGTTGATCACCGAGCCGAATAGTTCGCCGAGAGCGATTCAAGTCGCCCCCAACGGTCAATGGGTTGCCATTCTCTATCACAACGGCTTTTGCTGGTTGTACGATAATCAGGAGAAAACGGTGCAGCGACCTCGATTTAAAGGTCAGGGCGATATTTCTGCAGTCCAGTTCACTTCCGATCGACTGATTGTTTCCGACCGCGCGAACCGAATCAGCTGGTACGACGTCAACTCCAATCGTCTGGAGAAGCGATTTGCGCCGAACCTGACGTTGTTGGAGAAGGTCTACCGCTATATCGCCGTGCCGATTTACACCGTCTTTCCTCGACCTGGCGAACTGGACAATACAGTTCACTACGTCCTCACCGATCGAAGAACGCTCGGCCCGGGTGAAAATCGACGATCGCCAGAAGAGGATCGTCGTGAAATGGATCCATGGCGACCGGTTACCAACAGCCTGGCCTTTACAATCGGGATGTTGTTCTTGGGCGGATGGTACTTGCATCGCAAAGAATTCTAGAAGAGCCGAAGTGCACTAGTGGATTCGCCACGCGAGAAATCGGATAAACATAGCGAGGACGTTCAGCCCAAGGCGCCCCGCCAGCCACCGGCCAAACGGGTTCGCGAATTCCCGCAGACCCCCGGTGTGTATCTAATGAAGGACCACCGCGGAATCGTAATTTATGTGGGCAAGGCGAAAAACCTGCGTT
The DNA here is from genome assembly GCA_963844115.1 of uncultured Planctomycetales bacterium. Classification (GTDB taxonomy): domain Bacteria; phylum Planctomycetota; class Planctomycetia; order Pirellulales; family UBA7805; genus CS4-C045. The sequence continues at coordinate 31,044 of CAWJNN010000025.1, read as the reverse complement.
CCAGGGCCAGCAGCTATTTCCTGAAGGGCGCGAGCGAAGAGATGCGCACCGCCCAGTGGGTACACGAAATCGCGGACATTGACTACGTCGAGACAGAGAGCGAAGTCGATGCGCTTCTGATGGAGTCGCGGCTGATCAAGGACGTTCAGCCAAAATACAACAGGGAGCAGAAAGACGACAAGAGTTTCCCCTATCTAGAGATCACGACGCACGAAGACTTTCCACGAGTCGAAGTCACGCGCCAGCCAAAGTCACGGGGAACCAAGCTGTACGGACCGTTTGCCAACGCCGGAAGTTTGCGAGGTGCTATCCAGGTGCTGCAGCGGATTTTCAAGTTCCGTACTTGTTCGCTCGATATCGAAGCGGACGAAGAAAAATGGCGCTGGTTCAGGCCCTGCTTGCTGGCTTCGATCGAACAATGTACGGCGCCGTGCAATCTGCGGATCAGCAAAGAGGATTATCGTAAGGACATCAAGCGGTTGCGGATGTTCCTGGAGGGCAAGAAGCAATCGGTGCTGAAAGAACTGCATGAAGAAATGCAGCAAGCTGCGGCCGCGCTGCAGTTCGAAGGAGCCGCTCGACTGCGAGACGAAATTCACATGCTGCAGACGCTGGATCAGCGGGGCGAATTGGAGACACACGCACAACCGGAGGTGTTTTACATCGACCCGAAAAAAGGTCTCGCCGGACTGAAGAAGATCTTTTCATTAAACGAACTGCCGCGCACGATTGAAGGTGTCGATATCGCTCATCTTGGCGGCACGGATACGGTCGCCAGTCTGGTTCAGTTTATCGACGGTCTTCCGTTCAAGCCTGGTTATCGACGGTTCAAGATCCGAGGCGTGGAGGGGGTCGATGATTTTCGCAGCATCCATGAAGTGGTCGCTCGCCGTTTCCACAAATTGGCCAGCGACGGAGACATGTTTCCCGACGTGCTGTTGATCGACGGTGGCCGCGGCCAGTTGAACGCGGCCCTGGCCGCCTTCCGACATGCAGGGATCGATCCGCCACTGGTGCTCTCGCTGGCCAAGCGTGAAGAGGAAATTTTTGTGATGGACCAGGCAGAACCATTGCGACTATCGCGACACGCGTACGCTTTGCGCCTGCTGCAATACGTCCGTGACGAATCACATCGATTTGCACAACACTACCATCACATCCTGCGACGCAAGTCGACGTTGGGAGAATGAGCCAAGTTTACGCACAAATCGCTTAACCGCGACCCAGACGAGATTACGCTTGGCGTCAGGTGCAAACCTGATGGCAATCTCCGGCGGGGAGCGCGCCACGCTCGCGCTGCCCATCCCGACGCGCTCCCCGCCGGACGCTGCGATGACGGTCGACTCAGTCGCGACGTTGATCCGGTGCAGCGTCCTCTGGGTCGCGGTTAACCAACGCAGCCGCTGGCCGCAACCAAAGTGACACAACACCCTCCCGCTTGTGGGAGGGTCGGACGCGGTAGCGGCCGGGGAGGGTCTTGTACGGAGATGACTGTCCAAGCCTCCGGGCCAACCCCTCTCCGGGCCTGAGAGCCCGACTCTCCCCAAGGAGAGTGATGCTTGGTGGTGTCCGCCGTTACGAAAATGCGCAAACAAACAACAAATCACCAAGTAGTAGAACGAGTTGTGTCTTGCCCGGCCCCGGCCCCGTCATTGCTTTCACGGGCTTGCGGGCATGAACACGCGCACATCAGGATGCATCGTGTAGAGTCGCCACTGTTTTCCGTCATGAACCAACTGGCCGCTCGAATTGTCGGAGCGAATAACGGGATTCTTGGAGAACTTCTTCCAGTGGATCAGGTCGTCAGAGACGGCGAGGCACGTCGTCCAGGGGGCTTTCCAGCGAGGATCGCCATTGGCGTGATAGACCGCGTAGTAATGGTCACCGTGCTTCAGTACCTGGTTCAACGCGACGGCGGACTTGTCGTAGTCAGCCGGTCCCTTTTCAAGAACCGGTTCGTCTCGGACGTTCGTCCAGACTTTTCGATCGGTTGATTTTGCCAGCCAGACTCCTTGATCGCGGCGTTCATAGAATAAATACCATGTGTCACCTTCGATCCACAGCGTGGGGGTGCCATAGGGACCCGCACTCAGCGGACTGCCGTCCATCAAGCGGACATCGAGCTGCCCCTGTGAAGTCCACTGAACCCCGTCCTTCGACGTCAGCATGTGCGCTTGGTCATGCAGGCCTTCCGCGACCATGTAATAGGTACCGTCGTGTTTGACGACGTGTACGTCCTCGACCCATGACTTGTCGAAGATCGGGTTTTCGGGATGCCGCTTCCAGTGAATACCATCGGCAGACGTGGCGTAGCCCAGATGTTTAACGTCCGCCCGCTCGCCGCGGTAACCCGTATACCACAGATGCCACTGATTATCTTCGCGGACGATCCAGCCCCGTTCCCGTATTTTACGATCCCAGGTATCGGCACCGGTGCCGGCAAACAGCGGGTTGTCTTGGTGCGGCGTAAATTCGACCAGCTCAGACGGAAAGATTTCGTCAGCGCCGGCGGGTGAAGAAAGCGCAATCGTGACTGCCAGAAAAATCACCGCTGCCGTAGGACTTACTCGAATAAACTTCATCAGTTTGGATGCCTGGTGCGCGAGGAGGTTGGGCGAGGCTCCGGCGGCGCCCTGATTGTCTGCTGACGACTGGGTATCACACCCAAATGTCCGACGTACTGTCGCCGCCGGGGAAGCGGATTTCGTGAGCACGCGCTGGACCTTCCGGTTCTTTGCCGAAGTCGACGTAGAACTTCTCATTCACAGCCAGCCCGCCTTTGTCGGTGTCACAATCGAGTTGCAACATATACGAGCCGTTCTTGGCCATGTCCGGATAAAACTGGTTATCCCAGACGCTGTACAACGAATTGGTGACGTAGAGTCGCTTGCCGTCCAGGCTGAGCTGCAACATCTGCGGACCGCCGCCCAGCATTTGCCCGCGTACCTTCTCGCCTTTGCCAATGACGCCACCCAGCCAGACCTGGCCGGTCAGTTTGGGTTTGGCCGGGTCGCTGACATCGTATTGGCGAATATCACCGTGCAGCCAATTGGAGAAGTACAAGAAGCGATCGTCCAGCGACAAGACCAGGTCGGTGATCAAGCCGGGTACGGGGAACGGCCAGCCGTCGGTCTCGACTGGATCGACCTGAATTACCTTGGCAACCTGCCATTGGTCGTCCGGTTTGTGCCAATGCCACATCGCACTGCTGAGCGCTGCGCCGACAAAGCCGTGGGTGCTGTTCGGATCGTGATGGAATCGCACTTCCAGCGGAATAAGACCTTCCGATCCCAGGTCGATTGTCTGGGTGATTTTCCGCTCTTTCCAATCCCAGACGTGCAGCGATTGGCCGTACTTGCCGGCTTTGACATCGTCCAGATTGAATCCCTGTGAGACCGTATTCGGCGCTGCCCACTGGCTGCTGATCATGACGTTGTGTCGCGGCTGGTACCAGTAGTCGTAGCTGAATTGCATTCCACTATCTTCACCTTCCCAGCGTCCCGCAACATTGAATTCGTCGTCCAACAGCAAGAAACCGCCCGGCGCATTGCCGTCGGCGTCGCCCAGCATCGAGATCATGACGTGACCATCCGCCAGGCAATGGACGGTATGGGGCGTGGCCAGATTGGTTTTCTCAGCGATCTCCGCTGCCTCGACGACCTTATGCATCTTGGGCGCACGAGGGTCGACCGCATCCAGAATGTGAATGCGTCCTGAGCCTAGTCCGGGAACGACCAGGTAACGGCGAAATTTGTTTGGATCGGCGTGACAGCTGCTGCACGCGTTCCAACCGAAATGATGAAGCTCGTCACCTACATGCGGCATCGACGCGCGGTGAATCACCTGGCCATATGTTTTTGAATCGGGATCGACATCGACGGTTGCCAGGTAATCGGGCTTTTTGCGATCGGTTCCTTCGTAAATCGCCGGCACGTAGGCGACGGTTTCGCGCGTTGACTTCATGGCTTCGACTGGCGAGGAATACGTTGGCCCGCAACAAAGGGATTTTTCAGACTTTTCCGCGTCGGCCGCGAAAAGTCGGTTGGCGAACATTGTGGGTCCCAGCGAAGACGCCGCGGCAGCGGCCAGAAAGTCACGGCGATGCATGATCATTTCCTCACCTACGGATGAATCGAACGGATGAATCGAAGATTTGTGGACGGACGTGGACGACCCGTATAGGGCCGGCCCGCATTCTACAAGAAAAGATCGAACGCGTCGTCCCGTGGCGGCCTGACGCTACTGTGATTGTCTTAGCGCGAAAGAATTGTGACCACTTCGGATTTTCCGCTACTGCGAGCCTTGTCGAGTGCCGTAAATCCCAACGCGTCCTTGGCGTCGGCGTCGGCACCCGCATCAATTAGTTGTTGGACTACGGACTGCTGACCGCGCCAAGCTGCCTTGTGCAGGGGCGTACTGCCGTCCGAATCCGCGGCGTTGACGTCGGCGCCCGCTGCAAGTAAGTGCCCGACGGTGCTGCTGTGGCCGTTCCATGCAGCGGCGTGTAGTGGCGTATAGCCAGTCTGGGTCTTGGTATCGATTGCTGCCTTTGCCTTGAGCAGGTGGCGTACAACGCCTGCATGACCATTCCACGCTGCCATGTGAAGCACTGTCTGGCCACTGTCGTCGGTGTCTGTCAGAGACGCTTTGGCACCAATCAGCAGCTCGACAACCTCATCGTGACCATTCCAGGCCGCGGCCTGGAATGGCGATTCACCGTCGTTGGTTCGCGTATTCACTTGCGCGGATCGGTCGACCAAGAGTCGAACGACGTCGGCATGCCCTCCGGCGCTAGCGAGGAACAGGGGTGACCGACCGATATCGTCTTGCTGGTCGATCTTGGCATCCCGTTTCAGAAGGGTTGCGGTCGATCGGGCCAGGCCATGTTCACAGCACCAGTGCAACAACGTCTGTCCGGAAGTGGGGGCAACGTCGATATCCTTGCTTTCAGGTAGTAAGACATCGACAACTTCGTATAGATCTCGCGAGGCGGCGATCTGCAAGGGGGTTTGATTGGCCTTGTTGACGGCGTTTGGCGAAGCTCCCGCCTTCAACAACAATGCGGCAATTTCGGCGGATCTCCGTCGAGTATTCTGGTCGACCTGTTGCCATTGATATTGCTGTCGACCACCCGCGACCACGTGCAACGGTTGGTCCCCCTGATGATTGGCGACATTGACGTCGACGTCATTGGCAATCAGCAACTTTGCCATTTCGAGGTTTCCCAACGTCGCAGCCAGGTGCAGGGGGGTCGGAAATTGATTGTTGGTCGATCGCGCATTCGCCTTGGCGCCACGCTTGATCAGATCCTTCACGATTTCTACGGAGCCGCGTTGTGCGGCATAGAAAAGAGGTGTTTGGCCGCTATTGTCGGGTGAATCAATATCGTCCGTGTGCTTCAAGATCAGGGTGACGACTTTGGGATTGCTGCTGGCAGCCGCTCGATGTAACGGAAGTTGCTTGCTGCCGTTACGGATCTTCAAGTCCGCACCGTTTGCCAGCAATAACTCCAGCACCGCCGGATCCTGTACCTGCGCGGCGTAGTGAACAGGCGTCGAACCGGAATTATCGGCGGCGTTAACGTTGACGCTGTGTTCGAGCAGCATCTTGACGGCCTCCAGTCGGCCGTTCATGCACGCGTAATGCAGCAGTGTCCGCTTGGCGCCGTCGAGCGTATCAATGGACGCTCCGTGTTTGATCAATTTTTTGAACGTCTCCCCTTGATTGTGGTTGAGTGCATACATCAGCGCGGTGTACTGGCTGTTGTCTTTCAGATCGAGTCTGGGGTTTTTCGCCAGCAGCAGGTCGACGATTTCTTCGTTCCCATTCATGGCGGCGAGGTGCAGCGGGGTGTACTTGTGTTGCGAAACGGGATTAACGCCCGCTCCTTTTTCCAGCAGATATCGTACGACCTCTTTCTGATTGTTGGCCACGGCGTAGTGGAGCGGCGTATAACCGTCTGCCTGATTTGGCTCGTTTAGCAGCTTTGGGTCTTGCTCAATAAGCCGCATGACCGTTTTCGTCTGACCTGATGACGCGGCGGTGTGAATGGCTCCGGCATAAACCGAGCTGAGCAGCCCGAACAAGATTGCAATCGAGAGACAGAATCGGGCGAGAGATGACATCTTCGAAGTCCTCCAGGGTTGGCGTCAGACGGTTTCGCCCGAGCAGCTTCGGTCGTGCGGAAATCCGTGGCGACAGCCGCTGGGGCGGTTTCTCTACCGAGTCTACCCGTTTTCGCTCTGCCCGTATCGCCGGGTTGGGATAGACGTTGGTTAGACGCACGCGACGCCGAGAAGTTTCGTGGAAACTTGCGAGAAACGCACGAAGACCCGACGACAGGCGCCCGAAGGAGGAGGCAGGGGATCGGTAATCTTAACCCCCCTCTTCAACAACCCAGCGTACCGCCCGACAGACCAGTTCGGCCCCTGAGTCCAGCGTCAACTTCTTCTTGATGGTGTCGCGATAGGTATCGACCGTTTTGACGCTCAAATGCAAGCTATCCGCGATCTCACGAGTCTTCATTCCGCGGCCGATCATTTCGAAGACTTCCAGTTCACGATCTGATAGTCGAGACATATCGGACTCGACTTCGCCGTTGTTTTTCGACAGATTCTGCAGCACGTGCTTCTCCATCCGCTCGCTCAAATAGACATTTCCCTCCAGAACACTGTGGATCGCCTCCAGGACTTTTTCGGCGGCCACCTCTTTGTGGATGTAGCCGTTCGCGCCGGCCTTCAATGCGCGCTCAGCGTGTATCATTTCGTCGTGCATTGACGAGACCAGCATTTTGATATCTTCGTCGTGCGCGTGAACTCGTTTGATCAAATCGAGCCCATTGCTTGCCTTCAAAGAGATGTCGACGATGATCAACTTCGGCGAGGTTTGTCGCACCAATTCCATGGCGGTGTCTACGTCGGCTGCATTGCCACAGATCTCAAGTTGTGGATCGGCCTCGATCAGCGCTGCCAATCCTCTGCGGACCAAGTCGTGATCGTCCACGATTAATACACTTGTGAGGTCCGAGACGGTTTGCGTTTGGTCAGGATTCATATCAGCGTTTCTCCTGTGTCAATCGACATGTAACAAGGGTGCCACCACCGTCGGCTTGCTGGATGTCCAGCCGACCTCCAATAACCTCAGCGCGATGATGCATGATCCTCAGTCCCATCCCGTCACCATTGGGGCTATCGGGGATTCCCCTACCGTCATCACGCACTCGCAACTCCAGCATATCCCCTTTTAACGCCAGCTCAATGGAAATATTTTGTGATTCAGCATGTCGCACGGCGTTGTGGACGGATTCTTGAGCAATGTGATAGAGATTGGTCGCGGTGCTGGCGTTTTCGACCTCGACGTCTTGCGCATTGAACCGTGCATGCAATGTCGCACATCTTTTCCGTATCCTGGGCCAGATGGATTAATGCGGCGGAAAGACCACGGGAGTCGACTTCGACAGGTATTAAACCGTGAATCAACAACCGCAACTGATGTTGCGCTACCGCCAGGTTTTCTACGACGTCGGCTGCCTGTGCGGCTTCTGCAAGTCCTAGCTTTTCGAGTCGTTGCTGCAGGCTGTGGGTCAGCATATGGACACCCGTCAACTGCTGTCCCAAGTTATCGTGCAATTCCGCACCGATCCGCTGTTGTTCGTCCGCGGTGACTTCAGCAATCTGGCGTTCCAGTTGTTTCCGGACGGTCACATCGACGGCAATACCAGCGACTCGGTAAACCCTGCCCTGGGCATCAAGAATCGGTACCGCCCGATCATGGATCCAGCGAATGGAACCGTCTGGTCGACTGATCCGGTAGGTTTGAGCCAGCTGGCCCGAACGTCGACTGGCGAGGATCTTTTCCTTTACTTCTTCCGGCTCGTCCTCATGAATCGCACGTACCCAGATGTCCTGTAGTTCGTGTAACGAATTGGAGGTCTCTCCCCAGATTTTCCCGAAAACCGGATTGACGTAGACGAGGTCGCCGGTCGTTGTGTCGGATAACCAAAACACGGCGTCGATGTTCTCGGCCAGTTGCCGGAATTTTTCTTGGCTTTCCGCTAACTCCCTGGCCATCCTGGTGCGTTCGATGGCACTATTCAGAGTTCTTTCCAGCATGTTCCCCGCGACGTCCCGTTTCGTTAGCCAGTCTTGAGCGCCGTGGCGGACGGCTTCAATGGCAAGGGCGCTGTCGTCGTGATGTGTCAATACGACGACCGGTAATTCAGGACGGCAGCGCCGAATGGCCATGACGGTATCGAGCCCGATGCTGTCAGGCAGTGACAGGTCGGCCAGCACGGCGTCGGTCGTGGAATCCTGGTCCCGGAGATGTTCGAGCGCGTCGGCCAATGTCCGCACTGTATGCGCGGAAAACTGAGTCACAACAGCATTGCGCAACATCTCCTCGTTCAAGCGGGAATCCGAGGGACTATCTTCGATTACCAGAACATGGCACGGGTTATCTGCCATTGCTAACAATCTTCGAACGAAGTTGAAAAGACGAAGACAAGCGCGGCGGGGCGGCAATGGACCACCCTGGCCGGGTTCGGCCATTTTACAGGAAGGGATCAACCTGGCGAGTCGCAAACCGGTAAATTCCGAATCGCGGTGGCGAATTGAGGGCCACGAGTCTGGTCACGATGTGGGATAAGACGCGGAAAAGATGCGGGATAACATGTACAAGGCTGACACAGATTGGTCGGACTGGTACGTATCCGCCGGTCACGTAACGCCTTTTAAATGGAATATTCCAGTAACCGCAAATGCCGCTGGCCGCGTTCACGATTCCGCAACCGGAATTATGCCCTGCGGATGCCGATGAAAAGGGTAGCGGCGCCCAGATGGCCGCGCGGCAAAACCCTCGACGGGGCGAAAGCCCCTGCCGACCCGAAACTCTGCCGCACCGAAACCCTGCCGCACCGAAACCCTGCCGCACCGAAACCCTGCCGCACCGCAAAAACCCTGCCGACCCAAAAACCCTGCCGACTCAAAAACCCTGTGGCAAATGCCCATGCAGACGACAACCCAATCATTGGCTGGCGGATTTCCCGACGCCACGCCGGATCTGACGGAACCTCATTCCATGCCCGCTGCACTTGAAACGAAGATGACGCGACGAACGTTGATCACGGTCGCGACCTACAACGAGATCGAAAATCTGCCGCGACTAGTCGAACAGATCCTTGAACACGCACCAGAGTGCGAAGTGCTAGTCGTCGACGACAACTCTCCCGATGGAACCGGACGGTGGTGCGACGAATACGCAGAATCGCACAGCCGCCTTGGCTGTCTCCACCGTGAAGGGAAACAAGGGCTCGGTTCGGCCATTGTGGCGGGGATGCAGTACGCTATCGAACACGGGTACGACTTCGTACTGAATATGGATGCGGACTTCAGCCACGATCCGCGCTACCTGCCGGACTTGCTTTCCGGCATGGATCGTCCGGATCGTGCTCCCGTCGACGTGATGATCGGTTCGCGATACATCCCCGGTGGCGGAATCGAGGGCTGGCCGTTCCATCGTCACTTGATGAGCCGCGGCGTTAACCTGTACGCCCGCTGGTTGCTTTCGTTACGGCCGAAGGACTGTAGCGGCGGGTACCGCTGTTACCGCACATCGCTCCTTTCACAGCTTGATTTTTCCACCATCCAATCGTTGGGCTATTCATTTCAGGAAGAGATCCTCTGGCGTCTGAAACGCCACGGCGCGCGATTTGACGAATCACCGATCATGTTCGTCGATCGGCAGCTCGGTCAATCGAAGATCGATCGCGGCGAGGCAATCGCGGCCTTGCGGATCATCCTGCGACTGGGATGGCGAAACTGGACCGGTCGATAGAGCAGCCGACGGGGCGTCATTCGGATTGCTTCAAACCCACCGGGTGACCATCCAACTTCCACGCCGGATCGATTTCGACTCCCAGATGGTGCAACGCCGTGACCGGCACATCGACCAGGAACGTCGGTCCTTCGATCTTCCCCCGTTTCGCGGATGGCCCGCTCACGATCAGTGCCTGACCGCCGTCATGATAAAAAGCGACCGTGACGGACATGCCTGCGTGCAAAGTTTCGCAGGCGAATCGCAAGAAAGTGCCACAATTACACTCCCGATTCGAAACGATCGTCGTCACAGCATGACAATGGCAAAGCGTTACAATGCCAAAGCATTACAATGTCAAACCGTTACAATAGAGCCCCCGCCGGGCTGGACCAACCCGATCTTACATTGCGATTGGCCTGTTGAACATGATTCCACTTCGAGACAACATTCCGGCGCGGACGTTCCCGTTCATGAACTATGCCATGATTGGCATCTGCAGCCTGGTCTTTGTGGCTCAGCTGTCCGGCGTCTCGGAAGATGAAACGCTGGTCGAGCAGTACGGCATGATCCCGGTACGGGTCCTGCATCCCAATCAAACGATTGTCGTTGCCGTTGAGCGTCCCGTGGATACGCCGAGAGGTGTCGAGCTCGTGCAAGAGGAGCACACGGTTCCCCTCGCGGCCGTACCAGCATGGTTGACGATGATGACGTGCATCTTCCTGCATGGTGGGTGGATGCACTTCCTTGGAAATATGTGGTTCCTGCATATCTTCGGTGATAACGTCGAAGACAGGCTGGGTCACGTCGGGTACCTTATTTTTTACGTGGCCGCCGGTGTTCTCGCCAGCGCGGCGCATCTAGCCACGGATCCCACGTCCGCGATTCCCACGATCGGTGCCAGTGGTGCGATCGCGGGAGTAATGGGCGCGTATTCGTGCCTGTACCCTCACGCCAGAGTTTTGGCGATCGTTCCAATCGTGATCATTGTGCAAATGTTCGTCCTGCCGGCATGGGTGTTTTTGGCGGTCTGGTTTGTCTTCCAGTTATATCAGGGTGTCTTTTCGATCGGCGCCGTCGAGGCAGCCGGCGTCGCCTGGTGGGCGCACATCGGCGGTTTTGTTAGCGGGGTGATCGTTGCGTTCGTACTGAACAAGATTCACTACCTGCGTCCCGAAGTCGATGAGATCCGGCCACACACCGATCACGTGGGGGCGTATCGAGTTTACCCACGGCGTCACTAGGCGTGGTAAACAGACGACCACTGCAAGAATGGATTATCACAGCGTCGGTTTCTAGACGGCGTCGATTCGTAACCGGGCGGCTCCGGTCTCCCAGGGAATGGCCGGGAACGCGAAAATTTGCCTCACCGGAAAAGTCACCCACGCTCACACTGTTTCTCATTGAGACTCAAATAGAGACAAGTCAAGGATTTTGAAGAATTTAGCTTTCCTTCAGCGGGCCGTCCGCCCGCCCGCCCGAAACCGTGACAACCGTGCGGGATGGCGCGCCGTTCGAAGGCTGGCGCGAGGCCCCAGCACACTTCCGCACAGCTTCCCAGTTTTGAGGATTCACGAGCCCCAAGAAGATGAGATTTTGGTACACTGGAGGGGGTGTGGTAGGTGCCCATCCAGCCGACGCCATTCATTGCGGGCGTTATCGACAAACAGGTCCTCCACAACCAGTAGGTGTTCGGCGATTTCCATTCGCCGAATTTTCAACGGTCCGAAAACTCTTCGCTGTAAATCAATCAGGAATGAAAAACCAGCTTTCACAGAATGAACCTGCACATTCACCGGTGACGGTGAACGTGAATGAAGACTCCGGTCTCAAGCCGAGCGCGGGTAGCGTGGCAACGGACAAGGTGATTGTCGATCCACCGATCGAACGAGCGCGAAAGGGGCGCCATTCGCTGAACCGTCCGAGCGGTTTAACGGGTGAAACGATCTGGATGTATATCCTCGCGATTGGTCTCTTTCACGTGGTGGCGTTGCTTGCGTTTGTACCTTGGTTTTTCACCTGGACCGGGTTGATCGTGATGCTGGTCGGAGTTCATTTCTTTGGCGATATCGGGATCAACCTGTGTTACCACCGACTGTTGGCTCATCACAGTTTTCGCGTGCCGAAGTGGTTCGAGCGGACGTTGGTCGTTATCTCGGTTTGCTGTCTACAGGATACTCCGATCAAATGGGTCACTACGCATCGCAGCCACCATGGCAATTCGGATGAAGACGAAGATCCGCACAGTCCCTTGGTTACCTTCTGCTGGGGGCACTTCGAGTGGATTATGCTGCGCAATAAAGATACACGTAGCGCTGCTGCGTATGATAAATATGCCCGTGACCTGTTGGCCGACCCTTTCTATCGGATGATGGAACGGACCTCGTTGCCGGGAATTATCTTCACGGTACACGCGTTGCTCTATTACTTCGTCGGGTTTGGCGTCGGCTATTACCTGACGGAAACGGTGATGGGTGCGGTGCAATTCGGGTTGAGTCTTCTTCTTTGGGGCGTAATCGTCCGGGTCGTGATTGTCTGGCATATCACGTGGTCGGTGAATTCGCTGACTCATATGTTTGGTTACCGCAATCACGACACGACCGATCAAAGTCGGAACAACTGGTTCGTCGCCTTGGTGGGTGCCGGTGAGGGCTGGCACAACAATCATCACCACGATCAATCCAGCGCCTCGGTGCAACACCGCTGGTGGGAAATCGATATTACCTACTACACCATCCTGTTACTCGGCTGGCTGGGCCTGGCCACCGATATTATTCAACCTCGGCATAAACGCATTGCAAAGCGGCGAAAAGCGAATTCGGACGAGTAATAGGTTCCGTTTGCCGAGCGGGATCTTGCCGAAGATTCGCGGCCTACGCGCTACCCGTTGCGATGATCCCGACCCGATGAATCGGGTCACTACGAACGGCCGTAGATCTCGGCCGCTCGCTCCGCCGAAACCAGGCCCGCCAGGACATCGCTATCGATACGATCCGCGTCGCGCTGCTGGGGGTCACCCCAACCGCCGCCGCCGGGTGTTTCGATGCGCAGGCAATCGCCCTTATTCAGGTAGATAAAAAACTTCGTTGGTAAGAGTTCGCGTGAACCATCGGGTTTGATCAGGTAGCATTGCTGCCCAGTCGCTCGATGCGTCGTGTCGACGCCCCAGGGCGTGAACCGGCGCCGATCGGCGCCCATCGTGACGGCGGTCCGATCAGCCAGGCAGACCAATTCGCGCACGATTCCGCATCCGCCCCGCTGGCGGCCCGGTCCTTCGGTGTCGGGAACCAGGCCGTACGTATTCACCCGCAAAGGATAAGTCTTTTCGATGACCTCGACCGGTGTGTTCCGCGTATTGGTCAGATGCGTGTGCACGCCGTCGGCACCATCCAAATCGAAGTGCGCTCCTTGACCGCCCGCATATGTTTCCACGTAGTTGAAGTACTGACCGGTCGCCGGATCGATGCCTCCCATGTTGACAAGATTCATTTCGCCACTGCATGCCGCACACACGCGTTCGGGGACGACCTGCAGCAAGGCGCCAAGCAGTACGTCCACCACCCGCTGATCCGTGAGAATGTTTGCATTCCCGATGGCTGCGGGAAAATGTGCGTTCAGCACGGATCCTTCCCGGGCAATGACGTGGATCGGACGATAGGCCCCCGCACAGGTGGGCAGGGTCGGGTCGACGACAGCTTTGACCACGTAGTACGTACAAGCTCGGCAAGCCGAGATCCGGCAGTTCAGTGGCCCCAATACCTGGTCATCGCTGCCGCTGAAGTCGGCCGTGAACTCACTGCCCTGGATGGTGATACGAGCGGAAATTTTAACGGGTTCGTCGGTGACACCGTCGTCGTCAAGGTAGTCCTCGTAAGTGTATACGCCATCCGGCAGCGCTTCGATGCCCGCTCGCATGCAACTTTCGGCATGGTCCAGAATATGATCCATGTATCGCTGGACCAACGCGGGGTCGTGGTTGTCAAATAATTCGGCCACCCGTCGTTCGGCGGTTCGCGCCGCCGCGATTTGGGCCATCAGGTCCCCGCGCATTTCGAGCTTGGTACGCACATTCTGCTCGATGAAGCGCAGCAGCTCGTCGTTTATCTCGCCGCTGCAAACCAGTCGAATCGGCGGGATCTGCAGTCCTTCCTGGTAAATCTCGGTGACGCCAAACGGCATACTTCCTGGGGCATACCCGCCAACATCAACATGATGCGAAGTTGTCGCGGCCAGTGCCACGGCCGCACCTTGATGAAAGACGGGTGAAACGAGGGATACATCGGGGAGGTGCCCCGGGCCTTCCGGATAGGGCAGATTCGTGATGAATGCGTCGCCGGGCTGCATCGCATCGAGCGGAAACTGTCGCAAGATCGACCGAATCACGGCCGGCATGATTCCCAGGTGCAGTGGTGTTCCGACTTCTGCCTGCGCGACAATCTGGCCGTCCGGCAGGGCGATTGCGGCCGAGCAATCAAACCGCGTCTTGATATTCGGGGAATAGCTGGTGCGAATCATCGCCGCACAAACCTCTTCCGAGATCCCGCGCCAACGGTTGCGCATGATCTCCAAAACAATAGGGTCAGGTTGGCTGGCAGTACGATTCATTCCACACTCCGCGTGCGAGGCGCGTAGAACGGAACAAGTTCCGTTCTACGTTATCAGCAATTGGCCGTAGTCGTCGACGTTTGCCCGTTCCCCCGGCCAGAGAACCGTTGTCGTATCGACCTGCTCAACGATCGCCGGACCAACGAGCCGGCTGCCGGCCCCCAAATCGTTGCGGTCATAGATCGGGGTTTCGATGCGTTTTCCGTTAAACACCACCGACCGTTCATCGACTGCCGCCGGGGGGGCGGAAACCGGATCAACGCGTGGAAGTGAGAGCGGCTGGATGTCCAGTTCGACGCTGACCCAGAGGCTGACCAGTTCCAGGGGCTGGTCGGTACGAGCGAAACCGTACATCCGCTGATGCGATTCGTGAAATTGGTTGGCAATGCTCGCCAGGTCTAGCTCGACGTTGGGTACCGCCACGGGCACATCGTGGCCCTGGCCGAAATAGCGTACCGCCAGGGTGCGCGAGCTGCTGGTGACTTGCTGTCCGTCCCTAGATACGCGCAGACGGGACGAGACGTCTGCTTCGAGTTCATCCAGAAGCCGCCTTAATTCAGTCGGTTCGATCTGATCGAGCATCGCGATATGAGTGGCAACGCGGTCTTCGCGAAGGTTAGACATCAACAAGCCCATCGCGGAATTAACGCCGGGCATCAGTGGCACCAGCGTTTCACGGATTCCACATTCGCGTGCGAGTTCGGCACCGTGCAGCGGTCCCGCTCCACCAAAGGGGCACAGCGTAAAGTTGCGAGGATCAAGTCCACGTTCGACGGTCAGCTTGCGAATGGCGGCGACCATTGTTGAGTTGACCACACTGATCATTCCTTCCGCGACCGTTTCCACGTCGAGTCCCAGGGGGCGGGCCAGTTTGTCATGGATGGCTCGCCGCGCGGCGTCCAGGTCCAGTTGGAGTCCATCGATCAGTCGGGAAGTGGTTGCCAGGCGTCCCAGCACCAGGTTGGCGTCCGTGACGGTCGGTTCTGTCCCACCCCGACCGTAACAGGCCGGCCCGGATCGGCGCCGGCAGAGCCTGATCCCACGCGGAGGGCCTTGCCGGCGTCGATCCAACCGATACTGCCACCGCCAGCGCCAACCGTATGCAGATCCAGCATCGGAACTCGCAACGCAATGCCGTCGATTTCAGCGTCTCGTGCAAAGCGCGCTTGGCCCGCCTCGATTACGGCGACGTCAAAACTGGTGCCGCCCATGTCCGCGGTAATGAGATTCGGGTTGTCGTGGTGACGGGCGATCGCCGAGCCGGCAACGACGCCACCTGCCGGACCGGAAAGAATGGTTTGCACACATTCGCGCGCCACGTCGGCCGCGGAGATCACACCGCCATTGGATTTCATGACATACAGCGCAGCTCCCAATCCGTCGTTCCTCAACGTATCGTCCAGGCGGCGGATGTACCGCTGCATGACCGGCTGTAGGAAAGCATTCACCGCGCACGTACTGAATCGTTCGTACTCGCCGATCTGCTGATCGAGTTCATGGGAGGTACAAACGGTTACGTCGGGCAGGGCCTGTTGCACCACATCCGCTACTTCTTTTTCATGGCTTGGGTTTTCGTAGCTGTGCAGTAGCCCAATCGCAACGGCCTCGATTTTCTCTTGCCGCAGTTGATCGATGATCCGCGCAAGTTGTTCCCAGTCCACCGGCACGTCGACGGTTCCGTCAGGGCCGATTCGTTCGACCAGATCGAAACGCAGATGCCTGGGAATCAGTGGCTCGGCACGGCGGCTGCGTAAATCGTATAGACGGGGCCGGTTTTGTCGTTGAATATGCAGGACGTCGCGGAAACCGGCCGTCGTGATGAGTGCTGCCGCCGCGCCGTTACGCTGCAATAGCGTGTTGGTGGCGACCGTCGTTCCGTGGACCAGCAAATCGATCGAATCGTTGTCGACGCCAGACTGTTTTTGTGCCTGACGCAGTCCCTTCAGGACTGCCCGGCTTGGATCATCCGGTGTACTGTGAACCTTGAGGATCGACAGCCGGCCCGTTGAGTCGTCGTAGGTTACGACATCGGTAAATGTTCCACCGGTATCAATTCCGATCCGAACAGCCACTGCAAGCACTCCCTGAATAGTCGTCAAACGTCATGATACAAGAGGGTACACTTGTATTGATGAGGCGGTAAGAACCCCGATGCTTTGCCGTCGTCGCGGCGCACCGTTAGAATGAAGTCGTGACAAGCGTTAGATAATTCTTCATTTGGGCCGATAGCTCAGTTGGTTAGAGCAAGCGACTCATAATCGCTGGGTCGGGGGTTCAAGTCCCTCTCGGCCTATTCAGCCCAAAAGCTGAAAGGCTTTTGGGCTTTTTTATGCGCGGACGGAAGATATGATGCCGCCCCAAGCGTTGAGGCCAACGGGCCAACGCCGCTCGGTCAATCGGAATCGCGTTGACTCTGCCGATTCGTTAATCTATCCAGCTAATCTAGCCAGCGATGCCTGCTACATTTGACCGGTAAGGAATCATGTTATATCCCCTGCGGTTCGAACCAATACTTCGCCAGTATCTGTGGGGTGGTCGCCGGCTGGAAACCGTTTTGGGCAAGACGCTCGGGTCTGGCGACAAGTACGCCGAAAGCTGGGAGGTCGTCGATCACGGAGAGGACCAGAGCGTAGTTCGCTTTGGTCCGCTGGCGGGCAAAACGCTGCAGGAACTGGTCAAGGATCATGGTCCGTCGTTGTTCGGCCGTCACAATCCGCAAGCGCCGTTTCCTCTGCTCTTCAAATTCCTTGATGCCCAGCGCGACCTTTCGGTCCAAGTTCACCCGAATGACGATCAGGCTGCGCGACTCGATCCACCGGACCTGGGAAAGACGGAGGCTTGGGTCATTCTGGACGCCCAGCCGGGCAGCAAGATCTACTGCGGGCTGAAGCCGGGAGTCGACCGGTCCGACCTGGCCGATGCAGTTGCCCAGGGAACAACGGAGTCGTGTCTGCATCAGATCGAGCCTTCCGTTGGGGATTGTCTCTTTATTCCCGCCGGCACGGTTCATGCGTTGGGAGCGGGATTGCTGGTTGCCGAAATACAGCAGGCTAGTGATACCACGTTCCGATTGTTTGATTGGAATCGAGTCGGAGACGACGGCAAGCCGCGTCCGCTGCACATTGACGAGGCGCTGCGGGTAATCGATTTCGATGCCGAACCGGTAAACTGTCAGCAGCCGGTGCCAACCGAAGATCCAGCACGTTCCGAATTGGTGCGCTGTGAGAAGTTCGTGTTGGATCGTTGGTCAATCGATAAGCCGGTTGCACTTCCAGACGTTTCGTCATTTCATCTATTAGCTGTGTTGTCGGGTAGTATCGCGGTCGAACAAGATCCTGCAGATCGACCGCTGGCGATGGGCAATTCGCTGTTGATACCGGCATCCGCCGCCGGCTTATCGATGATTCCGCGCGAACCTTCCGTCGTGTTGGACGTCTATCTCCCGTAGCCGAAAACGCGCTCTGCTTGGAGAGCGCCACTTAGAACGTGTTTTAAAAGTCGAGAGCAAGCGTGTTTCACCCTCCTCCGGGAGGGTCGCGAGGAACGAGCGGGGAGGGCGACCACTGATTTAGCGAGGTTTGGCGGCAACGAGCGGTCAGCCCTCCCCGGCCGCGGGCACCGCCGCGTAGCGGTGGTCGGCGTCCGACCCTCCCGAAGGGAGGGTTTTGTCATTTTAAAACACGTTCTTAGGGCGTTGACAGCACACGTAAATGCATTGTGGCTGACTTGCCGCGGCATATCGCCCAGCGCGAGTGCGAAGTAATCCAGCGCTACTCGAAATGGCCAGAGGATAGTTTCGTCATTGAGGAATCCACGGAAGGCTTTGGGCCGGGCAATGTCGTTCTGATCGAAGTAAGCTGGCGTCAGTTGCTAGGCTTCCGAGTCGTCGTCCGCATCGTCGCCGCCTTTTCCAGCAGGCTCGACGACCTCTAGAGCGCGTTCTAGATCTTCGCTGCGTACATAGATTTTTATGGGTAGCACACCGGTGAGACCCGCTTGAGATTCGCCTTGGATATCACAGGCGATTCCTTCGGCTTCGAGCGCTATGCGCAACTTCCGCTTCCATCGCTGTTTGAACAGTGGTGCAATGAACCAGATCAATTGGGCCTGTTTCCGACACGGTCAACCTCCCCGTCCAAAAAATGACATCACCTACGCTTCATCAGGATATCGTTTCACGGGTCCCATTAACACACGGGTCGTTTTAAAGCCCTGTGCCGCGCAATGCCCGATTTTCGAAGTGGATCGCGATTTAACGTATCGCGCTGGCTAATTCTGACGGTCGGGAAGAGTGTGACGTCTGTCGTCTTGTTTTGGGCTATGCGCAGCGCGTAATTCGGTGTCGGCGCGACCGGTGGATCCTTGTTCGAGCGGCTTAATCTGGTAGCATGTCTCATGCTCATGCTGCAATCTTTTGCCGCAGATTTGCGGTTTACGCAGGACGCAGGAAACCGCAGCCGCTGAGAACCATGGAGGACCCATAGCTCAGGCATCGAACAGCGCATTCGCGCGGACCGAGGAGCAGCGCCACTCGTGAAACGGAATTCTATACTCTCCTCCAACGATCTTCCTCTTGCCTCGATCGCGGAACGTCTCGATTCGTTAGCACGCGAGCGGCCTGATGAAATCGCGTTCCACTTCTTGGACGGCCGCGATCAGGATCAGAAAATCACTTACGGCCAGTTGGACCGGCAGGCCCGCGCGATTGCCGCTCATTTGACGTCGCTGAATCTGCAGGGCGAGCGAGCGCTGCTGTTGTATCCTCCGGGTCTCGATTTTGTGGCGGCTTTTTTCGGGTGCTTGTACGCCAGGACCGTTGCGGTACCTGCCTTCCCGCCGCGGCGTAATCGCAAGATGGAGCGGATCGAAGGCATCCATGAGGACGCGCAGGCGGCGATTGCGCTAAGTGTTCAGGACGTCATTGATGGGTCGCAGACCGTGTTGGACGAGTCGCGGCAACTTGAGGGTTGCCGGTGGCTCGCAACCGACCGCTTGCCGGTCGAGGCGGGCGACGACTGGAAGCTGCCCGAATTCCGGTCACGAGATCTGGCGGTCATTCAATATACGTCTGGATCGACGGGAACCCCGCGCGGTGTGATGTTGAGTCACGGCAACCTGGTGCACAACTGCGCTGCGGTCCATAGCGGTTTTGAACCGAATCCGGACGTGGTCGTGCTAACGTGGATGCCTACGTATCACGATATGGGACTGGTTGGCGGCGTGCTGGTCCCAATCTTTTGGGGGCGGCCGAACGTCTTGATGTCACCCATGGCGTTTTTGCAGAAACCGGTTCGATGGCTGCAAAGTATCACGAGGTTTCGCGTCCAAGTAAGTGGCGGACCGAATTTCGCCTACGCGTTGTGCGCGGACAAGGTTACCGATCAGCAGTGCGAAGGCCTGGACCTCAGCACCTGGAGGGTCGCGTTTAACGGTGCCGAGCCGGTGCGGGCGGCGACTCTGGATGCCTTTACGCGAAGATTTGCGCCGTACGGTTTTCGGGCCGAAGCACACTATCCGTGCTACGGCATGGCCGAGACCACGTTGATAGCGACGGGTGGTGTGATGAGAGACATTCCCACCGTTCGAACAATGGATGCCGCCGCATTGGAATCGCATCGCGCGGTTCCCACAACCGACGATGGGTCAGGCGGAAGACGGCTCGTTAGCTCGGGGAAAGCTCTGCTGAACAATCAACTACTGATCGTTGACCCCGAAACCGGCATGCGGCTACCAGAAAAGCGGGTGGGGGAAATCTGGATAGCTAGTGAAAGTGTCGCTCAAGGGTATTGGAACCGGCCTGAGGAAACAAAGAGTCGTTTTTGCGCGCGTGTGAAAGGAACCGGCCAGGAAGAGTATCTGAGGACGGGCGACCTTGGATTTCTCGATCAGGGAGAACTGTTTGTCACCGGACGTTTGAAAGACGTGATCATCGTGCACGGGCGGAATGTGTACCCTCACGATGTCGAAGCGACGGTTGACGATGCTCACGAGGCGCTAAGGCGAGGCGGCGGCGCGACGTTCTCGATCGATGTCGACGGCGACGAACAGTTGGTCGTCGCGCACGAGATCGAGCGCGAACATCGTAACGCAAACCGAGAAGAAATCATTTCCGCCATACGCCAGAGCGTATTGGAAGAACACGACGTTGCGCCGCACGCGGTTCTGTTGCTGCGGACCGGATCACTTCCGAAGACGTCCAGTGGCAAGGCCCAGCGCGGGGAAATCCGCTCAGCATTCTTGCGAGCAGAACTCCAGTCGATCGCTGCCTGGTCCGCCAAGGACGGCGCAGTGCCGGCGCGACGTGAGTCGAAAGTCGACCGTGCGCCGGGTATGTCGTCCAGCGCCATCAGCGCGTGGCTGGTCGATCGTGTTGCCCGGCGGCTCAACCTGGCGGCATCCGCGATCGATGTCGACGAGTCGTTTTCGCGGTTTGGTCTCGATTCGCTGGCGCTGGTCGGCATTTCAGGTGATCTGGAGGACTGGTTGGGGAAACACGTATCGCCGACCGTGCTGTACAGCTATCCGACCATCGCCGCGCTGGCCGAACACCTGACCGAGCACCTCGCCGTTTCCGACCAGCATGCGGTGGTCTCAGAAACGAGGGGGATGTCGGCGGGTGAGGTTGAGCCCGTTGCGATCGTGGGAATGAGCTGCCGCTTTCCAGGGCGCAAACGATACGGATCAGTTCTGGCAACTTTTGCGGAACGGCGGTGACGCGGTAGGCGATATTCCGCCGGAAAGGTGGGATGTAGAAGGCAACTTCGACGCTGATCCGGAAGCTGTCGGCAAAATGTACACGCGCCGAGGCGGTTTTCTGGACCAGGTCGACCAGTTCGATCCGCAATTCTTTGAAATGTCGCCGCGCGAGGCCGAATCGCTCGACCCTCAACAGCGGTTGTTGCTGGAAGTCAGTTGGGAAGCACTGGAAAATGCCGCGCAGTCACCGCAGCGCATGATTGGCTCGGAAACCGGGATCTTCGTCGGGATTGCCAATTGCGACTACGGGCGCATTCAAGACCGCGCGCTTGGTAAGCGTGGCATTGATGCCCATACGGGAACGGGAACGCTGAATAGCGTCGCGGCGGGGCGCATCGCGTACTTTCTGGGCTTGCATGGTCCGACCATGGCGGTCGATACCGCTTGTTCGTCGTCGCTGGTCGCGCTGCATCTTGCGGCCGACAGCGTTCGAAAAGGTGAATGTCGAGCAGCCTTGGCGGGAGGCGTGAATTTGATACTGGACCCGTCCTCCAATATCGCACTTTCCGCCGCTCGAGCGCTGTCTCCGACCGGCTTATGCAAAACGTTTGACGAAAAGGCGGACGGCTACGTGCGCGGTGAAGGATGCGGAATGGTCGTGATCAAGCGACTGGCCGACGCGTTGGAAGACGGTGACCGGATCCTGGCGCTTCTGCGTGGTTCGGCGGTTAATCACGATGGACGCAGTAACGGACTGACGGCCCCGCATGGACCGTCGCAAGTGGCGTTGATACGACGAGCGCTGTCGGAGAGCGGCGTCGAACCGAATCAGGTGACCTATATAGAGGCCCATGGTACCGGCACCTCATTGGGCGACCCGATCGAAGTCCAGGCACTCTCCGAGGTAATTGGCCGGTCGGCGACGGATGAACAGCCCGTCGCGATCGGTTCGGTGAAGACGAATATTGGGCATCTTGAAGCGGCGGCCGGAATCGCCGGTTTGATCAAGGTCGTCCTGGCACTCCAACATCGCGAGATAGTTCCGCACCTCCACCTGACGAAACCGAATCCCTATATTCCGTGGGAACATCTGCCGTTGAACGTGCCTACGCGGCGAACGGCCTGGACACCGCGCCGCGGACGTCGCATCGCGGGCGTCAGTTCCTTTGGGTTCAGCGGCACCAACGCGCATGTCGTGCTGGAAGAAGCACCGGTCGAAGAAGCCAAGGACGAGCACCAGGTTCGACCGCAACATGTTCTGGTCCTGTCGGCCAAGAACGAGTCCGCCTTGAAGGAACTCACAGATCGCTACGACGGTTACTTGAAAGACAGTTCGTCACGGCTGGCGGACATCTGTTTTACTGCCGCTGCGGGCCGCTCACATTTCGATCATCGCGTGGCGATTGTTGCAGCCAGCACCGATCAATGCCGCGAAAAGATGGCTACCGCCGCGCCCTGCACCAACGCGCCCCGCACCGACGCCCCGCGCACTGAGCGGCACAAAATCGCCTTTCTGTTTACCGGTCAGGGTTCGCAGTATGTGGGAATGGGGCAAGCACTATACAAGACCCAGCCGACGTTCCGCCGAGCGCTGAATCGGTGCGACGAGATTCTGCAGGGAACGCTTCCGCGACCGCTTCTTTCCGTTCTTTATCCTGACGACGCGAAGGCCGGGCACCTCAATCAAACCGCCTACACGCAGCCGGCGCTGTTCGCGATCGAGTACGCACTGTGCGAATTGTGGAGGTCGTGGGGGATCGAACCGACCGCCGTCCTGGGCCACAGCGTCGGAGAATTTGCCGCCGCCTGTGCCGCCGGCGTCTTCTCTCTGGAAGACGGCTTGAACCTGATTGCCGCCCGCGGGCGTATCATGCAAAACCTGCCGGCCGGCGGATCGATGTTCGCGATCAGCGCGGACGAAGATCGGACCCGATCGGCGATCGAGGGTTACGAAGACGAGGTTTCGATCGCCGCGATTAACGGACCAACGCAAACCGTGATCTCAGGTGCGTCGGCGGCCGTCCAGACGATCATCGATCAGTTGAAGCTGGAAGGCGTCGGGTGTGCGCAGTTGACCGTGTCGCACGCATTCCATTCGCCCTTAATGGACCCGGTGCTGGAAGAGTTCGAACAGGTTTGCCGCCACACGACTTTTTCCCACCCCGATCGAAACATCGTGAACAATGTACTCGGCCGCGTCGACACGGCACAGATTGCCACACCGAACTACTGGCTCGATCAGATCCGCCGCCCCGTTCGTTTCGTCGACGGCATGCGAGAACTGGACGAATTGGGCGTCGATATTTTTCTGGAGATCGGGCCAAAACCAGTCCTGACGGCCCTGGGCCGGCGATGCGTGCAACACGGCAGCCAGCTTTGGCTATCGAGCCTTTGCCCGGGACAGGATGACTGGTCACAAATGTTGCAGTCGGTCGCCGACTTGTACCTGCATGGGACCGACATCGACTGGGTTGGTTTTGATCGCGACTACCCCAGGCGCAAGTTGCCGTTGCCGAGCTACCCATTTCAACGACGGCGGTATTGGTTTGCCGATTCGGCTTCCGCGACGACGGCGCCGGCAGACGTTCAGCAAACGGCATCAGCAGAGTCGACCGCAGCAGAGTCGGCAGCAGCAGAGCCGGCATCAGCAGAGTCGGCAGCAGCAGCGTCGGTAGCCGTCGCAGCGTCGGCAGCGGCAAGCATGGACCAGGCGTTTTACGACGTCCAGTGGCAGCCGAAGTCGCTGTTGAGTCGCCCCCCCGTGCGTCGCGCCGCCGAATATATTCCTGAACCGGCTCGGATCGCCCAAGATATTCAGCCCGACGTCGATCGAGTACGGGCACAGTTTGAACTTGATCGATATGCCGATCTCGACAATGAGCTGAGCCGGCTGAGTATCGCGTACGTGCGTGAGGCGTTTCAGCGACTCGGCTGGCAACCGCGCGCCGGTGACCACGTCGATTGGGCTTCGTTTGTCCAACGATTCGGGATTGTCGATTCGCAACGAGCGTTGTGCGGTCGGATGCTGGAAATGATGGCGGAAGAGGGATGGTTAATCGGCGGTGACGGATCGTGGAAGGTTTCACAGGCGTTGCCGCCCCTAACGCCTGCGGCACAGATCGCGTCCAGCCTGATCGATCGCGTCCCCGAATGCAGCGGTGAGATTTCGTTGTTGGTTCAATGCGGCAAAAACCTCGCGGACGTTTTAAGCGGCGACGTCGATCCGCTACAGATACTCTTCCCCGATGGTTCTTCCCACCTGGTCGAAAGCCTTTACTCCGCTTCGCCGTTTGCCCGCAGTCTCAATACGTTAGTCGAAGAATCGATCGCACGGGCCGTGCAAGACCGGCCACGTCACCGCCCGCTGAAGATTCTTGAAATCGGTGCCGGAACGGGCGGCACCACGGCACAGGTTCTCGGTCGACTGCCACACGATCGCACGGAATATGTGTTTACCGACGTGTCAGAAGTTTTCACCCGCACGGCCCAGAAGAAATTTCGCGAGTTTCCGTTCGTGCGGTATGGGGTGTTGGATATTGAACGTGATCCGACACAGCAAGGTTACGCACCGCAACAGTTTGACTTGATATTGGCGGCGAACGTATTGCACGCGACGCGGGATCTGCGGCAATCGCTTGAACACGTTCACCAACTGCTGACGCCAGAGGGAATGTTGGTCCTGTTGGAAGGGACGAGGCCGCAGCGTTGGTTGGATTTGATCTTCGGTTTGACCGATGGCTGGTGGCGATTCGACGATGTTGAGCTGCGGCCGAAGTATCCCCTCATTTCGGCGGTTCAATGGACCGACGTGCTGCGACAGACCGGTTTCAAAGCGGCGATCGCATTGCCTGGTCCGTTGTGTTGTGTCGATCCGTTGCGTCGTGATGGTCCGTTGCGTCGTGATAGTGCGGACGTCGATTCGCCGCAGTCGGTAGTGATCGCTCAGCGTGACGCGGACCGCGAAGTCTCTCGGCCGGCACCCTCCCTTCGATCGGCTTCGAAGGACACCTGGCTGATTTTTGCGGACCGTGTCGGTGTCGGCGAACGGCTCGCGGCCTTGTTGGACCCTCTTGGCGTGCCGTGTATTCTGTTGTTCCGCGCGTCTGATTATCGTCAATTGGATGCCGGACGATTTGCGGTGAACCCCGATAATGCGGGCGACCTGCAACAGGTCGTCAAAGTGCTGCGCTCTGGGAATCAAACGGTCGGTCGTGTGATACACCTGTGGAGTCTTGACGCTGCCAGCTCGCACGACCTGTCGATCGAGGCGCTGAACGAGGCGGCGGTATTCGGATGTGGTAGCGCACTACAGATCGTGCAAGCCCTGGGTCGAGCCGGCTGGTCGTCGCAGGCGCGGATCTGGTTTGTCACACGCGGTGCGCAGGCGGTTGATGACGAGGACCTGCTCTCCGGCATCGCACAATCACCTCTGTGGGGCCTGGGCCGCGTCGTTTCCGAAGAACTGCCCGGTGCGTGGGGCGCCTTGATTGACTTGGATCCCGAGGCAACGGTCGAACAATCGGCTGAGTTATTGCTTGCGGAAATCGAAATCGCGGACGACGAGGACCAGGTGGCGCTGCGTAAAGATCAGCGATTCGCCGCGCGGCTTGTACCCCGGGCGCCCGAAACGGTGACCGCGCACAGCCTTACTTGCCGTCGCGATGCGAGCTATCTGGTCAGCGGCGGACTTGGCGAGCTCGGATTGCGGGTTGCCGAATGGTTAGTCCAGCAAGGCGCCAGATCCTTGATCCTGTTTGGTCGCAGTCCGTTTCTCCATCGTTCACAATGGGACGACGTAGCCAAGCAAGATCCGCGTCGCGCAGCACAGATCGGCTCGATCCGTCGACTGGAAGCACTGGGGGCACGCGTCCGGATTGCCAGCGTCGATACCGCCGACGAAATTGGCCTGACGTCATTGTTCGACCAATTAGAAGCTGAGGGAATGCCACCGATCCGAGGTGTGGTTCACGCCGCGGGTGTGGCGACGGCCAATGCGCTGCTTGAATTGAGCGCGCAGGAATTGAGCGATGTGCTGCGGCCAAAGGTCGCTGCGCACTGGTTGCTACACCGATTGTTGGCGGGTGCGCGTCTCGATTTCTTCATCAATTTCTCGTCCGGTGCGGCGCTGTTGGGATCTCCGCTGCTGGGTAGTTACGCGGCGGCGAACGCCTTCCTGGACGCGTTGGCCCATCATCGAAGGGCGCAAGGAATGCCGGTACTGAGCGTCAATTGGGGCTTTTGGAGCGAAATCGGAATGGCCGCTCGATCGCAGCGGGAAATCGGTCGCGGATTCGCTCCGCAGGGCATGGCGTCGTTTTCACCGGAACAAGGTCTTGGGGCGCTGGCACAGTTGCTAAGGACCGGGGCGACCCAGACAGCGGTTATCCCGATTGACTGGGGCGAGTGGGGCCGTTGCCATCCGCGTGCCGTTCATGCGCCTTGTTGCGCAACGTGGTTCAAACAGAAACGGAAATGGGCTTCGATGCCAGTGTTGAAGTAGTCGAAGCGGATGCGGATCGAGAAGCGATTCTGGCCGCTCCCTCCACCGAACGAAAAACGATGGTTCAGCAGCTGCTAGGTCGACAGATCGCCCGCGTTCTGCGAATTCCTGCGGCCGAACTGGACCGGAACCAGCCGCTCAATTATTTGGGTATCGACTCGTTGATGGCGGTCGAACTGAGAAATCATGTTCAGGCGCATTTGGGAGTCGTTGTTCCGGTGGCACAACTGCTGGAGAATGCCAGTACCGCTCAACTCGCCGAATCAATCGTGAATCAATTGGCAGATGCCGACGCCGATTTCTCGATCGGTGCGGCCAGTGACGGTCTGCGCGCGCAAAACCGGCAGATGTCCGAGGCAGAATCTGCCCGAGAGGCGCTTTCCCGCTTGGACGGGATGTCCGACAAAGAGGTCGACGCAATGCTCAACAAGATGGCTCAACACGATAATTAAGCACGATAATTGAGCAAGATAATTAAGCAAGCTGGCTAAACAAGAAGTTGGAGCAAACGAACGACGCGTATGAGTAACACCATTGAAGTACAAGGCGATCTGTCGCCCGAACAGAAGCGCGAGATGCTGGCCACACTTCTGAAGGAAAGGGCCCAGCAGGCGCTTCCGCCGCGTCCCATGTCGTACGGACAAAAGGCGCTGTGGTTCATGTACCAGCTGGACCCAACCAGCGCGGCCTATAACATCATGTACGCGGCGCGGGTTCGGTCCGACGTCGACTGCGCCGCGTTGCGTCGTGCTTTTCAGCTATTGGTTGATCGCCATGCAGTGTTGCGAACAACCTACGGTACGCATGACGGCCTGTCCGTTCAACAAGTCCACGCCCAGCAGGACGTTCCCTTTAAGATCGTCGACGCGAAGGACTGGTCATGGGACCGGATAGAAGAAGAAATCCAGACGCAGGCCGATGTGCCGTTTGATCTTGAACGGGGACCTGTCTTACGAGTGCAGGTCTTCCAGCGACCAGCCGGCGAGAAGCCGGTTGTGCTGTTCACGGCCCATCACATTGCCCTTGATTTCTGGTCCTTCGATCTCCTATTCGATGAACTCGTGGCGTTATACCGACAAGAAGTCACCGGCACGGCCGCGTCGCTGTGGCCTGTCAAACTCGAATATACGGACTACGTAGGCTGGCAGGAACATCTCGTCACCGGCAACCAGGGTGAACGTGATTGGGAATATTGGAAGCAGCAGCTTGAAGGCGAACTTCCAAACTTGGATTTGCCTGCCGATCGACCGCGCGGACCGATTCAATCGTTTCGTGGCAAGTCGTACCACTTTCAATTGCCAGACGAGCTTGCGCAAAGCTTGATCGATTTCGCGAAGCAACAGTCCGCGACGCTGTACGCCACGTTGTTGGCCGCGTTCCAGGTGCTGTTGTACCGTTACTCCGGACAACAGGACGTTCTGTTGGGGTCGCCAACGGCGGGGCGCAGCCGAGCTGAATTGGAAGACATGTTGGGATATTTTTTGAATCCGGTCGTTTTGCGAGGCCGTATTTCCCCGGACGAATCGTTCGTCGATTTTCTGAAACAGGTCCGGGAAACCGTGATCGAGAGCATCGAACATCAGGACTTTCCGTTCCCCATGTTGGTCGAACGATTGCAGCCACGCCGCGATGCGAGCCGTTCGCCAATCTTCCAGGTCGCCTTTGGCTGGGACAAACCTCGACGCATGGGCGACCCCGCCAACTCGATGACGGACATCGACTCCAACGATCAAGGCATGCTCGGTTTGGAGCCGTTTGCGTTGGGACAGCAGGGCGCAGCATTCGACATGATGCTGATGATGTTAAACAGGGGCAGCTCGGTATCCGCCGCGCTCCAGTACAACTCGGACCTGTTTGAGGAATCGACCATCGCGCGGATCGTTGGCAACTTCCAGACGCTATTGACCAGTATCGTGGCCAATCCTGATCACGCGGTGTCCGACTTGCCGATTCTGAATCAGCCGGAACGCCAAAAGATCTTGGATCAATGGAATGACACGCAGCGGGAAGCTCCTCGCGACCGATGTTTGCACGAGTGGTTTCAGATCCAGGCAGAATCGACTCCCGATGCGATCGCCGTTGAATGCCATGACCAGCAGCTGACGTATGGGGAATTGAACAAGCGATCCAATCAGCTGGCTCGTTACCTGAACGGGCTGGGTGCCGGCCGCGAAACGATGGTCGCGATCTGTACGGAACGATCGGTCGACATGCTGGTTGGCATGTTGGGGATTCTTAAATCCGGTGCAGCTTACGTGCCATTGTCGCCGGGAACGCCGCGAGATCGCATGGCGTACATGTTGGATGAGTCGCAGGCCACCGTCATCCTGACACAGGTGCGCTGGCTGGCGAATTACCTGCCGGCGACGCGCACGTTGTGAGGCTCGATCAAGACTGGAAAGAGATCCAGCAAGCCAGCGCCGACCCTCTCGATTTGAAAACGAAACCGTCGGACCTGGCGTACGTAATATTCACCTCGGGCTCGACGGGAAAACCGAAGGGTGTCCAGGTGGAACATCGCAGTGTCGTCAACTTCTTGAATTCGATGCGACGCGAACCGGGTATCGATCGGCACGATACCCTGTTGGCCGTGACGACGCTGACGTTCGATATTTCTGTCCTGGAGTTGTTCCTGCCCCTGGTCGTTGGAGCCAAGGTTGTGATTGTTGGTGACAAGATCGCAAAGGATGGCTTGCAGCTGGCCGAGATGCTGCAGCGGTCGGGGGCGACGATCATGCAGGCGACGCCCGCCACGTGGCGACTATTGGTCGAAGCAGGCTGGGCCGGGGCCGGGGAGGGGGCCGCCGGGGCCGGTGATTCGAAATTGAAGGTGCTGTGTGGCGGCGAGGCGTTACCGCGCGATCTGGCCGAACAGCTGTTGGAGCGCAGTGCGAGCCTCTGGAATATGTACGGGCCGACCGAAACCACAATTTGGTCCGCGGTTGATCGAGTTGAGTCGGGCGATGGCTTGCCACCCATCGGGCGGCCGATCGATAACACACAACTTTACATCTTGGACGCGAAACTCAAGCCGGTACCGATTGGTGTACCTGGTGACCTCTATATTGGCGGCGACGGACTTGCGCGCGGGTATCTCCATCGCCCCGAACTGACCGCCGACCGTTTCGTGGCGAATCCGTTCTGCCGCGATGGCCAGGCGCGGATGTATAAGACGGGCGACGTCGTGCGCTATCGACCTGATGGGAATATCGAATTCCTGGGCCGCGCTGACTTCCAGGTCAAGATCCGCGGTTTTCGCATCGAACTGGGTGAGATTGAAGCGAACCTCGATCAACATCCTGGTGTGCGACAGGCCGTTGTGATGGCTCGGCAGGCGGGCACCAAGACCGACGACAAACAGCTGGTGGCCTACCTGGTGCCGGAGACCGATACGCGGCCGAACACGAACGAGTTGCGGGAGTTTCTGCGGCAGGAACTACCCGATTACATGTTACCGGCATCGTTTATGTGGCTCGATCGCCTCCCCGTGAACCCCGCCGGAAAAATCGATCGCCAAGCGCTACCAGAACCTGATACGTCGCGCCCCGAACTGCAAATTGAATTCGTTACGCCGCGAAACAAAACGGAAGAGACGTTGGCCGAGATCTTTGCAGGCGTGTTGGGATTGGACCAGGTTGGCGTCTACGACAACTTTTTCGATCTTGGCGGCGCCTCGATCCAGAGCCTGGAAATCGGTGCGCTCGCGAAGTCGAGAAATCTTCATGTCACGCCCGCCATGCTGTTTCAGTATCCGACGATTGCCGAATTAGCCGAAGTCGCAACTCCCGCCATGCCAGCTGGCGAGGCCGATGCCGTCGCTTGCCATGGCAACGGGAATGGCACCTTGGTCGCGCTGGAGAGATATCCCAGGCCAGCCCACGCGTACGCAAATCGCACTCGTCATCGGTGCGTCAACGTCGCGAGACCAAGAAATCCAATGCGATTATCGAGAGCATGGGGGTCTATCTGCCGCCGAAGGTCGTAACGACGAAGGAACTACTGAAGGGCTGCAAGAAGGCTTCTTCTTCGGTGGTGGACACACGTCCCAGCACCGCGTTGCGATGCGGGTAGCGGCCGAAGCGCCTGATGATGTCGGCGTGCTTCTGCGCGTAAAGCTGCGCGTCGGCCATGGCGGGATCTGCCGCGGCAAGCGCGATGAACAGGCGAATCGATTCCCGCTGCACGTCGCCGCTTTCGGAATGCTCGAATGGCAGGTAGGCAAACCAACGCTGCAAGGGCGGCAGTTGCTGGTCACCACCACGGGCCACCAGTGCCTGCGCAGCCGCCAAGGCGAATGCGTCGCCCGCAAACGCACGGGGCGTGTTGCGGAAGCTGTTGCGGGTGAACTGGTCCAGCAGCACGATGCGCGCCAGCGTGCCGCCGGGCGTGGCGTCCCAGTCCTGCAGCAATACGCTGAACGAAGTAGACGACAA
>CAWJNN010000024.1:0-74911 GCA_963844115.1 uncultured Planctomycetales bacterium | reverse complement strand
CAACGACCCCCACGTACCTGGTGGCATTCCTCCGGCCAATCCCGTTGACGAATCGTCCGCTCAGCATCCTCCCGTTGCCGACAACGATGCCCCGACCATCGGCGAACCGCCTTTGGCGCTGGACAAGTCGCCTGATGACACAGTACCTGAAAACACAGCGCCTGATAACACAGCGCCTGATAACACAGCGCCTGATAACACAGCGCCTGATAACACAGCGCCTGATAACACAGCGCCTGACGACGCGACTGAGTCAACCATCGACGATTTATCGGTTCCGCCAACCTCACCAGCTGCGACCGATCAAGACGGAGCTGTATTATCGGCGCCTGTTCAGAATGCAGATCCACCCGTCGAGTCGCCCGACGCGGCGGCGCACCCGATCGTGGAACCACGGGTTTCAACGGACGAGCCGCCCGCGACCAACGCTTCGCCCACCCCCGCCCCTGCCCCTGCCCCCACCCCCGCCCCTGCCCCCACCCCCGCCCCTGCCCCTGCCCCCATCCCCGCTCCGGCCCCCGCTCCCGCCCCACCCGATGCAAGCGACTTGACGGATGAGACGGCCGAACCTGCGGAAGCTGCCGTGGTGGGCAGATTGCTGTCCGAGGATCAAGTCTTGCTGCGAACGGATCGGGAAATGGAGACGATTATGCGTTTGCCGAAGCAGGCGGATTTAAAAGTCGGCGATCGTTTAATCGCACTGCCGGCTTTTCGGCCGCTGATCAGCGCAGCGTCCAACACGATGGAAGTGGATGGTGGCACTTCGCTCGAAATCACTGGCTTGGACGAAAAGCAGGTGCCGGAAATCAGCCTTCACTACGGCCGAGTGCTCATTCGGGCACTGCCCTTTCCTGATTCGCGTTTGCGTGTCCGAATAGGGGACAGCGTTGGAACGCTGGTTTACGAGCAGGCCGATTCGGTGGTCGGAATCGAAGTTCGACCGTATCGTTCGCCGGGAACGGATCCCGAACAAGTCGCGTCGATGCATGCCGTCGACCTGTACGTGGTGAGCGGCAAGATCAGGTGGATATCGGGCGACCAGGAAGAAGTGATCGAGGCGCCTGCCCGCAAGCAGCTGTCTGCGCATCGTGACGATAAAGAGACGGCCTTCGACGAACAGCCGGCATGGTTGGCCCGGTCGACGATCACGGCTTTGGATCGTCGAGGGATATCGACGATCCAACAGCGCCTGCAACACGATAGTAGCGTATCGCTAAGTCTTTCTGAACTTGCTGAACCGAAGCAGCGGTTTGAAGTTCGTCGCTTGGCGCTGCGAGGTTGCGCCTACGTCGCCTATTTCGATCCCCTGATTGATGCACTTGCCGACAAAGAAGAGTTCAATCGCTGGTTCACTATTTTTCTGCCCGAGCTAACCAGCGCGATCGCGCGAGACCCGCAAACAGCCGCCAAGCTCCGACGTACGTTGGAACGAAAACGTGGTGACGATGCTGAGGATTTGTACCGGATGCTGTGGGGATACAGTCGGGACGACCTGATTGGCGCCGAGGATCCTCAGGCGTCGAAACTGGTCGACTACCTGGACCACGAAGATCTTGATTATCGCGTGCTCAGCATCTGGAACCTGCGGCAGATCACCGGCCTCGGTCTCAACTACCGACCGGAGGACGACGAATCCGATCGCCGGAAGTCTGTGGTGCGTTGGCGCAAGAAAGCCAACAGCGGTGAAATCGTACCGCGCGGCACGGAACCCGGTCCGGCGGCTGCGGAGAAATAAATGCAAAATATAATCTGACCTATTGCCTCGCTGTTTCACCAGTCGACGTTGACTTGTCAGCCGACACTGATTTTCCAGCCGACACTGATTTTCCAGTCGACGCTGTTTTGCCAGTCGACGCTGTTTTGCCAGTCGACGCTGTTTTGCCAGTCGACACCACGCGATGAAAGTGCAACTGCACTTCACGATCCACGACGCGCCGCACACCTTCCACCAGGCAATGCGGTTCGTTCTGTTGCTGACCCTGGCGCGTGATTTCGGCGAGCGGTGCACCGGGCGGAACAGTAAAGGTCGATTGATAGATGATCTGATTGCCCGCGTCCAATTCCGGGACGATGAAATGGCAGGTGGCACCAAACGTCAGCATGTGGCTCGCGTATGCCGCATCGTAGGGCCGCATTCCAGGAAAACTCGGTAGCAGGCCGTGATGTAAATTGATAATTCGCCCGCCCGCATACTTCCAACAACTCTCCGGCGGGAGAATCTGCATGTAGCGAGCCAGAATCACATAGTCGACCGCGTGCTGATCACACAAGGCAATCAATTCGTGCTCGTCGGCGCGGCCGCGCGAGTCACCGATCAGCTGCCACGAGACGTCATGCTGTTCCGCCACCTCGCGACAATTCGGGCGATTGCCGATCAAGATCGCTGGTTCGGCCTGAATCGTTCCTTGACGAATCGCTTCCAGCAACGCCAAGGCCGGTTCGGGGCGATAGGTTGTACAGATGGCCAGCTTGGGACGGCGACCCGGTTCGGGTGGTGACCAAACACGAATCGACAGGCCCTTGACTTCGCCGATTTGCGACATGGCATCGTGAAGGGTCGCCGCTGGAAGATCGTCCAACTCAATTCGCAGCAACATCGCGAACTGACTCGCCTCGTCCCGATCGTACATCTGGATCTCGGCAATGTTCGCACCTTGAGCGGTCACGTAATGAATAATCGGATCGGCCAGTCCCCGGTGATCCGGACCCACGGCGGTGATGACGTATTGCATGACGGCCTTTCTAAAGACCCGCCAAGTCTAACGTCACGTGCCGCGGCGAACAATTCGAACCTGATCTAGCAAGGTTCAGTCGACCCGTTCGCATGGCGACAGGGTTTGATCGATCCCCTCCGTTGCGAGCACCCGGCGCACCGGCAGCGGCCTTGTCTAGTCAGTCGGCCATGGCTTTGCTAACCTGATCTGCGCAATGAACTGCGACCTGGTTATCGACTCGCGACTGCTGGAGAGCCTCCTCAATGGCCACCGTACAAGCAAACGTTAAGCCCACTCGTGAACAATTGAAGCCCAACGAAGTGCTGTGCGAGTATTGCACTGGCAAGTGCTGCCGCTACTTCGCGATGCCCATCGAAACACCTGAAGATTTCAAGGACTACGAATACATTCGCTGGTACATGCTGCACGGCGAGACGACCATCTTTTGCGAAGATGACGACTGGTATTTGATGGTTCACAATAAATGCGATCACTTGTTGGATGACAACCGGTGCGGCATCTACGAAACGCGTCCGCAGATCTGCCGTGATTACACCACGAAAGATTGCGAATACGAAGACGATTGGACCTACGATCGCTATTGGGAAACTCCAGAACAGATGAACGAATATGCTGAGGCCGTCACGCCTCGAAAAAGGGCGCCAGCATTCGCAGTTCCAAACCGCCGCTGCTGCCGGTAATCGCGTGAGGTTAGAGGTTAGAGGTTAGAGGTTAGAGGTTAGAAGTTAGAGGTTAGAGGTGAGAGGTGAGAGGTGAGAGAGGTGAGAGGTGAGAGGTGAGAAGTTAGAGGTTAGAAACGCACGGACGGCGTACCGCGGTCGACATTGCCGGTCTCACCAGTGTCCTTCGAACCTCCACCATCTAACCTCTACTCTCTAACCTCTACTCTCTAACCTCTACTCTCTAACCTCTACTCTCTAACCTCTACTCTCTAACCTCTTCGCCCCGACCTCTCCTCCCTAACCTCTAACCTCTACTCTCTAACCTCTACACTCTAACCTCTTCGATGACCATTCAGCCTCGTACACTTCGCGGTTTCCGCGACTTTCTGCCTCGTGCCATGATGGAGCGCGAGCGTGTGATCGAGGTGGCGCGGACGGTCTATCGCTCGTACGGCTTCGCACCGATCGATACCCCCGCCCTGGAATACGAAGAGATCCTGTTGGGCAAAGGTGGCGCTGAAACGGACAAGCAGATGTACCGTTTCGAAGACGGGGGAGGGCGACGAGTCGGAATGCGGTTTGACCTGACGATTCCGCTGGCCCGCTTTGCCGCTCAACATATCAATGAATTAGGCACGCCGTTCAAGCGCTATCACATTGCCACCGTGTGGCGTGGCGAGAATACTCAACGCGGTCGGTATCGCGAGTTCATGCAGTGCGACTTCGATACGATCGGGACCGAGTCGCTGGCTTCCGATATCGAAACGACGCTGGTCATCCACGACTTGATGCGCGCGATCGGCTTCGAGGACTTTGTCATTCGTTTGAATAACCGTCGCGTCCTGGCGGGGCTTCTGGAACGTTTGGACTTAACCGCGAAGACGACCGACGTGTTGCGCGCTATAGACAAATTGCCCAGGGCGGGCTGCGAGAAAGTGGTCGACGAGCTGCAATCTTGCGATCTCTCCGCCGCTCAAATCGATAAGGTCCTGACGCTAACGGGGCTTTCCGGCGCTGTTTCGGACGTGCTGTCCGAAGTGGAAACGATGGTTGCCGGCAATGCGACGGGCGAGGAAGGCGTGGCGCAGCTGCGACAGTTGATTGCCGCAGTAGCTGCGACGGGAATCGATGAGACGCACGTCAAACTGGACGTCTCGATCGCTCGTGGTCTGGACTATTACACGGGCATGATCTTTGAAACGTTCCTGGGTGCGCTGCCCGACATTGGCAGTGTTTGTTCCGGCGGCCGCTACGACAATCTCGCCGAACTTTATACCCGGCAAAAACTGCCCGGCGTCGGAGCCTCGCTGGGCCTTGACCGTCTGCTGGCGGCCATGGACGAGCTGGGGATGCTGGCCGACACCGCCACACCGGCGCCGGTGTTTATTCCGTTGTTCGATACCGACCGTCTGCACGACTATTTAAAACTGGCCGCCAAGCTGTGCGCGGCTGGAATCGGAGTCGAGATCTACCACGAGCCCAAGAAGCTGGGCCAGCAGCTCAAGTACGCCGACCGCCGTGGCCACCGCCTGGCATTGATCGCCGGCAGCAATGAGTTTGAGGCGGGCACTTGCCAGTTGAAGGACCTGGCAACGGGCGACACGCAGGAGATCTCGCTCGACTCGAATGCCGCCGCGCTGATCGTCGCCGTCAACGATTTGCTTTCTTCGTAGTCAAACGAAAACGACTAGCTGCGATTCGAGTCGAAGATCTCGCAAGAAGACCATCCCGCGCCAGCCCAGCGCGACGCCGGCCGGTAGTTTTCAATGTCCGTATGTTTTGCGGTCGCCGTATTTACGCGAAAAATGCATCCAACCTTGTTAATCGCCTAATTCCACAATAGAATGGGACTTGTATCGGCGCCGTTGTTTTTTTGCCCTGCGGCAGTATTCATTATTGCCGAAGTAGGTAAGAGACCTGCCTAGGTTATTCCAAGCAAAAGATTATTGAGGAGTGATTGCGATGCGAAATGGTGGTTTGTTTTGTTTCTTGATCGCGGTAACGATTTTCATGGCGAACAGGTCTGTCGAAGGGCGTCCGCAATACAAGACGACCATTGACACCATGGAAGCGGAAACCGACGCGGAAAAGGCACTTCAAACAGAGGTCAAAGCGAATAAATGCAACTACTGCCATGACAAGGCAGACAAGAAGAAGAAGACCCGCACCGAATACGGCCAAAAGCTGCACGACGCGCTGGGTGGCGGTAGCAAAGAGAACTTCAAGTTCGACAAGGCCGACTGGAAAAAGGGCAACGACGCGGGCAACAAGAAGGCCATCGAAGATTTGCACCGCGCGATCAACGAGGTCGGTATCAACGAGGCCGGTTAAGACCGCCACATCCTGGATTAGGGAGCGCCGTCTTTGACCGGTGGCGCTTGCCCGGCCTCCGGCGGCAGGTCGACGCCCTGATCAACCAGTAAGTAGCCGCTCCAGAAAAAGGGATGGGAGGCCATGGCGTGGATCCCGTCCGAGGCTTCCACCCGCGGTTCAAATTCCGGATCGATGGGCGACTCCTGGTTCACCTGAACACTGCGCTGCCAGGCGTCGTCAGCCGGCATGTTCGGCAACTCCTGGAGAAATTCGGAAATTAAATTGTTCGCCGTGCGACCGGCCGTCCGCCAGCGGCTGATCAGGACCGTCCGGGTACCGGTCGCCAACAGGCCCATCGTTGTCAGAAACATCTCGTCGCCGACGCGCTCAGCGTTGGGCAGCCGCTTAAGTGCGTTCTCGGCCGGAGTATGAAATCCAGGGAAAACCGCAACCTGCGGACCGCCCCACGGGAGTCTCAGCCACTCGCCAAGCGCCGCGCCAGGCTTCCCTTTGTCAACCTGCATCGGAGCGAGCTGATAGGGATCCTTTTCGATCACGTCCATATCGTCCATGACAACCAGGCCGTCCAGGAAGGTCGCCGCCACGTCACCACGAAACTGGCTGTCACGGTTCACAACATGACCTCGTGCCACGTGACGTCGAATTCCATCTACCGCGTCGTCCGTCAAACGTTCGTCTTGACCCCGAGCGAGATTGCCCGCGACGATTGCGTACTGATCCGCCTGTCGGCGGCCAACACCCATCGGCATCGTGAGCGCCAACATCGGTGCATATCGAACGCGGGTTTTTTCGAGCAACGACAGCTGCTCGCCTTCTTTACCCACCGGCAATGCCTCGAAGGGAACGTACCAGTACAGCCCGTCCGGCACGATCGTCAGCTGATCAATGCCAACTCCCAGATCCACCTTGGTACCACGAGTAATCTCGGCCATCAGATCCCGCGCCGCTTCACGCCAGCTATCGTCCTCCAGGCGTTCGGCATCCAACGGGCGCCGCGCATCATAATTGCCCATCGCACGCAGCAGCTTCGTCAGCTTTGCCCGCACGTCCTGAGGCGACTCGATCGTCCAATGACCGCTACGATCGTACGTCAGCAGGAAGACGTGATGTTTCTTAGGGGTGATGTGGAAACAGAGGATCACCTGACCCTTGCGCATCCGCTGTTGAATCGATTTGTCCGTGTTACGTGGCGGAAAGACCGTTACGGCCGGAACTCGGCTGACCGCAATCCGGCTTAACACGATCTCTTGCTGATCGGCGATTTCCGCCAGCTTCTGCATCCGCTGTGCCTGCTGTTTGGCCAGTGGATTTTTTTCCGGAAACAGCTCCTCTTTTTCCAACTCTTCACGGACCTTTTGCGCTTCCTTTTGCAGTTCGTTGTATCTCACAAAGCGTCCCACAAGATCGGCGCGCTGGATCATGGCGGCGGGTGGAAGGACCGAGGGGTCCGCCTGCAAAATCCACCGCAGATTCAACAAGCGACCACCCAGCTGTAACGTCGGTAACGTGCTGCCGAAGCGCCGCGAACGCATATGGTCGATAACGTTGAGTGCCAAGACCTTGTCGTCGCGCTTCATCGCAGCGGCGAACCAGTTTTGCATCGCGGCTGGCCGATTCTCGACCAACAACGCCATCGATTCCAACGGATCAAATCGCCAGTCGAACGACGAGGGGTCGCCCAGTACCTGCGGATAGAGATCCAGCGCGACGCGGTCGCGGATATTACCCGTCGTATACGCATGATCGGCGACGTCGATATGATGCAGCCGGATCGAGCCACCTCGCATAAACTCGAGCGCACTCATTAGCGATTTGTCGGCACTCTGTCTATCGCCCACCAGGTAACCAATCAGGGCCGCGACACGCGCGTGCTGGGCGCCATAGATACCGTGTTCGATGTCGAATTTTCTCACCGCGCGTGACGCCTGGCTCAACGAACCCACCGCCCGTTTCGGATCGCCCAATTCCGCGTTGCTTTCCGCAACGGCGGTCAACAGCGTCGACCGAAGTTCGTACAGTTGGTGGCTGTTCGCCCACCGCGCGGCGCGGGCCAGCAGCGGGTCCAGATCGGACGACTGCTGGACCATGTGCACGATGTGCGCCAGCTCGAAGGCTTCGAGTACCACTTCGGGGCGCTTGAAGTAGTAGCCCGAGTAGGTTGCCTCTTCCAGCCAGCGCAGTGCCGCCTCGTGATTCGCTTCCTTCACTGCCTGGCGGCCGAGCTCCAACATGGCCACGCAGCTCAGCGGGTGGTCGAATTCGCCGGCCACGATCAGCGATCGTTCGAACGCCTTAATTGCCTGCTCTTTCCGACCCATGGCGGCAAAAGCCGTCCCCATCTGCAAATCGATCCAGACGTGCGACCAGTGGTTGGCGGGACCTTGCGCGGTCGAGAGGCGTTTGACGACTTCCAGGAGTAGCTTGTCGTAACGAACCGTCGGGCCTAACAGTTCGCCGCGTCGTCGAATCGCCAGGCAGGTGCAGCGCACCACCTCGTCCACGTGCAGCGGATGCAGCTGATTCACGTTTGCAATGGCCGCCTGATTATTGACCGTGACGACCCGCTGTCCGCCGCGGAGGATATTAAAGCGTTCAGGAAAACGACCGCGTCGAAAACGCCGTTTGCTGCGCCCCCAGGGTGCGGGAGCCATCACGGTGGGATCGGGCCCGATCCGCTCGGAAAACTGGACACGCAGCATCCAGTCGCTGTACTGAACGTATAACCGCAGCGCCGATTCAAAGTTCTCGCCGGCTTCCTTCAGATTGCCAACACGCAGGTTGACCTCGCCCAGCATCGTGAAGTAGCAAATCGAATCGATCCAGCGAGCATCAACGCTGCGGATCGCGTTGCGACGGGCCTGTTCAAAGCCTTGCCCTGCATGATCGTAGTCGCCCGCGTACAGTAACTGCAGGCTTGCGAAATAAATCGGGCGGATGATGGAATTGTCTTGCGGCAGTACTTGAGCGCTGACCTGCTGAGGCAACCCCAGGCCAAGCCCACCCAACAGGAGAATCCCGGCGAAAAAATGAACAGACAAGCGACCGGCAGCAAACTGGCCCCTTCGTGCAGCCGTCGTCATTACTCATCTCCGTATCAGCAGTGGCTTGCTAGCGGTGACAGCGGAACCGCCAAACTATCTTTCATCATATCCATTCGATGCCAACGAAGCGAACAATACGGCTGCGGAAATCAATGCGTCTAGCCGATTGCCGCCCATTCGTGCGCCTCGCATCACCCGATTTGGCCGCGACGACGGCAGGGACAGAACGTTTTTCGCCAACCGGGCAAAAGTTGGCACCTTAGGCGGACGATAAGGATAGTAACGATAATACGACCGCCTCGCGCGGATGATATTGCGCAGCTTCGCTTGTGACTGTGACCAGGAGAAATTGAAAATGTCGTCGGAAAACCGAAAAAACGGTTGGCAACACCTGGCTTGCTGCGCTGCGTTATTTGCCTCCCTGGCCGCTACCGGCTGCCAGGTCAACGTTGGCGGACAGACATTACCTAGTCCGTACTACCTCAGCGATGATGTCCAGTACTTCGCACCCGGTCCGGAATTCCCCTTGGCACGCGAAGCGAACGCCGCTGCCTTGCGCAAGGCCGAGCTAAAAGCGGTCAACGGCGAAGACGATCAGAACGGGCCGTTGAATTGAGCTAACCGCGACATTTCTGCAACAATGTCGTTTCTGCAGCACGGGTCGCGATTTGCCAGCGGGCACCGTTGCACTACAATGGCCTGATTCGCCGGGGCGAATCGACACGCTCCAGGCGGCACTCCCCACCACGCCCTGC
Source organism: uncultured Planctomycetales bacterium (assembly GCA_963844115.1). Lineage (GTDB taxonomy): Bacteria > Planctomycetota > Planctomycetia > Pirellulales > UBA7805 > CS4-C045. Next base: position 65,384 of record CAWJNN010000024.1, on the reverse strand, counting down.
CTGCTATGCCCGCTTCGGATCTGGTTATCAAAGGTGCTCGCGAGCACAATCTACGTTCGGTCGACGTTGTCCTGCCGCGCAATCAGCTGATCTGCCTGACGGGTGTATCGGGTTCAGGAAAAAGCTCGCTGGCGTTCGATACGGTCTACGCGGAAGGTCAGCGGCGCTACGTCGAAAGCCTCTCCAGCTTTGCTCGCCAATTCCTCGGCCAGATGCCCAAGCCGCAGATCGATCTGATCGAAGGCCTTAGCCCCACGATCTCGATCTCGCAGAAAACGTCCGGTCGCAATCCACGCTCGACCGTTGGCACCATCACGGAAATCTACGACTACCTGCGAGTGCTGTTCGCGCGGGTTGGTCAAGGATATTGCCCCCAGTGCGATCGCCTGATCACGGCACAAACTCGCGAACAGATCATCCAGCGCATTATGTCCCTGGCCGACGGCACGAAGTTCAGCGTGCTCGCACCGGTCATCCGCGGACAGAAGGGTGAATACCGCGACCTGTTCGCCGCGCTGCTCAAACAGGGATTCGTTCGCGCCCGCGTCGATGGCACCGTCGTTTCACTGACCGACAATCTGAGCCTCGACCGCCAGATGCGCCATAACGTTGAAGCGGTCGTTGATCGCCTGGTTGCCGGACCCGAGATTCGCGCCCGCCTCTCCGAAGCGGTCGAAGCTGCGCTCCGACTCGGTGACGGCAATCTGATCGTCGCGTTGCAGGACCAGGCCGACCGAAAAACGCCTCAGGAGGCACCACCTGGCGACCCCGATTCAGACGATCCCGCGGCCGACACCGCTGCGGCCGGGACTGGCAAACCGGTCGGTCGCAAGGCCACGCGACAACGAGGTGTCAAACGCACGGCAATCCCTGGTGACATTGTCTTGTCGGCGCGCTACGCGTGTACGCACTGTGACGCCAGTTTCGAACCACTGACCCCGCAGCTGTTCAGCTTTAACAGCCCGCAAGGCATGTGCTTCGAATGCGATGGGCTGGGCAGGTTCTTTAGTTTCGATCCATCACTGCTGATCCCCGATCCCAGTCGCAACGTTCAGCAGGGTTGCATCGAGCTGATCGGCAAATGGAAATCGCTGGGCCGTTGGAAGCGACACATCTATCAGGGCGTCGCCGATTCGGTCGAACGGACGCTCGGCCTGGAACCGGGCACCATGCTGGAAACGGCATGGGAGGAACTCGATCCCGAATTGCAAACGGTCTGGCTGTGGGGCACGGGCGATCAGCACGTCACCTTCACCTGGCGAAACGGCCCCAAGGGTTCCAAGTACGGTGGCAGATTCGAGGGCATCATCCCGGAACTGCTTTCCAAATACCGCAACAGCCATAGCAAGCCACAGATTCGGCAGCTGGAAGAATTCATGAACGAAATTCTTTGTCCCGACTGTCACGGGCAACGGCTGAACCCTCAGGCTCGATCGATCCGTATCGAATCCTCGCACCCGGCGTTCGCCGATAAAGCGGCGCGCTCGTTGCCGGAAGTTTGCGAACTGCCCGTCTCCGACGCGATCGACTTCTTTTCGCAACTGAAGCTGGACGACACACGAGCGATGATTGCCGTGGAAGTGCTCAAAGAAATCCGCGGCCGCCTCGGATTCCTGATGAATGTCGGCCTGGATTACCTCTCGCTGGAACGAACCGCTCCGACCCTGTCCGGCGGCGAATCGCAGCGCATTCGCCTGGCCGGCCAAATCGGCTGCGGCCTGGTCGGTGTCCTGTACATCCTCGACGAACCGTCGATCGGCCTGCATCCCCGCGACAACGGCCGCCTGCTGGAGACGCTCATTCACCTGCGCGACATGGGCAACACGGTCGTCGTTGTCGAACACGACGAAGACACGATGCGAGCGGCCGATCACATCATCGATTTCGGACCCGGTCCCGGAGTTCGCGGCGGTGAAATCGTTGCCTGCGGTGACTTGAAGTCCGTCATGTCGGCCGAACGTAGCGTCACCGGCAGTTACCTTTCCGGTAAAGCGCGGATCGAAATCCCGACCGACAGGCGACCGACCAACGACCACTGGCTGAAGGTTGTTGACGCGACCCACAACAACCTCAAATCGATCAACGTCGAGATTCCGCTGGGCACCTTCATCTGTGTCACGGGTGTCTCCGGCTCTGGCAAGAGTTCGCTGGTCAACGACATCCTGGTCGAAGCGCTGCGTCGCGATCTGAACGGAGGCAACGGCGAACCGGGTGCCCACAAGAAAATCAAGGGCCTCGAACATCTCGACAAGATGATCGCCATCGATCAGTCGCCCATCGGCCGCACGCCGCGCTCGAATCCGGCCACCTACATCAAGGTCTTTGACGAAATCCGCAAGCTGTACACGCAACTGCCCGACGCCAAGCAGCGCGGCTACAAGCCGGGTCGCTTCAGCTTCAACGTCAAAGGCGGTCGCTGCGAAGCGTGCGAAGGGAACGGCTCGAACAAACTGGAGATGGATTTCCTCGCCGACGTCTGGGTCACCTGCCCCGTCTGCGAGCGGACATCGGTTCAATCGCGAAACGCTGCAAGTCCAATTCAAAGGCAAATCGATCGCCGACGTGCTGGAGATGGACATCCAGGAAGCGCTCGCCCATTTTGAAAACGTCCCGTTGATTCGCAACAAGCTGCAAACGCTGCACGACGTCGGTCTCGACTACTTGAAACTGGGCCAACCCTCACCGACGCTCTCCGGCGGCGAAGCACAGCGCATCAAGCTGGCTCGCGAACTTGTCAAACGCAGCACCGGCCAGACGCTGTACCTGCTGGACGAACCGACCACCGGCCTGCACTTTGCCGACATCAAGATGCTGCTGAAAGTCCTGCACGGCTTTGTCGACGCGGGCAACACCGTGCTGGTCGTCGAACACAACCTGGACGTCATCAAAACGGCCGACTGGGTCATCGACCTCGGCCCGGAAGGCGGCGCCGCCGGTGGCCAGATCGTCGTGGCTGGCACGCCGGAACAAGTCGCCGCCCACGAAGACTCGTACACCGGCAAATCGCTGCGACCGCTGCTCAACGGCGCTACCAGCAAGCCGCAAAACGAAAACGGCAAACCTAAACGAACACTTCGCGCACACAAACCATTGGACGCAATCCGTGTCCAGGGCGCGCGACAACACAACCTGAAGAATGTCGACGTCGAAATTCCACGAGACCAGATGACGGTCTGCTGCGGGATGAGCGGTAGTGGCAAGACATCGCTGGCCATGGACACGATTTATGCCGAAGGACAACGGCGTTACGTCGAAAGCCTCAGCAGCTACGCGCGACAATTTGTCGCTCAGATGCAAAAACCCCAGGTGGATCACATCGACGGTCTGTCTCCCGCGATCGCCATCGAACAAAAACAGATGGGCCATACGCCCCGTTCCACCGTCGGCACGGTCACCGAGATCTACGACTACCTGCGGATCCTGCTAGCCAGGCTCGGCACGCCCTACTGTCCCGATTGCGAAATCCCGATCGGCACGCAGACGGCGGACGAAGTGATCGACAAGGTCATGGCCTTGCCGGAAAATACCAAAGCTTACCTGATGGCGCCGCTGACGGTTCATGTAGGCGAAAGCTACGACGCGCTTTGGGAAACGATACGCGGCGCCGGTTACATCCGCGTCCGCATCGACGGCGAAACCCATTCGCTGGACAACCCGCCCAAAATCGACCGCCGCCGCCGCTACGATGTCGAAGTCGTCGTCGACCGCATCACGATCCGCGCCAGCACCCGCGGCCGCGTCGCCGACAGCATCGAAGCCACGTTGTCACTGGGCCAAGGCGTGATCCGCCTGGCGCTACAAGACGATTCACGGCCTGAGCCGGATTGGCAGGTTCACCAGCACAGCCAACTCTTCGCCTGCGACAACTGTCACCGCAGTTTCGAACCCCTCTCGCCCCACAACTTCTCCTTCAATAGCTCGCTTGGCTGGTGCGAATCGTGCGACGGCCTCGGCACGGAAACCGGTGCGAACCTGTCGGCCCTCTTGCGCGACGACGAACGAACTCTGGCTGAAGGCGCCGTCGGCGTCTGGCCCGACACGGACAACCCCCTGTTCGCCGCCATGCTCTCGGCGATCTCCCACCAACTGAATATCCCGCTGGACGTCCCCTTCAACCGCCTATCGTCCCGCCAACGCCGCACGATCCTCTACGGCGCCTCCAACCGCTGGATCGAAGTCGAAGGCAAAAAATCGCGATCCAAAACATCCGCTGGATCCTTCCCCACCTTCCGTTTCCAATACAAAGGCATCTACCCCGCGTTGGACGAAGCGTCCCGTCTCTCCGCACGCTTCCGAGCCCGCCTGGATTACCTGCTGGACGAAGTCGAATGTTCGGACTGTGGCGGCAGCCGCTTGCGCGACGACGCAGCCGCCGTCCGCTTCCGCGACCAAACGATCGACGACTTCTGCCGCCTGCCACTCGACGAAATGCTCGCCACGGTCAAGCACTGGAAACTGGATTCACGCGAAGAGAAAATTGCTGGCGAACTGGTCCGAGAGATCACCAATCGAGTGCAATTCCTCTGCGACGTCGGCCTGGAATACCTGTCGCTCGGCCGCCGGGCTCCGACGCTCTCGGGTGGCGAATCGCAGCGCATCCGCCTGGCCAGCCAGGTCGGCAGTGGCCTGTGCGGCGTCCTGTATGTTCTGGACGAACCGACCATCGGCCTCCACCCTCGCGACACCGGCCGCCTGCTGGAAGCCCTGTACAAACTCCGCGACCTCGGCAACACGTTATTGTTAGTCGAACACGACCGCGACGTTGTCGCCGCCGCCGACGGCCTGTTAGACTTCGGCCCCGCCGCCGGCCAACTAGGCGGCGAAATCGTCGCCCGAGGAAAGCCCGCCGATGTCGCCAAACGACGAGCATCGGTGACCGGCCCGTACTTGTCGGGCAAGAAGGCGATTCCGATCCCCTCCAACCGACGGGCGAACGCGATTGCGGATGACCCGCTGTCGCAGGTACCCCGATTGCGGATTGCGGATTTGAAGAACAAGGGCAAGATGACGAAATCGAGCAGCACTTCCGCTCCCCAATCCGCAATCCGCACTTCCCAATCCGCAATCCGCAATCCGCAATCCGCAATCGGAAAATCCGCAATCCAAATCGTTGGCGCCCGCCACAACAACCTCAAAAACGTCGACGTCCAGATCCCGCTGGGCACGTTGACCGCCGTGACCGGCGTCAGTGGCAGCGGCAAGAGTTCGCTGGTCGACGACGTGTTGTACAACGCGTTGGCCAAGACCCTGCATCGAGCGAGCACGACGCCCGGATCGCACGAGGCGATCCGCGGCATCGAACAGATCAACAAGGTGATCCGCGTCGACCAGCAACCGATCGGCAACACCCCGTCGTCAAATCCCGCCACGTACACCGGCGTCTTCGATGTGATCCGCCAACTATTCGCTCAACTGCCCGAAGCCAAATTGCGCGGCTATACCGCTCGGCGCTTCAGCTTCAACGCCAGCGGCGGACGCTGCGACGTTTGCGAAGGTGCCGGCCAGATCGCTATCGAAATGCACTTCCTGCCCGACGTCTGGGTCCCCTGCGATACGTGTCACGGCAAGCGATACAACCCCGAAACGCTGTCGGTCAGCTTCCATGGCCAGTCGATTGCGGACGTCCTGGAAATGCCGTGCGTCGAGGCGCTGCAGCTGTTTGCAAGCATCCCCAAGATCCGCCGCATCCTGCAAACCCTGTGCGACGTCGGCCTCGACTACGTCCAACTGGGCCAACCTGCCCCAACGTTGTCAGGTGGCGAAGCGCAACGAGTGAAACTTGCCGCCGAGCTCGCTCGACCCGACACGGGCCAGACGTTGTACCTGTTCGACGAACCCACGACCGGCCTGCACTTCGAGGACTTCAAGAAACTTCTTAATGTCCTGAATCGCCTGGTCGATCTGGGCAACACGGTCGTCGTCATCGAACACAACCTGGATGTTATCAAGTCGGCCGACTGGGTCATCGAAATGGGGCCGGAGGCGGGACATGCGGGCGGCCTGGTCGTTGTCTGCGGCACCCCCGAAGATGTCGTCGCTTACGCCAAGAAGGCCAACAAGAAAACGCCCAAGAACAAGCTCCCCTACAGCTGGACCGGCGCCGTGCTGGAACCCGTCCTGGCCTCCGGACCTCACCGGAAGCGCACGACCTCTAAGACCGACGACGTCGCCAAGAAATCCGACGAGCTGGATATCAACGAAGTCGGTCGGCAGCAGAGCATGCCGTGGGAGCTGGACGGCCGCGGCTGGCATACCAAGCAGCGTGTAGGTCGCACCGGCAACCCCTGTCGTTGGGAGGGCGAGGTGTTGAACCGGATTGTGGACAAGATCCACGAACTGGGCGACTACGCCGAAACCGACTGGAACAATCGCAGCGTCGTCGAAATCGCCGCCGCGCGCAAATCGGACGGCTGGTTCTTCCATGCCCTTACGGGCGAAGAGTGGCTGGTAAAGCTCAAGTTCCGCCTCGCCAAACGTACCTTTCAGCGCGACAACCTGGTCGACACGCTGGGTATGACGCCGCTGAACGAGATGCACGAACTGCCGGTCTACGGCACGGACCGTCGAGTTCGTTGCAAAAACCTGCGAGGCCCCTGGCAAGAAGTCGAACTAAAAGTCCACCGGCTGGAAGAAATCGACACCCCCCACTTCTGGAAGTTCCTCAGTGAAGCGTCGGAAGGTTTTCAGCAGATCACGAATAAGAAACAGGAAAAACCCGAAGACCTGATGCCCTGGAAGGTCCTGGGGAAAAAATGGCACCTGATGTCCAAAGGATTCCCGCCCGGCAGACCGGCCCAATGGAAGCCTCAGCTGTTAGAAAATTTAATCGCCCTCCTAGAACAATCCGCCCCCGACGCCGAGTTCGTTTGGACGAACCAGGTTCTGGTGAACCTAAACGTCCCTGGTCGAAAACCCCCTTGGGCCACCTTCACCACCAAACGCCCGTCATCGGTCGAAGTGATCCTGACCGGCCCCAAAGGCGAATTCCCTCTGGGAAGGATCGTCCACCTGGCCCGCGACGCGCAGTTAACCACCAAGAACGGCTTTGACCAAATCCACCTCCACTTCAAGACGTTAACGGACCTAAAAAAGACAGACCCCGACCACGGCGACCTGCAGCGTCTATTAAAAGAACACTACGCGACGGTTGCCGCGCAATCTACGGCCAATGTTTAGCCACGGATGAACCCAGCGCAGCCTACGGCCGCAACCAACGTAGGACGGAATGCCATTCCGTCCAGACGGATTACGGGCACCGACGCGAAGCGTTGGTCGCCGTCCTACAAATTTGCGCAAGAAGACAAGAAGTAGAACGTTAGTAGCACGGCTAAAACACTCCGTGGCGAAGACTTAAATCTCAAGGTTCTCCAGCGCGATGGGAAACCACGGCGTGAACGCGGCCGGTTCGCGGTCTAACCACTCGCGGACTTCACCCGGATCCACCCACCGCGTCTCCGCGATCTCTTCTGGATCGACATTCAGCGATCCGTTCCACTCACCGACGAACATGTGGTCGAATTCGTGTTCTACGAGCCCGCTCTGCGGATCTTCCGCTCGATAAATAAACGTCCCGGCACTGCGCAGCGGTACATCGATGCCGAGTTCTTCTTTCACTCGCCGCCGAGCGGCCGCTGCAACCTCTTCGCCCTGCAACGGATGCCCGCAGCAAGTGTTCGTCCACAGCCCCCCAAAATGATATTTCCCGCTGGCGCACTGCTGCAGCAACACCTGCCCCGGATCGTTATAAACGAACACGGAAAACGCTCGATGCAATTTGCCGCCATTTTGATGAGCGGCCATTTTCTCTTCGCTACCGATTTCCGTATCGTTTTCGTCGACTAAAATCAAAGCCTGCATCGCGTTTCTCTTTCCGCTGTTGCGTGTAGGCTTCTAGCCTTCCGTTCGGAATGTCACGCTAGAAGCCTACCCACGAATAAATCTTAGCCGATCGTCCCTGGAAAATCACGATTCGGCAACATCGTCAGGATCTTTCTATCACCATCAAACGTCGCGGCGAAAAACTCAAGGCACGATGCGTGACCAAGAATCACGAAGTCTCCCGCTTCATCTCCACGGGAACAACGGGTCGATAAACGTGAACCAACTGGCCGGCCTGTTGAACCGGGTACCGCAGATAGGGAAAGATCATCAGCTGTTACCGACAAACCGTGCGTCAGCGGGAGGAAGTCGTTCATAGCGCGGCCTGGTCTCTCCGGTTTCGAGTGCCTTGCTCTTAACTTCCGAAAACGAATCGCCTACCGCAATGATCTCATCTCCTTTTTGATTCCAAGCGACAATTCGACCACAGTATTCCACCGGCGGTATCGGGCGTTTCTTTTTTTCGCGCTTATCCTCCATGGCATCCTCCCAAATCGAACGGTGCATCACTATCCCATTGAACATCAACCTTAGGAATTCCACCAGACCGCCAAACATACTACCCGGTATACTATGGGAACATTTGTATCGAGAATTAAGCAAATTCCGCTGTAGAGTTTGGAGTCCCGCCCGTAGGCGGTCTTCAGCCTATGTGACCAGCTTCCGCCTCAGGGCGGTACTCCAACATGACCACCGCCGCCGTCCTACAAATCGACCCCCACGACGACCTGATCGTCGCCTTGTCAGATCTCAACGCCGGCGAAACCGTCGACTGGCCCGCTCCCCAATCCGAAATCCGAAATCAATCCGCAATCCGCAATCCGAAATCCGCAATCGCAACATCCGCAATCGCAACATCCGCAATCGGAACATCCGCAATCTTAAAGTCTTCCATCCCGGCCAAACACAAATTCGCCGCTCACGACATCCACGCCGGTCAGCGCCTGCGCATGTACGGCGTTACGGTCGCCGAAGCGGTGACCGACATCGCGGCGGGCGAGCGGATAACGACCGACAATGTCCGCGCGGCAACCGACCAGGTCGACCGAAAGGCACGGCGCGTCCAGTGGCAACCGCCAGACGCCACTCGCTGGCAGGATGTCACATTCGACGGCTATCGACGCGGCGATGGTCGAGTGGGAACGGCGAACAACTGGTTGGTCGTCCCGCTGGTCTTTTGCGAGAACCGCAACATCGAAAAACTGCGCGACGCGCTGTTGGACGAACTCGGCTACGGTCACGCGGAGAGTTACCGAGCTCAAACCAGGCAGCTGTTGGACCTGATGACCGCCGGTCGATCGCCCGACCAGATCGCCGCCGCGACGCTGGGCGCTGCAGCACCCACGGATCGCAACCGCACTTTCCCCAACGTCGACGGTATCAGTTTCTTGACGCACAACATCGGCTGCGGGGGAACGCGTGACGACGCGTTGATGCTGTGCCGCTTGATCGCCGCCTACATCGACCACCCCAACGTCGCCGGCGCAACGGTCCTGTCGCTGGGCTGCCAGAACGCTCAAGTGTCGCTGATGCAACAGCGACTGGCCGAACTGAACCCATCATTCGACAAACCGTTGCACATCTTCGAACAACAGCAGCAGGCGTCGGAAAGTGAAATGCTGAGCGAGGCGATCCGGCACACCTTCACCGGTTTGATGCAGGCCAATCACTACCGGCGCCAGCCCACGCCGCTGTGCCACCTGACCCTGGCCGTCGAATGCGGCGGCTCCGACGGATTCTCCGGCATTACCGCCAACCCGGCGCTGGGACATTGCGCCGACTTGTTATGTGCTTTGGGCGGGACGGTGATCTTGTCCGAATTCCCAGAGCTATCCGGCGCCGAAACGGACCTGGTCAGCCGCTGTGTGGACGACAGGGTCGCTGAGCGGTTTTTGCAATTGATGCAAGACTACGCAAGTCGAGCGGAAGCGATCGGCAGCGGTTTTCGCGAGAACCCGTCACCGGGCAACATTGCCGACGGTCTGATTACCGACCCGATGAAATCGCTAGGCGCTGCCAAGAAGGGCGGCACGTCGCCGATCGTCGACGTGTTGGACTACACCGAAATCGCGACCAGACCAGGTTTGAACCTGCTATGCACCCCCGGCGGCGATCTGGAATCGGTCACCGCCATGGTCGGCAGCGGCGCGACGGTCGTTTGCTTTACGACCGGCCTGGGCACCCCCACTGGCAACGCCGTGGCCCCCGTCCTGAAGATTTCCTCCAACACTGACATCGCCACACGCCTGCCGGACATGATCGACTTCAATGCCGGCGGCATTATCGACGCCAAGGACACGATCGAGTCGGCGGGTCAGCGCTTGCTAGACCTGGTTATCGAAACCGCCAGCGGCCGCTTCACCCCCGCCGCCAACAAGCTGGGCCAAGACGACTGGCTCCCCTGGAAACGGGGAGTTTCGTTGTAAACCCAGCATCGCGGTGGCGAAAAAACGCATGTATGCGGAGAGCAGAAATGAGGACCGCGTGATTCCGGTTAGTCTTCCAATCGGATGGCCTCGAAAGCGAAGAATGCTGGACGGTGGCCTTCGCCAAGCAGTCGCGATACTATAGACGTGACCGTGCAGAGACTCCAGTATTAAGAGTATAATAGCGTGAATCAAGCGGAACTGCAGACGATGGCGGAAGAGCGGATCCTCGATGCAGAGGCGCTCATCGCAGGTCATCGATGGGCGTATGCGTATTACGTCGCCGGGTATGCCGTCGAATGTGCATTGAAGTCGTGTCTGCTCGCACGCATGGTACAAACGGGGTGGGTTTTCCAGGACAAAGTTAAGGTGGATGAATGCCTTACGCACGATTTCGGAAAGCTAATTCAACTCGCTGGACTTACCGATGAACTCAACACAAAATTAAGCGACAGTGCTGCCGCCGGAGGCGACTTCGTCGGCAACTGGGGAACGGTGACGCAGTGGAAGGTTACGAGCCGCTACGAATCAAGAACGCAGGTTGAAGCCGAATCACTTCACACGGCAATTACACACGACCCCGACGGGGTGTTGCTATGGATACAGAATTACTGGTAGAAGACCGAATTGCTGACGGTGAAAAATTCATCGCGGAACTTATCCGCGATGGTTTTGACGTGACGGTGGCGCTTTGGGCGAAGACTAGCGAAGAAGGACTTTGGTTCCTCTACGTTGGTTCTTCCTCGGTGCAAGCAGGAAACATAGGAGTATCGTACCGGCGCACGTATGAGTGTCTCAGCCGGGTACCGAGTGCCTCGATTCGTCTATCTGAGATCAAGCTTGTTGCGGCAACAAATCCGATTGCTGAGGAAGCGATCGCAGTGCGCGATCGCTATCCAGCACGACTTCCAACAAGGTTTCAAGGCACCCGCCTTGGCAATCTGTCGATTGAGGAGGCGTACATATATCGACGCGACGCTGGGCCGATGACCTCTTCCGACGTAATGCTAGCGGTCACCACGCTGATGAACCGAACTGGCATCCTACAACCTTCATTGGTCACACTTCGTGACGGCACCTCGATCCGTGCGATTCCCGTCAGTATTCAAATGCGCCAGCCAGGCGACGTACAAATCGTATTTCAAAACGTCGACACCAATTCTGAGCAAACTATTGCTGCAGATGACGTCGCAAACATCGAGTGACGTTCCTCAAGCGTGCATGGATAGGCTGAACAATTCAGGCAGATTACTTTGCTAACTTGGGTACCCGCATGGGCATCGCGGTTGCGCCTGACCCGAAATTCGCATTCAACCGCGATGTTGCGACGAGGCTCCCTGACATGATCGACTTGGAATCACGCGGCATCGTTGTCGTCGAAGACACCATCGAATCCGCGGGAGTGCGGCTGTTGGGCCTGATCATCGAAACCGCCAGCGGCCGCTTCACCCCTCCGCCAACATGCTGAGCCAAGACGACTGGCTCTCCTAGAAACGGTGCACGTCGTTGTAAGGTTGTAAGAGCAATCAAAGAAGCGACGCGGATGACGCGGCGTTTACATCTAGGCATTCGTGAAGAATTGCTCGTCGGTACCACATGTGGAACAGATCCGCGTGAAATCGGGGCCATTCTTGCTGATACGCGCCTTGCCGCCGCAGCTGGGACACTTGAAGTCGATGCGGGTGTTTCCTATACAGGAACGGCATTTGAAATAGTAGCCGTATTGACCGTGCAGAATCTCTATGTCACCACTCTGGCAGTGGCGGCATGAGTGTACGGCGCTCGGCGGCCCCGATCCTGGGGTGGGTGGCGGCGGTGGCGGAACCACAGATGCAGCAGGAATGGCGACGGGTGGTGGCTCGACCATCGACTTGTCGGTCGTGTGCTGATCGATCAAAAATGCTTGGATGGCATTGATCTCTTCGTCTGTAAAGGCAGTCAGTACGTCTGCCTCCAGCTGTTTCGCCGTCTTCTTGTCTGCCACTAATTGACGCATCATCCCGCCGAATCCACTCGCTTTGGCACGGCGGTCGTAGATCTGCTGAATCTCTGTCGTTACCCGGTCTGCCTTTACAAGTTCCGGCGGGTTGCCACCACGCCGCTTGATTTCGCCTTGGTCGGAGATTGCCACGAATACGTGAAAACGTTGATCCGAGAATTGCGCCTGAACGATTCCCATCAAAACCTTACGGCGAAGTTGTTCCTTGTGGTCATTCAATAATGATTGTAGAAGTTGCTTCTGCATGTTGACCTGTGTGATTGGCGACTTCATTCCTGACCTCTTCCGACCGAACACGCGGACGAACTCTTGCTGCGCATTGACTTCAATTGATCCCGTGACGGACTTGCTCTCGACCGAAACTAGTCCGAAACGGTGGAGGATCAAGTGATCTATCTGTGCCACTTCGCCGTTGCGTACGAATCGTAGATCGTTGAAAACAAATATATCCGACGATTCACCAAAAGCTCTACGCAGGTAAAAAGCCATCTGCTGTTCGGCCTTGTAGCCTGCCTGCCCAAACTTGTCGCCCGGTGGCTCGCCAGTCTTTTCTTTCACGATCATGCGTGTTGACCCATGACAACATCAGGAGTTCACCAGTAGGTCCGGCGCACGCATGATTGTCCAATATCAATTGCGTAACGCCAAGCGGCGGGAAACAGTAGAATGTCTCCGTGTTCAATCCCTGCTCATCCGTGGCTAAATTTACTCTGATTCGCCGATTCGGCAATAACACGAGCGGTCGATCTTTACGTCGGCTCGCTTGGTAGCCAGTTCGAAATCAGCGCGACACTGCGTAGCTTCCGCCTTTTTTCCTTGGTTTGCCAGGCATTCGGCCAGGCCGTGCAGGGCCCAGGGGTTTTTGGGGTGCCGCTTCAAGTCCACTCGGTAGACCGCTTCGGCTTCCGCGTAACGCTTTTGCTCGAGCAACAGTGCTCCGAGTGCGTGACGAGCGGGCTGCATCCAGCCCCACGGTTCGTCGTAGTTCAGGGCGTCATCTAACTTCACGGCCGTGCGCAAATGTTTGAACGCGGCGTCGAACTTGCCTTCGCGATAAGCGATCTCGCCGGCGATCATGGCTTCGGCCACGGCCAATATGTTTTGCGAGGGGTTCTGGAACAGGAAGCTGGTCTTCGGGACCGTTTCATAAACTTCGTCGAACAGTTGTTAAAGTCTCCGCGAACCTCGCGCTCCCCTGCTAAAGATCTTAAACCAAGTGATTGATTGGAACAGGAGGGCGCTGAGGACGCAGAGCTTGTGTAGATCGGGCATTGCCGGACGATTTCCATTCGTTGATATTTGAATGGCGTTCTCGGCGCGTGGTATCGTCGGGACCTTGGAAACGGCTGGCTCCGCCGGTAAAGTCGAGCGCAAAATCGAAGGTGAACTGGCCCGAGTCCTGGTTGCCCACGATATCCTCCAGAGACGAATCACGAATCGACACGAATGAACACGAATCGGATTCAAACCGAGAGACGGTCAACTTAAACTTCTGCAACTTCGTGTCTATTCGTGTTCATTGGTGGTTCTACTGTTTTCCGTGTGAGTAATATTCCTGCCAACATTCCCGCGCCTGTTGACTTGACTGCTTCTCCGTTTCCTCTGCGGCCTCCTGTTCAAATGTTTCCTTCATGAACAAGCAATTGAACAGGAGATAACAAAGGCAACAGAGTGGGCAACAGCACTCTGTCAGGAACTGGGCATCTTCTGTCTTTGTGTTATTCGCGATTATTCGCGCCATTCGCGGGCAATCCTCCTTTATTAGCGTCCATCAGCGGTTAGAAAAAGAACCACGAATGGACACAAATGAACACGAATTCCTGCCAAGAGGATCCCTACTTAAGCTCTCGCACATTCGTGTCTCTTCGTGTTCATTCGTGGTTCTTTGGTTAGCCAGCGCGCTGCCGGAACCCTCTAGCCCACCCCTCGATCGGGGTAACAGATCTACCATTAAGCCTTTGAAAAAGGCATTTTCGCCGGACGAAATGAAGTGTTCAGAATTTCCGGTTTTTTCCCGGCAAAATGCTTGCAGTCGGGAGAGGGAGAGAATCAGGTAGGGGAAGTGAACGTCGCGGCAGGTGCCGCGCATGTGAAATGTCCCGAGGTAAAGCTCATTACATCCACCCGTTAAATCCGCGACTGACCCGAATCCCTTAAACATCTTCAATCGTTCTTTGCCAGCAGCAGCGTCGGGGTGAAATGCTGGACGTTAGAGAACGGCTGAGGATGTTTTTTTGTTGGATGGCGAGCGGGCTGCGCCGGGGTCAGCGGGCTGCGCCGGGGTCAGCGGGCTGCGCCGGGGTCAAGCGGGCTGCGCCGGGGTCAGGTCTTGTGTTCGGTGTTCACACCGGTGCGAGGAAAGATAAGTGAATAGCGAATATCGAACAAGGAATGTCGAACATCGAAGGAAAGCAAAGCAGAATTGTCGCGCGAAAGCGCAGGAAGCGCGGAGGCGAGGGAAGAGCGCGTTAGGACGTGAACTCCGTGACGTTGAGGTCAGGTACACGGCGGAACTCGCCGACATTGTCCGTGAGTAATGTGAGAGCGCGATGAAGTGCTGTTGCGGCGATGATCAGATCGTGGGCACCGATCAATTGCCCCCCGCGCATCAGTTGTGCGTGCAGCTCTGCATGGCGGCGCGCGATATCCGTAGTGAAATCCAACACGCTCACGCCCTGGACAATCGCTTCGACGAACGCGGACCGGCGTTCGCGGCGCGACGGGTTGTCGGCTCGATGGACGCCCATCAACAGTTCCGAAACGGTCACGACGCTGATGAAGACGTCTTCCGACGGATCCCACCGCGACAAGTCGATCGGATCACCGCGCCGCTCCAACGCAATGAACACGTTGGTATCGACGATCAATCCAACGGACTGGCCTCAGGCGGAAAGTCGCTGCGGATGTCCCTTACGTCGTTGCTGAACGACTCCGCATCCTCGCCAAGGCGGGGCAGGTTTTCGAGAAACTCGCCGAAGTCGCGAACTTTAAGTTTCGATTCGGCGCGTACCGGTGAAATCCGCGCGACGACGCGATTGTCACGTTCGAGGTCGACGCTAACGCCAAGAGAAACGATCCGGTCCACCAGGTCTGTCAGATCGCGCTGGGCGTCGCTTAGGGAAATGCGTTCCATATTGAACATCTACTAAGGAAACTAAGATCCATTTCAAATCAGTATACCGCGCACGGCGGCGCTAGGGAAGCAGCGACTCGTTGTCCGTGAGAGCTTGGCAAAACAAAGAGGTCGGGACTGGGGTGTTCAGTTTGTTTAGGACAACATCAATTGCGTTGGACCCGTTTTTGTTCCGGCCCCGATAATGCCGAAGGCATGGCCCTGGGCTATCATAGCGCCGTCCCTTGCTACTCTGCAAAGTACCTTAATCCGATAAGGCGCCTGTCGGTTTTGATTTACCATGAAAAATGAGTGGTAATCCATCAGATTTCATGGTATGATTCTCGCATGATTCGCCGCGCTCAACAGCTTGCCCGCCTGACATCGCTGTTGAAGCATAATCCGGTGGTGGCCATTCTGGGGGCCAGGCAGGTTGGGAAAACCACGCTCGCCAATCAGCTACAGCAGCAATGGAAGCAGCCGTGCCACACATTCGACCTGGAACGCCAGGCGGACCTGGTCCGTCTGGCAGACGCGGAGCTTGCCCTGGCACCCTTGAAAGGTCTTGTCGTCCTGGACGAAATCCAACGGCGGCCCGACCTGTTCCCTCTGCTGCGCGTGCTGGCCGACCGCAGACCCGTGCGCACGCGTTTTCTCATACTTGGCAGTGCATCCCCTGAAATGCTTCGCCAAGGAAATGAATCGCTCGCCGGACGTATCGGGTTCCAAACCCTCGATGGCTTCTCCCTGCAGGAAGTTGGCGTACGGAATCAATCAAGGCTCTGGCTGCGCGGTGGCTTTCCCCGTTCCTTCTTGGCAACATCGAATTCAAAAAGCGAGGATTGGCGGCACGATTTCATTAGCACCTTCCTGGAACGCGACCTGCCGCAGCTTGGTATTCGCGTCAGCTCCACCACGCTCAGACGCTTCTGGACCATGCTTGCCCATTTCCACGGACAAATCTGGAATGCCTCCGAGTTTGCCCGCAATTTTGGTGTGAACCACACGACGATCCGTCACTACCTGGACATTCTCACGTCCTCTTTGGTCGTTCGACAACTTCAGCCGTGGCATGAAAATCTCAAGAAGCGTCAGGTTAAAGCTCCGAAAATCTATTTGATCGATAGCGGCCTGCTGCACACCTTACTTGGAATCACCAATAATACGGACCTGGACTCGCATCCGAAGCTCGGTGCGTCGTGGGAAGGTTTCGTGATTTCTCAAGTGACCGGACTCCTCGCCGTGCGGCCTCACGAATGCTTTTTTTGGGCAACCCACACAGGTGCCGAACTCGACCTGCTACTGGTTCGTGGCAGAAAGCGTTGGGGATTTGAGGTCAAGCTCACCTCGTCTCCAACCATCACGCCATCGATGCGGATCGCTTTGTCCGACTTGAAGCTCCAGCGACTCTTCGTTATTCATGCGGGCGAGCACTCGTTCGACATGGCAAAAAAGATACGAGCCGTCGCATCGTCCGACCTGCTTGACGAATTGCAGCCTTGGTAGCCACGCGTGCCATCGATCGAGCAAACGCGGGGAGAAACCGTGTGGGGGAGAACAGGGTGTGCGGTACCGTTTTGGTTAATTCGTTTTATCCCGGCGCGGCGGGACAGGTGACTGCGTTCAGAACACACTGACGCCTGCGGCTGGCCGTTAAACAATTCGAGGTCATGTTGCCCCCAGCCTTTCCTTGTATTAGCGCCAATCCGCGTGAATTGGGCTTTTCCTGCAGTTGTAACGCTTGGTCCTATATAGACACGACGCACTGGTTGGCGGAAGGTATGATGAGCAGAAGATTACAGGTCTGTTCTTTCGCTAATCGAATAGCTTGAACCGATGCGCACGATTTTCCTGCTCCTGCTCGCCCCTGTCATGGTCACGCCACTTGGCGCGGAAGAGCTGGTCTTTCAGGACGATTTTAAGAATGGATTGGCCGAGGGCTGGACGTGGGTGCGGGAAGATTCCCAGGCCTGGAGAAGCACGGCGGATGGCCTCGAGATCCGCGTGCTGCCCGGAAACATGTGGGGACCAGCGAACAACGCCAAAAACGTCCTGGTCCGAACGGCTCCTGAGCCGGGCTCCGACCAGATCGAGGTATCCGTGAAGGTGGAAAACAAGCCGACCGAACAGTACGAGCAGGTCGATCTTGTCTGGTACTACAACGACAGTTACATGGTGAAGCTTGGCTTGGAGCAGGTAGACCAGAAGCTGTGCGTGGTCATGGGGCGCGAACAGCAAGACCGCACCCGTACGATTGCCGTCATTCCGAAAGGCACGCCATCGGTCGGTCTGCGTCTAGCGATCCAAGGCGATAAGATTTGGGGCCACTATCGTCCTGATGGGGCCAACGACTGGGTGAAGGTCGGCCAGTGCGATCTGCCTGAAAACGGCAAACCCAAGTTGAGCCTGCAGGTTTACCAGGGGACATCCAAAGTCGAGCGCTGGGCTAAAATCACCGAGTTCCGCGTCCGCCGGGTGAGCGCCACGAAATAGCGACACAAAGCGTTCAGAAAATAGTTATGACCGGCTCTGTAGAAAACCTGCACTTGAACGAAATCTCTTAGCCACAGATTGACACGGCGCGGCCTCTGGCCGCAACCAAAGTAGGACGGAATGCCATTCCGCCCAGACGGATTAGCAATCCGTCCTACACCTTGTACAAAATCAAAAATAGTTCTAAAGAGGAGCCGCTAACCTTCGCTAATAGTCGCTAATTACTATCTGAATTTGGAGGAAACCAAGATTCATCAGCGGCAATTAGCGTGCATTAGCGGTTTAGTTGTTTGCAGAAGTTGCGCTCGCTGCGCAAACCTGAACTGTTATTAGCACGGATGATATTAAAGATGCAAAAAGCAGAAAGGAAACAGTTTTAGACAGGATTTACAGGATCTACGGGATTCACTCAGGTGAATGCGAAAAAGTTTGTTTCTTTGATTCTGTCCATCCTGTCAAAAAACACTGCCTTCTACGATCTCGACCTCTTTTCTTGTCCGTGTTCAATCCGTGGCGATCCGTGGCGAACAATTCCCGCGGCCGACGCACTGCTGCTTAGACGAACGCAGGTAAAAGTGGTATCCGGGGCTGGGACTCGCCATGGCGGAGAACAGCAGGTAGCTCGTCACGCTAACGTAGACGGCGCAGAATAAGGTGAGCATCATCTTTTGTACGGAGGTCGGCAGCGTCCAGCGGCCTGATCAGGAATCCGGCCAGGGGAAGGATTTGCAGTGCGTGCAGACCTACGAAGTGAGAAACTGGCGCAGGTCGCCAGCCTCGGTGCTCCAATTGACAAACGGCAAACCGGCTCCGCCGTCGAGGACTCCGATCGAATGGGCACCATTCGAGACCATGATGCCGCCGATCAGGCTGCCCGCAATAAACGTCGCGAGCCCCATGCGGATGCCCCACAAGAATACGGTGTCCACAGCGCGTCCTGGTCGCTGAAAGAGCAGCAATAGCCAAGCGATCAGCAGCGTGTTTGCCAGAATAAATACGCCCATTGCCGCGTAGATCATGTGGTCCAGCGGTGTTGACTCGTTGAAATGCGAAGTCAGTCCGCGGCCGGCCTGCACGGCTATCAAAAGGTTTTCAACCAGCATGGCAATCGCGATTCCCCAGCTGATCACCGTCAGGGACCTGGACGGTTTGCGCACGTAGGCGGACAGCCAGGCCACCGTCCGCAAGAAGATGGCGGCCGACGAGAGGAACTTGATCGGCTTGATCCAGGCATTAATCCCCAGGATCGTTCGCTGGTCGACCAGGGCTAACACGAGCGCGATCGCCAGGCCCACCGCGTGCAGCCAGCCGACAATTGACAGTAGTCGGTTTCGCTGGTGTAGTTCACGGAAAAGGCTAAGCATGACCGTCATTGACCCAAACCACTCGACGCAAGGCAAAGCGAAGCGCCAAATAGAGTACCAATCCAAAGGGACCGAACAAAAACGTGAGCAGCAGACAGGGGATGACTAGCCAATGGCTGATATTCAGTCTCTGGGCGTCCCGAACTTCCCAGCTGCCAATAAACAGATCGAAGGCCAGATAGTGAACCCAACCGGCCAACAAGGCGTACGGGTTCGAGAAAAGTTGAGCCACTTCGGCTAGCGAGCGAAAACCCCCTTCCAATTGATTCCATTGGGAAGCGAGCAGAGCAACATATACAACGCCCAACAGAACCGGCACGATCAACGCGCAGATCATGCGCACCGTCCATTTCCATCTGGGAGCAAAGATCAATAACGCCCATGAAGGCAAGACGACATAACTACACAGCGAGAACAACGATTCGGCAGACATGGTTTCTCCGGCCGTAATTTTGCCACGGATGATCACAGTGCGGCCTGTGGCCGCAAACAAAGTAGGACGGAATGCCATTCCGTCCAGACGGATTACGGGCACCGACGCGGAGCGTTGGTCGCCGTCCTACAAATTGCGCAGGTTGACGCAAGCGTACTGCCTTTGGATGGCTACGTAAAACGTCGCCCAATAAATTTGCGCAAGACAACAAGAACTCGACCGTTAGTAACACGGATAGGAACAAAGTTTGAGAAACAAAGGGAGAATGTTGACAGGATTTACTGGATCTACGGGATTGATTCAGGCAAATGTAAATACGTCTTTCTTGTCATCCTGTCCATCCTGTAAATCCTGTCCAAAAAATTGCCTCCGGTCTCTGGCCTCGCGCCTGTTCAAATCATTCGCCGAAGCAGACGCAGTCGATTGGGGGCAGCTGAGTCGAGATCGTGGTCCGATGGTCGCCTTGATCTTCGGAGACCCATAGCGAGCCGGTTGTGCTGCCCATGGCGAGCATCCGGCCTTCGTCGACGACGTCCAGGGCGTGGCGGTATACCAAATCGTACGCGTGTTGTTGAGGGTGCACCCGATCTCGAACGACCGTGCCGTTCACGAAGGCAACAATATGATGCCGCAGCGCACCTTGTTCGTCGAGGAAGTAGTTGCGTGCTTGCTGATTATCCGCAAAGACCGCCTCCAGCGCGTCACGCACGCTTGTCGCGCGTACGTTTTCCGCGGGACATACTACGTGGCGTTGAATATTCCCAGTAAAGCTGACCGTCGGCATCGCTCTTACATATCTGCTATGGGACGATCGGCGACAAACTCGGCGCTGGCCAAACAGCGACTCACTCGAATCGCCGCGTGGCCTCCGGGGACGGGCCGGTCCAACCGAAGCGGCCGAAATAGCGCCAACTGCCCCAGGCAACGTAGGCGACGTTAACCGCCAGGTGGTCGTTTTGGAAGATGTCGCGGGACACGGTCCAGTTGCGATCCAGGGCAGCAGTGAACTCACGCCGAAATTCGGGTGTCAGCTCGCGGCCACCGGCTGCGTTGTACCGATCCTCGATGCGATAGAAAGCAGTATAAGTTTCCGTATATTCCAAACCTGCGCGCAAAAAAGCGACCCGCTGACTGGCTTTCGCTTCGCCGCGGGTCGCGGCGGCCGCGCGGTCCAGGTGACCGCGTAACAGCTCGACAATTTGGGGAGTATACGGTTTGGTTACGGGCAATTGATCGGCGGCCACCTGGTCGGTTAACTGTTCCAGTCGCAGTAAATAAAGCTTGACTTGTTTCGCGCCGGAACCGAAACCGGCCTGACAGTAATCGTCGATCAGGGCGTCGACATTTAATTCGGGGTCCCAGTGCAGTTGGGCGCAGGCGTAATAGTTCAGGCCCTGCGTCGCCCAATTGTGGCAACATGCATCGACGTCGGTACCGATCAGCGAATGCTGTACCAGGTAGCGAAAATCCTGAGCGAGCTTGTGGACGTAAACAACGGGCGTGCCTTCGCGGCGAGCGGCGAGCAACAGGTTGGGTCGAAAGTACAGGCTGTCAGTCGCCGCCGACCAGCCTTGCCAGTCGGCTCGATCTTGCTGACGCCGTTTCTCGTCGGTGTAACTGATCCCGACAAAGCGGATGGCCAGATTAGGATGCAGTCGGGCGCTGACCGGAGGCGCGGAGTACGCGCTGTAGGCATCGGCCGTGAGTCGAGCGGTTGGGTGGACTTGCGCGACTCGGCTCGCAATGTTATTCCAAAAGTGAATGTAACGATCGGTCAGAGACACATGGGGGATCTTGCGACGCTTGGCGCCGGGCGCGAAGTCGACCAGGTTGATTTGACGGCCGTCGGCCGGATCGAGCCCTTCGCAGGCCGCGCAGGTACAAAACGTTGTCTGACCGCCGTCATTGGGTCCGATGCTCGCACTGCCGAGACCAGTTCGATTGAGTTCATTGATTTTCTCGCGGGCAATGGTCTCAATTAGAGCCTCGTTGCTGACGCACAGGCGGCTGCGCTTGGGCGAACGACTCTGATCGCGCGAGCCATCGGGTTGCAGCGCGAACCACTCAGGATGTTGCTGGCCGTACTTGTCCCACAGGTGTCCAAAGGCGTGACCCGATTGCAGTCCCAGCGTGCCGCCCAGCCGGTGCCAGCCGAACCAGCCGGCATCTCGCGACCGTGTCGCCATCGCTTGCGAATGCACACGGTGGTACTCAGCGGACGAGACGCCCAAGCGTTCGAGGCCTTGCCCCAGTCGCGGGCTGAATTCGGCCGAGCGTATTTTGCGTTGGCGGAGTCGCGGAGTAAATCGGTAGTCGGTCGGCGCGATCGCAATCGTCTCGCGGTGCGGGACAACTTTTCCCAATTCGCCCGGCCACAGGAAGCGACAGCCGAGCTCGCGTTCGAGGAACAGGGTTACCGCGTAGCGGGTGCCGTCCGGATCGGTTGGCGTTGCGTTGTCCGACCCCAACAACACTAGCGCATTGGGGTACGTTTTGATCAGTATCCCGCCGGGGCCGAGTCCTTTGGACGTTGCACCAAGTTGCTGCGCCAGTTTGCTCTCTCCCACCAGAATGTAATTGCGTTTGACGAGGCGTGTGTCGTTGGCCTTGAACCGGCCGTTTTCGAGCGTAAGGTTCAGTTGTTGCTCGTTGACGGTTTCGAAGTGGCCACCGCAGATTTGGGTCAGATGATCGGTAAGGATCTGCGCGCCGGATTCGGCGGCCCGCGTGGGTTTTGCCGGCAGGACAACGATCGCCTGCGGCTGACCTTCCCTGGCCAAGACCAGCGACTCGGAAGCGCACGCACTGGACACGCACCCGGTACCGCCATAACAGGTCAGTGTGACGACCAGAATACGCTGGATAAAGTTCATGTGGATGGCCGGAGCGCAGAAACCCGGAGCGCAGAAACCACGTGCAATTCTATGCGTTTGTCGAGGACCGTGCCGAGGCGGATTAGTTGGCGGACGCAGATGCCTTCAGCCTCGTTTCGAATTGCTTTTGATACGCTTGGACCAACTTCATTTTGTTATCGAGGATCACCAGGTTCTCGACATTTTCTTCGTCGGCCTGAAGGGTGAAGTTAAACGAACCGGTTACGATCGCCCGACTGTCGATGAGCATGACTTTATTGTGCGCCGGGCTCCTGACGGACCGTCGAAGTAGACAGCGATACCTGCATCGCGAAGATCCTGGTGCTTCGAATACTTGCCTCGTTTGGCATCCGAATCAAAGATCACGCGCACTTTGACGCCGCGTCGATGAGCGTCAATCAGGGGCTTGCTAATTCGATTGGTGGACAGCACGAACGCTTGGACGTCGATTGACTTTCGAGCGCTGTTAATCATGTGCCGCAACGCACCCAGAGCGTTGCCGTTGGGGGAAAAGTAGACGGCCACGCCATCTTCGACGGCGGCGGGGGTAGGCAGCGTCGAGCGCGGGCGAGGATCACGAGCGACGGAGGTTGTGGCCAGCAGCAGGCCGAACAGCAGGCAACAAGCGGGCAGGACGAATCGCGGTTTGGTCATGAACATCTCCTTAACAGTCAACTAGACTATCGTACCAGCCTGGCGGCCATTAGGCACGTAAATGTCCAACGTCGCGGTGTCATCGACAGAAACCGGTGGCAGTCCAAGCGTAGATCACGGTGAACGCGATAAACATCACGGTTAGCAGGTGGTACCCCGCTTTGAGCCACCACGTGGACAGGTACGGTTTCACGTCGAACACGGCCTGGAGGGCGACGCGAATCCCCCAGAACGCGGCGACGTAAGCGCAAAAGCCGCGAGCCAATCCGCTGCTGCCTGCCAGTTGCTCGGCGTTGAAAATGCTGATCAGGCCGAACGCTATGATCGAGAGCACAACGTAACCGCCATACACCCAATACATCTGTCGATGCAGTTTCGGCAGATGGCGTAGCTCGTCACGCCAGTTCAAACGAAGCGGCACCAGTGCCGATGCGATCAGAACGGTCAACTGACCCACGCCCGCCATCAGAATTAAGTTCGCTGCGCTCATGCGATGGCTCCTATTGCTCTCATAAAGGGAGTTATGACCTTCAACACGAAGGGAGGATGAAACAAGAGGTACACGGGACCGACAAGTGCGAATGCGGTAAAGAGACGGCCCGTCCAGCCTTCACGGAGATGCAGCTTGCGACCGGTCGAAGAGTGTGACACCGTGATTGCCAGTGCCTGCAGCAGGAAGAAGCACGTTGGTCCTCCGTATCCACCGCGGGCGGGCAGCGAAATCACCAGGTCGTGTACGATCCCGCTAACAAGGAATCCGAACCACAGTGCACCAGCCGCACCAGGCTGACACGCAATGGCCGGAATAAACATTGATCTGTAAGATCGCGAAAAGCCGTATTCCAGCGCCGACCCCAAAATTCGCTAACGCTGGTCGATGACAGCGGAGCGTCCATGAGCCGCGCCGCATTGATTCCCACCGATTGCCACGCCGATGACAACAAGCGGAAAATCCCAAAGTGCAGGATCAGGATCATGCCCACCATCCCGACCCACCCGGCCAGATACGGGTACCGATTTGGTACGTGGCGGGCGACTCCATACAGCAGCAACACGCCGAGTATCAGTTTGAAGAGAGTCGCGCACCAATCCATTGCGGGAACCGAGCGAATCTGGGCAGCCGGCGGTGCCGTGAAAAAAGCCTTGGCGTTCATGCCGGGCCACGCCAGAAGATAGCCGGCTTGTTTCCAAACCGGCGCGGCGGCCGGTGCGCGGCGCCACGTTAACCACTTGCAACCTATATAGATTGAGATTGCCAGCGTCCACATGAGGACCCAACGAGGCCCGGCCGAAGGAAAGCCTGCGAGAACCAGGCAGGGCAACGCAACAACAGGTAGCCAGGCGCGTACGCTCATGGAACAGCCAGGATGATAGGGTTTCGTATCTCCTCGCTGTTAACCGCAGAATCTTGGCGAGATCAACGGACAGCCGGCATTTATCGCGCAAGATGGCATCGGCACCAGACTACCGCCGGTCCGGAAGCGAACTGTACTCGCCAATGAGCGGTACAAATGCAAACTTGCCGAGGTCATCGATCTGGAACGTGTCGCCGTCGCGGGTATAGCGATACATGGTCTGCGCACCCGAGGGATCGTCAACCGGAATCACGATCCGCCCGCCGCAGGCCAGTTGCTGTTTGTAGGCGAGCGGCAATTCGTGAGCGGCGGCCGTCACGACAATCGCATCCCAGGGCGCGTACTCCGCCAACCCCGCCGTACCGTCGCCCGATACGACTTCCACATTGCGATAGCCCAGACGTGACAACCTCTGCCGAGCCGCTTCGGCCAACGGCTCGATACGCTCGACCGTGTAAACCCGATCCGCCAATCGTGACAAGACGGCCGCGCCGTAACCAGATCCGGTGCCAATCTCCAAAACCTTCTCGACACCCGTCAAGCGTGCGGCGGCCATCATGAAGGCTACGGTGAACGGCTGAGAAATCGTTTGATCGCATCCGATCACCTGCGCAGCGTCGTGATAAGCCACGGCCACCAGCTCGTCTGGAACAAACCGCTCGCGAGGTACGCTCAGCATCGCCTGCAGAACACGCTGGTCGGTGATCCCACGCTGCAATAATTGTTCTTCGACCATCGCACGCCGCTGCCGAACGAGCGAATCGGACTGCGTTTGTTCCGAGGTCTGGTGAGGTGGCTGAGACACCTGCGACTCCTGGCTCCGGTTACGGGGCAGCTCCGTGGGCTGCATCTAGCTTGATGATAATGCAAATCGCGTGGCTGGCGTACGGATGGTGTCGACCGCGATGAGGGTAATGGGGGTTATATAGTGTCAAGCGTTGGGCAAACAATTCCCGCTTTTTGTCACGGCAGGCGGTGACCACTAGGGAAAGCCCCGATGAAGTAGGTAACGACCCGACGTAAATTCACCGGATCGAGACAATAACCTGTCCCGACAGCGACCGTTCGCCGTCGATTACAATTCAGGTAGGGGATTACACTTTGATTGACAAAAAGCATGAAAGCGTTAGGGTGGAATATAAGTGATGTGTTGCTCATCAGAAGTCCAGTCCCTTGCGGGTCGATTGAGAAAAATTTCTTTGAATGACAACTTCGACTTGCAGGGGACAGTTGGAGGGCTCGTCATGTCTAACGCACTCGTTGGACGACCGATGGAGATTTTGTTGATCGAGGACAGTCCAAGCGACGCTCGATTAACAAAGGAAGCGCTGCAGGGAAGCTCCATCAAGCACCGGTTGACGATCGTTCGCGACGGTCAAGAGGCGATGAAATTCTTGCATCGCGATGACTGGTTTTCCCAGGCGCCGAAGCCCGATCTGGTATTATTGGACCTTAATTTGCCTCGCAAGGACGGGCGCGAGGTTCTGGAAGAAATTAGAGCCGATTACGAATTTAAGGATGTAGCGGTCGTCATTCTCACCGGGTCACCGGACGAATATGATGTGCTGCAGGGCCAGCTGTTTCACGTCGACGGGTACCTGACGAAGCCGGTCGATATGGAGCGATTTATTGCGTTAGTAAAAGAGTTGAAAGCGTATTGGCACAAGGACGTCGTATTGCCGGCGATGATCAGCCAGGATTGAAGCGGGCCGCCGTTAAGCGGTTGGTCAACGTTGGCATTGGGGATGGACCCGGGGTCAATATCGAGGTGATGCGTGGAAGGACGAATTTCCGCCACGCGGTCGGAGGGATACCATGGATTCGAAGAGACCTGTGGAGATTTTATTTGTCGAGGACAGTCCCAGCGACGCTCGACTGGTGGCTGAATGTTTTCGAGATTCAGAGATTCCCAATCGGTTGCATACCGTCATCGATGGCGAAGAAGCGCTGGACTTCTTGCATCAAGAGGTTTGTTATGCCGACTCGCCGCGCCCGGACCTGGTCCTTTTGGATCTCGATATACCGAAAGTGCACGGCCTGGTCGTGTTGGATGCGATTAAACGCAACCCGAATTTGAAAAATATCCCCGTGATCGTACTGACCGCGTCCGCCATTGCCGAAGACGTGCATCAGGCCTACCACTTGCAAGCCAACAGCTATCTCAGCAAGCCGACGGATCTGGATGGATTCATCGAAATGGTACATTCCATTGAACGCCATTGGCTCAAGCACGCGACGTTAGCACCCGCCGAAGCGGAAGATCCAGCCACGACTGCCCACGAGCAGATGTGACTGGATAAAGCCAGAGCAAACGGGAATCGACGGATATCGTGGATACCCTGCACATCCTCTTGATCGAAGACGATCCTGGTGACGCTCGCCTGATCCTGGAAATCATCAGCGATGTCGATGGCTCTCTATTTTCCCTGCGACGTACGGATCGCCTGGAAACCGGTCTGGAGAGTCTTCGCAACGAGCCGACAGACTTGATTCTGCTGGACCTTATGTTGCCCGACAGCACCGGTCTGACGACCCTGCGCCACACCCAGGCTGATGCCGGCGCCGTCCCGATCGTCGTACTCGCCGCGCGCTTGGACAAACATCTGGCGATATCGGCTGTCTCGCACGGAGCCTGTGACTTTTTGATCAAGGAGCACATTGAACGCGAAGCGCTGGCGCGTGTCCTGCATCTGGCTGACGACAATCATCGCCATCACGTCAACGAAGTCCATCTTGAATCGGTTGACGAACCGCCAATCACTCGGCAATTCGGACACTGATGTGCGACCTTCGCCGCGGACATCAGCCCGCGTGCGCAGACAACTGCTGGCCGGCCTCTATGCGCGGTACCCAGATCTCGATCTGTCCCTGGCGGCGCCACGGCTGATAATACGCCTTCAGGAATTCGGCCAAAGGCGCCGGACCCACCGGTTCCAGCTGTTTGTTTCTTTGCCACACTACGCAGTTGCGTTGTCCGGTGCCGAACGCGCCCGCTACATAGACCTGTTGTTCATTCGTCAGCATACCCGGCCAGTAGTTGGCATTCACCGGAGTCGGCGGTTCCAGCCGCGTCCAAAAATAGAGACTGTTCTTGGCCTCGTACGCACACAGAAACGTTTCCGCTCGACTTACCAGGGTCGACGCCAGCCACCGTTTCTCCATGACCTCGTCGGCCGGCAAACGCAGGCGGTCCGCGCCGTACAGGCCCAGCGGCTGGTAACTGTTGCGGACATGCCACAGGAAACCGCCTTGCGCCACTACGATCAACAGGCTACCAACGGCCAGCGTACGTAGCCAGCGGTCGCGATCGACATCGTTTAACGCAACGCGCGAACGCAACAACGCCCAGCTGTCACCTACCGCGACGAAACACGCCAGCAATAGGGCATACGATCCTACGGCCATTTGGGTTCCCGGAATCGGAAACGCGCCCAGCGGCTGCAAGACCGCGACAAGACACAGACTTCGTCGCGCCAAGTCGCCGGTCCGGCTTTGTTCTTCGGCGGATTTACCTCGCAACAAGATGACCCATGCCATCGGCGCGGCGAATCCGATTAGCATTCCCGCAAGGCTCCGATCGATCATGCCATGCGTCAGTGGCTGAGTGAATTCGAACGCTTGCCGAACAA
Source organism: uncultured Planctomycetales bacterium (assembly GCA_963844115.1). Taxonomy (GTDB): domain Bacteria; phylum Planctomycetota; class Planctomycetia; order Pirellulales; family UBA7805; genus CS4-C045. The sequence continues at coordinate 37,168 of CAWJNN010000024.1, read as the reverse complement.
CGACCAAGACCACCAGGACGGCCAGCAAGGGTACCAGGTTGAATTGACGATGGGAAAACGTGAGCCACAAACACAACGTGGCCCATGGGACGGCGATCCACTGAATCGGTGCATCGGCGTAGAACATCGTGCCGCTGCCCAGATGTTGTAATACCAGACCATCAAGCAGGCCGTGCAGCGACGAACCATTCATGATCACGATGGCGCTGACCGTGCAGACCGCGACCGCGACTCCCAACACGAAGCCGATTACTTCTCGCAATGTGATTGGCGACCGGTCGCCAGTGGTGACCGACGCGCGGACCGCTGCCAGCAACGCGATCGCGACCGTTAAGGGCAGCACGCATCCTCCCACGGAAAACAGGTGCGCGCGAGCGACGACCAACGGCAGAAGCATCGCAGCGCCGGCCACGACGTACAGGCCGATCCGCCAGCGGGGTCGCCGGTACATGGGTACCAGCAACGCGATGGCCAACGATAGAAACAGCAGCGCTCCCACATTCACCTTGGTCGCGGCGACCAGTCCGACGAGCACGCCCAGCATCACGAGCAATCGCAATCGGTCGCTGCACCATCCAGCATCCAGGTACGTCGTCACCAGCAGGCAGCCGGTAATCGCCAGCAGACACAGTTCCTGAGGGTGCCCTGGTTCCATCGCCAGGCGATCGAGATGCACAAAGCCGACCAGCAACGCCGCCAGCGCAATCCATTTCTGACGGGTAACGCGGTACAAAAACCAGGCGCCCGCCATCGCGACAAGCAGCCAGGCCGCCAGCGTTTTTAGTCGGGTGACATCGTGTGTCAGCGGCAACAGCTGGTCAGCATGCCAGATCGATTGCAGTACGTAGTACGCCGGCCCGTACTGGGTATACGTCTGATCGTACAGAGCGTGGCCCGCGAGATAGCTATGCAACGAGATCATTACATAGCCTTCGTCGTCGTAAGCGACAAAGGTGCTAAACAGCCTCTGGTACCCGGCGAAACTGATCGCGGCCAGTGCGCACACAGCCAGCACCCACCACCAGATTGCCGGTCGATGGCGACGTTGTTCTCTCATTACCTCAGGCACCCCTCGTGTTTCAGCTCTGTGAGACTATACCTCGTACAGCCTGCATTCCCCGGTGCGCAAGGACTGCGGACCCGCGCTACATGGTGCGAACCTTTACAACCCCTACAGACCAACCGCCGGTCAGCTCACGACATTGCGGGAGGGTCGGGTAACCGCGATAATCGCACGGAAAACCAGCACTTGGGTATCGTTCGAGGTTCGAAATGATCAAACGCATCCTGGTAGGTCTGGGCGACCGTGCCCACTCGATTTCGGCCACGCAATACGCGATCGAACTGGCAAAGCAGCGCGACGCGAGACTGACGGCGGTGACGATCGTCGACGCGGATCGGCTGAGCAATGTGGGTAGTGTGCCGATCGGCGGCAGCCAGGCCGCTCAGGAATTGCGAGAATTTCGTTTTGAGATCACCAGGGAGATCATCGAAGAAGCGGTCCGCGATTTCAAGGAAGCGTGCGAGAAGAGCGGCGTTCCCTATGACGTGGTCTACGAAGAAGGCGAACCGTACGAGCACATGATCAGCGCCGCACGCTACCACGATTTGAAGATTTTTGGACTGAGGCACTTGTTTGAACATGGCGTTATTGACGAACCGCCGGACGAACTGGTGCGGATGGTTCAAGCGGGCATCCGCCCGGTGCTGGCGGTATCCGAGCAGCATCGTCCCATCCGCCGCGTGGTCCTGGCCTACAGCGGATCGATGGAGTCGTCCGAAACGATGCGCCGCTTCGTCCAACTGAATCTGTGGCCGAAGATGTTACTGCGGATCGTGACTTTCAGTGATTCGGAAGAAACGGGAGATCAAAGACTCCAGGACGCCGCAGCCTATTGTCGCGATCACGGCCTCCAGCCCGAACTGGAATGCGTCTCCGGATCGGCAAAAGATCAGTTGCTGCCCTACGCCCAGAATTGGGACGCCGATCTGATTGTCGTGGGAAACAGTGCCAAAAATCTGCTGTTGCGCAAGCTGTTCGGCGAAACCGCGCTGTATATGATCCGGCATGCGGACCGCCCCCTGTTCCTGTGCCAGTAGCCCGCGCGAATAAGCACAGTCGGAAGATGGCGCGCTGGCGCCCAACCAGCGAAAGGTTCGGTCCGGGCATCAAAAAGTTTACCTAACGCGTATAACCAGCACACGATGACTGCTCGCGATCAGACCAGCCAAGCGTTAGCGCTGACACCTTGTTTCTGTCGCCAATTTCGTGCCGATGAAGATTCAGGCGTTTTAGACGCCGCAATCAGCCGCCAGGGGTGCCAAGGATGGCCATTCAACGAACCGCGATCACTCTCCTGGCGACCATCGCGCTAGTCGCCGGCTGTCGATCTTCGCACCCGCGCGCGATGCCGAATATGCTCGTGTGTCACAGTCTGCCTATCAGGCCTGGCACACGCATGACCCGGTCACTCCGGCGATCAATCCGGTCGCTTCTCACTTGGAAGGTCCACATACAGTTGAAGAGTACATTCAGTTCGCCTTGCAGCAGAATCCCGACATTCAGGCCGCTCGTAAGCGGATGGAAGCCTTCGCTCATCAGGTACCCGTCGCTGCCAGCTTGCAAGACCCCACGCTGGGAATGACTTTCTTCCCCGAACAGGTCCAGACCGCGGCGGGACAGCAAGAGTTTGCCCTCGCGGTCAATCAAAAGTTCCCCTGGTACGGGAAGCTAAGTACCCGCGCCGATCTTGCCGAATCACAGACCAACGTCGCCCGCGCTCAGCTCGCGGCGGTGGAATTGGCGACGATCGAAAAAGTTAAACGCGCCTACTACGAGCTGTATTTCATCCAGCAAGCGCTTACGGTCACCAAGGCCGACCAGAAACTTCTTGGCGAGATTCGCGACGTTGCCAATTCGCGATACAAGGCGGGACGTGCCAGCCAGCAGGATTTGTTGCGAGCCGAGCTGGAAATCTCCAATGTCGAGAGCGAACTGATCCGCTTGCGACAGCGGCTCGACAGCGGCCAGGCACAACTCGCGCGTGTGTTGCACATCGCGCCGCAGACCAAAGTGCGTGCGCTTGATCGTGTGCGTCCAGAGCAAGTGCCACATGATCTTGAGTGGTTGCAGCGTCAAGCTGTCGCCGCGCGGCCGGAACTCCACGCACAATTGGCGACGCTCCAGCGCGACGAACGCGCGGTCGATCTGGCACAACTCGACTACATGCCTGACGTGACATTAGGCGCGACGTGGATCGATGTAGCCACCGCAGGTATCAGTCCGGTGGCTAACGGGCGCGATGCGTTTTTAATAAACGCGGGCGTCAATCTCCCGCTTTACCGCAAGCGATTGGATTCATCCGTACGCTCGGCCGAAGCCAATGCAGTCTCAACAGCCCGCACCTATGATTCGATGCGTGACGCAACGCTGGAAATGGTCATGGACCTGTTCGCGCAGGCCCGCAGCCAGCAAGATCTGCTCGTCTTGTTCCGCGAAGACATCCTGCCGAAGGCCCGCCAGACGCTGGAAGTGTCCAGCCGAGCGTACAACACGGGCAAAGTAGACTTTCTAACCTTGATCGACAACTGGCGACAATTGCTCCGCTACGAGGTTAGTTATCTGCGGCTGGAGGCATCTTTGCGACAGACATTGGCGGAATTGGAACGCGTGGTCGGCGGTTTCAACGGCCCAACGGCGGAAGTGGTTCCCGCACCGCCTGAAGATCCACAAAGATTGCCACCGCCATAAGAGTTGAGAGTTGAGAGTTGAGAGTTGAGAGGTGAGAGTTGAGAGTTGAGAGGTGAGAGGTGAGAGGTGAGAGTTGAGAGGTGAGAGGTGAGAGGTGAGAGTTGAGAGGTGAGAGGTGAGAGGTGAGAGTTGAGAGTTGAGAGTTGAGAGGTGAGAGGTGAGAGGTGAGAGGTGAGAGGTGAGAGCAAAAACATCCCCGGTTGCTGTGGGGCGGTCTCCCGACCGCATCACGGCGTCGACCGAAGGTCTCCAAGATTGCTGGATTGGTCGTGACGTGCAATAGGGAGACCTGCGGTTCCCGCGCGCCGGGATGAGCGGGTGGGGAGACCCGGCCACAACTGTAAGTTTCAGTATGAACAACCAACGGCGCAACAAAACTCTGGTCTCTGGTCTCTCACCTCTCACCTCTCAACTCTCACCTCTCACCTCTCAACTCTCACCTCTCACCTCTCACCTCTCAACTCTCACCTCTCACCTCTCACCTCTCAACTCTCAACTCTCAACTCTCTCGCCTTCTTCGGCGAAATCATTGTCGCGTCGGACGCTTTGGGTTCTCTTGGCCCGGATTTGGCGTGATAATGCACGGTTCGTTGTGGCCGCAATTAGGATGGCAGTTGTAAGACCTTGTGAAGTATGACGTTCCGCGAGCAGAGCATGGGGTTTGGGCTACAGCCCAGAGCTTGGGGCGTCAGACTTACGAGATAGGCCCAACGTCAGTTCAGTTCGATATTTCGGTGAAGAAACGCACCCGTGATGTCATCTAAAGAAATGAGAGCGGAACAAGACGCCCCTGCGGAGCGGACGGATTTGACCGACGTCCTGACGGGGTGCCGCGCCGGTCAGCGCGAAGCACAACGACGTTTATACGAGCGGTGCCGCCACCAGGTTTATCGACTGATGGTTCGAATGGTTGGAGTCCAGGACGCCGCCGACCTGACGCAGCAAGTTTTCCTGCATGTGTTCCGCAAAATCGACCAGTTTGCAGGCCGTTCGAAATTTGATACCTGGCTCTATCGGTTAGCGATTAATGAGGCTCTGCAGCATCTGCGAAAGGGAGAACGTTGGAAATTCCAGACCCTTTCGCACGATCCGGAGGGCCAGCACGCATCCGTAGGAGAACAGGGTGAACACAAGGAGCTTTTGGAACATGCCCTGGCGCGGCTTGAGCCGGAGTTGCGATCGATCTTCGTGCTCCGCTCGGTCGAGGGGCTTTCCTATCACGAAATCGCCGAGGCCATCGATATCCCTGAAGGAACCGTAGGATCACGCCTGAATCGCGCACGAAGCGAACTTCAAAAGCATCTTGTCGAATTAGGGTGGGAACCGTGAAATGAACTGCTCGGAAGTCCAAGAGCTGCTTTCCACATACTACGACGGCGAACTGGCTGCCGACATGCATAAGCGCGTGACGGAGCATGTCGACGATTGTTCCGCCTGCGCCCAGCACATCGCCGGGTTCGAAAGACTCTCGGAGATGGCCGCGGTGCTCGATACGCCGACGGCGCCGGAAATAATTTGGAGCGAACTTGAGCAGCAACTAGAACAACGGCCGCTTGACGATCAGACGGCAGTCGTGCCCGCCGGTCAAACTCGTACTACGACCTTTTCAGTACAACGACGGTTTGCATTGGCGGCGATCGTTCTACTGGCGGTCGGCGTCGGGTGGTTCGCGTACCAGGCCCGCTTCGGGCACGAGCAGCACGGCCCATTCACGGCCGATTTTGGGCGTTATCTCCAGGACTTTCAGCGTGATCCGGCCGCGGCGCAGCAGTTTCTGCTGACGAAGTACGACGGGCAGTCTGTCGACACCGCACAAGCTGAGCAGCGACTCGGTTATCGGCCCGTCGTCGCAGACGGACTACCCGAAGGCTATTCAATGGAATCAATGCATGTGATGAAGATGCCTTGTTGCACTTGCGTGAAATGCCTGTGCAAGCGCAGCGATGGCAGCGCCATTGCTATTTTTGAACACAATGACGATGAAATGCGAGAATGGTTTGGTGATCGACCGGAGCGCTCCGCAACATGTGGCGGAAAAAGTTGTAGTCTAGTCGACGTGGACAGTCGAATCGCTGCAACTTGGAAGCGAGGCAAGCGACACGTTACGGTAATCGGGGCGCGCGACGTGGCAGAGGTTGACCAGATGGTTGCGTGGTTTGACGAGCGCAGAAAAGGGCTTATTCGTTAAAGGCGACAAGGCTTCGGGTCGGACAGCATCGTGCGACGACAAAAGTTTTCTGCCGCATTTGCCCAGCAAACGGCGAAGGGGATTCCATGACTGACCAGATACCTCAGGCCCACCGGAATTCTTCAAGTGGTTGGTTAGATAGACTCAATAACCAGCATCGTACAAAACTAATTGTCACGAAGTATTTCCTTGTTATCTTCCTCGGCATCCTCATTGGCCGCTTCCTGTGGGGTGGCGGTGAGTCGCCTTCTGCCGTAGACGGTGTCGATGCAAAATCTGCGGCGGCCGCCGCAGAAGGGCCTACGCTTTGGACCTGTTCTATGCATCCACAGATTCGCCAGCCGAACCCCGGCAAGTGCCCAATCTGCGCGATGGATCTTATTCCGGTGACCAGATCGTCGGGCGGCATGCGCACCCTAACCATCAGCCCCGAAGCCACGGCGCTAATGAATGTCGAGACCTCGCCAGTCGAGCGACGGTACGTCGAACACGTGATCCCGATGGTTGGCAAGGTAGATTACGACGAAACCAAACTCGGTTACATCACTGCTTGGGTCGCTGGCCGCCTGGATCGGCTTTACGTCGACTTCACGGGAATCGAAGTCAAAAAGGGCGACCACATGGTTTACATCTACAGTGAGGAACTATACGCAGTCCAGGAAGAATTGATTCAGGCACTGAAATATGCGAAGCAGCGTCCCGGCGGAACAACTCGCTTTGGCGTCGGAGATATTGATCTGGTCGAATCGGCCCGTGAGAAGCTGCGCTTAGTGGGGTTGACGGAAGATCAAATCAAGAAGATCGAAGCGAGCAACACGCCGTCCGATCATTTGACTATCTATTCACCGGTGGCTGGCGTCGTCATCGATAAGCTGAAGCAGGAAGGTGAACGAGTCAAACTGGGCGATCGAATCTATACCATCGCAGACTTGACCCAGGTTTGGGTGCATTTGGACGCTTACGAATCCGACCTGCCGTGGATTCGTTACGGGCAGGACGTCACGATCACTACGGAAGCTTACCCTGGGGAAGAGTTCCACGGCCGAATTGCTTTCATTCAACCAGTGCTCAACGACAGGACACGTACCGTCAAAGTCCGCGTCAATGTGCCGAATCCGGCTGGCAAATTGAAGCCGGAAATGTTTGTGCATGCCGTCGTGCGTCCGAAAGTTGCCGCCGGCGGCAGGGTCATGGACCCCAACCTGGCCGGCAAGTGGATCAGCCCCATGCACCCGGAGATCGTTAAGGACGGACCCGGCAAATGTGACGTTTGTGGGATGCCACTGGTACGCGCCGAATCGCTCGGCTATGTCACTCCAGAGGCGGACGCACAAAAACCGCCGCTGGTCGTGCCGTACTCGGCCGCTTTGGTCACGGGGACGCGAGCCATCGTGTACGTCCAAGTGCCGAACATGCCTTCCGCCGCGGAACCAACGTTTCAAACGTTGTCCGTTGTCATTCAAACGGGCGACATGAAAAACATCCGCGAGGCGCTCGCCACGTATGCCAAGATGCTGGACCGCCCGTACGACCAACCGGGAACCGACTATGCGCGCAATCTCTGGAACAATTATGCCGACACGCTCTCCCAGCACGCTTTGACCGGTCAGCGTGTCACGTCGGCCAAGCAGGCGGAGCAGGTGTTCGCAAAGATCGAAGCCACGATGAACGAGGCCCGCGAGCAGTTCTCCCCACCCGCCCGGCCGACATTCGAAGGCCGCGAAATCGTGCTGGGTCCGCGGGCTGGTGACTACTATCTGGTCGCGCACGGCTTGAAGGAGGGCGAAATGGTCGTCACGCAAGGCAACTTCAAAATCGATGCCGAGATTCAAATCCAAGCCAAGCCCAGCATGATGACGCCCGAAGGCGGCGGGGGCGGGGGCGGCGGTCACGACCACGGTGGAGATGGCGGCACCGCCCAGAAGCCCGCTGGCGATGAACACGCCGGACACCAGATGGCGTTGTCGGCCGATTTCTACGCGCAACTACGCGATCTGGAAGCCGCCTTCGAAAATGTCGCTCAGGCCGTCGAGCAGGGCGACGTCGACAAGATAACTGCGTCGTTTACCCAATTCCGTCTGCCGCTGGGCGCTGTCGATGTTTCGCTGTTAACAGGACATTCCCGCATGCTGTGGAAAGAGTTCCACATGTTGTTGGGCAACGACGCCGCAGAAGGAAGCGATGTCACGCAGCTTGCGGAAGCCGATCGAGTGTTTCTGCTTCTGAAAGGACACATGCGTCGCATGCGTGAGCAGTTGGGAGTGGCAAAGGAGCCGGAACGACCAATCGAACACATTTCTGTCGGCCCGGAGTTTCAAGCACAAATTGCCAAAATCTGGCAGGCGTATTTGCCGGTCCAGCAGGCACTGGCTGCCGATGATTTCGGCAATGCGAGACAGGCGCTGGCCCAGCTTCAATCGTCGCTCGCAGCCATCGACGACCGGTCGCTCGCTGGTCCCGCCCAGCATATTTGGAACAAGGAACGAACGAACCTGACGAAGCTGTTTGCCGGCATGCAGGCAGCCGAAGACATCAAAGCTTTGCGGACCGAGTTTAAGCCGCTATCCGAGGAAATCGGAGTGCTGGCAAAAACGTTCGGTTTTGGCCAGCGGCTTCCGGTGTACGAGTTGCATTGCCCGATGGCATTCGACGGGAACGGGGCCACTTGGTACCAGGACAACGACGATACCAAAAACCCGTACTTCGGTTCGACGATGCTCAAGTGCGCGGATCGCGTGGAAAGAGTTGAGAGGTGAGAGGTGAGAGTGAGAGTTGAGAGTTGAGAGTTGAGAGGTGAGAGGTGAGAGGTGAGAGTTGAGAGTGTGAGAGTTGAGAGGTGAGAGTTGAGAGTTGAGAGGTGAGAGTTGAGAGGTGAGAGGTGAGAGATTAGAGTTGAGAGATGAGAGATGAGAAAAGGTGCGGGTGCATGTTTGGTTTTGAAAAGCTAGAGGTTTGGAAGAAGTCCATTGAATTGGCGGACGTTATGTATCGTTTAACGCGAGAGTTTCCCGACTACGAGAAGTTCGGATTGGCAAATCAGATGCGAAGAGCCGCGGTCTCGATTTCGTCCAATATCGCGGAAGGAAGCAGCCGTGGATCACGAAAGGATTACCGTCGGTTCATCGAAATTGCATACGGGTCTACGATGGAACTCGTGTCCCAGATTCACATCGCCCAGCGTCAATCGTTCATCCCGACGGACGCGGCACGGGAACTATATCGTCAGGCGGATGAAATTGCCCGCATGTTAAGCGGCCTAAAGTCCAGCATCAAGGACAAGGATTAACTGCCCTCAACCCTCAACCCTCAACTCTCAACTCTCAACTCTCAACCCTCAACTCTCAACTCTCAACTCTCAACCCTCAACTCTCAACTCTCAACCCTCAACTCTCAACCCTCAACCCTCAACCCTCAACCCTCAACCCTCAACTCTCAACTCTCAACCCTCAACTCTCAACTCTCAACTCCCCCATGCTCGACAAGGTCATACGTTTCTGCCTGGAAAACAAGCTGGTCGTCGCGCTCGTTGTGATCGCGGTGATCGGCTGGGGCGTGATGGTGGCGCCGTTCGATTGGAACCTCGGAGGGCTACGCAGCGATCCGGCGGCGCTACCGCAACTTCTTCGGCCCGTGCCTACCGATGCGATCCCCGACATCGGCGAAAACCAGCAGATCATCTTCACCGAGTGGATGGGCCGCTCGCCACAGGACGTCGAGGACCAAATCTCTTATCCGCTGACGGTGTCCCTGCTCGGTGTGCCCAGCGTAAAAACGGTTCGCAGCTACTCGATGTTCGGCTTCTCGACGATCTACATCATTTTCGACGAAGACGTAGAGTTCTACTGGTCGCGGACGCGAGTGCTGGAAAAGCTGAATAGCCTGCCGGCCGGCACCTTGCCGGAAGGAGTGACGCCGACCCTTGGGCCGGACGCGACGCCGCTGGGCCAGGTCTTCTGGTACACGCTCGAAGGTCACGATCCCGACGGCCACCCGGTCGGCGGCTGGGACCTCGACGAGCTGCGGACGGTTCAAGACTGGTACGTGCGTTATTCGCTGCTGTCTGCCGAAGGGATCTCCGAGGTGGCCTCGATCGGCGGCTTCGTGAAAGAGTATCAAATCGACGTTGATCCCGATGCCATGCGGGCCGCGCGGGTTGGCATCGACGACATCTTTATGGCCGTAAAAATGTCGAATATCGACGTCGGCGCCCGCACCATCGAAATCAACAAGGCCGAGTACTTTATTCGCGGTCTGGGTTTTGTCGAGAGTGTTGAAGACATCGAGGACAGCGTAGTTGCCGTCAACGACAACGTGCCGATTTACATCAAGGACGTGGCCCACGTCTCCTTGGGCCCGGCGCTTCGCCGAGGGGCGCTCGATAAAGGAGGCGCCGAAGCCGTGGGCGGCGTTGTTGTCGTCCGCTACGGCTTCAATCCCTTGGCAGCCATCAAGAATATCAAGTCGCAGATCGACGAGATTGCTCCGGGGCTGCCAACCAAGGCGGTGGTGGATTACCGCCAGGTGACGCGCGACGAAGTCACATCCTACGCCGGGGCCAACAACTTCGACGCCTACACGGATGTTGAAGTCAACCACGACGCCTGGGTGAAACACCTGCGTTCGACGCCACGCGAGCAGTGGCCCGCGTGGGTGACTACAAGCCAGGTCACCGTCGTTCCCTTCTACGATCGCACGGGGTTGATCTACGAAACTTTGGGGACACTCAATGATGCGCTGATTGAGGAAATCCTGGTCATGGTGATCGTCATCCTGGTTATCGTGGCGCATTTACGCAGCTCGATTCTCATAAGCAGCCTGTTGCCGTTGTCGGTAATGATGACCTTCATCGCCATGCGGATTGTCGGAGTGGATGCGAATATCGTGGCCCTGTCGGGCATCGCTATTGCGATTGGTGCAGTGGACGACATGGGCATCATTCTGTGCGAAAACATCCTCAAACACCTCGACGAAGCCGACGAGGACGAAGACCGGCTCGAGGTCGTGTTCCGCGCATCTAGTGAAGTGGGAGGCGCGGTGCTGACCGCCGTGTCGACCACGATCGTTAGCTTCTTGCCGGTCTTCGCCATGGTTGGCCCGGAGGGCAAACTGTTCCAGCCGCTGGCCTACACAAAGACGTTCGTGCTTGCGGCATCCGTCATTGTCGCATTGACGGTCATCCCACCGGCCGCCCATATTTTGTTCACGACAAAGGTCAACTCGCACAGGTTGAAACAGTTTCTTTATGGCGGCTTGATCGTCGCCGGGATTGGCATCGGCATTTGGTTGGCGTGGTGGGCGGGTCTGATTATTGGCGCGCTGGGCGTGTACAAGCTGGCTGAGGAGTCTTTGCCGCAGCGGCTGGACCATTGGAAGGATCGGATGCGCTACAGCAGCACGGTCCTGGCCAGCGCTGCGGCCGTGCTTTTTGTCGGCATCCTACTGACCGGCGACTGGCTGCCGCTGGGTCCGGAAAAAGGCTTTCTGCGGAACTTCGCCTTTGTCGCAATTCTGATCGGCGGCCTGTTGACCTTTTTTCAACTGTTCCAAAAGTACCTCTACAAGCCGATTCTGTGGTGGTGTCTCAATCACAAACTTCTGTTCCTTTGCGTGCCGGCGTTGGTTCTGATTTTGGGATTCGGTGTTTGGCTTGGCCCCAAATTCATTTTTGGACGCATTCCGCAGGAATACGACGCGCAGTCGTTGTCGGCGGCGGAAGTTGGCGAGCTATCGTCATTCGATCGGTTCAAGTACGAGTTGGGCGGGTTGCGTGGCCGATCATGGGATCAAATCGGCAACCAGTCCCTAGCCACGAAATTGAAATGGACCATAGCCACGACGTGGAAGGGTTTTGGCAAAGAATTCATGCCGCCGCTGGACGAAGGCTCGTATCTGTACATGCCCACCACGATGTCGCACGCTTCGATCGGTGAGTCGCTCAGTGTGCTTCAACTCCAGAACCAGCGCATCATGGCGATTCCCGAGGTGGAATTGGCCGTCGGTAAAATCGGCCGTGTGCAAAGTCCACTCGATCCAGCGCCGATTTCGATGATCGAAACCGTGATCAATTACAAGTCCGAGTACATTGTCGACAAAGACGGACATCGCACTGAGTTCCGCTACCAACCGGACGAGGTCGACTGGTTGCAAGACAAGGACGGCACGCTCTTGCAGGCCAGTGACGGCCAGCCTTACAAGGCGCAGGGTCGGTTTGAGCGGGATGACGGCGGCCAGTTGATACCTGATCCCAATGGCGTGCCGTTTCGCCAATGGCGCCGGCCGCTCGATCCGGCGCTGAATCCCGGCCGCGAGGCGTGGTCGGGAATCATGACGCCCGACGACATCTGGCACGAGATTGTCGAAGCGGGACAAGTCCCCGGCACCACCTCGGCTCCCCGCCTACAACCGATTGCGGCCCGCATCGTGATGCTACAAAGCGGCATGCGAGCGCCGATGGGGGTCAAGGTGAAGGGCCCCGACCTCGACACCATCGAACGAGTGGCTCTGGAGATTGAACGCTACTTGAAAGAAGTCCCCAGCGTCGAAGCCTCGGTCGTGATCGCCGACCGCATCGTCGGCAAACCCTATTTGGAAATCGACTTCGATCGCAAGAAGATCGCCCGTTACGGGCTGACGATTCGAGAAGTGCAAGACGTGGTAGAAGTCGCCATCGGCGGCCGGCGCATTACCACGACTGTCGAAGGCCGTGAACGCTTTCCGGTGCGCGTCCGCTACCTGCGCGAGCTGCGCAGCGAAATCGAAACGATGAAGAAAATCCTCGTCCCCGCCAAGGACGGATCGCACATCCCAATTTCTCAACTGGCGGAAATCCGGTACGTTCGCGGTCCTCAGGTGATCAAGAGCGAAGATACGTTCCTACTCGGTTATGTGCTGTTCGACATGAGACCGGGCCAGGCCGAAGTGGACGTCGTTGAGCAGTGCCAGCGATACCTTCAAGAAAAAATCGACAGTGGCGAGTTCAATTTGCCGGACGGCGTCAGCTACACGTTTGCCGGGAATTACGAAAACCAGATCCGCTCCCAGAAGACGCTGATGGTCGTGCTGCCGGTGGCCCTGTTTATCATCTTTATTATCCTCTACTTCCAGTTTAGCTCCGTCATTACAACGTCGCTGGTGTTCAGCGGCATCGCCATCGCCTGGGCGGGTGGCTTCATTATGTTGTGGCTTTATGGCCAGCCGTGGTTCCTCGATTTCAGTGTGTTCGGCTCCAACATGCAGACGCTGTTTCAGATCCATCCGATCAACCTGAGCGTCGCCGTCTGGGTCGGTTTTTTGGCTTTGTTCGGCATTGCTTCCGACGACGGAGTGGTGATCGCGACATACTTGGACCAAAGCTTTTTCAAGCACGACATTCGCGACGCGGCAGCAGCCCGCCAGGCCACGCTCGAAGCCGGCCTCCGTCGCGTGCGGCCCTGCTTGATGACGACTGCTACGACCATCCTGGCGCTCATTCCGGTGCTGACATCGACCGGCCGCGGCAGCGACATCATGGTCCCGATGGCCATTCCCGGCTTCGGCGGCATGATGATCGAAATCATGACAATGCTCGTCGTGCCGGTGCTGTACTGCTCGGTCCAAGAATGGAAACTCAGCCTCGGCATCAAAGACCCGCGTTTTGCGAAGCACTCCTGAGCACGGAGTCGTTTGATCGCGGAATGGAAGTCGAAAAACGGGACCAGCCCGTCGGACTCAGCGCGCTGGTCGGCTAGTCCGCATTTCTCACGTAGGGTGGGACCAGGTCGCGTAACGGATTGGTGGGCCGTCGCAATCCGACGATACGTCGATTCACACATTGTCGCGCGATTCACATTTGACTAGCGACCGCCGGCCCACCGGGCGCCCGGATTGCTTGTCCCACCCTACAATGTTGTGAGAAATACGGGCTAGTCACGATTCGCAATTCCAGTAGTGAAGCATCATACCGCCGGTTTCCTTTGCCTTCCTTTTATTTCATAATTGGGGGCTGGATTTCCTTGCCGGCAACCGATCGAAAGGGCTTATGATGCAAGATTGGCTTTTGAAGATGTCCGAATGGCATGCAATGGAGATTCTGTTCGCCCTGGCGGTTGTGCTGATCCTGATTGATTACTTTTTCCCGGTCGACTATCCGGCCTATCTGGGCTACTTCTGTTTCGGGGCCGGCGTTTTTTTTGCGATGCCGATGTACGTCGTGCCGTCGCTGCTGATTGGCCTGGCTGTCTTCATCGTCTTCCTGCTGTTGCACTGGTTCTGGTTCAGCAAGTACCTGGACAACGCGCCGGACGCGGAGGAAGAGACGACACAGTAGGCGAGCACATCGTTTAACGGCAAGCCGAAGGCGTCTGTGTCTCCTAAGCGCGCAGACGCCTCCGGCTTGCCGTTAAACGACCTAGAAGACTCAAGGTAGATTGCAGACAAGGAATTGAGAAGGTAGAAGTAAGAACGAATTTTACTTCTCAATTCTCAACTCTCTCTTCTGCATTCTGCAATCAAACTCTTCCCGCAAAGAAACCCCCGGCACGAGTTCTCGTGCCAGGGGTATAACTCACAGCAGGTTCACAACCCGCTCGGCCAGGCCCTTCTCGCCCAGCACGACCTTCAAGTTAGGTTCATTCGTTGCGGACCGTCGTGCCCAGAAACTTTGCCAGTCGTTCCAGCGTGGACGGATCGTCGAACTGCAACTTTCCGAATCCCCGCTCGGCGCCGGCTTCGATTGCCGCCTGTTGATGCTCTTCGTGATTCGTGACGAGCATGCAGGGGATGGCGGCCAGGTCCGGATCGGATTTGATCTGCCTAATAATTGCCAGACCGTCGCTGTAATCGGCATCCAGTTTACGGTTCACCAATACCAGGTCGGGGCGCTGCGTGCGAACTGCCTGCAGCGCGTCGGCGGGAAGATGAGCCTGTACGATCCGAGCATCGAAGTTCTTTTCCACGATGTCGCGAATCGCCGCATAATCCGGGGCGCAGTTCCCAACATCCAGAACTTGTTTGGGCATGGTTCCAACTCCCCAACGGGCAGTAAGTAACGGGCATCCGCCGCGAAAGTGTCGGCCCGCGTTACGTCGGCACAAAGCCGCTCAACGGCAACTTGATTGACGTTTCCGCGTACCGCTCGAACAATACTACAGTATTACGACCAAGACCGGAAGGAACACCACATGAACACGCGAACCGACGCCGACGGCAGGCTGTTGCGACTTCTTCAATCCGATGCCGGCGAACCGGACTCGACGCGCAAACAATCCGCGGGCAGCAAACCGCGGTCACGTGACGCGGAAATGTTGGACGCGTATTCGCGAGCGGTGATCGAAGTGGTCGAAAACGCCTCACCCGCCGTCATCGGGGTCTCGGCGCCGCGTGGCGCGAAACTCAGTGGGTCGGGCACGGGCTTCCTGATCACGCCCGACGGATACGCGCTGACCAACAGCCACGTCGTCGCGGCTCGTGACAGCATGTCGGCAACCACTACCGACGGCGACCGGCTGGACGCCCAGGTGATCGGCGATGATCCGGCAACCGATCTGGCGCTGATTCGTTTAGCCGCCAACGATCTGCCCTCCATCAAACTGGGTGACTCCGATGCACTACGTGTTGGACAGCTGGTCATCGCCATGGGTGATCCACTGGGGCTGCAGTCGACCGTTTCGACGGGGATCGTTAGTGCGCTGGGCCGCAGCATGCGCGGGTACGAAGGACGACTGATCGAAGCAATAGTGCAACATTCCGCACCGTTGAACCCAGGCAATTCAGGCGGACCCCTCATGGATTCGCATGGACACGTCATCGGGATCAACACGGCAATCATTCCGATGAGCCAGGGATTGGGTTTTGCCGTTCCAGCCAATACGGCCCGCTGGATCGTCAGCGAGATCATTGCGCACGGTCGCGTGCGACGCGCGTTGCTAGGTATCACCGCCACGGTTCAACAGCTGGGACGACCACTCGTGATCGAGCTGGATCTGATCAGCGATCGCGGAGTGCTGGTGGCCTCGATTCAACGGGGCGGTCCAGCCGACCGTGGCGGATTGCAGCCGGACGATATCCTGATCGCGGTCAACGAGCGCGTGGTGACCAGCGTCGATGACGTCCACCGTCTGCTATCCGCTTATCCGGACAATCAGCGCGTGACGTTGAAGCTGATCCGAGACGCTCAACTGCTGGAGGCCCACGTCGTGGTCCAACGGAACTCATGAGCGTTTTTCACGGTTTGATTAAATCAAAGTAGCCTGTCATGCCGGCGTCCCGGCGAGCTGGGACTTGTTCCGGCGTACGTCTCAACGGTTTCGTGCAGCGAGTGAACGAGCGCTCAACGCGGAAGAAGACGACCGGTGCTTGTCAAAGTCGCCCCCGCGATCCAAAATTGGCACACTTCGATGATCATTCAGTGACCAGTGTTCAATTCACGTGTTCAATGCACTAGAAGGAAATCGCATGTCCAGACAGGCCGAGACCGACCATCCTGTTCATGACCTGATCGCCGCGCGCTGGAGTCCTTACGCTTTCGACGATCGGCCTGTGTCCCGCCAAGACCTTCTATCGTTGTTCGAAGCCGCGCGTTGGTCTGCTTCGTCGTACAACGAGCAGCCGTGGAGCTACTTTGTCGCCACAAAGGATGATGAAGCAGAGTTTCAACGGCTGCTAAGTTGCCTGGTCGAGCCGAATCAGGCCTGGGCACAGCACGCTCCCGTATTGGCGATCAGCGTTGCCAGTCTGCATTTCTCGCGCAACGATAAACCCAACGCGGCGGCCGTGCATGACGTTGGGCTCGCCTCCGGCAATCTAACGCTGGAGGCTACCGCGCGGGGGCTGGTCGTACATCAGATGATCGGCATCCTGCCCGACAAGGCCCGCGAAGTGTTCGGCATCCCGGAAGGACACGAAGCGAAGACCGGACTGGCAATCGGTTACGTCGGCGACCCGGATCAGCTGCCCGATTCCCTGAAACCACGCGATACCGCCCCGCGACAGCGCAAGCCTCTGAGCGAATTCGTTTTTTCGGGAAGCTGGCAATCGCCTGCAAAATTGGTATCGGGCGGCGGTTAGCGGCGGTGGCGCCGGTGCGTGCTATTTGATCTCCAGCAACTCGACTTCGAAGATCAGCGCGTCGCCAGGCTTAATGCCGCTGCGACCCGGCGGGTTTTCGCCGTAACCCAGTTCCGACGGTAGGTACAACATCCACTTCGATCCGACCGGCATTAACTGAAGGCCTTGGGTCCATCCCTTCACGACGCGATCCAAACGGAATTCGAGCGGATCACCGCCCAGCGAACTGTCAAATTCGGTGCCGTCGATCAGCGTGCCGCGATAATGGACTTTGACGGTATCGGTCGCCTTCGGCTTGGGACCGTCCCCTTCTTTGAGAATCTTGTACTGCAGTCCGCTCGGCTGCGTAACAACACCCTCCTTCTTCCCATTCTCGTGAAGAAACGCCGCCGAGGAAGGTGGCGCTTTCGTCCCGTCTGCCGCACCATCTACGGTCCCGTCCGCCGCGTCATTCGCTGGCTCGCTGGCCGGTTCGTTATTCGCTTCCACCTTGCCGTCACTCGAATCGGCCTTGGGATCCTGTTTGGCCTCTTCGAATTCCTTCGCCTTAGCTTCTGCGGCGGCGGCCTGCTCGCTGATGAACTTCTCTCGCTGCAGCTTCTGGTAGGCCATCACAAGTTCTTTGATCTGGTCGTTTGTCAGAAGGACGTCGCCTTCTTTCAGAGCGTCGACGATGCCTCGCGCGACCAGCGCACCGTCGACATCGGCCTCATCGCGTTTCAGCCCGCGCCCGATGCTCACGCCGATTGCGTAACTCGTTTTCTGTTGGTCGGTCTTGAAAGGCGAATCGTTTTCATCGGTACCATCCCCTGGTCCGTCTACTTCATCGACGGGCGTTTCGGATCCGTCGGGTGGTTCCGAGGCTTCTGTTTCGCTTGTACCCGAATCGGTGTCGCCGCCTTCCGTCGCTTCGTCCGCAGCGTCGTCGTCCGATCCATCCGTCGGCTCAGCATCCTTCTTCGGCGTCGTTTCCTCAACTGCCGTTTCGTCAACGCCCTTTTCGTCCACGCCGTCCTGTGCCAGGGCCTGTTGAGCGCACAGCAACACCGACAACCAACAAATCCAGAAGAATTTCATCGAGGAATCCTTTCAATTGCCTAAGGAAGACCGGCCGCCGCCGATGGGTGAATTGTGATTGGTAAAGTGTAACAGGAAACGGGCCGGTCGAGCAAAGGAGCTCGCGTTGAACGACCGGCTGCAATGGGCCGCTCACTAAATTCTGCCGTTAGCGCTGCGGCGCCCGCTGCTGAATCGCATCGCGCATTAGAACCTGGGCCCGTTGGTCGTCGGGAAAGTGGCGGAGCAACTGTTGAGCGGTCCGGCGCGCCTTCTCCCATTCGTTCTGCTGCAGATAGAACGCACCCAGGATGTAGAGAAAATCAAACGCCGTGGGCTGCAGCTGGCAGGCCTTCCGCAGGAACTGTTCCGCGTCGGCTGGCTTCTCCTGCAATGCCTGCGCCAGACCCAGGCGATGATACGCCAGCGCGAGCAACGGCTGCCGCTCGCTTTCCAGTATCGGAGCCTGCGGAATCTGTTCGACCAGATACCGATACTCCCGTTCGGCCAAGTCAAGCTTGCCCTGCTGCGTGTACAGCAGCCCCAAGTTGAAACGAGCCGTGGCCAAATGGTCTTCGCGCTGCAGCGCCATTTTGTACCGACGCACGGCCTCTTTGGTCCTTCCCAAATCTTGAGCCAGATTGCCCAGATTCATTTGGGCGGAAGCCTGGTCCTGTTCGGCCAGCTGCCCCGTTCGGTATTCCTCCAGAGCCGTCTGCAGCGACTCGCGCTTGTCGTGCGTTACGACGTCGCGGGCGCGGGCCAGCACACGGGCGGCGTCCGATCGCACCAGTCGAACCGGATCGTCCAGCAACGGTGAAAGCGCAGTGGCCAGTTGCTGGTCCGACAGATTACTGTTTCCCAGCCCGTTGACTGCGGCGCTGCGCACCAGCGGTTCCGGATCGGCAAGCGCCTGGACGATCAGCGTCTGGCTGCTGGACGTGTCCAGCTGCCCAAGATGCTGCATCACGGTCGCTTTGACGATCGCCGGAAGTTCTTTGACCTTCAACTGCAATGTCAGCAGTTCTTCCGCGTCTGGACTTCCCTTCCGAGCGGCGTCGAAGGCGAAAGCGAAGTGAGGCTTGCGGTCCGGCTTATCTCCGTACCAGCGCCCGGCTGCGTCGGCGCACCATTGATCGACACGTTGGATTTCCTCCCTCGCCGTTTGATCCCCAGCTGCCGCTGCCGCCAGCCAATCCTCGTAATGTTCGTATTTATCCGACTTGCCGGTATCCAGGTGGCAGGCCGAGCAGGCGTTGGGTGTTCCCAGCTGCACCGACAAATCGGGACGCGGCACGCGCAAACTATGATCGCGGCGCGGATCGACAATCATGTAATGGCGCGACGGCATATGGCATTCGATACAGGAAGCGCCCGGACTGCCGACGGGGTGATGATGATGAGCGGGAACGTCGTACTTGCCGTCGGGATGTTGATGGCATGACGTACAAAGCTGATTTCCCTGATGCTTCAGCCGCGCCGTATGTGGGTCGTGACAATCCGTACAGCGAATTCCCTTGGCGTGCATCTTGCTCTGCAAGAAGGATCCATAGACGTAGACCTCGTCCAGAATCTGACCGTCGGCATGATACAGCCGTTCTTCCAACAGCGACGGTGCCATGAAGTCCAACAGTTCCTCGCCCGACGTCCAACCAGGGTGTACCGCCCGGTGCCGCGAATGGCACGGTGCACAGCTTTCGATCTCGTGTTTCGGATCCTTGTCCTTCAACGTCGGCAAACCAAAGCCATGCCGGCGATCCCAAAACAGGCTTTTGCTTTCGGCCAGTTCGACATGCACGCTGCCCGGTCCGTGACACGTTTCGCAACTCACATCGATCTCGGCGAATTCAGTGTGATATCGATCGGTCTTCGGATCGTAGTTCTTGACCAGGCCGGTCGAATGGCATTTGGCGCACATGTGATTCCAGTTGCTCAAACTACCGGTCCAATGCAGCGGATCGTTGGGCCGCAGCTTTTCGTCCTGGATATCGGGCGGGTGCTGGTAGAACCAGCGTTTGGCCTTCGTATCCCAGCACTCGCGCAGTACCTGGACACGGCCGTCGTCGAATTCGACCATGTACTGTTGCAGCGGATCAAAACCAAAGACGTATCTGACTTCAAAATCATCCAGTCGTCCGTCGGGTCCCTCCGTACGGACAAAATACTTGCCGTCTCGAATGGACATGTGGGCTGTCATGCCCAGATACGTCAGCTGCCGGTCATCAAAATCCCCCAAAACGGTTTCGGGAGTCGCCAGGTCCATTGCCAGATCGTGATGCGAGCCGACCCACTTCTTGTATTCGGCCTGGTGACATTGGCTACACGTATCACGGCCAACGTACGTTGGCCGCACGTCGTCGGGCAGGGCGATCCACCAGTCGGCAGCGACCGCACAAATGCCTACCAACAGTACTGCGGTCGCTGTCGCGCCCGCCCAAGAAATGGATCGTTTACTCATGCGGTGTTATCAAATTGGATGATCCGGCAGGAGTCAGTGTACGACGGCCCACGGATTCTTTTATCATCCGTGCGTCGGCTTTGCCATCCGTGCGATTGTATCGTCTGTGATCGCGGTGCGCTTGTATATCTTGTAGAACGGAACTTGATCCGCTTACGTGTGACAGCCCGAGTCCTAAACGGAACAAGTTCCGTTCTCGACTACTAAGCGCGCAGCGCCTGCCAGGCCGTCTTGCCGGACCAAGCGGAGGGTGGCTATTCTGACACGTCTGACGCTGACGCGTTATTGAGCGGCTGGCACGCGATTTCGACGCTGGCCTGATGCCGGATGGGTGGCCGAGTGGACTAAGGCGGCAGTCTTGAAAACTGCTGTACGGGCAACTGTACCGGGGGTTCGAATCCCTCCCCATCCGCTTTGATTGGAAGCGTTTTCGCTATTTTCGTGCGAGTCATTACGCTTTTCGGTATTGCGCTTCGTCGCTGCGTTCACTGCACCGGAATGAACTGAGATTTCCAACGAACGTCAGCTATCAGAAAATGGCGAGATCGAGACGTCGCAAACTTATTGTGAACAGCATGCAAATCCCTCGCTTCCATATCGTTGACATACTTCTTGCGTCGGCTATGGTCGCGACGTATTTGGGGCTGATTCGGTCGGCCGCGGGAACCCTAAGCAATTCGCGTGGAGGAGGCATCTATCTTGGCATGTCGCCCCACAGCTCTCTCTTTTGGTCCTTTGTCATTGCTGGTGTGACGTTCGGTACGATAATGGCTTGTCGAGGCTGGTGGCCTTTCATCGACAATTGAATTTTATCTGTTGCCGCCGATAGACACGCTCGGGCGTTTTCATAAGCCTCTGCGTTCATGTTTGAAGAGTGGGCTTGGCGTTTGCATTTTCCTTTTCACTGGGCTTTGCTCGCGACCAGAATATCGCAGCGAACAACAGGACGTAGCCGGTGACTGTAAACAGAATTGTTAGGAAGTGGGTCGCGTAATAATAGAATGTATCCATTGACCCAGCACGCATAACACCGAACATTTGCCACAGCCAAGTGTGGTGAGTCAATATCAACATGGAGAATCCGCCCATCGCCAATCGTGACACCGCGGGACAATGATTCCATTTTGCACGCGAGTACGCGAGACAAATCGTCAGCGTCAGGACGGGCACACACATCGTAATGGCGCCCGCAAACAACTGAGCCGGACCACTGACACTTTGGTTGGAAGCGGACTTGGTGTAGGTCGCGTAGGTCCAGGCCGCGTAAAACGCTAACTGAACTGCGACCAGAGTGCCCATTACTATGACCAGCCAATCGCGCAGGCTTCAGGCGGCGAACTTCCTGGATCGTCTTCTTGAATTGGGGCAGCAAGACGGCTAACAGCTTTTCCACGGCAGTTCGCGTTGTTGTTACAAGTCCGGATGCTATTCGCTCATAGTCAACCATGGCTGCCTTCCGCACGTCCGCAAATACGTGACGTTGTCTCCTGCGATTTTCGCCGTTGGTAGCCGTCTTGGGAATGGTGCCTTGCAGGCAGGGGCACTACGATATCCTGGTGAATCTGGAATCTTGCTGCTGCGAGTCAATCGGCGGCAGTCGTTACCATGAACTCCAACGTTTCACCCATCTTCTGCAATCGCTGCCTGACCCACCTGACACCAGGCCAAAGCGACTTCCATGTGGTGAGGATCGAAGCGTTCGCAGATCCCACACCACCTGGCTTCAGCGATGAAGATTTGGAAACGGACGCCAGGCAGGAAATCGAGAAGCTGATCGCTGCCATGGAAAAGATGTCCGAGCGGGAGGCGATGGATCAGGTCTACCGCCGGCTCACTATCTATATGTGCGGACCGTGTTACCAGCAGTGGATCGAGGACCCAACCGGCCAAGCAGGTAGATAGCTGATTCCAGCAGTTATCTGGGCTGAAATCGCGGCCAAGTACTCTGCAGCGACAGGAGTTATGGCCGATCTGCTTCTTTTGGGGGATGGGGCTGTATCATCAAACTCGATTTGTACCGTTTTGTGAGATTTTGATTGCGTCAACGTTTGTTGGAATCGAGCCCGCTTAAGTTACGGCGATGAATAGGGTTATGCCGATGGACGACCAGAAAGCGAACGTTTGATGAAATACGTCAGATCAGCTGGGCACCAGGTTTACAGGTCGAGGTATCGAAAGTACGTCGTCCGCGATAACTTCAGCCGCTTGCAGATCTGATCGATGCTGAGTTTACCGACCTTATGTAGTTGCTTCGCCTTCCGTAGGGTATTTTCGGCCGGTTGACAAGCGAGTGGGGAAAATCTAAGATTTCGCAGTTCAGTGTCAGGAATCATCATGCTTGCGATCGCCCAACTCGCTCAGATTTGCGCGGCGATTCCTTCTGTTTCCGCACGGGCTTCACGTGACGCGCGGATCACCAATAGCGACGTGTTCGCTGTGCCAATCCGCGATTTCTCAGGCTCCTTATGCTTGAGTTGCTGGATCGCGTCATCTGGTTAGCCGTCGCCCGACCTCCCCGCTAGAGATCCGACGACTGTTCCCCGACTAAAACTTCAGGTTTGCGGAGTAATCAAATGCATTGGCCATTAAAGTGCGCGGTCTGGCCCCAAGTCTTGGTCTCGTTTGTGTTGACGCTCGTGTGCTGCAGCTGTGGAGATGGCGGCGCACAACAGAAGCTGATGGACGAGGCTCAACGGTCCGTGGAAATGGCCCTCGACGCGTGGAAACGCGGCGAGAAGCCTGCGTCGCTGCTGACCGGTCCCCAGGCCATCGAGTTTTTTGACGACGATTGGAATCGGTCGGTGAGCCTCGTCGAATACTTGGTTCACGCAACGTATCTGGAGACCGACGGCGCGCCGCGCTGTGCGGTGGACTTAGTCTTGAAAACCGGCGATCAGCCCCCGGAGAACATTCGCGTGACCTACGAAATAGTGACCAAGGACAACCGCCTGGTGATTGGCCGAGATCCGATGTCGTAACAACCCTTTGTGGCAATAACGCCGTGCGGCAAGCCACATCAATGGTCGTTCCAGGCCGAACTGCGTGGCTCGAAGCGTCTTGCACCGCAACGCGAGTAGGACGCAGCCGATTTAACTTCAGTAGACACCCCTTTTTGATGACACGAGGAGAATATCATGGCCGTTCGACGAAAAATTACGCGAGGGTTTACGCTCGTTGAGTTACTTGTTGTGATCGCAGTCATTGGCATCCTGGTCGCGTTGCTGCTGCCGGCGTTGCAAACGGTCCGTGATGCGGCTCGCCGCATGCAGTCCAGGAACAACCTGAAGCAACTGGCACTTGCGACCCATGCGATTCACGAAGCGAACAGGATTACGCCGCCGATGTACGGCAGTAATCCGGCCAGCACCGACTCACCGCGGCTTGGCACCGTGTTCTTTCATATCTTACCCTGGATCGAACAGTCGGCTCTGCACGACCTTGGACCGGATGTCTCTCGTTCGAGACCGGTGCCAACGCTGAGCGCTCCGATGGACGTGTCCTACGGCAGGGGCACCTATACCTTGACGACCGACGTGCCGCCGTGGGCCAACGCGGCCAACACGACCTGGGGCTTGAGCAGCTATTCGGCGAATTGGCAGGTCTTTGGCGACGAAGGAGCGAATTTTAAGAAGATTAAGGACGGGTTGTCCCACACGATCCTGTTCAACGAGAAGTACGCCGTGTCGTCTCGCCCGGCTGGCAATCCGGCAAAGGGAGCCAATCTCTGGGGCTACGGCGTGTATCCGCCAACGCGGCCGTACGATTACTCGGTCGACCTGCCGGCTAATCATTTGTACGCCAATGGCTACTGGGCTCGCAGCGGCTTTACGAATCGCGGCGGGCCGGTCCCGACGGCTTGGACCGGTTCCAAGCCGTGGCTCTGCCGCTGCATGTTAAAGCCAGAATTCGGAGTGCCGCCGACGAATGCTCATCCGCTGAAGTCGCAGAGTCTTTCCCCAGGCGTTATAAACATGGCGATGGCGGACGGCTCGGTGCGATCCGCGACCGAGACGGTTTCGGATCCCGCATGGTCGTCGGCGGAGACGCCAGCCGATGGCGATACCCTATCAGCTGACAATTATTAGTTCTACAGCGCAATTGAAATATTACGTTCAGTTGGTTTTCCGGCGCTGGGCACTCTGGCTGAACTATAATGGAATTGCAGCGGGCCTCGAATCGAGGCGTGTAAAGCTATCGGCTACTTTTGGAGGTGCACTCCGATAGCTGCTTGATGCGCACGGCTACTAGCTGCCGGCGTTTGCCTGCTCATTATCTTTGGCCCTGGAACGAACGACACCTGTCAGGCAACAGACCTGTCCGGCTGCTGGTCGGGCCGTTGGTACAGTTGCACGACTGGCCACGAAGGGCCGTTGCGGACCAGGTTTTGCAAGATCGACGACACGCAGTACAGCGCCACGTTGCAGGGCAGCACGTATCTGGGGCGGATGTTCGGGACGTTCTACTACGACGCCACCGTGACCGGAAACACGTTCCAAGCCAGCTACAGCTCCAAGAAAGATTATGGAACCTGGGTTATGTCGCGCTAGGTGCTACCCCGCCCGCAGTACTGGCGGGGTTTTCTGTTGGCCAGGCCCCTGTTTCGGGGTCGGTTGTTTCATCAACTCATACCTTTTCTGTGCGGAGCAAAAAACCACCGTTTTTCGGGGTTCTCTTGCAGGGCTCGAAAGAACCCAGTCCGCCTGGCACCTGTTCTCTCGTCACACCGTTTCGCCGCTAACATGATTGATTATTTTGCGAGCAGCAGAACCGGCTGCACTAACCGCCTTCGCTCGTTGGCAACGGGCGGGGCTGTTGGTAAAAAGTCTGGTAATTCAAAGTTGTGTCGTAACATAGTGTGGATCAGAGCCGTGGCTGTGGCTTCCAGCCGCAGTTACTGGGGCAAGATGCCCCAGCCACACGCTGTTAGGACATTACCCGGAGCTGCGCTTGCACACGGCGAGTCTGGGCGACTTGTTCCCATCTATGGCTGCCCCTTCGGGGCGAAGAGATGTGTATGACAGCGAGGCGAGAGGCCCGGGCTAAACTGCCTCCGCAGCGACGGCCGTTTCGTCGGCTTTCTCGGGCAGGGATTCCAGAATCTCCAACAGGATATGATCCGTGTCGACGTTCTCGGCCTGTGCCTCAAAGTTCAGAATCACTCGATGCCGCATTGCCGGCAGGTAGGTCCGGCGGATATCTTCGAAGCTGACGTTATAGCGGCCATCCAACAACGCACGAACCTTTGCCGCCAGCACCAGCGTCTGGGCGCCGCGTGGACTTGCACCCCACCGCAGGAATTTATTGGTAATCGGCAACGCGAACGGACCCTCTGGATGCGTCGCCAACGTCAAACGCACCGCGTAGTCCTGGACGTGCTGGGCCACGATTACTTCGCGAATTAGACCCTGCCATTTCACGATTTCAGCGCCGTCCATGACTCTGTCTGGTCGCACTACCTCGGCACGGGTTGTGCGGTCCAGAATCGTCGATAACTCCTCGCGACTCGAATAGCCGAGATTTAGTTTGAAAAAGAATCGATCCAATTGGGCTTCCGGCAGCGGGTAGGTCCCCTCCTGCTCCAGCGGGTTTTGCGTCGCCATCACGAAAAATGGACGTTCCAGCCGGTGGATCGTACCAGCGACGCTGACAGATCCCTCTTGCATCGCTTCCAATAGAGCAGACTGGGTCTTTGGGGTCGCGCGATTGATTTCGTCGGCGAGGCATATCTGCGTAAAGATTGGTCCCTGCTGAAATTCAAAGTACCTTTTGCCGGCCTCGTCCTCCATCACCATGTTCGTTCCGATAATGTCTGCCGGCATCAAGTCGGGCGTAAACTGGATCCGCGAAAATTTCAGGTCCAACGTTTCGGACAGGGAACGAATTAACAGCGTCTTTCCCAATCCGGGCACGCCCTCCAGCAAACAGTGGCCACCGACGAACAGGCACGTAAGTACTCCGTGAAGCGTTTCCTCGTGACCAACGATTACGCGCGCCAGCTGGTCACGGACTGCGTTATAGCGAGTCACGAACTCGTCGGCTCGTTTTTGCATCGTTTCGCCAATACTCATATTCGGTCCTTAGTTGCTGGTTTCGGATTTGGGATACGGGTTACGGGATGTGGGATACGGGTGCGGGATACGGGATGCGGGATACGGGATGTGGGATACGGGTTGCGGGATACGGGATACGGGATGTGGGATGTGGGATGCGGGTTGCGGGATACGGGATACGGGATACGGGATACGGGATGTGGGATGCGGGATGCGGGATACGGGATGTGGGATGTGGGATGCGGGAGTAATCTCTACTCGCCACTACTTCTTACCTTTCTTGTTCCACACGTCGCGCTTCGCCTTCAACAGTCGGCTGGTATAGCTGTCGTCTTCTTGTTCTTTTTCTGCGGTAAATCCAGGCTCAGCTTTCTTCTCCGAGGTAGAGGTAGGCGTTTGGGATTCGACTTCGGCCACTAGCGGCTCGACCCCGGCCTCGCTAGCAGTGGGCTCGAATCGCGCGGCCGCTTGACGCTGCTGAATCCTCCCGGCAACTTCGGCCTTTCGGCTACGCAGTCGCGACATGGTCGCGTCGGGAACCGCCGCCGGTTCCCGCTGCATGAAATGGTCGCGCGCTTGGACCAACCATCGTGCCAGCCAATCGAAATTAACCTGGACGCGACGAAAGAATATATCAAAAAAGAAGAGGCAGCCGCCAAGTAACAAGAGCGACGGCCAGATATCCTGCGGACTGGTCGCGCGGGGCAGATCGTGACGGAAGCTGTTGAATTTTTGAATCACGGCGTCACTATTAATCGATCCTGCGGGATTCTCCTCGTCCTCGATCAGCATGCCCGGTTTTCCACCGACCGGCGGAAGTTTGGCGATATTGGACAGTAAAGCCAGATTCTCCTGACGGTCTCGATACTCGGCAGAATAGGGAACGTTGATACCCGTCCGAATGGGGGCGTTACCCTGTCCCGGGTTGACCAGAATCATGTAGCTGCCGGCATCGATCGCATCAAATTCGCCCATGTAGCGTCCGGGAGCGACTTGTTTTACGTCAATCTCGCGCGGCAGCATATCGGGACCGACGATGCTGCCACGCATGCTTAAGAAATCCAGATATTCGTCATCCTTGTCCCAGGCGTTGATAATCACCCGCACTTTGCCGTCCGAGGTATCGGTGGCAACCATGAAGTTCTGGGACTCGTCCACCGGCCGCATCGACCAGCGAACCATTTTGCTGAACAGTTTTCGATAGTCGGGCCAGTCTTTCCACTTGCTGGCCCACCCCTGCGATGTTTCACCCGTGTCCGTTGTCCACGCGACGGTCCGCCCCAATCCGTACGTCCACGTTGCCAGAATTGTATTGTTGCGATCGCCGGTGGGGAGCGGTGATTTCATCAACACTTCGGCTAACGGGTTGTCCCTGGCGGTTGTCAACACAAAACCCGTGATCGGCGGCGGAGCGGTTACCTCACGAACGATTTCATGGTCCTGCACGATTGCCGGTCGAACACCCTCACTTTTCAAGAAAACCAGCGGTCGCGCCAGGCGGCGGATTTCACGCTGGTAAATCCTGGGCAATGCTTTGGCATTATTCACTTTGTAATATTTTCCGCCGGTCTTGGCCGCGATTCTCTTCATCGTCGGTGTACCAACCGAACCGTGGCTGCCGACTGCCACGGTGGTGACCACCACGGGCGGATCTTGAACTTGTATATTCGTCAAAAGATTCAGCGTCGACGCTTTGGGTGCTGTTGCATCGCCGTCGCTGATAATAATCATGTGCTTGACGGCGGCATCTGGCAGGGCGGCAAACGCAGCAGCTGCCTTTTTCATCGACGGATCGAAGTCCGGCATGTCACCAGGGGTCATCGTGTCCACCCGGGCCAACATCTTGCCGCGATTGCTCCCTACGCGGGCAAAGCCCTTGTTCCACAGCCAGACATCGCCACCCCCGCCCCAGTGCAACAGTCCGCAGTAGTCCTGTTGACCTAGCGCCTTAATCGATTCTTTGGTCACCACCTTCTGCCAGTAATTACCTTGAGCCATCTCGCTGGCGTGCATGATCAAACAGAGTGCTCCCACCGGAGCGATCTTGGCGTTGTCGATCTGGAAGCTGACCGGCATTGCCTTTTCGATTTCGGTGTTGATCCAGCCGCCAGCACCGAACGAATTCGCGCCGCCCAGCATGATTAAGCCGGCCCCCATCTGCTCGGTATTGGTCACCAGCATCCGAATCTGGACATCACTAAAGTGCGTCACTCCGGCTAGATCGTCGCCGCTGCTTCGTGGCACGTTCGCCAAAATGACGGTATCGTAACGTTGGAGTTGAGCCAGGTTGGTAAACAGCTTCTCGCTGGAGATTGTCGTTACCTCCAACTCCTCTTTTCGCAGCTCCTCGACCAGGTGATCGAACTCGCCGGGATTCTGCCAGTCTTCGATCAGCAGCACCTGCCCGCGCCCACGCACGTGGGTAAACGCCGTCGCTTCGTTGTTTTTGGATTGCGCGTCGTCGCTGGCGACATCAGGAGTGAATTCAGCCGAGTACGTATAAAAGTCGGGCTGGTCGATCGTTTCGGGTGATTCGGCATCTGTCGATATAACCGTCTTGCCCGGCGACAATTCAACCGGCGAATCACCCATTAACTTTTCTTCTTCACCCGTTTTGCGGACCAGCTTCAATCTGCCTTTGATCGTTTCGTTTGGGCTGTTGTTGTGCAGCACGACGCGCACGTCAAAAGGCTGTCCTTGGCGCACGTCAGACGGAACTACGACTTTTTCGACCGAAACATCCGAGCGCGACGCCAGTCGGATCGGTACAACGTCGATTCCCACGCCTGAGGACGCCATGCGGGTTGCTTGCTTCATGGCATCACCCAGGTTTTCGTTTCCGTCGGTGATGATCACAACCCGCTTGGCGGCATCCTCTGGGAACAGTGCCATCGCCATATTCAACGCGGCTTCAAGATCCGTGAACTCACCGTCCACCTCCGTTTCGACTTTCCCCCTGCCAGTCCAGGGCAAACTGTCATCAATCGGGCCGATTTCAATATCCGGCTTGCGCCGAAAACAATGACCGCCGCCCGATCATGACGCGAGGCGTCGCGATGTTCTTCCACCGCGCGGCGCGTGTATTCCACCATCTCTTCGCGCAGACCTGGGAATGCTTTCCGATTGATCCAACAGATAAATCGCTGTCAGCCGATCACTAACACGGACCAAGCGCATTTCCGCAACGGCCAGAATCAGCAGTAACATCACCGCCGTTCGCCAGGCGAGTGCCATCAAGCGTCGGACGTGTCCCAATCCCGCGAGACTCCGATAACTCCAGACCCACAGTAAAGGCAGCATACCAGCGAGCAGCAGGTACCAGGGTGAATCGAAGGTTATGTGGTAGTCAGTCATCACAGATTGATCTTCTGTACTCTGTGATTATTCGTGTCCAGGACCAGCAATCGACCCGCCCGATTGAGAACTAGCGCCCAAGGGTTATACAGCTGTCCGGCGTCGCGACCGCTATGTCCCCCAGCAAGCAATCGATGTGCCATCGCGCGTGAATTTTTGAACTCGATTGTTCCCGTATTCGCAGATGTAGACAAACTGTTCGTCCAATACAAGGTCGTAGGGATAGGACAGTTCGCCGGGCGCTCGTCCATGGTGACCCCAAATATCAAGCAGTTTGCCGTCGGTATCGAAAACCTGAATGCGATGATTACAAGCGTCGCATACCCAAATCCGATCTTGCTCGTCAATCGCCATATTTTGCGGCCGACGAAATTCCTTCTTCCGATCGCCATGCACACCCCACTGGGTCACAAACTGGCCGTCCGCCGTGAACTTCTGAATACGATCGAATCCACCGTACTCGGAAGCGTAGTAGTAGCCTTTCGAATCCTGAACCACGTCTGTGAGTAACCCGAACTCACCCGGACCATTTCCAGGAGTCCCACCAATCGTCTTATCTTCCAGCAATTCACCGTCAGGTGAAAAGAACAAGATGCGGTAGTAATGCGTATCGGCGACGGCCAGGTTGCCACTGCGATCAACGGACATGCCGGTCGGCTTGCCGTTGGCGAATTCGGGCATTCGCCAGGGGCCGCGACGCAGGTTCCCCGTATCATCGAAGACTTGGATACGAGCCGACATGTCAACGATGTAAATGTTGTCCTCGTCGTCAACCGCCATCGCCCTTGGCTTCTGAAGACGACCGTCCGTCGTACCGCGCCGGCCCCAAATATCTTCCGGTAGCACTGAGATTGTCGTTTCGCGACAGCCAACGATCGTCCACAACCCCACACACAGCAGCAGCAGCAGCGGCGGCGGCAGCGAGAGTCGACCGGATTGTCGTCTGGTAAGTGTCGGCATGCATATCATCTTCCGACAACAACCGAACCGAGGCAAGTCAGCGCGTCTCCAGGTTGGCCTTCACCTCGACGCTGACTCTTCGCGAACCTGCCCTAAACCGGTGCAACCGCCAATTTCGATGATCCCTAGGTGTAACGAGAGCCAGTGCATAGAAATAGCTTCAACAAATCGGTAGGCTACATCTCTCACTGCAGCCTCCACTGCCATCGGGCTCGACCGATGGCCCATGGCCACGACCGACCGAGACGATCGATTGACATGAACAATATCCTCACACTTGTCCTCGGCGGTGGTCGCGGAACACGGCTCTTTCCGTTAACGCGCTATCGATCGAAACCCGCCGTGCCGCTTGCCGGTCGATATCGCCTGATCGACATTCCCATTTCGAACTGCATTAACAGCGGGTTACGGCGGATCTACGTTCTAACGCAGTTCATGTCAGTCAGCCTTCATCGCCACATTCGGCACTCGTACCAGTTTGATCGCTTCAGCGGTGGGTATGTTGAAATACTGGCGGCCCAGCAGACCTTGGAAGATTCCGACTGGTATCAGGGCACCGCAGATGCTGTGCGCAAGAACATTCGCTACATCAAGCAACCTGGCGTCGAGAACGTACTGATTCTTTCCGGCGACCAGTTGTACCGCATGGATTTTCGCAAGATGCTGGAAACGCACCAGCAGAGCGGCGCCGAGGCAACGATTGCCGCGATGCCGGTCGCGCGCAGCGACGCGTCGGGCCTGGGCGTTATGCGGCTGGATGAGACGGGGCGTGTTACCGGCTTCCTCGAAAAGCCCCAAACCGAGGAAGAGATGAACAGCGTTCGAATGGATCCGGCATGGATCGATCGCCAGGGGATAACGAGCGGCGGACGAGACCTGCTGGCCAGTATGGGAATCTACTTGTTTAAGCGCGACTTCCTGGTCGACGCGCTGGAAAAGACCGATTACCAGGACTTCGGCAAAGAGATATTTCCTGCGTCGGTTCGGGCAAGACACGTGCATGTCCACCTGTTCGACGGTTACTGGGAAGACATTGGAACGATTGGTTCGTTCTACCGATGCAGTCTTGAAATGACAGGGGCCGATTCACCCTTTGACTTTACCGCTCCAGAAGCCCCGATCTACTCTCGATCGCGATCTCTACCACCAGCCCGAATCGATGGCGCTGAAATCACCGACAGCTTGATCGCGGATGGCTGCATCATCGAGCGTGGCGCCAAGATCGAAAACAGCGTGATCGGTTTGCGCTGTCAAATTGGCTCCGGCGCCGTCGTTCGAAGTTCGGTGCTGATGGGCGCCGATTTTTACGAAACGCCCGCCGATCTCGCTTTTGACGCGTCCGAGGGCAGGCCACCGCTAGGCATTGGTGCCGGTGCGACGATTGAAGGCGCCATCGTCGACAAGAATTGCCACATCGGCAGCCACGTGCGCATCGTCAACGAACGTGACTGCGAAGAAGCCGACATCTCGGATCAGGTCTACATTCGAGACGGAGTTGTGGTCGTCGAGAAAGACGCGACGCTTCCGGACGGCTGGAAGATGTAAACGGACCGCGGCCCTTGCGTTAGGGTGCGACCAACCGTCCAGGCATGACGTCGCCTTCGATGACTGATCCAGCCCGGCCCGACGGTGCTTCCACGACGGGACCGTGTGGATAGCAGCTGTCGCACATTGAACAGCCTGATGTGGCCGCGAGCGCAACAAGAAAACAGCAGAGTAGGAACCGTTTCATGTGATGTCTGCCGAGCGAGGTGGATGGCAAATGACGTTTGGTGGATACAGCCGGAACGGCGGCAGCGCGAAAAGATGAGGCCGGGCTTATATCAATTTCATGCCGAAACGGGCAACGCCAGTTGAGTCAGCCTTGCTAGCAAGGCCACATGAGATGTCATCATCAAGGCATCACATGCTGCGCGGCTCTTTGCGCCGTGCGCGGATCTTCGATCGGCGAGGTCGGTCCCGGCTCGCCGGAATGCGCCGAGCGCGGACCTGCGCCAAGCGTGTGGTGTCTGGGGTGCGCGTCAAGCGATACCCAACAGCTGGTAAAGTAGCGGATCTTCCAGACTGTTGATGACCAGGGTCGCTCCGTCGAACCGATGATGTTTGCTGACGTGCCCCGGTACGGCCACCGCCACGGCACCGGCGGCAACGGCTGCTTTGCAGCCGGTCTGACTGTCTTCCAAGACCAACATGCGTTCTGGCGAAACGTTCAAGCGGGCCGCTGCGGTCAGGTAGATCTCAGGATGCGGCTTGCCTTCGGTCACATCATCGGCCGTCAGCAGAAACTCGAATCTCGGTTCCAGTTCACAACTGGATAACACCGTCGTCGCAAATTGACGCGGGCTGCTGGTTGCCACGGCCTTGGGCAGTCCCGCTTCTTCAATCGCAGCTAACAACGGCAAGAGGCCTGGCATGGTCTGAAGTCGCGTTTGCAGGATCGGTCCAAAAATTTCTTCCGATTCAGCTTCGATCTGCTCCACGGTTTCCGAAAGATCGTACCATTCGATCATCTTCGCGATCGCCTGCCGTGGCCGGAATCCCATCATCGCGTCCATCAATTCCAACGTGAACTCAAAACCACGCCGGCGCAGGACCTCCGTACCAACTTCGATATACAGTTCTTCCGTGTTGAACATCAGACCGTCCAAATCAAAAACAACTGCTTGTGGTGCTTCGTTCGCCATGCTGTATTCAATCCTTGGCAGGCTGAAAACCTGCTCTACCTTAAACCGCGTCGCATCCTTCGTTTAACGGCAAGCCGCGTCAGAATCGCAGTCGCCTGCGGCTTGCCGTTAAACGACGCGTCCAAACGACGATGCATGTGTTATCCAACCAACCACGCATCACCCAACCGCAGCTTCCAACATCTGCACCACCTCGCCCAGAATCAAGCAGGTGGCACCCCAAATCTGGTGCGGCCGGCCGGATCATCAATCCAACCCTCGCGGAGAGCCAGTTGGAGGGTGGCATCCTGCAGGGACTGGGGTACGCGTTGTTCGAGGAGCGGGTGCTGGACCCGAGGCTCGGCCTCGTGATGAATCCGACCTTGCACGATTACAAGATCCCGACGATGGCCGACGTCCCGGCGATCGACGCCTTCTTCGTGGACAGTGCCGACCCGGTCGCGAATCACATCGGTGCCCGCGGCATCGCCGAGCCGCCGATGATTCCCACCGCGCCCGCCATCGCGGCTGCTGTCGCAGATGCGATCGGAGCCGAGGTCGACCAGATCCCACTCACGCCGTGGCGCGTGCTGGCCGCGATCGAGCGCGGCGGAGAAACGGGTTTCTAGAGACGACCGGCGATCACGGCGCTCACGCCTTCCACGGCGGTAGCGCACCCGGCTTGTGTTCGATCGCCGGATTGTGCCGATACAGCGTCGTCGTCTTGCCGATCACCTGGATCACGACCGCGCGGGTGGCGCCCGCCAACTGGCGCGCCGCCTCCTTCGCCGGCAGGTCCACCTGCTTGCCTAACTGCACCTTCACGAGCTCGTGTGTGCGCAACGCGTCGTCGAGCGATCTAATGAGCGCGTTGGAGAGTCCGTGCTGCCCCGCATGGACCGTGGCCGTCAATCGATTCGCATCCGCGCGCAGCACGGCGCGCTCCTTACCTGACATCGTCATCGCGTGGCGCCCGACGGGGTGAAGAACGGCAGTGGGTTGAGTGGCGGTCCGTTGAGTAACGCTTCGCGTCGGTGATGCGAAGCAGCTGGAAATGGAGATGCGGTGCGTTCCTCGGCGCGTTGCCACTCGTGCCAACGTAGCCGATCACCTCTCCACGCGACACCGACTGACCTTCGCGCAGTCCACGGGCCCAGCGCTCCAGATGCGCGTAGTAGTAGGCGAACCTCCGATTTTCGTCGGTGGCCCACACCACGTTTCCACCGAGTGCGTTGGTGCCCACGCGGAGCACCACGCCGTCCTCGGCGGCGAGCACCTCGGCGCCGCGCGGCGCGAGAATATCCACCGCGTGGTGGCGACGAGCGCCGTCGCGTGCCTCGTTGTATGTGTCGACGATCTGCGCCGCGGCGATGCCCGCCACGGGCACCAGCAGCCCGCGACCACGCAGCCAGGCGACATCGGCGGCGGCGGCCAGTGGCGCGTCAGTGCGCCACTCGGCGGGCGCCGGCGATTCGCCCGCGGGTTCGGACAGTGGGGCCATTGGCGGCAGCGGTCGCAGACCAGGGGCACAGGCGGTCGACAGCAGCACAAGCGGAAGGCCGAAACGGGCGAGGGGACTCACACCCCTAACACGACCGCTCGCTCCGGCGCGTCACGTGTGGGGGTTTCCCCGTACGAAGATCGGCGGAACACCTCCTGTGCAGTCGTGCGCGCGCGGTTCTTGTTAGAGGATTCCGGGTTCCGTCGAAACGACGCGAAGCGGCGTCCCATCCTCACTGGACATGGCGACTTCCATGATGACTCGCGAGCGCTACTACGCGGCGTGGTCCTTCGACGAAATGGTCGCGGCCGCCACGAACAACGTCGAGCTGTGGAAGTCCGTGCGGGCGCGGGCGACGATCGACGAGGAGGCGCTCCGGCGGGTGCGAGCGCTCAGCGGCTCGTGGCATCTGCTCGTACTGAGCGAGGACTGGTGCGGGGACTCGGTGAGCACGTTGCCCTTCGTGGACGCGCTGGCCGCAGCCACCGACAACGTGGATCTTCGGATCCTCCGCCGCGACACCAATCCCGACCTGATGGACGCGCACCTGACGGACGGCCGCTCCCGGTCTATTCCCGTGGTGATGGCGCTCGACGACCAGTTCCACGAACACGGGTGGTGGGGATCCCGTCCCACCCTGCTGCAGCATTGGGTGCTCGGTGAGGGCCAGACCCTGGAGAAGACCGAGCGATACAAGGAGCAGCGCCGGTGGTACGCGCGTGACCACGGGCGCACCACGGTCGAGGACGTCGTCGCACTGCTGGAGCGGGCGCGCGCGTCGGTTCAAGGGGCCAGTGCGTCCAGGAGTGCCACGTAGACGAACCGGCGCGAGCGTTCCCGACCTGTGACTTCGCGGGCGATCCCCATCGCCTCGAGCCGGCTGATCGCCGCGTTCGCCGTGGGTGCAGTCAGGCGAAGGGCACGGGCGACGTCGGGGACGCTGAACACCAGTCGCTCCGCGAGCAGTGCGAGAACTCGCAACGCCGAGTACGCCGCGCGCCCCATCGATCGGACCCGCTGTTCGTCGGCAACGACTCGGTGTCGTGCCGCGCCGAGGCCCCGTTCGGCCGCCCTTGCCTCTCGTTCGAGGGAGAGATACGCCGCTGGCAACCAGGCGGAAGAGACTGTCGTCGTCGCCCTCGCGAGCGGACAGCGGTGATCCCGGCCCGAGTGGGAAGGAGAGCCAGGCACCACCGATGGCTCGACCCGACGGCAACGAACGGATGGCGGCAAGCGCAGCGGCGGCCACCGCGCCCGCACCGGCGCCCG
Source organism: uncultured Planctomycetales bacterium (assembly GCA_963844115.1). GTDB lineage: Bacteria > Planctomycetota > Planctomycetia > Pirellulales > UBA7805 > CS4-C045. The sequence goes on along the minus strand of CAWJNN010000024.1, from coordinate 875 downwards.
GATCCCGCAGCTTCCGTCGCGCGGCGAGCGCCGCGCCGAGGGACATCTGCCGAAAGGTTCCGCTTGCTGGCAGTGGATCGTGCGGCTGAAAACGACGTTGCTGTCACCCACCCCGAGGATTTCAAAAAACCGACCCAGACGCTGGATGAACGGGATGTTGGCAAGCGATGGCAACCGCTGGTTGACGCCGACGCTCAAATAATCGTCAAAACCTGAACTTTGAAGCACGAACTCTGAAATCTAACCAGAAATAGAGTTACCGCCCAGCTGAACAAATGAGCCACGCACCCGGCAATCCGGGCATCTCACCCACCTGGTGCAGCGCTGCCAAGGAGGCGGTCGGCTGCGCGCTGGGCCCGTCGCGCGTATGGTTCACCATCGGTGGCGGGATTTTGAACGAAGTGTACTATCCGCGTGTGGACATTCCGCAGATACGCGATCTGGGTTTTATTATCGCGGACGATAAGGGGTTCTGGGTGGAGGTCAAGCGCCTGGAAAACCATAGCCTGATCTGGTCGGCTCAGGGTGTTCCGACGCTAGAGATCGTGCATCACCATGAGGCGTTGGACCCTCAGACTGAGGGTTGCACCCGACACCCACAGAGACGTGCTGCTGGTAGATGTCCGGCTGGAGGGGGAAGCGGGACTTAAGCCTTATGCCCTGCTTGCCCCGCATCTGGGCGGCACCGGAAACGACAATCGTGCCGAGGTGAACGACTATCGCGGACGTCAGGTGTTGTGGGCGGAACAAGGTCCGTTTGGTCTGGCGCTGGCTGCGGTTGACAGCGGGCAGCGCGATGCGTGGGAACGCGCCAGCGCGGGTTATGTCGGCATCAGTGACGGCTGGCAGGACTTCTCCAGTCACGCCCGGATGCG
>CAWJNN010000023.1:0-175857 GCA_963844115.1 uncultured Planctomycetales bacterium | reverse complement strand
GGCCGGCTAGCAGAGCACCCAGCAAGAGTCCGATGATTCCGGAACTGCGCGTTACCAAAAGTGCGATGACCACGCCGGGCAGAACGGCGTGGCTGAGCGCATCGCCGATCAATGCCATCCGCCGTAGCACGACATAACAGCCCACCACGCCGCAGGCCACACCGACCAGCATGCTGCAGACCGTTTCCATCCACCAACGTTCGCTGAACGGACGTAGCCACCAGCCTTGCCAATCAACTTGTCCCAGGAGTTCCAACACTTTTTGGTTATTGGTTATTGATTATTGGTCATTGGTCATTTATTGCCTCATATCTAGCAGGGTGTCGTCAGCTCGTTCTAACAACGACAACCTGCCGCCGTAGGTGCGACGCAGGTTTTCATTGGTCGCTGTTTTGCTAGTCGGTCCGAAGGCGATCACCCTTTGATTTAAAAGCAGAACCGCGTCGAAACGATCGAGAATGGATAGGTCGTGGTTTACGACCAACAGTGTTTTGCCGATTTCCTTCAATTCGTCGATCAATTGGAAAATCGCCGATTCCGTGGCTGCATCCACGCCACCAAACGGCTCGTCCAGCAACATCACATCCGCCTGCTGACAGAGCGCCCTCGCCAGGAACACTCGCTGCTGCTGGCCGCCCGACAGCTGGCGTATATGCCGCCGAACAAACGTCTGCATGCCCACTTTTTCCAAAGCCTCCCGCGCACGTTCGCGATCCGCGCGGCCGGGGCGACCGAACAATCCAAGGTGTCCGTAGCGGCCCATCAACACCACGTCCAGAACCGTCACGGGAAAATCCCAATCGACCGACTGCTTCTGCGGAACGTACGCCAGACGTTGGCGACATTCGTCGACTGGCTGGCCAAATACCTCGATCCCGCCGGCATCCAGTGAAAGCAAACCCAGGATCGCCTTCAGCAATGTGCTCTTGCCGGCCCCGTTGGGACCGATGATTCCGGTCAGTGTCTGGGGCTTCAGGTCAAACGAAACCGAACGCAGCACCGGTCGGCCATCATACGAAACGGTGACGTTACGCGCGTGAACCGGCGGTACGTCGATATGCTTCGATTCGCCAGGGATGTCGCTGGGGCTTTGTAATGCCGACTTCATAGGTTACTTCAGTGCTTCGACGATGGTCGTAACGTTGTGCCGCATCATCCCGGTATAGGTTCCTTCCGGCGTGTCCGCCGGCCCCAGGGAATCGCTATACAACGTACCTCCAATCTTGACGCCCGTCGCCTTGGCACTCTTCTTCACCATGTTGTTTAGCGTTTGGCTGACGGACGTTTCCACAAACAGCGCCCGCACGCCTCGGTCGCGGATCAGACTTTCGAGTTTCTCGATGTCCTGTGGCCTCGGTGCTTGTTCCGTGCTGATGCCGATCATGCCGTGGACTTCGATTTCGTATTCATTCCCCAAATACTCAAAAGCGTCGTGGCTGGTAATCATGACACGGCGCCGCGCGGCACCGTGGCCACCTGCTGCTTGACCCACGCATGCAGTTCATCAAGTTCGGTCATATAGGTCTCGGCGTTCTTGCGATACACATCGGCATTGGCAGGATCGGCTTCGACCAGTGCATCGCGCGCATGCTCGGCATACCCGCGGAAGTATTGGACGTTCATCCAGCAATGCGGGTCCGGGGCGCGAACACTATTTGCTCCGGACAAAGGTTTGGCAACCGCTTGCTCGGCCAGCGCGACCACTTTGCCTTCCGCGTTATTTTCGATGATGTGCCCCAGCGTCGCTTCCAGGTGGAAGCCGTTCGATAAGACCACGTCGCCTGACGCGATCATTTCGGCATCTCGCGGTCGAACATCGTAGACGTGCGGATCTTCGCCCTCCTTCATGATGCCTCGCACATCCGCAACATCGCCAACCAGGTTGTGCGCCAAATCGGCGATCATCGTCGTCGTACAGATCACCGTTTTTCGATTGTCGGGCCGATCCGATTCAGAGACGGATCTCGCGTCCGTCGACCGGTCCTTGCATCCCGTCAGAATCAAAAGAGAGAGCAAGACGCCAACAACAACAACACTTCCTGATGGCAGGCTTCGTGATGACCGGCGTCGTGATGACCGGCGTCGTGATGGCAGGCTTCGTGATGGCAGGCTTCGTGATAATGTCAGGCTTCGTGATAAACGTGTGATGGTTGAAACCCTCCTCAAACGGCGACGAATTCAAGATCGATTCTCCTCGCATTTTATGGGACTCCGAATAATTTTCCAACTGTAAAAAAAAAGTTTTTGATAAACCGAAAACAGTGCCGATTGGGCGTGCTAGAATTGCAAAGGTGGGGTGTCAAAACAGCCGCGCGCGGTTCGCGGAATTTGCGGGTCGTAACGACTAAAGCAAGCGCACGTCGTGCTTTACGTTGACTGCCGAGCAGGGCACAGCTACATTGAATCAGCGTTTCTTGTTTGGCGTGTCAGTTACCAGCGGTTCGGTATATGGGTAAGGCAGTCACCTACTTCAAACGATTTCGGATGGAAGCCTATTTGAACGGGCGCGATCTACCGTCCCTCTCGTTGCCGGCGGGATATGACCTGCATCCCTGGCACCCGGAATTATTGGCGGAACACGCGGACGCCAAATACCGAAGTTTTCGCGGTGAGATTGACGCTGACGTATTTCCCTGCCTGGGCAGTGCGGACGGCTGTTATCGGCTGATGAAAGAGATCTCCAACAAGCGCGGCTTCCTGCCGGAATCGACATGGCTACTAAGCTGGCAGGGGGAATACGGCGAGCCACGCGAGTATTGTGGAACCATTCAGGGAATTCGAGATCGCGGCGGTTACGGAGGCGTCCAGAACCTGGGCATCGCACCGGGGCATCGTGGACAGGGACTGGCCGCCATCATGATGAACAGGGCGTTGTGCGGTTTTCGATTCGCTGGCTTGCAGCGAGCCTACCTGGAGGTAACGGCCCGCAATGGCGGTGCGATTCGTCTTTACGAACGGCTTGGCTTCATTCGCGTGCGCACCGTCTACAAGGCGGTAGACGTCCAGCGGCGGGCGGCCGTCTCTTCTGCTTGATAGTTGCTCTTCGAGCCGTCGTACTGATCGGAACCCTGGCTGGGCTGTTCGCCGCCTGGTCACCGGTCGATAATGGATAATGAAAACGATTCTCGAGCCCTCGGACGACGACTCACCATGATCATCATTCTCAAAAAGGGATCCGGGAAATCCGACGCCGAGCCGATCCTGCAGCAGATTCGCGAGCAGGGTCTGCAACCGCTGTACATGCCTGGCGAAGAGAAAATCGTGATTGGTGCGCTCGGTGACGAGCGTATCCTGGCCAACCTGCAGCTCGACTCGATCGACTGTGTGGAACGAGTCATTCCTATCCTGAAACCCTACAAGCTGGCCAATCGCGAATTCAAGGATCGGCGATCGACTGTCCAGGTCGCGGATGTCGTCTTCGGCGAAACCAAGATCCCCATAATCGCCGGGCCCTGTTCGGTCGAATCGGAGGAGCAGATCCTGGACGTTGCCAGGGCGGTCAAGCGATCGGGGGCATCGATGCTGAGGGGCGGGGCCTACAAACCGCGCACCTCGCCTTATGCCTTTCAAGGACTCGAAGATGAAGGCTTACGTCTACTGGACGTTGCCCGTCGCGAAACCGGATTACCGATCGTGACCGAGGTGCTAAGCGAACATGATGTCGACAAAATCGCCGCCATGACCGACATGTTTCAAATTGGTGCCCGAAACATGCAGAATTTTCAGTTACTGAAGGCGGTCGGTGCGACCGGCGTTCCCGTACTGTTGAAGCGCGGCCCGCCGCCAGCATGTGCGATTTGCTGATGGCTGCCGAGTACGTCATGTCGGCCGACAATCCGAACGTTGTATTGTGCGAACGTGGCATCAAGAGTTTTTTCTCGGATACCAGAAACACCTTGGACCTTTCGATCGTGCCGTTGTTGCAAAACGAGACGCACTTGCCGGTCATTGTCGACCCCAGTCATGGCACGGGCGTCCGCGAGCTAATCCCGCCCATGGCGTTGGCGGCAGTGGCTGCGGGGGCGGACGGCGTGATGATCGAAGTTCATCCCGATCCAGAACACGCCTTATCGGACGGATTTCAGCAACTCACGCCTGAGGCATTTGACGAACTGATTGCCAAAATGAGGGCCGTCGCCGCCGCGATCGGTCGCAGTATTTAGCGCGATGCGGGGTTCGCGATGCGGGGTTCGCGATGCGGGATGCGGGATACGGGATGCGGGATACGGGATGCGGGTGCGGGATACGGGATGCGGGTGCGGGATACGGGATACGGGTGCGGGATACGGGTGCGGGATACGGGTGCGGGATGCGGGTGCGGGATACGGGTGCGGGATGCGAGATGCGGGATACGGGTTGCGGGATACGGGGTTCGGGATGCGGGATATCGATGATTGGAAGGGGGAGATATGAGCTACACGAAGCTCGAAGTTTGGCAGCTCGCTAGGACATTGGTGATCGACATTCACACGATGTCTTTTCGCGAGCTTCCTAAAATTGAGCTCTACGAGGAGGGGCTCGCAGATACGGCGATCCATGAAGTCGGTGAAATCCAACGTGGTCGAAGGATAGGGTCGGCGCCGGTATAAGCAGGACTATATTCGCTTCCTCACGTACGCCCATGCCTCGTGCGATGAGACAATCGATCATTTGGAAACGCTGTTTGAAACGGAATCGCTGACGAACCAATCAACATTCGATGATCTGCACGAGCGACTAAATGCGTTGGGCGCAAAATTGAATCGATTTATAAAAGCAGTCGAAACAAGCCACCTATCAGTACGGGAGGATATTCCTGAGTACACGGTCGAGGGATACTGATCACGACAATCCCGTATCGCGTGCCACCCGCACCGCGTATCCCGAACCCCGCGCCACCCGCATCCCGAAACTCGCGCCCCGACCGCATCCCGCATCCCGCATCCCGCATCCCGCATCCCGTATCCCGTATCCCGTATCCCGTATCCCGCATCCCGTATCCCGTATCCCGTATCCCGCATCCCGCATCCCGCATCCCGCATCCCGCACCCCGCATCCCGCATCCCGCATCCCGCATCCCGCATCCCGCATCCCGCATCCCGCATCCCGCACCCCGCATCCCGCACCCCGCACCCCGCACCCCGCATCCCGCATCCCGCACCCCGCACCCCGCATCCCGCACCCCGCACCCCGCACCCCGCACCCCGCACCTAGTCACTCATTCCTTCCAGAACCTGTTGCGCTGCGGCTTCAATCGAAAATGACAAATAAGTGCTGAGTCGCGGACGCGCGAGACGTTCGAGACGTAAACGCTCGGCGCGCGTGAGCGCTCGGTCAATTTGTTGATCGATTTCCTGCAGCTCCCGCTGAACATGCTTTCGTCCCTGGGCATAAGCACGTTTGGCCGCCAGTCCAGACTCGGCAATCACTTGATCGACCTTCTCCAATTCGGTGTCGTCGGGCCGATCACTTGCCAAGGCTGCTTCCCCTGCGAATTCCCGCAGTCTTCCGACCCACTCAATAATCTGGCGGGACTGGCCTTTCATTTCGCCATCCGCACCGATCTCTTTCGGAACCCTGGCAACCAGGCGCACCAGCCCGTTAACCGCTGGCTTGTATTCTTTGTCCTGGTACAGTCCCCAGATCATCCCCTGGACCGGCAGCAGCAGATCGGGATCATTCTTCAGGACCGCGTGAAACATCTTTACCGCGGCGTCGGGTTGATTTGCTTTCAGGTAGATCAGGCCCATCAGCTGGCCGGCCTCGGGTTCGGCCCGGCCCTGCGCGCTCTGCCCCTTGCATGGCTTGATACGCATCGTCCGTATTGATCTTTTCTGCGCTCAGGTAGACGGCCAGCTTTCGCAATTGCGTCTGAGCGTCTTCGCTCAGACGCGGCCCAACCGGTTGTCGGGGTTCAACGACTCCCGGAACCTGGCGGCCCTCGGTTGCTGAGCGCAGCGAATTATTGACAAACGCCAACAGCTCTTTCGAATTCAGGAGCGTATCGTCGTCCTGGTTTGCTTTGCCGGCAAAGGCGTTGGCCAGGGCTTGGGCAAAAGCGCCATGACCGTCCACGACCTGTCCGCGTTGCCCATCGGAACAGTTCGCAATCGCCCGGGCGGTTCTCAACGCCGGCGCGCGGGGATCGGAATTGACCGCGGCGATCTGTTCCATGGCCGAGGGCTGGCGGCGCAGGTCCACTCCACTGCCAGCGTGACACGTGTCCAACAGGATCAACTTGTCCCCGGCGTCGCACGCTTCGACCAGATCAAAAAACGACGCCAACGGCATTCCCGTTTCTTGGATTTTCAATAGTTCGAAGTCCCGTAGCGCCAGGTAGGGTGTATTGCCGCCGTCCGCATAAACGTGCCCACCAAAATAGACGACAAGTTGAGCCGTATTTGGAATGCGCTTCAAGAAGTCACGTAACGACGAAGTCAAGGAGGCTTGAATAGGGTTCTCCAGCATCAGCAACTGATCCTGGGCGACGGCATACCGTCGAATCAGACTATTTTTTAGCAGGCGTCCGCCTTCGCGCAGATGCGACACGCGGGTCAGTGCAGGATCCTGGTAATCCTGGATCGTGACGACCACCGCCCAACGCTCACGGCGAATCGGGCGCTTGGCCTCGATTTTCAACGCGATCATCACTTCGGGATCAGCAGCATCCACATGGACGGACAATTTATCACCCGTCTGCAGTTCGTCAAAAGCTATCGTCTCGTCTCCGAGGTGAACCGAGCATCGCTTGTCGAGCTGAACGGATGTATTGGACGCGCCGTTCTCGTCCAGCTTGACTTGCATGCTGCGTTGTCCAGAATTCATACTCTGCAAGCTGCCAGTGTGGGTAACGAATCGTTCGGCGATGATCTTGACGACGTGCGTATCGTGAAAGACCTCCAGTTGATCGCCCTGGCGGATGTCGGCAGGGGTGAGCGGCTTACTGCGGACAAACTGGCGACCGTTAATGACCACTTCACATCGCCCGGACAGCTGCAGAGAAAGACGCTTCGTGCCTCCTTCCTTCGTAAGCGTCAAAGTCTTGGCGTCTTGATCAACTCCCTGGGCCGTCCCGCGCATGGAGACAACCCGCACAACGCTCATTTTCAACACGACACGATGATCGTCTTCCGCGTCGTGTTGCACTTCGACTTTGTCACCTGCTTTCAGATCCTCAACTGTCAGAGCATTGTCGCCGGCCGATTTCCTCCCGTTAAAAAGGATTTCGACATTGTCCGGCACCACTAACGTCCGTTCCTTGATCGAATCGTCATTGGCCGTGTACGTCATAACGAAACTACTCTGATACGGATGGACAGTTACGATCTCGCCACGATCGACCGTTGGCCGGGTCGCACGAATCTCTTGCCGTTGCTGCCCCGGTTCGGCTTCATAAACTTTTATGCGAACGCGATCGCCCTCTTCCAGAGCACTGTACTCAGCGGTCTGGTCGTTCAAATACAGCTGATCAATCGATCTGACCTTCACCGTCCGTAAATTATCCAAGAGGACGCTATTCGAATCATCCGCATAAATTTTTTGGATGATTCCTTCAGTCGCTTGCAGTTTGGCGACACGTTTTTGCGCTTCGGGAGCGGGCCACAAGAACAGGGCCGCCGCGAGGATGACGCTCAAACCCGCAGCGACGCGCAGCAAGAGTCGGCGGCGCCGTTTCTTATGTTCCTGTTCGGCTTCCGCCGCAAGTTCTTCTTCGGTCGGGCCTTTCTGACGGTAGCCCATGCTCGCCTTGACGTCGGCCAACACCTCGTCGGCCGAGGAATAACGTTGTGCCGGATCCTTACAGATCATTCGCTGGATGACGTGCGCGAAGTCCTCCGGTACGCCCTCCAACACGCGAGATATCTCTGGTGCGGGCCGATCGGCGGCCGAATGCCACATAATCCACGCGATTTGCTTATCACGGCCGAAGGCATTCAGCCCGGGAAACAGCGAGTCGAAATGATCGCCGCACATCAGCTCGTACATCGAGAAGCCTAGCGAATACAGATCGGACGCCGGTCCGACCGCCCCGAACTGCTCCGAAACACGTTCGGGTGCAATGTACTTGGTGGTCCCTTTCAACAGGCTTCCCTGATCGTCCGACGCGCGTTGCGCCAATCCGAAGTCGCCCAGCTTGACCCAGTTGCGGCGATCGACCATCAGGTTCGTCGGCTTGATATCCCCGTGAATAATCCCGTTTTGGTGCAGAAACTTCAGTGCTTGCAGGCTACAGACGAGCGCGACGCGCAAAAATTCCAGATCGACCGGCTGGCCATCCGCCATGTCGCGGAGGCTGCCCGTCATCAATTCAAGAATCAGCCATCCCCGACTGCGATCAATGTCGTACATCGTCATGATGTTGGGATGTTCCAACGAAGCCAGCAGCTGCGCTTCCTGCCAGTACCGTTCTAGCTGTCGCTGGTCCGCCAGAAACTGCGGATGGATCTGCTTGATGGCTACTTCGCGATTCAATTCCTTATCGCGCGCACGAAAGACGGTGGCGAAGTCACCAGCAGCGATCTGCGTTAAGATTTCGTATCGCGGATGGGGAAACATTTTAGTGCGAGGCCGTCGATTGGGTTCCGCTGGCAATCTGCGGAAGGCTCGCGCAGGCTACCGTCGATCCAGGAAGCCTTTCGCCACCTTCTCGTTCCGTCTTCATCATCAACTGTCCCCTAGTAGGATCAGCAGCTGATATTCCAGATCTTCATCGCTTGGTTTACTGTCGTCGTTGACCGATTTGCAGCGCTGTCCGGTCACTCCCTTGTTGTTCGGATTGTCCAGCGTTCGATCATAGTGTGGGTTGAGATGCTCAGCACGCAACAGCCGCAAGACGTCGCGATAATTCTTTTGCTCCGTCTTGAAGTCACGGCGCGAATAGGCAAGTTGAGCGTGGCGCAGGTGCAACTGGTACGGCTCTAGCTGCTGTCCCTCCGCACCCAGGTACATCCGTTTGATATGCGCTCGAGCGTTGTTTTTTTCGGTACTGACGCGACGGCCCGTGGTCGTGGAATCCATCATCAGGGTCAAGGCACATACGGTAAAGCTGACTGTTGCCAGCACGACCCACTGCCACTGCGCCGTAGGAGACTTGATCCCTTTTCGCTTGCCATGGTCGGCCTCTGCGTCCAGTTTCAATCGTGGTAATTCACCTTCGGATCCGATTTGCAAACGGGAAGCTGCTGCATCGGACGTAATCACCTTTGCGACACGCCGCTGCGATGCACCTGGCCGCTGGCCCGGCGCCGAGGACGGAGGTGGCGCGGCCGCAACCGTCCCGGAGACGTCGGCGGAAACCGCCGGAACCTTCGCCCGCGGAAGCGGAACGTTGCCGGGGGAAGGGGCATTGCCCGGCGGCAACGGCGGAGTCCTTGGCGGGGGCTGCGCCGGAGGTTGGATCGGCGCGACACCACGATTACCTCTTGCTTCCTGACGCGATTCCGACTCCGATGCACTGCTGCCGGGCGTCGTAACCGGAGCCGACACCGTCGCAGGCGGCGATTTACCGTGAGATCCTGACGGAACCCATACGCGTCCGTTGCATTTACTACAGAACGCGTACCCACCGGACAATTCATCCGGAACGCTTACATCCGAACTGCAGCGGGGGCAAGTTAACGCAATTGGCATCATCGTCCTCGTAACGTCTCTATTCGCTCTTATTTTATCCCATTCGACCGTTTGATGTGCACCGCAGGCTGACCGCAACGGAGACGTTGCCTCCGTCGAACACTCGGCGGTGGGCGGTCCAGCTAAAACAGGCCGGAAAACATCAGGTTCAGCACAAACGGCCCTAAAATGATCAGCACGGTCGCCACCATGACCAGGATCGCCGGCAACAGCATGTTGACGCCCGCCTCGGCTGCAGTCTTCTCTGCCAGTTGGGATCGCTTGATTCGCAGCACATCCGCCTGTGTACGAAACACCTGAGCCAAAGGAGATCCCAGGTTTTCGCCCTGAATAATCGACCCCACGATACTGGTAATCTCGTCGTCATTCAGACGATTCTGCATCGCCTCGAAGGATTCCGTTCGCGTCTTACCCATCCGCATATCCGCCAGCACGCGCCCGAATTCACTACCGACCGGATGATTTTCGAATTCCCCCACCGCCTGGTGCAGCGCCTGCAGAAACGTCGTTCCCGCCTCCATCAACAAGGTTAACAGGTCCAACAGGAAAGGCATGCGGCGCTTGATTCGTAGGATGCGGTATCGAGCTCGTTGAGCGAGCCGATATCGAAGGTACCACGACGTCAGCATGACAGCGCCCAATGCGAAAAATATGCCGGCGAACCCCGCCGATTTCGTAAAGAACCAGACGAAGATCGGTCCCAGTAACAAGGCAATCAGCTGGCACCTGGCCAGGTACTCTTCCGGCAGCCAATATCGCGATAGGCCCGCCGCACCGATATCGTGCTGGATCCCCGGCATCGAATCGGACAATGCGTTCCGATTGATGCGAGCCAGCACGTGAATTACAGGCTGAAACATTCGATAAAGCCCATCCGCGCGACGCAGTTCGTTAACGCGATTGACGTCGTATCGCCATTCGGCGCCCTGTTCCAATTCATCCGAAGCCAGTGTCCGAATGAACCACCAAGCGGCCAGCGCAACGCCCGCCCCAATCAAAGCGCTAGCGACCAGCGGCAGCGCACCGTGCACCGACGGCCCTTGTGCCTGCGCGAGGGCAATTGCGATCGATATCCCATCCACGTCTACGCTCTCTCGTCAAAAGGCCCCGGAATATCGGTAATCAGTAATCAGTAATCGGTAATCCGTGCTCTCAAATATCGGGACTCAAAATCACACGTGCCCACAGGTAGGCGATAATATTCAGAACGATCACAGCGACCAGAATCAGCTGACCCGCGGGTGTGAAGAACAGCCTTCCCACGGCCGACGGGTCGACGAAGTAATACATGACCAGGATAAAGAAATGCGCCAGCGCCATGTAAAGGGCCGAACGGCGTGCCATCGCGGTTTCCGAAATCACTTTGCTCCGAGACGCTGCATTTCTCGCACAGAGGTCGCGATCCGTTCGACGGTTTCGTTCAATCGCCCGCCACTTTCCCGGCTGGCCAGCAGCGACGCCGCAAACAGAGCAAAGTTCTCGCTTCGCAGGCGCTCCTTCGCTTCGTCCAGGGTACGGTCGAGCGGTTTTCCCATTTCATATTCGCCCACGATCCTGGCAAACTCGGCTTTAATGGGCTGCGGCGACTGTTCCGCCAGGACATCCAGCGCCTGGGCCAGGGACAGACCCGCCTTTACCGCGCTGGCCAACGACACCATCGAATCGGCCAGCTGATCTTCGATCCGCTGCCGCCGCCGTTCCGCCATCCGACGAATCAGGTAATAGGGACCACAGAACAACAGTACAGTTGCCAACACGGCGAACGCCAGACTGTCACCGATTAGCCAGATTCCGAGGAACACGCCAACCAGCGCCACCGTCCAGGCGATTAAGTACCCGCGAAGTCGATCCGTTCGGATCTGCATGCGCCGCAATTTGTCCGTGAAATCGCGTTCCAGCCAATCGATCATCGTCCAGTAATAGGGACGCGACGAAAAAACGAAAAGTCCGACGGATACGCCGATCAGGATCGAGCCGATCACGGCGAAGCTGGCATCGGCCTTGGCTAACAGTAATGTCCATCCAACGTGCGTCATAGGCAACCGAAGCAATGCGAGTTACGTGGGTTCGATCGCCCCGCGACGAATACTCAGTGAGCCGTTGGCATCGTTTGTCGATTTTCCGTAAAGGAAATCCAGGTCCAACAGGCCGGTGTCGATCAGCGACGATGCAAAACTGGGTAAATACCCGGTGGCACAGAGAACGTTTTCCTTGCGCACGTTAAAAATGTCGGTCACGTTCACGCGGTTCAGTTCCGGATCGATGCCGGTAACCTCCGATACCTGTATAACGCGCCGGAATCCGTCGTCTCCTCGTTCGAGGTGTACGATCAAGTCCAAGGCGGCCGTTACCTGGCGGTGAATCGAAATGATGGGCAGATCCGCAGCCATCAAAATCAAAACCTCCAGCCGCTCGATGACCTCGGCGGAACTATTGGCGTGTACGGTGGTCATCGAGCCGCTATGACCGGTATTCATCGCCTGGATCATATCCAGCGCCTCGCCGCTGCGGCATTCGCCGACGATGATCCGATCCGGCCGCATCCGCAACGCGTTTTTGACGAGATCGCGAATCGTGTATTCCCCCATGCCCTCGACATTGGGTGGTTTCGTTTCCAGCGTGACCACATGTTCCTGATGCAGCCGCAGTTCGCTTGTATCCTCGACGGTAACGATCCGTTCTTTGTGCGGAATGAAACTCGACAGAATGTTCAGGAATGTTGTCTTGCCCGATCCCGTGCCACCGCTGACCAGAATATTGCGATGGTTCATTACCGCCGCTCGCAAAAACATGGCGGCGGCTTGCGTGATCGAACCCGATTCAATCAGGTCGTCAATGGTCAGACGCTGAATAGGGAATTTGCGAATCGTCAGGCACGGACCCTTAATCGCCAAGGGGGGAATAATCGCATTCACCCGGGATCCGTCCGGCAGTCGCGCGTCGACTAGTGGTTGGCTACGGTCGATCCGCCGGCCGACTTGTGCAACGATTCGTTCGATGATCGCTTCGGTCACCTTCTCGGATAAAAACCGGCGACCGGACCTCTCGATGACACCGTCTCGTTCCACGTAAATCTGGTCGCTGGTCACGACCATGATTTCCGTGATCGTGGCGGCGCGCAGCAGGTCCTGCAGCGGCCCGAATCCGAACACCGTATCTTTCATATCCTTTTTGATCGTGCGCAGAATCAGATATTTGCACAGTTCGCCGTGCAAGTGCGGGCGAACGAGCCGAAACACGTCATCGAATTTCTCCTCCAGTTGGCGAACTCGGCTGCTCACATCGGGCAGATCGTTCAGCTTCAACTGTTCGCGAATATAGGTCAAAAGGCTATGGAGTTCCGTCTCGCGTTCGGGAACCAAGGTCGCGGGAATATCGAACTCGTTGCTGGTCAGTACCGCCAAATCGAACACGGAATCCGCCTCACCTGTCTCCATAATCAACTGATTGATCAGCTGATCGCGAAGGGTCAGGGCGACGATCTCTTCAATCAGAATCTCGTTCGCCGGGTCAAAGACGTTCATATTGCGGCAAACGTCGTCGATATTGTTTTCCAGCGATAGGATGCTTTCTTCGGAGACCCCGGTCTGGTCTTCAAACTCGTAAAGATCCAGTCGCTCCAACAATTTCTGATGGATCTTCAGTTCAAGATCCGCCACGACCGACGCAGGTGTGCTTCGAGTTCGCTCCGACCGAAGGTTGCCGTCGTTTCCGATTGAAATGTCAGCGTGTAGGGCCAGATCCGAATCTTGACTCCCGGAGCAAACGAGGCGGTCTGACCGCCCAGCACTTCCGTGTCGCCAACCAGGCAGCTGTTGAGCCCCAGGTTCTCCAACTCCAGCTGGCCGTTGTTCGCCCGAACCACGGCGTGATAGCGAGATACCAGTGGACTCGACAATACGACATCGTTCGACGCGTCGCGACCGACACGAAATTGATCCCCCTCGACCTCCACGACCGAGCGGCGACTTTCGTTGATCCTGTTAAACCAGATTTTCATGAACAGTTCTTCATGACCATTGCTTCATGAATAGTTCAAAAGACAAGAAAATTGGGGCAAGACGCGCCAGTTCTGTCAGGATTTGTGTAATTCGCAAAAGCGACCACTTGTGAACTCCATGCACATGTGAACTCCATGCACTTGTGAACTCCATGCACTTGTGAACACGATGCACTTGTAAACACCATGCAGGCGGGCGATATTCTGCGAAATCCTTTCTATCTCTCAGTTTACGTAGGGCCGGGAACGCCAACAACCGGCACATCAAGGGTCTTTCGTTACATCCAAGGCATTTTCGTGCGATTCGAGTCGGTTTGGTTGCCCAAGCTTGCCTGGTGCCATCGCCAACAGGCCCTCCGGATCCCGTAAAGCCGCTCAGCGGACCCTGCCGTCTCTGCCTGCGGCGTTGGCGAAAACCGACCGTTCCGACCCTTGACCGGGGTCCAGGAAATCGAACAAGAATTTCGCCTTTTCGGCAACTCAACCAGGGGCGCCTTGCGCTGCCATGGTCCGTTCCGCAGCGGTCACGATCCGGTTGACGTATCACCCCATCAGCCAAATACTTGCGACGAACCGCCGGCGGGGTGCGTGCCTGCCAGAGGCCGACGCCTTGCCGGGGTGGTCCCGGCGGATGCGGATCTGGCGAACCTCGGCCGCGCAGATTGCGTAAACTTGAAGTGCAATGATCTGGTGGGCATCAAGCGAATCCTTCCACCGCTGAAATTCCACAGCCAACGTTCCTAACGGAGTACCAAATGATGTCAAATCGCAAATCCAACCCTCTGACACTGGTTACCATGATCGCACTGATTGTCATCGGCGGCGTCGCGGCAAAGACGCTGCCGTATGTCGTATCACGCTTGTCGTACGCCGCTGAGGTAGGGCGCGCGGCAGCGGCGCGCGAACAGCTGGCCGTGGCAACGGAATTATCCGGAGCGTTTAACTATGCCGCGAAGGCCCTCAGACCATCCGTCGTCAGCATCCGCAGTATGCAAACAATCGAGGTGCAGGGCAGTGACCGCGATCCTTTGCAAAATGTCCCCGAAGAATTCAGACGCTTCTTTGATGATGATTCGTTGGAGCGATTTCTTAAGCCGGGCCCGCCACGCGGCTCCATTCAGAGAGGAATGGGCAGTGGCGTAATCATCAGCGAAGACGGGTACATCCTGACGAATAATCACGTCGTGCGAGACGCCGACGCAGTCACGGTGACGATGTCCGATGAACGGGATCATAAAGCGACGATCGTTGGTACAGACGCCGCCACCGATCTGGCCGTTCTGAAGATCGAGGCTGCCGGATTGGTCGCGGCACCGCTGGGCAATTCCGATGACATAGAAGTTGGCGACTGGGTACTCGCCATCGGTAGTCCGATGGGCCTGGATCAAACCGTGACCGCCGGCATTATCAGTGCCAAGGGCCGGTCCAATGTCCGCATCACGGAATTCGAAAACTTCATTCAGACCGATGCGGCGATTAATCCCGGTAACAGCGGTGGTCCGTTGGTCAACGTGCAGGGAGAAGTCGTAGGTATCAATACGGCGATCGCATCCCGCACGGGTGGCAACATGGGCATTGGTTTTGCCATTCCCAGCAACATGGCAATTCAAGTCAAAGACGCCATTCTGCAGAATGGCAAGGTTGAACGGGGCTGGATGGGAGCTGCCATCCAGGACCTGACCGACGAACTCGCGAACTCCTTTGGGCTGGACTCGAAACAAGGTGTCTTGATCGGCGACGTCATCGCGAATGGTCCGGCAGCAAAGGCGGGCATGAGAGCTGGTGACGTTGTCGTGGAACTGAATGGCAAGCCCGTGAAGTCGGCGAACGAGTTGCGTAACTCCGTCGCGGCCCTCCGTCCGGGTTCCGAGGCCAGGCTGTCCATCGTACGTGACAACCAATCGCTAGCGATCGATATTACAATCGGCAATCGATCGAACCTGAAAAATATGATTGAACGTCGCGGGGCGGCGCCGAGCACGGATCCGGCAACGCAAGATGAAGATGAATTGGGCGTTACCGTCCAAACGTTGACGCCTGAGCTTGCCGCGCGGCTAAAGGTCGATGGTAATCAGCAGGGGGTCGTCGTTACGGATGTTAGCCCAGGAGGTCTCGGCCAAATTGGCGGCCTAGGGCGGGGCGACATTATTATCGCGGTCGGTAATACAAAGGTCACCGACGCGGATGGCTTTCTTGCCGCGGTGGCAAAGGAAGATCTACAGCAGGGAATTCGTCTGCAGGCGATGCGCGACGGTTTACGAAGGTTTGTTTTTCTTAAGGCCAACTAATCGTCGGCTGCGTATAATAGGGTGAGCACCTGAATTTGTGCGGGGTGCCGTCGTTTCAGAACGGGGCCACCTTTCGGAATAGGTGGTGCCCTACGGAGCCAGCGGGCAATTCGGGTTAATTGTGCAAAACCTTATGCGCAAGACCCACCAAAGGGAGGACACGACTATGGCGTCAAAACGCCTGCCAACGCCACCTCGATTTCAGCCGACACCTATTGAAATCCGCA
The DNA here is from genome assembly GCA_963844115.1 of uncultured Planctomycetales bacterium. Classification (GTDB taxonomy): domain Bacteria; phylum Planctomycetota; class Planctomycetia; order Pirellulales; family UBA7805; genus CS4-C045. The sequence continues at coordinate 159,733 of CAWJNN010000023.1, read as the reverse complement.
ATGGCTGTGAGGAAATCCAACTGGGGTGGACCGAGCGAGAACATCGACGGCGTGCCGGGCAAGACCCGGATGTCGGATGGACGCCGCCCACCATTAGCACAAGCGAACTACTTGGTGACGCCAGTGGAGTCGATCGCGCTGCTTAGCACTATCTGCTTAGCACTATCTGCCTAGCACTATCTGCCTAGCACTATCTGCCTAGCACTATGACCCGGCCTTTAGCGGCCCGGCCTTTAGCGACGGCCTTTAGCACTTCGACCTACCGGGGTGTGTGAATCATGACGTCCAGCGGTTCGTTGTTCGTGCGATGCACGTATTTCTTGAGTTCAGCGATCTTCGGATTGATCTTGCCAGCGGTGAATTGGACTTGAAGCGTCAGCATATTTCTTGACCGCGACGAGCCTCGTCGTCCGCCCGCATCCGCTCGGCCCAGGCGATTTCCAACGGCCAACACATCAAATGGCCCGAACCACTCCCATGCGCCGTCGCTACGGCCGCTCGTGCGATCAATCGGCAGATAGAAGGAAATAGGCGTTACCTGAGGAATAATCTGATCCAGACTGGTTGTTGTCGGATTCACCAAAACGCTAATCGCCGCCTGGTTGCTCTCCAAGTCCAGCATTTCGGTCGGCGTGCGAACATCGGTTCGCAGCAGGAGTTCGCCTTGCTGGCCATCGATTTGTCGTCGCGAGTTGAAACCGAGGATGGAGTTAATTTCGCTATAGGGGATGGCATATTTCCGCAAGCTTCGCGCATGTTCGGTGGGGATCTCCACGGCTTCTAAATCGTCTTGCTTGAACTTTTCCCCCACTTCTATTTCCGCGCCGTCCACTACGCCGATGAAGCGCTGGGTGCTCATGTCACGACCTTTGGTCAGGTAGTACATATTCACAAGCGAGCCCAGCGTGCCCAATACAATGGCGATGATCAAGCCTTGGATACCTTTCATAAATCTGTCACGTCTCCGTTTCGTGGTATGGCGCCGGCGGGCTATTCAGCTTCCGCCAGCCTGCTCTACTTTGTCGCTGTTGTTCCTGTGCCGCCGTTGTTTTCGTTGACCGCCGGGGCGGACGTTGGCCGTTCGAACCGCTCGGTCACAAAGCCCCGCCACACCGTGCTATTTTCCTTCGACTCGCTATCGGAACCAGTAAAACTCAAATTTGCCACTCGACCATCTTCTCTGTTTTCATTGAGGCGAAAGGTGCAGGACCAGTTTTTTGTACGCCGTTTCCAGTCCGCGATCCGGGTCCAATCTCGGCGGTCAAACCATTGGTCATAAAACGTCGCCCAGTCCTGCGGGTTGCCGGTTGCCTTAAAGGTTACAATCTGTTGCCGCGGGAACCGCAAGGTTAACAGGTGATTCGTGTCCGGCGGGATTGGCAACTTTTCCTGCGAAGCGGCCGCGTCGCCGTTGGCTCCCTTTGGTTTTGCTTGAAACGTGTAAAGCGTCCATTTCCGATCATGGACTGGGACGGCTAATCCCCAGACTACCACGCGATCCACCGACGTGCCATTATCGCCGATCTGCATTGACCGAATGCCAACGGCCATCGGAAACGACTTGCCTAGCCGGTACAGGGCAGTGTCCGCCGTCGGCCGCTCGACCGCTGCGTGCATCTTTACATTCTGTAGTAAAAACCTCTCGGATTCTCCCGGTGGCTCGTCAGGGGGAACACAGTCCGTGAGTTGCCGGCCACACGTCGCCAGCAGCTGCTGTACAGCTTCTTCGCGGTCCGAAGTCGTCTGCTGCCGAAAAATCGACACCGGTGAATCACCGAAGTCGAGCTGCACTGCCATCTGAGGGTCGTCGAACACATCCAATGCATTCGGCAGCGCGAAGTCGCTGACCTGCGGTGCTGGAGGGATCGGTCGCCAGAGGTTAAGCAATTTGCCGCCCAATACTAGCGCGACAAGGACGATGACGGCGGATAGTAACAGGTTTGTCGTCCAGCGGGAGATACGGACGGCGATGGCCCCAACCCCGGTTTGCGATTCCGCGGACGGCGGTCGCTCTGCGTTCAGCGCCTCGCGGGAATCTTCATTGCGGGAATCTTCGTCTGTGGGAGACAAGCCAGATTGGCCTCTCGATCGAGATCGCGGCATGCATCAAAACTGGTCGATGAACGCGGTAAGTTCTTCGATCTTCGGTAGCAGCTCTGCCTCTAATGCCGCCAGGTTTTCCCGGGCAGCGGTAATTGCCTGTTGTGAGGCGGATGGTTGCTGGTCGAGTAGGTTTTGTACTTGTTGGCGAGCCCAAGCGATGGCGTCCCGATAGAGACTCCGATAAACTCCCGCCACGTCGCGTGGAACGCTGGCGTCACTCGTTTGATTGTCGTTGTCGATAATCCGATCGATCAAGCCGCTGGGATTTCGCAGTCGATTTTCCCGAACCCACTCTGGGTCAAGAGCCGACGCTGGGTCTTCATTGCCGAACGACTGCAATCGCGGATGCGAGTCAGGCTGATTACGGTGAACGCCCGGAGCGACTACGAAAACCGCGAAGTCCGGGTCCGACATTGTCGGCGGGCCCAACGGCCGCAGATTGGTAACAACCAATGCTTTCTGAACGTCAGCGACCGCTGCTTGAAAAGCGAAATATTCGTTGAATTCGCTCTCGTGCATGTCGTAGAGCGGCTTGATCCGACGGGCTCCATTGCTGGGCAATCCCGTCTGGGGGTACGTCCAAGTTCGATCAAATAAGCGGTGTTCGACGGCGTGTGCCATCGGCCCGATTTTGGGTAAGATCGGACGCTCTCGACGAATAGATGCCCGGCCGATACGACCGTGGTTCGAGGGATCCAAAAGCTCGAAGTCGACATCGACGTTGGGCAGCGGACCGCGAATTACTTCTTGTTGCAGTTCCTCGACGTCCAACATCAACTCGTCATACTCGTTGTCCACGGCGAAAGACGCCGTTTTCGGCCAGTTGGCCGGATCCGGTTTCGTAGCACCACGGGGCCACAGGTTCCGCCAAACCGCCTCCCGGGCCACGCCTTGTGCACGTAGTCGCCATGCGGCGCTGGTTCCCGCGTTGATCAACAGCGCCATGAGCAACACCAGAAGCGGTAACGTCAGTACCAATTCCAAGGTTGCCAGGCCTCGCTTCGATCTGCGTGTGTTCGCCGTCATCCTCTTCCCTGGCATTGTCTTGCCTGGCATTGTCCGCCTGGCATTGTCCGCCTGGCATTGTCCGTGTTGTTGTTCGTGTCATCGACAGCCCACCGTACCCGCCTGGCCATCGCCGGATCGCTCGATCCTAACTGCCCTCATCACCACCAGCGAAGGTCCAATACCCCAAACTCCGCGTTCCGAGCCCAATAGCGACTCGACTCTCTCAACCCTCGCCACTCAACCCTCGACCCTCAACCCTCGACCCTCAACCCTCAACCCTCAACCCTCAACCCTCAACCCTCAACCCTCAACCCTCAACCCTCTCAACCCTCAACCCTCAACCCTCAACTCTCAACTCTCAACCCTCAACCCTCAACTCTCAACGCGACCCTCATTCAACCCCGCAAGTGTCAGCCCGGACCGTGGCCGTACAGGTGCTGGATCGGCGTCTTGTGACCCCAGGCCACCTCATCCACTTGCGCTCCAAAGACTTCCGCAATCTTGCGGCGTTCCTCCGGGCTGGGAGTCCAGCGTCCCATAACGATGGCCAGGACTCGGCTTTCCGCCAGGCCGCTACGTTCGGTCAGTTGCGGAATACTCATCTTTTGCTGCTGACAAAGGTCAGCCACGCTGGTTGGCATCTTCAGAATTCCTCCGGCAAGCCAAAACGATGATACCGCCGGTTACGCGGATTGATGGTGTGGCCCCAACTTATTTCTTCGACTGCCACCCCAAAGGCTTTCGCCAGTTTTTCTCGTTCCGCGGGACTGGGAGTCCAGCGACCATCGACAATGGCAAGAACCTTTTTGGCAGCCAGTCCAGACGATTCCGCAAGCTTCTCGATGGAGAATTGCATCTCGTCCAGTAAATGATCAATGGTTTTCATAGAACATTTACTTCTAAATTTCACAGGTCAAGTATAGCAATTCGCGCAGGTTTCAAGCATATTCAACCTGTCTAATATAACCGCAACTCCTCACCAATTCATGCTTTGCTGCGAGAGCGGCTTGCGATTTGGCACCAATCCTGTACTATATATCCGTTATTACGATGTAGGAAACCCGTTCGGCACTCGATCCGATCGGTTCACAAAATTGGATGGGGGATTAGGTCACCGGCTTTCGCCACGTTCAGTGATTGTGCCCACTCACCGATGCCATGCAGATCCAGCAGGGCACGGCCGAAGTCCTGGCACCTGCTCGTCCCCTGGGCATTGATCAACATCGAAAGGACGTTGTATGGCAACCGTTCCCGTGGATGAAGCTACCGGCACACCGGTCGCCGAGGTCATTGAGCCGAAGCATCAGTACCCAGGCATTCCCACGACTTGTGACGGAGCCGAGGCGGTAGTCTGGGTCGAGACGCGGATCAGTCAGGGCTGCGGGGCCTTTCCGATCACCAGTTCCACGACGATGGGCGGTGGCTTCAATCAGGCCGTCATGAACGGCATCCCGAATCTTTGGGGCGACCAGCTCGTGTTTGTCGAGCCGGAAAGCGAGCACTCGTCGGCAACGTTTTGCGAAGGCTTTGCCGTCGCAGGCGGCCGCGTCACGAACTTCACCTCCGGTCAAGGACTCGTCTTGATGAAGGAGGTGTTGTACACGATCGCCGGTAAGCGGCTGCCGGTCGTGTTCGATATTGGCGCCCGTGCGCTGACCAGCCAGGGGCTGAACGTTCACGCCGGTCACGACGACGTGATGAGCGTCGCCGACTGCGGCTGGGGTATTCTCTTTGCGCGCAACGCGCAAGAGGCGGGCGATCTATGCCTGATCTCGCGCCGCGCGGCCGAGGCATCCCACACACCATTCCTCAGTGTGCAAGATGGTTTTCTCACGACGCATACTGTCGAAAGCGTGAGGCTGATTGAACCGGAATTCATGAAAGAGTTTGTCGGCAAGCCCGAAGATCGGTTAATGAACCTGATGGATACGGCGAATCCAATCATGTCCGGCGTGGTTCAGAACCAGGACTCGTACATGAAGGGCAAGATCGCTCAACGCTGGTACTACGACCAGTGCGAACCTGCTCTTCAGGAAGCGTTCGACGAGTTCGCTCGAAAAACCGGCCGCAAATACGGGTTCATTGATCCCTATCGGTGTGAAGACGCCGAGTACATTCTGGTCGGCATCGGGAGCTATATGGAAACCGCGCAGACGACCGTCGACTACCTGCGCGATGTCAAGGGAATCAAAGCAGGCTGTTTGAACATTTACTGCTTCCGACCCTTCCCGTCCAGGCAAATCGTGGAAGCATTGAAACATTGCAAGGCGTTCACGGTGATCGAACGGATGGATGATCCGCTCAGCACAACGGGCAATCACTTGACTCGCGAGATCAAAGCGGCGTTCTGTGACGCGGCGACGGGACAGGGGGGCCTGGGACCGATCGAAGGCATTCCACAGATTTACCACGGGGCGGCAGGACTGGGAAGCCGCGACGTTCGACCTGGGGACATCATCGCGATCTTCAGCAACATGATGAACGATGGCCAGGACTTCTTCGTCGTCGGGATCAAACATAACTTGGCGCTCGAACCACAAGAAGATCCCGACCTGCGCCCAACCGGCTCGTTCTCGATGCGAGGTCACTCCGTCGGCGGTTTCGGCTCGGTCACTACCAACAAGGTCATCGCCACCATCGGCGGCCAGGTTTTCGGGAAAGACGTGCAGGCTTATCCCAAATACGGTTCGGAGAAAAAGGGTCTTCCCACGACCTATTATCTGACAATCGCCGACTCGCATATCTACACGCACAGCGAACTGGAACATGTCGATCTGGTTGTCCTGAACGATACCAACGCGATGTTCAGCGGCAACCCGCTGAAAGGTATGGTCGATGGAGGCGCAATCTTCATGCAGAGCCATTTCACGGACCCCGCGGATGTGTGGCAGCGGATCCCGGAAAACCACAAACGGACGATTCGCGAGAAGAAACTTCGCGTCTACTTTGCGGACATGGTCAAGATCGCTCGCGAAGTGGCGTCCGTCGCCGACTTGGAGATGCGAATGCAAGGTATCGTCCTGCTGGGCGCGTTTCTGAAACTGACGCCGTACGCCAAACAGAGTGAAATGCAGGACGAAGAGGTCTACGCCGGTCTGGAAAAGGCGCTGCGAAAGTATTTTGGCAAGCGCGGCGAACAGGTGGTGCAGGACAATCTAACCTGCGTGAAACGTGGATACAGCGAAATGCAGGAAATCCCCCACGAAGTCATGACGGCTGCCGGAAACGGACAGCCCAGCTAAGTAATACGAACACAACTCCAATACGAATATCCCAACACAAATATTTCAACACCAAGGTTATTGATATGGCTACCGTCGACAAACCCGCTTCGATGAACGAAGCGAATGATCGCGATCCCCAGAACAATAACAGTTATGGAACGCTGGTCGATAGCGATTACCTATCCGTCGAACTGCCCGTTCTGGACGTCATCGACTTCAACGAGCGTATTATTCGCAGCTACGAAGAGGGTACCGCGGAAAAAGGACTTCCCGCCGACCTTTCGGTTGCTCGATCCCTGATCCCGGCCGGCACGGCGACGTTGCGCGATTTCAGTTATGTCGCGCCGGAAATCCCCGAATACATCGCGGACAACTGCACCGGCTGCATGGACTGCGTCACCGAATGCCCGGACACCGCGATCCTGGGCAAGGTGCTGGCAGAATCCGAGGTCGACGAAAAGATGAAGATGGTCGCGCCAGAGGATCGCGAGTTCTTCGCGAAACAGTGGTCCAAGCCGCGCAAGTACTACGACGGTCCGATCAAAAAGGGCAAAGAGGGAGGCAAATTCGCGATCATCATCGACCCCAGTAAATGCAAAGGCTGCGCCGAATGCGTGACGGTCTGCGACGATCTGGCCTTGAAGATGATTCCCAAAACCGAAAAGGTGATGGATGATATCCGGAAGAGCCATCGATACTTCAAAGAGTTCGGGCCGTCCAACGAGGACTACATCAACGACAGTCTGCTGATCGACATGATGCTGAAAGAGCAAACCCACATCTACGTCGGCGGCGCAGGCTCGTGCGCCGGTTGCGGCGAAGGAACCGCGCTGCGGATGATGTGCGCGGCGACCGGCGCCAAATACAAAGATCAGTGGGGAATCGTTGCGGCGACGGGCTGCAATACCGTTTACACGTCGACCTATCCGTACAACCCGTACCTTGTCCCCTGGACTAACTCGCTGTTCGAAAACGCTCCGGCCGACGCGATGGGCGTTCGCATGCGATGGGACCAAATGGGCTGGTCCGACAAGCCGATCTGGTGCATCGGCGGTGACGGCGCGATGTTCGACATCGGCTTTCAATCGCTGTCGCGGATGCTTGCTTCCGGTATGAACATCAAAGTCTTTGTGCTCGATACGCAGGTCTATTCGAACACCGGTGGCCAGGCGTCGACCAGCACCTACACGGGGCAGAACACGAAGATGAGCATCCACGGCAAGGTGTTCGGCGGCAAACAGGAACGGCGCAAAGAAATCGCCCAGATCGCCATGATGCATCCGCGCACGTTTGTCGCTCAAACGACGTGTGCCCACACCAACCATTTCTATAAGAGCGTATTGCGGGCCTTGGAGTTCGACGGTCCGGCCATCATCAGCTGCTATACCACCTGCCAGCCCGAACATGGCGTGGCGGACAACATGGCGTCGGACCAGGCACGACTGGCCGTTGATTCACGGGCCTTTCCCTTGCTGGTCTACGATCCCGACAAGGGCGACACGATCAAAAGCCGCACGTCGCTGCAGGGCAATCCAGCCGTCAAAGACGACTGGTACGAAAACCCCAAAACGGGCGAAGTCACTGACTTCATCGATTTCTGCCGCAGTGAAGGCCGCTTTGGCAAACACTTCGACGCCGACGGTAATCCGTCGGATCTACTGATCAAAGCGCGTGACGAGCGCCTGGAAAACTGGCACCAGCTTCAAGAGTTGGCCGGACTGCGTTAGTCGTTGTGTGCTTCGTGGCGGCGGCTGGAAGCCACCAATATGCCTTGTGTTCAATCTACACGCAGCGAACATCCGTGGGTCGGTCTGCCATCCGAGGGATTCTTTTTACTCGTCGCGAAACCCAAGCACTACCAACAGACAAGGACCACCGGCAATCACATTGATCCCGTTTTGTTCGGCCCATTCGACGGCCGCTTCGCTTTCGGCACCCGGCTGCATCCAGATGTGCTTGATCCCCAAATCGACGGCCTGCTGAACAACCCTTTCCGTAACAGGAGGCGGCGTGATCACGGATATACCGTGGATCGGTTCGGGAAGGGCAGCAAGATCCGGATACGCGATCAGGCCTTCAATCTCTTTTGCACTAGGGTGCACAGGAAAGACCCCGCGATCGTGCTGCAGATAGACCCGCAGCACCTTGTTGCCGTACTTGGCACGGTCCTGCGACGCGCCAACCACGGCGTGGGGTGCTCCGGCCAGGAACTCTTCAACATTTGCGTCCATAAATCACGTATCCAACTCTGCTTGTAGAATAATTGTCCCAATGGTTGGCGAGCAATTGGGACAATTGCTCTACACTGCTGCTCTACACTGCTGCTCTACACTGCCCGCCAACGGAAATTGGGCGAAGTACCAACGAAATTGTAAGTCCGTGACGGTTGAGTGCCAGAGCACTGCCGGCGGACGCACGATTAATTGACGCAGCCAACCGGCAGGGTTATAGTTCGGCATAAAACAGGGAGCCGATTCATGTCAACCAATGCAGCCGCCGCCGCGCAAACGAGCGCGTTGGGAAAAACCGAGCGGCAAGATGCATGGTGGCTCGGACCCGCATTGACGGCCCTGGGATTAGGCCTGTTTGTTGTCTATTCGACCTTTCGGGCGATCTACAACGCCGACTTCGAAGTGGGTCACGGCGCACTCGTCAATCCGGCCCGTCCGGATCACGCGTACCTGCTCTCGCCGTTTTATTCGCCGTTGCTGATCCTACCTTGGTTGCCGTCTTGGATCTCGCCGGCGTTTTTCATCTTGTGGGCACCGGGCGGCTTTCGGCTCACCTGCTATTACTACCGCAAAGCGTACTACCGCTCCTTTTTTCTTGATCCACCAGCATGCGCGGTGGGCGAAGCCAGAGGTCGCATTTATCGCGGAGAAACTCGTCTCTTCCTGTTCCAAAATCTGCACCGCTACTTTCTCTATTTTGCACTCATCTTTTTGGTGATTCTCGCAATCGACGTACTGCATGCGTGTCTCTGGCCGACGGCGGCCGGCGGTCTTACCGTTGGCATCAGCTTGGGCACGTTGGTGCTCGCCGCCAATACGACGTTGCTTTCGCTCTATACCTTCTCGTGTCATTCCCTACGTCACCTGATTGGCGGCAATGTCGATTGCTTTTCCTGCGTCACCTTAGGTCGTACTCGTCAGAACCTGTGGAGCGTCGCATCGGTGCTGAACCGCAAACATATGCTGTGGGCCTGGACCAGCCTGTTCATGGTGGGCTTCGCCGATTTCTATGTCTGGATGGTGGCGTCAGGACGCTTCGTCGACCCGCGGATTTTTTAACTCATGGAAAAATACCAAACCTTTGAATACGACGTGGTGGTGATCGGCGCCGGCGGGGCAGGGCTGCGAGCGGCGATCGAAGCGTCGGCGAGCGGAGCAAAGACCGCACTGGTCTGCAAGTCACTGCTCGGTAAGGCCCACACGGTCATGGCCGAAGGGGGCATCGCCGCGGCGCTCGCCAACGTCGATACACGTGATGAATGGCAGGTCCATTTCCGCGACACGATGAAGGGCGGGAAGTTCCTGAACCAATGGCGGATGGCCCAACTGCACGCGCAAGAGGCACCGCAACGAGTCCGTGAATTGGAGGAGTGGGGCGCGGTCTTCGACCGCACCAAAGAAGGTCGTATCCTGCAGCGAAACTTCGGCGGCCATACGTATCCGCGGCTGGCTCATGTCGGAGACCGGACCGGATTGGAAATGATCCGTACCCTGCAGGACAAGGGCGTACATCAGGGCATGGATGTCCATATGGAGTGTACGATCCGTCGCATTTTGAAGGACGGAGATCGAGTCGCCGGCTGTATTGGCTACCAGCGCGAGAGCGGGCGCTTTGTGATCTTCCGCGCAAAAGCGATTGTCCTGGCCACCGGCGGTATCGGGCGCTGCTGGGATATCACGTCCAACTCCTGGGAGTACACGGCCGATGGTCACGCCATGGCCCTCTGGGCCGGCGCCGACCTGATCGATATGGAATTCGTCCAATTCCATCCGACCGGGATGGTCTGGCCACCCAGTGTAAAGGGAACGCTGATCACTGAGGGTGTACGAGGCGAAGGTGGGGTGCTGCTGAACAGCGAACGTCAGCGGTTCATGTTCGACAACATTCCGGAGATGTTCCAAGGCGAGTACGCCGAGACAGAAGAGGAAGCGTCGCGCTGGGTGGAGGCCGTTGTCGCCGGCCAGCGCCCGGACGCTCGGCGACCACCGGAACTGCTCACCCGCGACGTGGTCGCCCGAGCGATACGCCGCGAAGTCCGGGCAGGCCGCGGGTCACCGCACGGCGGAGTTTTCCTGGACATCGCATCGCGTCGATCCGCAGAAGAAATCAAGAAGAAGCTGCCCAGCATGTACCATCAGTTTAAGGAACTGGCCGATGTCGACATCACGACCGACCCGATGGAAGTCGGGCCCACATGCCACTACATGATGGGCGGAGTGCGTGTGGATGCGGAAACGCAGGAATCAACCCTACCCGGCCTGTTCGCGGCGGGCGAAGTCGCGGGCGGCATGCACGGGTCCAATCGACTGGGTGGTAATTCCCTGTCTGATCTGCTGGTGTTCGGCAAACGTGCCGGTGAATTTGCCGCGGCGTACGCTCAGCAAATCAGTTCGCACGGACAGCTGAACGAGGACGAAATCAAACACAGCGTCGGCGAAGCGTTGAAGCCGTTTGAAGAATCAAATACCGAGAATCCGTACACCGTTCACGAAGACCTGCGCGAGGTCATGCAGAACCTGGTCGGCATCGTTCGCACCGACGAGGACCTACGTGCCGCGCTGGGTAAACTAGAAGAACTGCGACAGCGCGCGGTCAACGTCAAGGTCGGTGGCAATATCCAATTCAATCCCGGCTGGCACCTGGCGCTCGATTTGTGGAACATGCTGGACATCAGCGAAGCGGTCACTCGGGCGGCCCTAGATCGTACGGAAAGCCGCGGCGCACACACTCGCGAAGACCATCCCGGTTCGGACGCCGAATGGGGCAAGGTAAACAACATCGTTCGTCAACAAGGCAATGAAATACAGGTCCTACGCGAACCGCTGCCTGAAATGCCAGATGAATTGAAAGAGTTGATCAAAGATTGATGACCCAATGCCCAATACCAAATCCCAATGACCAAATCTCAATGACTGGTGCTTTCGCCTCATTGGTCATTGAGGCTTGGACATTGGTCATTTCCCCAAGGCTCCATCATGGCCGACGAAGTAACGCTACAGATATACCGCGGTGACAACGAAGTCGGCGAAATGGTCGAATATTCGATCCCGCTGGCGCCAGGGATGGTTGTCCTGGACGCGGTCCACAAGGTTCAAGCCATGCACGCGACAGATCTGGCCGTGCGCTGGAATTGCAAAGCGGGAAAGTGCGGTTCCTGCGGCGGCGAGGTCAACGGCAAACCAAAACTGATGTGCATGGACCGCATGGACAAATATCCCGAAGGCGAACCGATTTCGATCCGCCCGATGAAATCATTTCCCGTCATCAAAGATCTGGCCTGCGACGTCTCGTGGAATTATGAAGTCAACAAGAAAATTCCGGCCTTCAAGATGCGGGACACCGGCGGTGAGGAGCCTCGGTTTTCGCAGGCAGAGGCGGACCGCGTTCAAGAATTTCGCAAGTGCATCGAATGTTTCCTGTGTCAAAACGTGTGCCACGTCCTGCGCGATCACGAAAAAAAGGCGGAATTCGGCGGGCCTCGGTTTTTCGTCCGTGTTGCGGGTTTGGAAATGCACCCGCTGGACGACGACAACCGCCTCGGTTTGCTCAAGGAAGAATTAGGTCTGGGATATTGCAACATTACGAAATGCTGCACGGAGGTCTGCCCCGAAAGCATCGCCATTACCGACAACGCGATCATCCCTTTGAAGGAACGCGTTGTTGACCAGTTTTACGATCCGGTCAAAAAGCTGCTGCGCGTCGTCTTCGGAGCCCCCTCATAAGTCAGTACCGAGCGAGGTCAGGGAAATGATTGAGCCTAAACGAATTCCGAAAGACTCCGTTTCCGCGGCGCTCGAGAAAGCCTTGCGCTACCGACTGCTGAATGAACCCCGACAGGCCGAAAGCATCTGCCTGGACGTGCTGCTGGTCGATTCCGAAAATCAGGAAGCGCTGATCACCTTGGTGTTGGCGCTGACCGACCAGTTCCCCGTCGAAAAAGCCCCCGCCCTGGACGCAGCCAATTCGGCAGTGCGTCGCCTGAACAGCGAGTACCACCAAGCCTATTACGAGGGCATCGTCAGCGAACGCTGGGCGACGGCCCAGTTGGCCGGAGACATGCCCCAGGAAATCGCGTTCGACTGGTTTCGGCAGGCGATGCGTTCTTACGAAAAGGCCCAAGCGCTGAGCGCCCCTGATGATCCGGACCCGATCTTGCGCTGGAATTCGTGCGTACGTAGGATTTCGCGTCCGGAAGCCCGCCAGCATGACGTGAACGTCAACCGCGACATCACTGCCGAATACGGGGACGATGTACCGGTGCCGTGAGGCGCTGCGGCCAGCTACTTTTCGTGGGCGCGTTTTCGTTAAACGGCAAGGCACCGTTAAACAACTTGACGCACGTGGCCGCCCAAAGGCGGAACTACGAACACGAAGACGAACCGATATCACGCGAACAGCGAGGTAATTGCCTCTCCCTTGACGAGCTCGCGTGGTTGGTTCAGGTGGTTATACACAATCGTCTGCGGATTGATTCCGAACGTGTGATAAATCGTGGCGAGCAACTGCGTGGGGTGAACCGGATCTTCCAGTGGAGCGGAACCGGTCTTGTCGCTCTTGCCATACACGTTGCCACGCTTGATTCCCGCGCCGGCCAACAGGGCGGTATAGCAATAAGGCCAGTGATCTCGGCCATCCGCGCTGTTGGTGTTACCGGACGTACTCAAGCCTTTCTCCGGACTGCGACCAAACTCGCCCACCGCGACGACCAGGGTTTCGTCCAGCATGCCGCGCTGATCCAAGTCGCTTAACAAGCCAGACAAACCGGCGTCCAGCATCGGTCCGGAACGATCCTTCATGCGCTTGGACAAATCGACGTGATGATCCCACGAGTGGTAGTCGGAATTGGCAACCTTCGGCCAGATGACTTCGACAACACGCGTGCCTGCCTCAACCAGTCGGCGGGCCATCAGGCAACTCTGCCCAAAGGTCGTGCGCCCGTACATGTCGCGAACCTCATCTGGTTCCGTGTCGATGTCGAACGCCTGACGGGCTCGCTGCGACATGATCAGGCTGAGGGCCCGATCGTAATGCTCGTTAATCTTGTGTTCCGCCACGGCTTTGTCGATATCAGGCATCGTCGAGGCGATTGCATCGCGCAGGCGGGCTCGTCGTTGTAGTCGAGCGGCAAAGACTTCGGGACGCAGCTTCAGGTCGTCGACTTTGATATTGTCGATCTTTTCCATGTCCATATCGTCGCCGGAAGGGTAGACCGTGTACGGATCATAAGCCTTTCCCAGGAAGCCCGCGGTGCCACCTTTGCCTACCACATTGCTTTCCTGCAACGGTCGAGGCAGCATCACGAATGGCAACATCGGGTGCTCAATCGGCCTCATGTTCACGATCTGTGAACCGAAGTTCGGAAAGTCCTTGGGACTAGGTGGCTCCAACTGCCCAGACGGGCTGACCTTGTCGGTCGTATATCCAGTCATCATCTGGTAGATGGCCGCCGTGTGATTGAACAGGCCGTTCGGAGAATAGCTCATCGAGCGAATCAACGTGACCTTATCCATAATTTTGGCGAGCTTCGGCAGGATCTCGGTGAACTGTATGCCGGGCACGGAGGTCGAAATATTGGAAAAAACACTTCGGACCTTATCCGGCACGTTTTCTTTCGGATCCCACAAATCCAGGTGGCTCGGACCGCCTTGCAGATAGCACAGGATGACGCTCTTTGCCTTGCCCCAGCCAGGACCACCCCGCGACCCCGTCTCGGCCGATTCTGCCTGGAACTGGAACAAGCTACCCAAACTGAGACCAAGCATACCGGCGCCGCCGGCTCGTAGGATGTCGCGACGCGTCGGTCGCAAATGCGTATCGCAGAGATCTTTGGCTCTCGCACCCGGAAGAATGATCATGTCTTGCTCCTGAAATCGGGGATCTGCTTCTGATTATATCGGCAAATGGCGTCAGTTGAGACCAGCATGAACACGTTGTTTAACCCGTTGCCGCAGGCAAGGTTGAGCGATCTCCTTCGTATCCTCGCCTGCGGCAACGGGTTAAACGACAACCAATAACTCACAACAAATAACCACCAATCAATGATTGAACAGGAAGGCCGGGCTGTTAATCAAAACCCAAACCAGGTCCTGGGCAATCGTAAGTCGTTTGTTTCGCCGCTGCTCCTCGCTCGTCTTTACATCGAAGCGCAACGCCACCAGCTTGGCGTCCAGCGGAACCGGCACGCTGACCTCTTCTATGCGCCGTTTCCGCTGGGCGCGTCCCGGATCCTCCGGCACAGGTCGTTTCGCCTTGGCGACGGCCATCAGCCGCTGTTGTAGATCTTTGTCCAAATTGCGGTAGTACTTCATCAATTCGGCACGCTGCTGTTCGCTGCGATGCTCACGAGCCGTATGCAACACCGCCAAAACTTCCGCCGGCACCGAAGCCTTGTCCTTGTCCGCTCGAAAATAAAATCCACCGGGTCCGGCAACGTTCGCAATCTTGAGCAGCAAATGGTTCACGCCAGGCGCAAGATCCAACGTCGGCAGGTAATCGTCCGCATTCAATCCGCTGGTGACGTTCTTGCCCAACACTTCCTTGCCATTCAAGAACACCTTAAGCATGTCATCGGCACCCAAAGATATCGGCAACTTCACCCCGACGGGCACCGTTATCTGGCGATACAAATAGTCGACGGCATAGCGCCCTTCAAACACAAGATGGCGTTGCCCATCTTTGAACTCCGGCTTTTCCTGCCACTTCAGCTTTCCTTCTTCAAACGTCTCCTTCAGGTCGACGACCTTCTCTGGAGGAAAGGCGAATTCGTACGCTTCACGGCGTTCCGATGCCATGAACGGTCCGACATGCTGCCAAGGTGTCAGATTGATCTCTGGTCCGGCAAGGGCGTCGGGGGCCGCGTCGGTAAGCGACACGCGAAAGCGTCCCAGTGTCACCCGCTGGCCAGGATACTGGTGCTCGAAACCGAAGACGATCTCCCTTCCGCGCACACCGGTCAGCGGCTCCTTGAGCTTGAAAAAGGCCATATGGTTCGTGCCCAGCGCCGGCTTAATCGCCCACCCGGCCTCCACGTTGATTGTCTCTTGCAGAGATTTAGCCACCGGAAAATACTGCTGCGAGAACGTAGCCCAGGGATCCACTAATTCGATCGGCTGTGGGTCGGCGGGCGCGTCACCCCCAAGTGTGGCAGTGAACTTTGAAAGCAAGAAATTACCGTCGTCCCGCCGACCAGGCCCCTTATTGGGTAGGGACTCGTGCGTCAGCGCTTCCAAGCGGATGGCGGTGACGCGATCCAATGTGGAACGCGCGACGACCGTGCGGGTATCCGTTTCCGGATTGTCGCCACTAGCCAAAACGGAACCGTCCTCCAAAACCGTCAACGTCGCTCCTTCGGACGAATCGGCGCTGACGACGTCGACGGTATGCCACTGCACTCCGTCATCTTGACTCGCTTCCCACGTCACGAATTTTTCAGGCAGGTCTTTCTCGTATTGCTGCAACACAGCGGTCGTCTCTGCGATCTGTTCGTTGCGCAACTGTTCTGCGCGGCCCAGTCGGCCGCCTTCTCCTTTTCGTACCGTGCCAGTTCGACCTGCGCGTCGTTGATCGCTTGCTGGCGCCGCGGTTTCTTTTTCCCCGAGCATCGGCGCCCATTTCGCCTCCAGTTGATCCAGGGCGGCCGCCAGGCGAGCATGATCTCGGTCGATGGCCGCGAACTCGTGCATCGTGGCGTCGACCAACTCCTGGCTGGCAGGCCGATTCAGGATCCGCATCACAATGGCGTTCACCAGGTCGGTGTCGTCGCTGTGCTGCTCGACAAGCCCAATCAGCGAGTTCTTCGGGTCGGCAATGGCCGCCGCCACCGTCGGGCCGCTGATCAATGCCATAACCGGACCCAGCTCCAATCCGCTGGAGCGTTCACATTCGCATGCGCTTTGACGAGCGGGTCGGCCCATCGTATCGAGAAAGCCGCCGGGTAGTTTGATGTTTGAATCAGGAAGTGCCGCCGCACGGGTTCCAGGCGGTACGCCAGGTAAATCCGAAATCGAGCCGGTGACCTGATGCAGTGCGTCGTACAATACTTCTGCTGGCAGGCGACGGGGAAGGGCGTGCGAATAATTCCGGCGATCGTCTTCGTTCCAGCGATTTGCGAGGAAGGAAAGCTGGTACGTTCTGGACTTGCAAATCAGCGAAAACATGCGCTGAACATTGAAGCCGCTATCAACAAACTCCTTGGTCAAATAGTCCAACAGCTCGGGGTTGGTCGGAGGGTTGCCGGCCCGAATGTCGTCAATCGGCTCGATGATGCCCACGCCGAACAGGTAACCCCACAAGCGGTTGACGTAGCTTCGCGCGAAATAGGGATTGTCGTCCGACGTAATCCAGGCGGCCATTTGCTGACGACGCGTCGCATTTTCTCCGACCTCATGATGGGCCTCGAACGGGAACTGCGGCGGGGCAATCGCCTTGGTCCGGTCGTGAACCACATCGCCCTCTTGCTTGTCCAGTACCAGTTCGTACAGCGGCTTGGCTCCCTCAACCGCCGTGCCGCCGATCGTCCTCTTACCACTGGCGGGATCTGGCTTGAGATCGACCTGCGCGAAGTAGGCGGCGGTCGTGTAATACTGATCCTGCGTCCAACGTTCGAAGGGGTGATCGTGGCATTTGTTGCAGTTGAATCGGATCGCCAGAAACAGGTGCGTCGTGTTCTCCATGATGTCGACAGGTTCTCGCAGCACCTTGTAGTACGAGGCTGCCGGGTTTTCCCGGTTCGAGCCATCCGCCGTGAGAATACTGCGAGCAAAATCGTCGTACGGCGTATTATTCTGGACTTCCTTGCGAATCCAGTCGCGAAACGCCACCGCACCCTGTTTGCCCAGGAATTTGCTGTTCACTTGTAACAGGTCTGCCCACTTGTTGGTCCAGTATTCAACAAATCCGTCGCTGCCCACCAAATGATCAACCAGTTCGTCGCGTTTCACTTGCGAATCGCGAGGATCGTCCAAAAAGGCCTGGACTTCTTCGGGCGTGGGTGGAAGACCTTGCAGATCGAGAAAAACCCGGCGAACAAATTCGGCGTCGGCGGTCAGCTCGGAGGGAAGAATCTTCATCCGTTTCCATTTGTCCGCCACCAGCTCGTCGATCCGACCCCAAACGGGCGGCTGCTCCCATTGAAATTCTTCGCGATCACCCATGACCGTCAATGTGGTCGCGGCGTAAGCGCCTACGTACCGAGCCAAGACCGGAGCTTCTCCTCGACGAATCGCGACCAAGGTCCCGCGTTCTTCGGCGGTCGCAACTTCTGCGTCGCCGCTAGTCAGAAACGTCTCTTGCGTGACGTCACGCGTAGCACCGTCCGCATACGTGGCAACAACCTTTAAGGACTGACGCTGTCCAGGTTTCTGTAGCACCGGATTCTTGGGCGTGACCTCGATGGAAGTTACGCGAGGCGTATCAAGATCGAGTCGAGCACTCCCGGCGATCCAACCGCGAATCAGCCGATAGTAGGGATCGTCGCGTTGGACCAACTGGCCACCTTCGTGCGGCACGGCGCCCGAAGCTTTCAGCAGCATCAGGCTATCGTCGGGCGAAGCGAAATTCACGCGGTGCGCTCCGTGATCATCCAACAGGGCGCGTACGTCAAACACCGCATCGTAACCACGCAGCGACAGCTTAAAGCCGTTCTGGCCATCCCGTGATCCGTGGCAAGTGCCCTGGTTGCAGCCGAGACGCGACATCACCGGATTCACATCGCGAATAAAATTAATGTTCGCCGATTTCTGCTCAGCCACCTCCGTTTTCGACGAGTCCACGGGAGCCGCTAGAAAACTCTTTGTGATCTCGCCGGTCTGCGTATCAATCAAGCGAACCAGTCCATCCGTTCCCGCAGCCGCCACCGTTTTGCCATCGGGATGAAATCCGACCGCATAGATCGCGGTTTCCGGCAACTCGGTTTTCGCAATCAACTTTGTGTCTTTTGTTTTGTACTCCTCGATTCTCTTGTTTTCGGCTGCGGATCGCGCGCTGACGGTTTTCTCCATGATCTTTTTGACGTCGTCGGGCAGGGTACCGTCAAAGTCGTACGCGTAAACATGAATCTGGCCGGCGCCGTCCAGGCTGCTGCCGGCGGCGATCAGCGAACCGTCCTGGCTGACCGCAACGCTGTTCACTCGACCCTTCATTGCCGGCAAGACACGGATCACATTCGCGTCGTCGCCGATCACGCGATTCGTCTTCCGAAAGATTCGATAGACCTTCGGAATTCCGTCCGACCCGCCAATGACGATTTCGTCTCGCTGCGGATGACGAGCCACCGTGAGAATTCCGCCCTTGAGAGCACCAGGCGTGATGGACGTGATGTTGTCGACAAACCGCTGTTCGGTAAATTGGTATAGTTTGGTCGTCATGTCACGACCGACGGAAATCAAATGATCTCCCCCCGTCGAAAACACCGTGTCCAACGCCCAGTCATCGTGTGCTCCGCTGAAGAAGACCTGTTCACCCGACTTTGCATCGATGGCGCGCACGGTTTGGTCGGCACAACCGACCGAGACGACCTTGCCGTCAGGCGACCAGCGAGCACCATAGACGGTGTCGTACGTAAGTGACACCGAGAGCAACAATTCCTTTGTCGCCACATCCCAAATCTGCACTTCGCCCATCCTCGCGGGCAAGCCTCCGGTGACGGCCAATCTCGCTCCGTCCGGCGAAAAGCGCACCGATTGGATCCGCTCGGAAACACCCACCAGCCGACCGACCCGCTGGGAGCCGTCTGGTTTCATCAACAGGACTTCGTGAAAACCAGCAACTGCCAATAGTTGGCCGTCGGGTGAATAGTCCAGCGACGCGATGACCGGCGGTCGAAGGTAGACCGGCGGGTTGTCCATATCGTATCGCTGTTTGGCGCTCTCGGGTGTGTCATTAACAGCACCTTCGGCTATCCAGCGACGAATTTTATCGATGTCCACGGCCGCCAACGGCTTGGCGTCTTTGGGCATTTCTGCCGAACCGTCAACCGGAGTGATGTACTCGACCAGGGTACTCTCGTCAGGCTTCCCAGCCACAATCACTGGATCGCCCGACTCGCCACCGCTGAGCAGCCGATCGAAGGACGTCATGACGTATTCGCCTTTGGCCTTCGCCGGCTGGTGACAGCCGTGGCAATTAGCCTGGAGAATCGGGCGAATATCCTTGTAAAAGCTGATCGTATTTTGCGCCGGTTCAGGCTTTGCTTCGTCCGCGACCGCCGTACCAACCAGAACTACGGCCAACGCGAAACATGCCCCTGCGCACAACTCGACAATCTTACGAAGCGATCTATTCATGAATGACGCCAACGTGAAAAAGGGAGGGAGCCGCGGGGCGACCGTGGTAGGTGGGACCGTCTTCTCACACAAACTCACTTTATAATCTAAAATGGTCACAAAAACAAGCGATCGTACCGGCCTAAACCATTCCGCAATTGCGACTTGCGGGATGTGCGTGCCCGCACAGCGGTATGAGCGTATTCGTGAAAATGACAGTTTGCCGCTGCGTTTTCGAGCAACTACCGGTCGACGAATCGCCGGAGAGGCGGCGGGCCATCACCAATGCGGGTTCGCAAACCTGCGGCGGATCCTGCTGAGAGGATATGTGACCGCGGCGGGCGACCGAGAAGGCGCGACGCATCAGCCTTCACAATGTATCTAAGTATCTAGGACGTTGATCGTCACAATCCGTTACGACGTTGATCGTCACAATCCGTTACGACGTTGATCGTCACAATGCATTTACGACGCATTTACGACGTTGACCAGACCTCCGCGCAAGAATGCGGCGACGTTTTCAACGGCGGCTCCCAACAACCTACGGCGGGAAGATTGGGTAGCCCATGCGATATGCGGCGTGATGTAACAGTTTTTTGCCAAGAACAATTGATGATCCGCCGGCGGCGGTTCGACGGACAAAACATCCAGACCCGCACCGGCCAGCTGGCCCTCGTTCAACGCCGCCGCCAGAGCGGTCTCGTCCACCAGCGGTCCGCGGCTGGTATTGATCAAGAACGCGGTCGACTTCATAAGGGCCAGCGTCTCTTGATTGACAATGTGTCGTGTCTCGGGAGTTAGCGGGCAATGCAAACTGACGATGTCGCTTTCGCGGAACAGCGTCTGCAAATCGACCGTCCGAAAGTCTTCGGTTGCCGGCAGGGGTCTGGAATTATGGGCCAGGACATCC
The DNA here is from genome assembly GCA_963844115.1 of uncultured Planctomycetales bacterium. Taxonomy (GTDB): domain Bacteria; phylum Planctomycetota; class Planctomycetia; order Pirellulales; family UBA7805; genus CS4-C045. Next base: position 138,995 of record CAWJNN010000023.1, on the reverse strand, counting down.
ATTCCAAACGCGCGCGCGATTTCCGCCGTGGCGCGCCCGATGCGACCCATCCCGACCACTCCCATCGTCAAACCGTCCAGTTCGTAGAGCGGAAAGTCCCAGAAACACCAATCCGACGCTTCGCTCCAGCGGTTCTTCCGAACTCCAGCGGCGTGTTGACCGACGTGCTGGGTCAGGTTCAGCACATGGGCAAATACCATCTGCGACACCGAACGCGTTCCGTAGCTGGGTACATTGGTCACCGGAATCGAGCGTTCGCGTGCCGCATCGACATCGACGATGTCGTACCCGGTCGCCAGGACCCCAATGTATTCCAGATCCGCCAGGGAAGCGATCGTCCCGCGCGACAGCGGTGACTTGTTGGTCAACACGATGTGGGCGGCTGCCGCACGCTCGTCAATCTGTTCGGGCAAAGTTCGATCGAAGATCGAACAGTCGCCCAGACTTTCCAGACCGGCCCAGCTGAGATCGCCCGGATTCAAGGTGTATCCGTCCAGTACGACGATGCGCGGTTTCGGAGATGGCATGGAACTGCCGCAGTATCAGAAGGGACCTAAAAGACGGAAGGGACAGCAGGGATGAAAAGGCCGCGAATTCTGATTGCCGACTAGCAAAAACCGATTACCGATTACCGATTAAACCAGCTTGTAGGTACCGGGCCTGGGAACTTCCCGAACCGGGTAAGACGCCACGGTGATACTGTCCGGCGATAGTTTCAATTGCGACTTGTTGGCGGCCCAATCGAAGGCGACTTCCTGGCCACTATACGCCGCTTCACGACCGATGACCGCGGTTAACGACGAATCAGCGACTTCCTGGATCTCCTGAATCGGCTGTCCGGCGCGAATCGAAGCGATCAAGTCGGTATGTTCTTGAACATACGGAGCGTTATTACCGGCACGCCCGTCGTGCGCCCACATGATTTTCCCTTTGGTATCGCGAATAATCGCGGTCGAATTGCCTGGTTGCGGCACAATATCCAGGGTGCCTTTTGTGCCGACGAAGCGGTTCTCGACCCGTCCTTCCGCTCCATTCACCTGGCGGCATTTGAACGACACTCGCGCACCGCTGGGATAATCGTAGTCGATCGAAAAATGGTCGTAGATGTTTCCATACTTCCGGCCGCGGCGAACGAGCCGACCTCCGCTGCCATAGGCTGACGCTGGCGGTCCGCCGAATCCCCAGTTGATCGCGTCCAGATTGTGAACGGCCTGTTCGGCAATGTGATCGCCAGAAAGCCAACTGAAATACAGCCAATTGCGCATCTGGTATTCGGTCCCGTCAAATCCACCCCACTTGTTCCAATCCGTTTCGGTACCGTTCAGCCACAACGTCCCCGTGCAATAGTAAGCAAAGCCTCCCACGATGTCGCCAATCACGCCGTCTTGCAGGCGCTTGATCGCTTCACGGTAGGAGTTCTCTCGTCGGTACTGCGTGCCGGAAACAATCGCCAATCCCTTTTCGTCCGCCTGTCTTCCCGATTCAATCACGTGACCATAGCTGAACGGATCGACGCATGCGGGTTTTTCGACAAACGAGTGCTTACCGTTTTTAACCGCCTCGCGTAACGTCAGATGGCGCAGACCCGGTGGCGTTGTGTGAATCACCACGTCCACGTCGGGATGGGCACACAGCTGTTTGTAAGCATCAACACCCAGAAAACAGTTGTCGTCGGTTACCGCGTAATTTCCTTTTTCGCCCCAGTCTTTCTTTATATTCTGTCGCGAACTGTTTAGTCGTTCGGGGACTAAATCAGCCATGGCCACGATCTTGACGTTGGCGGACGATCGGAAAGCATCAAACACCGCACCGGTACCGCGGCCGCCGCAGCCGACTAATCCCAGTCGAATCGTTTCATCGTCGGCCGCCCCAGCGGGTCGTGAGATCAGCGCCGGCGCCGCCAGGGCCGCACCTGCAATCGCTGACGTTTTGAGAAAGGTTCTGCGTGTTGATTCGTTGTTGATGGACGACACGAACGGCTCCTTTTGCGATTGGAAAACGTTAGAACCTGACGGTTCTCGCCACGTTCGCGATTATAGCCCAGCTTGAGCGGCACTGTCACTCTAGGGTCCGACCTACCCGCGGGGCCAGCGAGGATCGGCCCTAATCCGCAGCGCCGGCGAGAATCGGCTACTCCGTTCCTTCCTCGAACCGCGATCACGGCGGCGACACTTTCCCTGCGTGGCACCCCGCGCTGTTCACTTTTGCATGGCTGCCGTCCTATTCGCTTCCCTCGCTGCCGCTGTTGGTGTGTTGATTACTCGCCATCGGACGCGTCCATAATCCATGCGCGCACACCTCGAAGCGCTATTGTCAGCTGCTCGAATTCCGCCCGCGGCATGACACACCCGGCGGTGGCGAGCGCATCGCTTTCCATTCCCGTCGGCGCAACCACGACGGCCATTTTGCGCGACGTCACACCCATTCCGGTTCGTGGGTCAATGACGTGCGAATACCGCTTACCGTCGATTTCGACGAACTGCATCGTATCCCCGGAAACGGAGACGCCGCAGTTGGCTAGGACAAGATCCGGGAGTTGTGGTAAATCGACCAGCCAACCATCTCGGCCCGGCGGCGCATCCCCCAGCACGATATCGCCACCGGCCCGATAGCGTGCGTTCGGCAAACCATGTCGCCGTAAGACGTGCATGACTTCGTCTCCGATAAAGCCTTTCGCAATGCCGCCAAGATCGAGTGACATTCCGGGCACTAACAATTCGACGGTCTGGTTCGCGCGATCGACGAGCACTTTATCCGTCCCCAGCAGTTTCATCGCGGCTGCGTGTCTTTCAGGTGCTGGCAGTTGACCGTTTTCGCGGGCCGTTCTCCAAAGGCGTATTACGGGACCGGCGGTCGGATCGAAGGCGCCGTGGGTCGCTTCCGATTGAGCTTTTGCCTTCTCCAGGATTAGGGTCAGTTCGCGGCTTGTCGAAATTGGGCCGCTGGCTGCTCGCTGACCAACCTGCATCAACTCGCTACGTTCGTCGTAGTCGCTCAGAATTGACTCCAGCGCGGTGATCCGGCGAAAGGCGGCTTTACACGCAACCTGCGCTTGATTTTTGCTCGACGACCACACGGTCAAATGCACGGGCATAGCCATATGAAGTTGAGTGAAGCTATACTCGCTCATTGGCACCGACGATGACGTATCGCTGCCAGACGCGAATTCCGATCTGGTATCGGGCTCGCGCATCTTTGAACACCGCGGCGCCGATCAGCACGCCGCTCAGCAGACCGCTCAACCCCAACAGCGAAACGATTTTGCTCCATCGCATCTTCATCTTTCTGATTATAAGTAGTCTGACTCTTCTGCCTGTAGCAGGCTGTAAACGGAAGCAACCTCCGGTCCAGCCGGACGCGTCGGATCGGACGGACAAGCCGGATGACGAGCGGGCGAAGGACACGGAAGACAAAGCCACGAACGACGAGGCACTTGTGGAAAGCTACACGGAAACCATCCCGAAGTCGCTCGTCGAGTTTGAAATGGTGTTGGTTCCCGGTGACGACAAACAAGGAATCGAGACGTTTTATCTAGGCAAGCGCGAAGTGAGTTGGAACGCGTTTGCGTATTGGGCATTGTGCGAAGACGTGTCGGAAAAAAAGGCGGTCGTTCTGATCAATGCCGAAGCGGGCCCAGCCTGCCGCACGACGTAAAGAGCATCTATCGAGGATGGGGCCGCGAAAATCAGCCCGCGTTGGGACTGTCCCGCCTGTCCGCTATGCGCTATTGCGAGTGGCTCAGCGAACAGACGGGCAGGAAGTATCGCCTGCCAACGAATGAGGAGTGGAATTTCGCCTTCGAAAAGGGCGGTGGACAATTGGAGGCAAAGCTTGCAGGCGACGCGCTCGACGCAATCGCCTGGCATGCCGGAAATAGTCGCGACGAAAAAACGTTTTTCAACCGCGCCATGCCGCTGGGATCCAAGCAGCCGAACGCGTTGGGCATTTATGATATGTTAGGGAATGTCGCGGAGTGGGTCACAGACACCGGTGAAGAGCGGGTTGCGCGGGAGGTCACTTTCGCACGCCTGCGGACGAAATCACCGGTAGCCATCGCAGTATCGAAGACCAGAATGTCTGGAACGCCAATTATCCGAACGAACCGAAGACCAAGTGGGGCTACGTCGATGCGGACTTCGTCGGACTACGGTTGGCTTGCGAGCCCTAACTGGCCTATGACAAATATCATGAAGCGTTATCTCTACGCGTTATGTTTTGCCTGCCTGACCGTTACAGGATGCTATGACCCAACGGAAGGCACAGTCTCGGCAGGGGGTGCGGCTCCAAAGCAAGGCACCATCGAGGTCAGTCGCAACGACCGGCAGCTCGCACTCGACGCCGAAAACACCGATATGAAATGGACCGGCTCCAACACCGTTGGTCAAACACCGTACGGATTTTTCTATCAATTGTCAGGCAAGGCTGTCGTCGACGGCCGTTCGCAGGAACTGAAATCGGTTGAAGTGTTGATCGACATGACAAGCGTCCAAGCGATGGACAAAAAGCTCACGAAAAAGTTAAAGGAAAACGGATTTTTCGAGGTCACAAAGTACCCAGCGGCGAGCTTTGAGTCGACTTCTATCACCAAGGGTCCTCGTAAAGACGACAAAGACGGTACGACGCATGTGATTGAAGGCAACTTTCAGTTGCGGGACGTTACGAAATCGATTCAAATTCCCGTGGCAATCGAAGTCGATCCCGACTCATTCACCCTAACAAGCGAATTTTCTATTAATCGCACGGATTATGGCGTCGTGTACGAGAATTCTGCTGAAGATGCGCTCATCCGAGACGGAGTTGTGATCAACCTCGAAATCACGATTCCGCCCAAAGAAGAGTCGGCGGAGTAGCTGGTCGAGCCGGCGCATTGGCCTCCTCCCTTGCCGAGAGCGGCGAATGCCAATCGACGTGTTAAGTCCGTAAAACGCAAACCTGCCGGTCCGATCCAACTACTGGAGCACTCCGCTCACGGGAAGGGAGGGGGATGCGTAATAGCGAACGTGTCACGGACTCGCCAGTTGTCGGTAACGAGCAATCTCGTCGTCACTGCTGCCTGGGCCGTCCCAGCTCTTCACACCTGCAAAGTCGATCGACAAAGGCCAGACTAAAGCCCCGTCTTGCGCAGCCACGCGCACGCATTCTCGCCGGTGACCGGGTTTGGTCAGGAAATAGATAAAACCGCCTCCGCCAGCGCCACACGTCTTGCGAGCCAGTATGAACTCGTCCAACGCTGAGCACATCCGGCGATGCGCGTCGCTGTCGCAACTCGAATGGAGCCCGTACAGCGCGTCGCAGGATGTGTTCATCGCTTCGGCGAACACCGCCAGATCACCGGCCTCCAGACCGGCCGACATGCGTCGCGCCGCTTCGCGCAGATCCATCATGGCGGCGACCGTCGGCGAGTCGACCAGGGCGTACGAGGTCTTGATGTCTTCGTGAATGTCCGAGGAAACATGCGCCTCGCCTGTGTAGACCAACAACGAGTTCTGTTCCAACTGCAACCGCGCGTCGTCGGGAACATTCAGTTGACGAACTTTCATTCCGCCACCTTGAATATATTCCATTTCCTTGAAGCCGCCGACGGCCGCGCCGTACGAATCCTGATCGCCACCGGCGTATCCCAGATCAATTCGTTCGATCTCGTTGGCAAGCCGGGCCGTCTCTTCCGGCGAGCGGTCCGTTCCGTACGCACGATCGATCGCAGCCACGACGGCTACGCCTAACGCGCCGCTGCCGCCCAGCCCGGCGCTAGGCGGAACATCCGATTCCGTCACGAGTAACAGGGAATCCTTTGGCGGGACCATGCGCCGCAGAAAACCTTGCAGAAACTCCAAGCGGTCCGGCGGAAGTGTCTCGATCGAGTCGCCCGTGACACCGGTCTGAAGATCATGCGCCCAGATCGTGACACCGCTGCCCGCAGGAAGCCGCTCGACGCTGGCGTACGAATGACGCGCGACCGCAAAGTTCACGACCATGCCACCGTGTTCGATCGAAAATGGAGGGGCATCGGTGCCGCCACCTGCTGGATCAACCCGCACCGGCGCCCGCGCACAGGCTCGTCTTGTCAAAGTTCAAACTCCCTGCAGATTTCGACCATCCGTTTCATATTATCCGGCGGGGCCGGTGGGGCGACGGAACAGGCAGAGGAAAGAATAAACCCGTCCATCTCGCGCGACGCTTCCAGGACACTCGAAACGTCTTCTTGCACTTTCCTCGCATCACCTCGCAACAGAGTATTGACCGGATCGATGTTGCCTTTAATAAAGATCTTGCCGTTCAGCAACGCAACCGCCTCGGCAATGTCGACGTCCCCCAGCGGCGGCGGATCAAGGCATTCGATCCCCGACACGCCCGTCTGGCAAATCAGCTCCAGTCGATCGCCGATCGCACCGCAGGTATGCGTGTACGAACATGCTCCCTCGTCGGCAACGGCCTTCGCGATACGCTTCTCGAATGGCAAGATAAATTCTTCGTACATATCGGGGCTCAGAAAGCCACTACCCGCAAACGGGCTGGATATCTTGATCGCCCGCGCGCCGCGTCGCACCTCGGCCACCGCCAAGGCCACGGACCACTCGGTTGTGCGATCGAGAATCTCCAGCGTCTTTTCCGGGTCGTCCAACAGCGCCATCAAGCCATCTTCCATCCCGACGATATTAAGAAAATGGTCAAATGGCGCTCGCACCTCGCCGTGCACCGAATACTCGTCACCCACACGCTCGATCACCTTGTCAATCGTACCAAAATAGTGATCGTCAAATGCATCGGGATCCGAGATCGGATAGGTGGCCTTACTGGCCTGAAACGCAAGAAAACTGTCTGGGGCCCACCCCAGCAAGTTGTCGATGTCCAGTTCGTCCATCGAAGGTCGCGCGAAGTCGTCATTCGGCTTGTAATAGGCATCGTCATCGCGCGTGCATTCGATTCTCGCACCGTCGCTAAGGTAGAGCGTCGGAGTTTCGGCGTCGCGATCGGTTCGTTCGACCATGTCCATCAGCCCCTTCACGCGGCCTGGCTTGTGACACAGGATGCCATCAAAGTCGTACATCTGCCGCATCTGAATCAGGCAATCCGCCCATAGATCGTCGTCGATAAAGTAATCGATCGGATGCACCCCGGTATTGATGATCGTATGACCATTAGCCATTTGGCACATCACGGGCACGCGTGGCGGCCGCTGCCGTCGCATCGCCAGATCAACAATTTCGCGCGAATTCATGTAGTAGCTCCCGCCTATTTCTCTAACCAAATTTGGCCGTTTTCGAAAATCAATTTAATACCGGCCGCATTGGCGGCTGATTCGAGCGCGCGCGGAGGATGTTCTTGACATCTGGCCCGTCATCAACTCGACGCATCAAGGCCTCACCGCTCGCTTCGTCAACGGTCAACGTGATCTTCAACCCCTTGCGTTTGCATGTGATTTTGCGGCCGTCTTCCAGTTCGGCGTTCAGAACCTTGATGTAAGCATCAGCGTAGTTGACACCGATGCCAGAACCGTCCGGCTGACTGGGCGGAATTAAACCTTCGGCTTCTTGATTCTCTTTGGCAACCAGCACCTTCATCACTTGCACTCCACGACGTTCGTTTGTTCGTAGTTCCGCCTTGAGGCGGTCTCTCGACGCACACCGCCGCCTAAAGGCGGAACTACAAACGATCGATCAACTGGCGAAACAACCGAATGTGAGCAGGTGTACTGCCGCAACATCCGCCCACGACTCCCGGTCCCTGGTCCAACAGCTGCGGCAATTCCGCCGCCATTTCTTCCGGCGTCTGTTTGTACACCACTTTCATCTTTTCCAAAACAGGCAGCCCGGCGTTAGGCTGAGCCATCGTAGGCAGATCGCAAACCTGCTTGTATCTGGCAATCGCGCGAGCGGCCCAGCCGACGTCAATTCCGGAACCACAATTGAGCGCAACCACATCGACACCGGCATCCCGCATGAACTCGGCCGCTTGCTCCGGATCAATCCCCATCATCGTCCGGATTTCGGAGCCATCCAGCGTCACGTCGTAGGCCATCGAGCCAATAACGCAGGGGCGCCTGCTTCTTTCGCCGCCTCGATTCCAATCCCCAGCTCCTCCAGCGACGTCATGGTTTCGATGATAATGGCATCCACTCCGCCTGCCACCAGCGCCGCCGCTTGTTCTGCAAACGCCTCTCGCACGCGGCTCTCCTTGATCTCACCATACGGTTCCATCAGCCCGCCAAAGGGACCCATGTCCCCCAACACGAATCCCGGCCGATCGCCAAATGCCTGCCGAGCGATCTGCCCGGCAGCTAGATTGATGGCGGTCGTATCGTCGGCGTGATCGTATCGTTCGAGCATGATCCGACTGCCACCAAACGTATTGGTGATCAAGCAATCAGAACCTGCGTCGACATAGCCCTTTTGAATCTCCAATACGCGTTCCGGATGCTCGACGTTCCAGGCCTCGCCGCAACCTCCCGGTTCGAGACCGGCAAACTGCAACTGAGTGCCCATGGCCCCGTCACCGAGCAGAACACGGGTCTTGATAGCTTCCAAAAATGTTTCGCTCATACCAAGGATCTTCTTCGTGCGGCGATTTTATAACTATGGATTACACGGATTTCTTGCACGGCACCACTTCGTTTAACCCGTGGCCGCAGGCGCGCTGGCGCGGGTCTCCCGACCCCGGCGATACGCTGACCGAAGGTCTCCCTTCGCAGTAGGCCTGCGTTATCCATTTAATTATCCCTGGACGTCTGGAGACCTGCGGTCACTACCGATGCGGGGTCGGGAGACCCGCGCAGCGCAGGGAGACCCGCACACGGCAGGCCGCAGGCGCGCTGGCGCGGGTCTCCCGACCCCGGCGATACGCTGACCGAAGGTCTCCCTTCGCAGTAGGCCTGCGTTATCCATTTAATTATCCCTGGACGTCTGGAGACCTGCGGTCACTACCGATGCGGGGTCGGGAGACCCGCGCACAGCGCAGGGAGACCCGCGCACAGCGCAGGCCGCAGGCGCGCTGGCGCGGGTCTCCCGACCCCGGCGATACGCTGACCGAAGGTCTCCCTTCGCAGTAGGCTTGCGTTATCCATTTAATTATCCCTGGACGTCTGGAGACCTGCGGTCACTACCGATGCGGGGTCGGGAGACCCGCGCGGCGCGGTCGGGAGACCCGCGCACGCGCAGGGAGACCCGCGCACAGCGCAGATCGCACAGTTTGGTTCAGATATTCAATCTCGCTTAACCCGTTCTCGTTTAACCCGTTGCCGCAGGCGAGGCTGCGAGTGCCTTATTTCGGTAGGATCCTCGCCTTCGGCAACGGGTTAAACAAGTTAGCGTGAGGCCGCACGGCCAGCCAGCGCAAAATGGATTGTCTGCAAAACAATTCGCCATTTGTGGTCGCGGTTTGACTGCAAGCAAAGGCAACCTGCCGGATTCACGTCCGGCTGCCAATGGAATACGTCATCCAAATACTCGTCTAACAGCGGTTGTTCCGACGCAATCGTCGCCATGAATCGTTCTGGTGCCGAGCGATAAGCACACATATCGCGATGTCCCGTATCTCCTTCACATGGCGCGGACGAACTGGCTACGATTCGGTATCGGCCGGTCTGCTCACGTTTCAAATCGACATTGTATTCGATCGCCAGCGGCATACCCATGCTGCTGCAGGTTGTGCCATCAAACCGGAACCGCGTCTGGTAGCCGGAATCCGACTCGTGTACTTCCAGCCGATCACGACTCCACTTGGCCAGCGTCCGCTCCGGAAATGCATACTGGCGCGGCTCCACTCCGTTCGATTCAACTCCCCTTGTTTCAACTCCGCTTGTTACAACCCCGGCCCGTTTCGCGTCGGCAGTTTGATGGAAGAACCAGTAACCCGGTTGGTCGCCGATATCCTGTTGACAAGTAATCGCGGCAACGGCCAGCGCGGTTCGCACTGGCCGCAGAAAGCACGAAGGGAGTATTTCGAGCGGCCCGCGCCGTGCGAGGCAAGCGAACAATGTCTGTTGATCGGCGAGGTCCCAGCCTTCGTAACCAGGACTGTAATGCGGGAGCGTTCCTTTGCCTTCCGCCTTACACACACGTCGTAATCGCGTAATTTCGTGGTCGCGCAGTTCCTCGACCAGTGCGCCTGCGTAGGCTGACAAGAACATTGCCTCATCCGGCCGATCATCCTGCCAGCGTCGATCCACCTCGGCATCGACCGCCTTGCCGGCCGTCACCGCCACAATCGCAAGCGATTCAGCGCCCCTCCCCGCAGGCCCTCGGCCAGCACCTGGCTGGTGAACTCGACCCCGTTGCACAGCTTGACTCGACCCGCATCGATCGAGTCAATCGCCCGGACCGTCACCTCGGTCCATGGATCGCCATGTTGCCGATACCACTGACGCACGTCGGCGATGATCGGCCGCGCCGCCTCGTCCGGTTCGACTCCCAATGGCAGACCGAGATGACGGCGCAGAACGGCGGGATCCACTTCACGCGAGACCATCCGCACCTCCCTCGTCGCGAACGCGAATGAACTGGCAGCCATCGACAAAGTAATCAAAGAACCGTTCGTCCGTTTCCAGCTCCACGTGTTCGATGCCGCGAATGAAACGCTCGAATTCGTCTCGCTGGGACGAGGAAAGCAGCGCTGTCGTGGCGCCCTCAATGGCGGCGTTCCCAATCAAGCGAATTTTGTCATCTGGTAAATCGGGGATAAAACCAATCCGTCGAGCGGCGTCGATATCCAAATGCCTGGCGAAACCGCCCGCCAGGTAGAACACCTCGATGTCATCCAGGCGCAGTCCCGCCCGGCTCATCACAATTCTGAGTCCAGCGATGTTGGCGGCTTTGGCCTGAGCGAGATTGCTGATGTCCTGTTCCGACAGCGAAATCGACCGCTCGCTGTCAATTACATAACTCTCCGCATCGTCGGTATAGCGACCTAGCGAATTCATCTGCCCAGTCCGCAACAATTCGCTCAACAAGTCCACAAGCCCCGAACCACAAACGCCGGTCGGTTCGACACCTCCGATGACGTTGACTTCGACGCGATCACCAGTCAATGCGACTCTTTCAATCGCACCTTCCAGACCTGGCATCCCACAGGAAACCAGTCCGCCCTCAAATGCCGGTCCCGCGGGGCAAGAGGCCGCCAACAGGCGATCACGGTTCCCAATGAAGAACTCCGTGTTCGTACCGACGTCCATCAAAGCCACTTGGCGCTGTTCGTCCTGCATGCCGACGGCTAAAAGACAAGCGGCGGCGTCCGCACCCACATGGCCGCTGACGAGCGGCAAACTGCAAATACGCCCGTTGGCATGCATCGGCAATCGCAATCGCTTCGGCGCTACCGACACGCTGGTCGTCTCTCGTTCACCTGCGCGAAACTCGTGCTCGACGATCGATCGATAGGGACGCTGGCCAATCGATTCGACGTCCAAGCCAAACAGAAGATCGCGCATGGTCGAGTTGCCCACCACCACCATTTCGAATATCGAATCCGCGGGCACGTGAAAATCCTCAATCGCACGACGGAGGTACCCTAGCAGCGTGCGCTGAAGCAGGCGGCCGGGGTGGTTCGAATCGTATGTGATCCGCGCCATCACATCGCTGCCTCCGAAGCGTTGCGGATTCTCGAATGACTGGGCCGCAACGACGCGGCCGTGTTCCAGATCGACGAGTCTCAACACCACCGTGGTCGTCCCGATATCAGCGGCCAGCCCGTGCAGCGGCCCTTGCCACGTGGCAATCTCCCGCCCATCCAAAAAAACCGTGTCGCCGCGGCGTGTCACGGCGGGGTCTAGTCGAGCGGTCACTGACACGCCGCCTTCTTCCACACGGATTTCGCTACGCCGCATCGTGTGGCAGCGGATATCACCCAATTCGCCGACAACTAGCGCACGACAGGAAAGCCGAAAACCATCTGCCAGGGAATCTTCTTCCGACGTCCGCTCGGACAGCAGTTTCATTCCCGTGACCACTTCGACCAGGCACTCGCGGCACTTGCCCTGTTTGTGACAGGAAGTGGGAACGTGTACGTCGACCTGTTCGGCACAATCGAAAACCGACACTCCGAGTGGAGCCGCTACCGTTGCGCCATCGATATGGAGATGTGCCGTCATAGAAGTTGGGATTCCGCCCGTTTGTAGTTCCGCCTTTAGGCGGTTTCGTGTTTGTAGTTCCGCCTTTAGGCGGTTTCGTGTTTGTAGTTCCGGCTTTAGGCGGCCCTGTGATCTTCGTTCCGCCGTAGGCCGAAACCGGAGCGTCGGAATTACCGGCCCTACAGCCGCCATCTGCATCGTATTGCCAAAACAAGCGACGCGCAGTTCCGAACGATTTACTGCAACGTTTTGGCGGAACTGCGATTCGCTTGTTCCAGCCTACTTGTCTACTTGTCCTCAACGGGGACCGCCTGAAGGCGGGACTACGAACTGACTCTACGATCCGCTGGCGCCGGGCACTTGCGATGCGTACATCTCTTTGAACAGTTCGACGGCGCCGGCGCGTCGGCCGCGTAGCCATCCGCGCCAATTTCATCGGCGAACATCTCGCTGACCGGCGCGCCACCTACGCAAATCTTGATATGTCCCAAGCCCTCTTCCTTGAAGCGGTCGATCACGACTTTCATGTACGGCATCGTCGTGGTCAGCAGCGCGCTCATCCCGACGATGCCGGCCCCATGTTCCTTAACGCTTTCCACGAATTCGTCAGCCGACGTATCGACCCCAAGATCGACGATTTTGAAGCCCGCCCCTTCGCTCATCATGCAGACGAGGTTCTTGCCAATGTCGTGCAGGTCACCCTTAACCGTTCCCATCACAATCGTGCCGCCGGAATCAGCGCCCCGCTTTCGGTCAACAACGGTTTCAAGAGGGCCATGCCGGCCTTCATGGCGCGGGCAGCAATCAGCACTTGGGGAACGTACAGCCGGTTGTGCTTGAAGTCCTCGCCAACGACGCTCATCCCCGCGATCAGGCCTTCCTGCAGAATTTCTTCGACATCGCGGCCTTCCTCTAGCGCCTGTTCCGTCATCTCCTTGACTCGGGGCGCTTTCCCCTCGTACAGCCACTGATTCATCTCGGTGTAATCGATCATGCATCGATTCTAGCTCTGCGAACGCACCTGAATCCGCGCTCGCTTTGCCACGGTATGATACTTTTTTGACGGTTTTCGGCCGTTGAGCTATATTATGTGTTAACTAGGCACACGTTGCGGCTCGTTAATCCATTCGGACGGTTGCAAGAAGAGGAGTTACGATGAAGGCACACGTCCAAAAAGTTATCCATTCGCGACAGACATCGTTCGTCTACCGCGTGAAAGCGGACCGGCAGTTCGCGGGCGCCTGGCACTATCATCCCGAATTCGAATTGACGTACATCCAGCGTAGTGAGGGGCAGCGGTTTGTCGGCGATACGATCGAGCGCTATGTCAGCGGCGACCTGGTGCTACTGGGAACGAATTTGCCGCACACATGGCGTTCGGACGAACCGGTAAGCCCGGAGAACAAAGCTCCTTTGCAGAGGGCGATTGTCGTTCAGTTTGGCGAATCGTTTCTTGGCGACGGCTTCTTTCAGCGCCCGGAAATGGCGCACATTGCGCGGCTTCTGCAGCAGGCGTCACGAGGATTGCACATAACGGGCGGCGTAGCCGACGTCGTCATCGCGCGCTTGCGAACCATGAAGGCCCTGGACCGCTTCGAACGCCTGCTGGAACTGTTAGGAATCCTCGAACGGCTGTCGCACGGCGGCAACGATCTGCGAGCAATCTGCAACAGTGACCGCAAGTCGCCACCCGACCGGTCGACGCAACGGCGATTGGATCTCGTCTTTGCCTGTCTTCATGAACGGTACGCGACAAAGTTGACGCAGAGCGAGGTCGCGGAGATCGTCGGAATGAGCCCGTCCAGCTTCAGCCGCTTTTTCCGACGCTCAACCGGACGCAGCTTTGTGCAGTATCTGGGAGACTTGCGAATTAGCCGCGCCTGCGAACTATTGCGCGATTCGGATTTGTCGGTCCTGGAAATCAGCCTGACGTCGGGCTTCAACAACCTGTCCAACTTCAACCGACGGTTCCAGCAACGCCAGGGCATCACCCCGCGCGCTTTTCGCACCCGCTATCGCGAATCACTTGCGCAAACGGCGTCGTAACGAACGCCCAGCTTGGTCGGAAAACAAGTACGATGGGTCTCCGAACCCGTCGATTATGCAATCACGTGTCGGACGACGGGCACGGAGGCCCATCGTACGGCATGTCACCCGGACCTATTCCGACAAAGCCGAGTCCTATTCCTCTTCCTCGAAAGCAAATGCCGCCTGGACGTGGACACGAAATGTCAATTCACCCGGTGCGGTACCGATAGCGGCGTATTGGCCGTCCGCGCGATCGAACTCCGGTGGGGCGTAAACCTGGTTTCCGTAGGGATTGTACTGCCAGGACCCGGCGTGCATATTCACGCTGCTATTATCATCCCGTACGACGACCGACCAAAGTCGGCCTAACTTCGTGTCGGTGGCAGCCGCCAGCTCGGCCGCCTGTTTTCGTGCCATTTGATAGGCCCTGCCGATCGCCTTCGCCCGTTCTTCTGCACTAATTGTCTTCATGTAAACGAACTTCGGCTGACCAGGACTGGCCCCCGGCTGCATTCCCATTTGAACCTGATATTCTTCCGTCTCTTCGGCAAGTTCCTCTTCTTCCGGAGTCAACTTATCCGCTTCTTTTGTGCCACCCAGGTCGGCGTCACGGATTTTCTTGGTGAGCTCCGAGGCGGCAATCAGCAACTCCTCGGTCGTCTTGGCTTCCAGCGGCCATTCGGCGCTCAGGTTTCGCGTTACTCTGGCGACATCCGGCGTTTTGACCGAAGCCACGCCACGCGAGGCGCCTGTTGAATGTAGAACTGTTGCATCTGCAGCTCCTGTGGCGTTTGACCCGTCGACATCGTGGGTTCGCCAAACTTGATCGACGCCTCGTTAGCGCCCAGCTTGGCAAGTTGATCCATCGCTTTCTGCCGACGCTGTTCGAGCGACGCCAAGGCGTCCTTCGTCGTCGACCCTCGTGCCTGGAGTTCGACGGTCATGCGCAACGTGTCGGGCTGCCGCCGGATGGTTTCACTGCCACTACCGTTGAGCGACGGAACCGCGCTTGTCGGCCCCAGTTCCAATCCCGGCCCCTGAGCACGGACCGTTGTTCGTGCGATCAACAAGGCAAAGGACATAGCGAATACAACGCAAAGCAGTCTCATAGTCGTTACTCCCCAATGCAGTTCGTAGAGGTTGCTGGTTCCAATCACGTTCGGTCGACAGCGCGTTGATGTTCGCCGACAAACATCACTTCAGGTTGCTCATCCCGACGTTCGCACGGATCTGCTTACGCAGTCGCAAAATCTCCGCCCCGTCCATGATCCGAATCGTCCAATAGAATTCCTTAATCTGGTGAGTTGCATCGCCCTTGCGATACACCTGGTAAATCTCTCGCAAGACCGGAACCTGCTCGCTATCGTTGGAATGGGCGATTGCACGATAGACAAGCTTCGACCAGGCGTCGTCCCACGCCGACCGTTCCTCAGATCGCCATTGGCGAATAAGTGCATCCAGGCCGGAGGTTTCATCCAGCAGAGTTGCGAGATACCCGGCGTACGCCGCGACTTTCGCGTCCTCTGATTCTAAAAACGGTCGCACGCTTTCGATCGTAAGTCCGCTGGGGGCCTTCGGTACGATCGGTTTGCCGCCACTGTTGTAATTCGTGTTGATGTCCCGCTGTTGTTGCACTGAAATGTAATTACGCACCTGGCTGACCGCGTCAGGACCACTCGCTAACATCGCCAAGGATGTCTCCGCGAGCAGCCGGTCCTTGGTATCCAGCGCTCGGATCGCGGTGGCGGTACGGTCGGATGGCGACTGAGTCAGAAACAGGATCCGAAGCGCGTCCTCACGCAACTGCGACGACTTCTGCTTGTCATCCAGTATGCTCGCCGCCGCTTTGACGGCTTCCTCCTGGGCAACACTAACCAGCATGACCATCGCCACAGTTTGTTGCCACTCGTTGTCGGACGCAAGATATTTGCGGCTGGCGTCGGCGGCCTGTTTTCGTTGCGCGGGAGTATACGAACTGGGGCTGTAATGATTTTCGCCGAAGTACGTTTCACGCAGGGTGTCAACGAGCGCATAGGCAGCGTTGACGTTCATGTCGTCGTGAGCGAACAGCGCCCACATTTCATCGACGGCACCGTCAACGGGCGTTGCGTTCAGTTGCTTTGCCAGGTGTCCAAGCAAATAACCCTCCAGCGGTAGCTGATTCAAGCTATGGAAAACGGCGAGTCGCTCTTTCCAGGGAAGCCAGGGGAGGGCAGCCGAGAGACCTTGTGCCCATTCGGACTGCTCGCGAACGACAAGCGAAGCCAGCTGGACCGCTTCCTCGTCATGTTGGCCAAAGGGCACCAGCGCCACGACCGCCGCCATGCGCTCCTCGCCTTGGGCGGACTCAAGCATTTTATTGAGTGGCTCGCGCGTTGCTTCCAGCCACTGGTCGCGATTTTTGCCGGCACGATATTCGTCCACCCAGACCGCCATGGTCGACCGTCGCGGCACCTTCTCGTCGTCGCCCGCGTCGTCTATCGCTACGCCTGTCGCTACGCCTTTCGCGCCGTCTTTCAATTCGTCTTTCACGCCGTTTTTCGTGGCTGGCTCGCTGCGGACCGCAGTCGGTGGATCGCCGGTCGCCTTGCCATCCGCGGCGGCTGGTTTCTCTTCCGCCGGATTTTCGACGGGCGTATCTGCCGGCCGATCGTTTTCCGATCCCTTCGTTCGCTCATCACGCGTCGTCTTCGCGTCCTCGTCTTCGTCGGCGAACAGCGGATCTGGTTCTTGTTCCTTAACCGGTTCTACCTGCACGTCATTCGCGGCTTCTTTGACTGCCGCGTCGGCAGCCTTCTGCGCTGCCTCTTCCGGTGTTGTTGTCTGTTCCGGTGTCGCTTGTGCGGCCGGCTCCACGGCCTCTTCCTTCTCTTTAAGGGGTTCTTTCGCGGTACTATCCGACGCTGGTTCCTCTGCTGCTTGCTCTGCGGCATTCGTGGCGTCCTCTCCCTCGGATGTCGTCTCTTGGACCGCCGGCACTTCTCCGGCATCCAGGGGCTCCAATGTCGGTGGTTGTTCGCCGCTACCTCCGAAAAGATCAAAGAACCGCCCTAACAGGGGTTTCTGCGGCGTCGTACGGCTGAAGCGGGCATCCGTCGACCCATTCCGTTCGTTTTCCGCTCGGCTTAAACGGTCGTTACGCAATTTCTCATGAACTTGAAATACAATCGCGGCTGCCGCCATGCGTACCTGCGAGTTTTCGTCGTCGAGACCCGCCAGTAGTTCTTCTTGCATCTTGGATGGGGCTAGTTGATAAACGCCATTCAAGGCAGCAGCCCGCACGGTCGATGACTCATGCTTTGTAAAACGTCGGAGGTGGGGCAGGGCAGATCGTTTCGATTTGGTACGACCAGCCATCATGTTGACCGCATCGTTCGCCAGCTCCGGATGCTGTTCCACGATCGCTACCAGCGTGGCCACCGGTGCGTCTTGCATCTCTGCCACGCCCTTCATCGCATGGCTGACAACGAATCCGTCTTCATCGCCAAGCAGTTTGGCTAATGCCTGGTAAACGCCCGGCTTTGATTTCGCGTTTGATCCGGACCCGGCCACGGTGGCCAGGCCTTCTGCAACTTCGGCCCTGACCTGCCAACTTTCATGATCGACCAGTCCCAACATTGCTTCGATCGCTGCCGGGTTATTCGCTTCGCGTAGAAATCGGACGGCGTGGACGACCAGGTCTGCGTCTTTCTCCGCCGCGACGTACTCTGCCACGTGGGAAACCATTGCCGGGGTCGGTTTTTCGGTCAATTGTTTGAGTACAGCGGCGCGAACGTTCGCTTCCGGATCCTTCAGCAGTTGCACGAGCGACTTTGTCGAGTTCGCGCCACCAATTTCCTGCAAACCTCGCAGACTCAGTTCCCGAACCAAGGAGTCCGGATGCGCAAACAGCTCTAAAAGTAACGCCTCGTCGTCTCCCGTCGCTCGCCGGACCAACTGGTCCGCTGCAGCGCACCGTTCAGCCACATCCGCGACCGAAAGGGCAATCAGGCCCTGCTGCCAATTCAGTACAAGTCGCGGACTGGCGACGAGGTGGTACCGCAAAGCCGTCAATCGCTGGCGTGCCTGATCGCTCTCGACTGCTTTCAGCTGCCGATAGACTTCCGGTAACAGGCTGGTGCCGTACCTGGCCAGGCGACCGTAAATCACCGAAACATCGTCGTTGTTGGCCGTCTGCAAACGACGGATGGCAGCCTGTGCGTCCTTCAGTTCTTCGCCGTCCAATGGCTTCGATTGCTCGACCGCCGACTGGTCGTCCGATTTCTGGGCGGTCCAGGCTTCCAGCCGTGCCAAACGTTCTTCACTCAGCGACTTCGGTTCCCACGGATCAAGCTGCTCAATCGGCGCGTGCCAGTCCCGCAGAATCTCCAGGGCGGCCAGTCGTGTGGCAAGTTTACCTTCGACGAAACTTGCCACGACCGGGTCGGCCGTCAGCGTTCGATGTGCCGCCAGCCGTCGGATGGCAGCTTCACGCGTCGACGCGTCGCGGTCACTCAGAAAAACCAGCAGCTTGCTAATCTGCTGCTCGTTGGGCGGATCAGCGGAAAACAACACTTCTTCCGGCTGGGACATCGCTTCGTCATAGTTGGCCGTCAGCCACGCTTTGACTTCCACCGCCGTCATGAACCCATCACGGGAAGCTGTCGTCGTTCCGCGTGGAGTCAGGATGCGCAATGCGGGAACACCGGTGATCTCAAGTTGATCCGCGACGGCCGGCGCCTTCTCGGCGTCGATATAGACCAGCGTCCAACGTTTGAGTTCTGCACGCAGCGAATTGTCCGCCAGTTGAACTTCAAGTCGCTGGCACCAGACACACGACGCGGACCCGCAAGAGACCAGCAGCGGTAGATTATTTAGCTGCCCCGCGCGCTGGCCCGCCTCCAGGCCGTCTAGCCAGTTCAGCGGCGGGAGATTCACGTCGGGGGCCGCGTCGGCGCGATTACCCGCTGCGGCCGCGTCGGCGGCGGCCGGATCCGCGGGCTGCCGTTCTTCGAAACCGGCGTTCAGCGATCGCTCCAACGCTTCTTCCAGATCAACGGCAATGTTTTCCGGGTCCGACAAATCCGTTAGCTCTTCGTCGCCCCAGGCCAACCCGGTGACGGAGATCGCGGCCGTCATCAAAGCGGTAACGGCCATTCTTTCGAGCAACCGTAAGGTCGATCCGAGTTCTCTACCTGGTCCTATTCGCAAGCTTTGCAACATAACTATTCTTTCCCCGAATCTGGGCTGTCACCCAGTGCCTCCCCAACGGGACCATTGGCTGGCGCGCCGTGTGTGATTCGATTCCAATACGCGGTGTACTCGAACGCGGGGCTGTTTTCGCGATCGTGACAACCAGCGCACTGATCGCGGGCAACGAACGTCGTTCGTGCGCGTGGATTGTCGACATGCATTTGCGAGGGCCCGTGGCAGCTCTCGCAACCGACGTCAATGCGCTGTTCGCTTTTGCTGATCGAGTAAAACCCGTTGGACAGGCCATATGATGTCGTATGACATTGCTGACAGTACGGATCGACGTGCGCCTTTTTTGCTACCAAGGTTTCCCAAGCGTGCGCATGTTTCGATCCGTTCCACTGCTGGCAATCGTCCGCGTGGCATTGTTGACAGGCGTGAGTACCCGCCACGCGATAGCTGGCGGGCGCATCGGGTGGACTCGCATTGCCAAAACCGGTCCGGTCTGCCTCGAAATCACGGCCCGCCAGCCGTTCGTAATACTGGTCAAGATTTTCTAGCTGGTCAGGGTCGTCGGCAAGCGAATCATCCATTTCGGAAATCACGCCCGCCACGCCCTTTCCCACGGCCGGGAGATCGATGAGAGCCAGAAATTTGCCCTTATTGGTGGCCGAGCACAGTAGTGTGGGCCCAATTTTCTCAGGCGCGACCGTCTGGCCCGTTGGGCCGCCAACTACCGCGTCGACTTCGGGTAACGAAGTGGCCAGCGATCGCAAAAGATCTTCAGGCAGGTAGGCCAGCACAATCGCGTAGTCATATTTTCCGCTGGCCTCCTGTAGCGACGCCAGAACTGCTTCCTGCGGATCGCGGACTTGCAGTTCTGCGGTTTGATATCTTTTCGCCATCACACCGGTCAAGAAAATATTCTGACCGCCGCGTCGAACCATGCGGTAGGCCGGCGCGAGCGGTTTTCCCTGCGCGTCAAAAACGTTAGCGGACACGAAGGGAACACTTAACTCACGACTGATCTGCCGCAAGTAATCGATGCCCAGCGCAACCTCTGAAGCGCCAATATTGTGCGCATCAATTCCCATCTTCATTTCACCAGCCAGAATCGCGGCAAATTTCGCTCGATGGTACTCAGATACTCCACCGGCAGCCCCACCCGCATCGGCCACGACCACGTTTTCCTTAGCACCGAGTCGTTTAACGTAGGTACCTCGTCGCAACAGACCGCCGGATTGCCTGGCGGCGCAGCCGCACGGAACAATCCACCCGGCCGTGTCGCCGCTAACCACCAGAAACACATCGGTAATTTTGGCATCGGAACAACCCACCTCCGTCGCCACCGCGAGACATGCAATGCCTAGCGAAAGTCGGGCAGCGACAAAGGGCGAGCGGCGAAGGGCCATGTTGAGTGCTGGTTGGGGGATACGGGATACGGGATACGGGATACGGGATACGGGATACGGGTTACGGGTTACGGGATACGGGATACGGGATACGGGATACGGAGTGCGACGTACTGATTAAGTCTCCTTAGTGCGTGAGCGCGTAGGCTAGAATATTCACATTTACTTGGATCGCGTTCGAAATCTCGTTGCCGCCGCAACAGCAGCAACCCTGGGTATGCGCGGTATCGTTCAGCCCATCCTGCGAATAGAGAACCCCCAGCCGGCCACCGATCGAAACACCCTCCAGTGGCTTTGGCTTGCCGTGGCTGGTTGTCAGGGTCTTAATTTCGTAGACGGTGTTGAAAACCGCGTGACCCAAGGAAATTTCCGCCAGCTTCTGATCCGGGAAAACCGTGGCGATCTCGCTGCGAAAGGATCGGTCCCATTCCTGCGACGAACAGCCTGCCGACGCCAGGAGAAATCCACCCCGTTCGACGAATTTTCGCAGATTTTCACGCTCTTCGTCACGCAACGTAAAGGCCCCTTCGCCGGTCATGATCAGCATCGGAAATCCGTAAACGTCTTCCGATGCGAGCTTAACGGCGTGGAAGCGGCGGCTAGTGGAAATCGACGAGTCCTTTTCGGCCTGCACCAGGAAGTGATCGGCGAAACACTTGCTGCTCTTCGTGCCCGCGTAGATCAGGTTCGCCACCTGCACGATGCCCTCCGACTCGCCACCCGCTTGCTTTGAATCGGGAATGACTGCCGGCGCATCAGCCACGGCCCCACGCGCGATGGCACCGTCGGCGATGGCCCCACCCGCGATGGCACCGTCGGCGATGGCACTGTCGGCGATGGCACTGTCCGCGATGGCACTGTCCGCGATGGCACTGTCCGCGATGGCACCGTCGGCCGCGTCGTTCTTTCCTGACGCTCCATCCTCCGCCTGCGCCCAATAGCTTCCGGCAGCAAACAGTAGAACGACGCCGCTCGCCCAAAGAAACTTCGCTGTCAACGTATCTGCGTGGTGGTACATGGTACTTCTCCGAATTATTTTTGCCCGGCGTCGCTTCGCCACTCACCCCTCGACATTGGCGGCTCGCCGTCCCACTCTCAACCCTCAACCCTCAACCCTCAACCCTCAACCCTCAACCCTCAACCCTCAACCCTCAACCCTCAACCCTCAACCCTCAACTCTCAACCCTCAACCCTCAACTCTCAACCCTCAACTCTCAACTCTCAACCCTCAACCCTCAACCCTCAACCCTCAACTCTCAACTCTCAACTCACTCCCCCAGTTCGTCCGCGATCCGCCGGAAATAAGCCCCTACACGACGGCGATAACGGACTGGAACCTCCGCGTCACCTTGTCCCGCTGCCCGCAGCTCGCCGCTCGGCTTCAGCCTAATTCTTCTTGCGTCATCTTTCGTCGCCAGGTGCCGACTGCCTGCGAGGCCTTCTTCTTCGCCCGTTCCGGATCCCTCGCGCGGATCATCCAGTTGGGGCTGATCCCCGTACAAACCGACGTTATCTAAGGTACTGCGGCGCATGCTGTAACCATTGCCGCCACCTCCCTTCTGTCCGGGCAGAAGGCCCAGACCGGCCAGCAATTGTTCGATCGTGTCGCCCAACTCGATGCCACCACCTGGTTTGAATATTAATCG
This sequence comes from uncultured Planctomycetales bacterium, assembly GCA_963844115.1. GTDB lineage: Bacteria > Planctomycetota > Planctomycetia > Pirellulales > UBA7805 > CS4-C045. The sequence goes on along the minus strand of CAWJNN010000023.1, from coordinate 116,676 downwards.
CAAGAAGCCAGCACCGTGTCCCGCCATCTGTTGCGACTTTTCGACGAACTTCTCCAGGATTTCCGCCGCCTCTTCTGCCTTGGCGTGGCCGCGCGTTCCGGAGAATTCCGTCAGCGCCAATTCGGCTTCCGACATCGCCTCGATGGCGCCACTACCACGAAGATCCTCCACAAACTTGATTGCCGATTCGCGTAGCGCGTCCAGCGCTTCATCTTCCGGCAGGGCCGTCACGTGGTTGTCAATGTCATCCAATAACTGGACCAGCGCATCGCGGATTCGTGCCTGTTCTTCCTCGAAGTCACGCATCCGGCGTTTGATCGCGGGATCGTCGACGTTGTCGCGTCCTCGCAGCGATTCCAACCGCATCACCAGAGAGCGCTGCCGGCGGACAAGCTGAATGAAGCGCGCCTGATCTTCGATCAGCGGGTAGACCTGTTCCAGAATTTCTGCTGGTATTAGAACCTGCTCCTGAAACTGCTCGATTTCGTTCTCCAGGTCACCCATCATCGCTTTCACGGCTTCGGCCAGCTGCTCGCTGGTCAAGTCCTGACGGTCGGCCAAATCGCGCATCTGTTTGGCTTGTCGTTCCAAACGGCGCGTTAAGCGGCGGATATGTTCAGCCAGATTTTTCTCCAAGTCCAATGACGTCTGATCTCTGGTCAATTTGCGCATCTCGGCGATTTCGTCGTTGTATTGCTGGCTCAGCTGACGTAGTTGATCGCGCAATTCTTTCGACGCTGGTTTTTTCTGCTTCGCCAGTTCGTCAATCTTCTTCTGCAACCCTTTCTTTTCCTCGGCCAGGTTTGCCATCCGACGCTGGACTTCACGCATTTTGGACATCAATGTCTGCAGCCCTTTTCGCCGCCGCAACATCCGCTGAAAATCCTGCTCAGAAATAATCTTGACCGTGGCGATTTCGCTTTCCGAGCCTTTCCGGCGGACCGGATCGTTGTCTTCGACACGAGCGAACAACTTGATTTCATCGCCCGGTTCTAATCCGTAGGTGGACATCGGCAACGCGATCCGCTCGTCGGCGAGTCGTGGGAAGTTTTCCACATCCAGAGACTGTGGGAGTGCCCTGGAATCGTTCAGACTTCGGAAGACGTCCAGTTGCGAGATGCCATAGTCGTCTTCCGCCGTCATCACAACTGGCAGGACGATATTCGGCGTGGCAAACGATCGCTTGCGCGGCTGCCGCAGTCGCACGAAGGGACGGTGGTCGTCCAAGACGTGGATGGCACCGCCAAAGGATTCAAGCGAATCCTGGCCATCGACGTCCGTGATCCGCAACCGGAACTTGCCGTCGTACTCGATTTCGAATTCGGCGCTAACTTGGGTAGGTTCGTTCTTCGAAGGACGCATCGTCAGCGATTGCTGCCGATCGCCACCCTCGATGTCGAGCGTACCGGACGACAGCGGTCGATTGCTGTTTGCCCACACCTTAACCTTCGCCCCCGGCAGGCCGGACAGGCCACCCTGCGGCAGCGGTCCTTCGTAGGGACCGAGCTGTGTGTAGTCAGGTGGCGTGATTCGAAACCGGACGTCGTCCAGCCGCGGGACCGTAACGACGTCGATGCGAAAGATCGGCGAACGCGCGCGGCCCGATCTTACGAAGTACGTCGCTGCTTCCGTGACTTGAACCAACACGGCCCGCCAACGTCCGTCCGCTTCGCGGAACATTGGGAGCTGTTCGGTCCGTTCGTCGCACTGCAGCACCAACTGAGCTTGATCAACCGCCGGACCTTGCGAGGTCGCGTAAATATCCAGGCCGCTGGAGTAAATAACGTGGGTATCGCCCGGCTCAACGGTCCACGTCACCCGTGAGTAGGGTGGATGATCGCCATGAGGATCGGTGAAGCGCACCCATTGGGTTTGCGCCAAGGCCGGCATCAACAGACAGAAGGTGCCGATACCCGCCGCCGTCAAAAGCAATGCACAGCCGGCAATTCGAGTCCAGCGTAACGGCACGACTTGCCACGGAGAAACGTCCTGGGACACGGTCCCGGCATGTTCGACCGCCATCGCCGAGAGATCCTGACTCAACTGCGAGCCGCCAACGGGAAACAGGATCAGATCGAGTCCAGACAGAATCTGGCCGCCAGTCTCACCCGCCCGGTCCATTCGCTTCGCGAGCGCGCGCCGGTTGCCTGCACGATGCGCGTAGCCAATCACGGCGATGATCATCAGCACGCCCGCTGCCGCCGCCAGTCGCAAGGAAAACCAGCGCGCCACACCGGACAGCTCCCACAGAAGGTCCAGCCATGCGACAAACAGGAATACGCTCGCCATGGCGAGCAGGCCGCATAACAGCCCATTTAGCGTTCCGATCGTCAGCCATCGTCGGCGCAGAACGGTCAGCCGGCGCTTCAATGCCAGGCCGATTTCCGCATGCGCTGCCGAAATCGATAGCGTCGAAGTCGATGCCGCCGAAGGTGGTGCCGTCGAAGTCGATGCCGCCGAAGGTGGTGCCGCCGAAGGTGGTGCCGTCGACATGGGTTTTTCCCGCTCCAGTCGCTAGGAGGTCGATCGAAGGTGTTCGCAACGATGCGACCTCGTTATGTTATCCGATTCATCAACCAAAGTGGAATCAACAAACGTCCATTCATGTACTACCGGACGTCGCTAAATGAGACCCGAATTTCGGCGAAGCCCCCAGACGACGCCCCACACGCCAACAACGCTCAACAGAACCCACCAGCGATCCCAGGCAGAGGTACGTCGGACACGAGGCGGCCGACTGCCGCCAAGTGTTGTTGAAACTGATCGGTCAATTCCTGCGGATCGGCCGCTTCCAGCGCCGCCCCGCCGCTGGCTTCCGCGATGCGCTGCATCAAGTCGGGCCGAGCGTCGATGTCCAGGCGTTCGGTCCAAGGACTGCGAACGTCGAAAGCGGTCGTGTCGTCATTCTTTTCGCCGCTACCGTTTTCGCCGCTACCTGGTTGCTGGCCGCCTTCCACTTGGACTTCATATTGTCCCTCGGCCAACCGGCCGAACACGACTCGATAAACACCGGGATCCTCTCCCAGGGGTTTCGGTGTTAACAGTGTTGGTTTCTCCAGCGGCCCGCCGCTCAATTTCACGCGCGGTAAATCGCCGCTGTTTGCCTGCTCACGAATCAACAACGTCGCGGTTGCGGTTTCCGTCGTCGAAAAGCTCACCTTGTCCGACTGCAGTGCCATCGTTTGTCCTGGAAGCAAGCCGGTACGGGAAACCAACCAACGCGTCAGGCTATGCCACAGCGTCGCGTAGACTTCTTCCTGGTTCGCGTAGTGTGGCGGCATAAAGGCCCACCGCCACATGCCGGCACCTTCGACGACGACGACGCGCCCCGTTCCGTATTGTTGGTACGAAACCACGGGCACGGCGGAGGAGCCATCTTTTGCAACGCTGGTTGCCAGCACGATTGCCATTGGCTTTGTCTTTCTGACCTGCGTACCCGTCGACAGCGACGGCATTCCTGCCAGCGGATCGACGTCTTGCGAGAGAGGCTGTCCCGCGAGCCAACGCAGCTCGCGCCCAGTGTCGGTCAATTCGACTCGAAACCTGGATTCTCGCGATCGCGTCCACAGGACGGGCAACAGCCGACCGAACCGCTGACTGATCTGCGCCGCCGGCGCTCCGCGGGAACAGACCAACGAACCACCATCCCGCGAAATCCAATTACGCAGATTCGAGATGGTGTTTTCGGAAAGGAATACCTCGGCGTCGCGACCTAGCACCACAATTTGATACTCATTAAGGCTCTCCGTATCCGACAGCACTTCCAAGGCGTCACCAATAATCTGCCACTGTTCGGACCGTTCGGTCGTCTCGGGCCCGTCGTTCACGACAGCCGCTTTATCCACGACAGCCGCTTCGTTGACGACTGCCGCTTCGTCTGGCTCCGTCTTCGCACCCGCATCGCCGGCATCGCCCTCCGGAACACTTTCGCGACCAACCTCCACGGGAGCACCTCGGTGCAGCGTCCTCTTTAACAAGCGGCTGTCCGTTACGCGAACGACGCTGACCATTTCAATTGAGGGATCTGCGGCCAGATTCCTGAGCAAAAACTTGCTGTCCCAATACGGCTTTCCTTCCAGCAACAGAACTCGAATCGGCTGATCGATAACCCGCATCAATATCGTCGAACGATTGTCCGCTTCCGTAACTTCCTCGGCCAGCGGTGATACATCGATGCGATAGCGGTACAAGCCGTTCTGTTCCTCACGAACCTGAAACTGAACTTCGCTACGGCCCGTCGAATCCAGCAAGACCTCCTGTCGTCCCACCTCTTCATCGCCTCGCAACAGACGGACCTCGGCGGTGCGTCCTTCGAAGCCCTGATGCGCGATTTCGGCGACAACGGATGCCTGCTGTTTCACAAACGTCAGCTGTTGTGGGGTGAGCGGCTGGACGGCGAGATTCTGCACGTCCGACTGGCCGCCCAGGGTCTTGGTGAAGATCGGCGCGGAGATCGCTTTTGCCTTGGAAGCGGTTTTCAAGATCGATGCCGCGGAACTGCCTGCATTGTGAATACCATCCGACAGCAACAACACGGCCTGTCCCTGTGGTCGATCTTCGTGCAGACCTTCGGTCAGCGCACTGACACGTCCGTCAGATTTCCTTCCGGTGGGCGGGATGCCAGTTCGTCCAGCGAACCTGGCGAAACTTTCGTATCGAAACTACGAATGCGGACCTCGTAGGCGTCGTTCAACTGCCGCATAGCGTCCGCGATCTCTAAGGCGGCCTGGTAGCGCGTGCGTCCGTCTGTCTCGTCGGCCGTTGCCATGCTGGCCGAACGATCGATCAAAACAGTCAGCAGAGGCTTTCCGGCCGGCGGCGGCAGGGTTTCCAGCCAGGTGGGATTCAGCAAGATGATCAGCGGCAGCAGCAGCGCGATCGCCATCAGGCTGATCATCGTCAGCCATCGACCGCGGCTCAGACGTGCTCGACTGGTCGTGGCATACCAGATCAACAGCGCCGCGCCGCCTAGCGTCAGCACCAGCCATAACGCGGTCGGTATCAGCGGCGTGAAAATGAGGCTACGCATTCCTAATGTTTCCCAACAAACCCGTCACGGGTGAATGGACGAATTTGATGTCTCGTGGCGGTGCCACGTCATGAATTGAACGCCTTCAATGCAACAATCTCACCTAACATGCAGACAACACAAGCGACGGCAAACCACGTCCAGGTATCATCACGCCGCTGGCCAGAATCGGTCGTCGAATGAAATTGGACGCTACGCTCGCCCGCCAGTCGGCCGGTCAATACCTCGGAATCCAACGCCCGAAGATCGCTTTCCTCAGGCGGCGTTGTGACCGCCACCGACCAGACAGTTTTTTTGTCGTGCTGGACCTGATAGATGCCTGGCGGTCCCGCGTCGGGCCATCTCCATACGACGCCATCGCTCTCTTCCACCAGTTCACCGGTCGAAGCGCTGTCGCCCGCCGCTCCGACCACGGTTAGTTCCGCAACATTGGCCACCGATGGAGGCAAACGGCAAACCAGCAGTTCGCCACTGGCCTCGCTTTCGATTTGGTTTTGACGCAACACGTGTTCGACCAGTTCCTCCATCAGTATCACAAAGACCGGCGATGCGTGAACGTTGGATGCAGCGAGATCGGCATTCAGTACGGCCAGGGTACCTCCCTCCGACGACGTGATGTAGAGACAGGTCGAACGATCGCTGTACGTTGCCACAACATCGTCGTCCAATGCACCTTCAAGTCGTTGGGTCGCCAATCCGCCAGCGAATCGCGACGGCGCAATCAACGCCGACGAATGATCGCCCAGCGCTCGAAACGGCGCACGATCCGTTTTGATCTCGGTCAAGAAAAGGTCGCGACGCGGGCTACCGCGCGGAGGCGGTACCAACTGGACGGGAGGCTGTAGTCCGCTGCCCGCTGCTGCGCACAGCATCTGCAGATTTGTCGCATCGACCAACTCGGCTGCCACATAAATAATCGCTCGGCCCCTCCGCAGCAGCGAAACGAGCACATCAACTTGTTCCTGCTTCAATCGGCCGGGATGATCCAGCAACAACAATTCGGCATGACTGAGCATTTCCCTATCGAGACGCGATGGACTGACGCGTACGACCCGCGCCCCGCTGCGATCCGACCCTTCGGCAGACGGTACCAACGCTCGTTCGAGGTAATAACTGGCCGATGGCCGTTTGCTAACTGGCTCGCGGGTAATCAAGACGTAGGTGGGTGACGGCCGGACATCGACGACAAAGGGACGTGCATTGTCGGCGGGCAGCGCCATCGTCCGCGCCCGTCAGCCGCGCCATGCCGGCCAGCCATCCCGCTTTTCGGACGACAATATCCTTGGAAAGAACCGTCTTGGTTCGCGGCGGGCAAAGTTCTTCCAGCTGGTACGCCGCGTCGCCCAGGGTCACTTCGACTTTGGCGTTTCGCGTGGTCGCAGCAAAATTGCCGACTTCGACCTCCAGCCGCACTTCGCCCTTCGGCAGGTCGTCCCTCGCGGCGCACGCCGGTAACGGCTAGATTCGCCGGCGGTTCGGTGGGAGCGACCGATTCCAGCTGAATCAGTGTGTCTTCGGGCAAGGACGAAAAATCGGCCGCGGCCCAATTGGTCCGTTGAAAATCGCTGACCACAACTAGCTCGCGACGCGGGTCATCGCCCGACACTTTTGCCAGCATTTCGCCGGCCATCGTGATGGCGGCTGATAGATTCAAGCGTTCGGGTCGAACCTCGCTGGCCGTTAACTGCTCGCGAAGTGACACGATGTTGGTGGATGGTGCCTCAAAAACGGGCCGGGGCGCCTACGGCCATTATCAAATTCACGCGCAGACCGGGGCGATGGATCAGGTATTGTCCTGCCGCCGCACCGAGCCGTTGGAACGCGTCTCCGCCACCCTCCGCCGCCGCCATGCTCTGGCTGACATCCAGCAACACGACCCGCGCCGTCGCGCCGTCTTCCGCGTCCGAAACCAGTTTCTTCTCGCCCATCAACGGCCGGGCAATCGCCCAGCCCAACAGCAGGATGGCCAACGTGCCAAGGCAAGAATAAGGGCATCCCGCAGACGATTCCGGGTACGACGTTGCTTGACCGCCTCCTGCACAAAACGAATCGTCGATAACGGCAGACGCACCGGTCGCGGTCGCGTGAGAAAATGGACCGCGACGGGAACGGCAGCAGCTCCGATGGCCAGCCAGAAGGTAAACGGACTGAGAAAACTCATGTTATCGCTGTTACCTTTACCCGCGCATTCGACGAGGAATCCGCCTAAAGTCGTCAGGTAGGGAACTGCTGTCGAAACCAGTCGGTAATCACAACCGGTCGCCAAGGCAAAAGTACGGACGGCGTTCAAATGGATCTCGAAACGTTCCTGATAGGCGGCACGGATCTCAGCGGGCGAACAAGCCACCTGGCCGTCGTTTTCCAGCCCTTCAAAACGAAACGCCCCGCCTTCGGGCAAACGTTCCTCGTCGGGATGCACCAGGTGCAAACAGACAACCTCCCATTGCCGATGCCGATACAGTCGAATTTTGGCAAACAGGGCTTCAAGATCATCCACCAGGAAGTCGGTCGCCAACAACAGGACGCCACGCCGCGAGTTGCGACCGAACAAGTCTTCCAGGGCGTCAACTAAACGTGTTTCCGGCTCCGTCGTGATCTGTTCAATCGCTTCCTGCAACAGCGTCGCATGCGTTGGCGTGCTGGCGGGCGCGAGGTATTCACGCAAACCGGAAGAGGCAATTCCAAGACCTACTTGATCTCGCCCACATGTAATGACGTGGCTGAGTGCCGTCGTTAAGTACTGAGCGTACTCCAGTTTTGAACCGGTTGTGTCGCGTTCGTTACGGCTGCCCATTAACATCGATCGACTGGCATCGACCAGCATCGTGCAGACGAGATTCGTTTCGTCTTGAAAAATTCGAACGTACGCGCGACCGGTTCGCGCAGAAACGCGCCAATCCAGTCGCCGCAAGTCTTCGCCTGGCGTGTACTCGCGATAGTCGACGAACTCGCCGGCACCGCCCAACTGCCGCGAGGTGTGACGCCCGCTGTAGGTGCCTTCGATGCGATGCCTGGTGGTGAATCGCTTTTGCTCCAGCGCGCGCGAGTGCGCGAAGGTCCAGAAACCGACTTGTGGCCACTGTGCTCATCGGAGGCGTGTGCTCATCAGGGGACTGTGCTCATCAGGGGACTGTGCTCATCAGGGGACTGTGCTCATCAGGGGCGTGTGCTCATCAGGGGACTGTGCTCATCAGGGGCGTGTGCTCATCAGGGGCGTGTGCTCATTCCGAAACGTCTTTCAACAACCGATCCACAATGTCGTCTGACGAAAGACCGTCGCCAACCGCTCGATGGTTCGAGATAATTCGGTGCCGCAAAATCGGTGGTGCCACGGTGCGTACGTCTTCGATCGTCGGGGCGGTGCGGCCCAGCAACAAGGCACGGGCCTTGGCAGCCAACACCAGGTTCTGCGAACCACGCGGGCCGGCGCCAAAGGCGACGTAGTCTTTGATGAACTGGCTGGCTTGGGGATCGCTGGGACGACTCGCTCCGCAGAACCGCACGGTGTAGGCGGCGACATTCTTTGGCACCGGGACCGACATCGCCACGTCTCGCAATTCAAGAAACATTTCGCGATCGAAGGCGGCGGCTGGCAATTCCACGGCACCACCGGTCGTACGCATCACAATTTCTTCTTCCTGTTCAGGCGTCGGATAGCCGATTCGGATTTCCATCATGAAGCGATCAAGTTGAGCTTCCGGCAGGGGGTAGGTACCTTCCTGTTCGATGGGATTTTGCGTCGCGACTACCAGGAATGGCTCTTCCAGATCGTAGGTCTCGCCTCCGACCGTTACGTGCCGCTCGCCCATCGCTTCCAACAATGCCGATTGCGTCTTCGGAGCCGCTCGATTGATCTCGTCCGCCAGCACCAGGTTGGCAAACACGGGCCCCCGTCGGAATATCATCGTCGGCCCGTCAGAATTTCCCGATCCCAGCAGTTCGTACCCGGTGATATCCGATGGCATCAAATCGGGCGTGAACTGGATCCGTGAAAACTTCCAATGAAATGCTGACGCCAGCGCCTTGACCATCAACGTCTTGGCCAACCCGGTACACCGACCAACAGCGCATGGGAACCGGTCAGGGCACACATCAAAAGCTGGTCGATCGTATCGTCCTGCCCGACGACGACTTCATGCAGGCTGTTACGAATCGAGGCAACCTGTTCGGTAAAACTCTCAACGCGCTCGCGCGAGAGATCGCGAGTGGCCGTGTCGTTGCTCATGCTGTAAATCCTCACGCGGAAAAGAACCGACTAGTTTCAGCCTAGAATCGCGGCAAAGAGAATCTGGCATCGTTCGAACCAGCATGTCGAACCACCATTTCCGTGCCCCGTTAATGCCCCTCATTTTAGTGGCCAGATTGCCATTTGCAATTTACCGCCCGCACGGAGGCTCGCACGACCCACCTAATTTAAAGTAAATTACGGCTCAATTCGCTTCGTCGCCGGTGACCGGGACAACCGTTTGCCGGTCGTACGAGCTTGCGAAATCGCGACATTCGCCGAATCAGCCTGCCGCAACCGAAGGATTACCATGAGTTCACGATATCTTTGGCCACGATTCTGGGTCGTCATCGGGCTCGTTCTTGGTCACGTCCTGTTGGCAGGTCATTGCTTTGGCGAAAACAAAAACTACGTGGGAAATCGCGCGCCCCTGGCACCGTCTGAATTGATCCCGCTGCCGCTGGGCTGTATCAAACCCGCAGGTTGGCTCCAGCGCCAATTGGAAATCCAGGCCGCTGGCTTGACGGGGCATCTCGACGAATTCTGGCCGAGCTTGACCGATTCCGCGTGGAGAGGTGGCAAGGGCGAAAGCTGGGAACGCGGACCTTATTACTTGGACGGCCTGATACCACTGGCCTACGCACTGGATGATCCTCGCTTGATCGCCAAGGTCAAATCGTGGATGGAGCCGATCCTGGCCAGCGGACAACCGGACGGCTGGTTCGGCCCAAAGGCGAACCGAGACCGCTGGCCACTGGCCGTCGCCCTGAAGGTTTTGATGCAATACCACGAAGCCACCGACGACGAACGCGCACTGACGCTAATACAAAATTATATGCATTACCTGGCAACCCACCCGCCCGACTGGCCCGATTGGGACTGGCGCGGCAACCGCGCCATGGAAAACCTGCTACCCGTCTATTGGCTGTACAACCGCACCGGCGACCCGCAATTACTGAAAACCGCTGAATCGATCTACGTACACAGCGTCGACTGGTCCAATTACTTCACCAACTTTCCTTATGGGAAGAATGCCGTAAAGAACGGGATTCCGATCGTGCACAATACGCACGTCGTTAACATCGCCATGGCCATCAAACATCCCGGCATCTGGTGGCAACAGTCCAGTAACAGCTTGCACAAAAAGGCGGTCTACGAAGGCTTCAAACAACTCGACCGGTACCACGGCCAGGTCGCCGGACGGTTTTCCGGCGACGAACATCTTTCCGGCAACCGTCCGACGCAAGGAACGGAGTTGTGTGCCATCGTCGAAGAGATGTTTTCACTGGAACAACTGATCACGGCCCTGGGCGATCCCGAACTCGCAGATCGCCTGGAGGCGCTAGCCTACAACGCCAACCCGGGCACCTGCACGGCGGACTACTGGTCCCATCAGTACGACCAACAGGCAAACCAGGTCCTGGTCAGCGTGGCGAAACGGGATTGGAGCAATAACAAGGACGACTCCAACATCTATGGACTCGAGCCAAACTACGGATGCTGCACGGCCAACATGCACCAGGGGTGGCCCAAGTTTGTCAAGCACATGTGGATGGCCACCGCCGACAACGGACTGGCGTTGGTGGCTCATGGCCCCAGCAAAGTTACGGCCAAAGTTGCCGACGGCGTCGACGTTACGATCACTGCCGAAACCAACTATCCGTTTGCAGGCAACATCAAGCTCACCGTAACCACGAAGGATCCGGTTGCATTTCCGCTGAAGATGCGGATCCCCAAATGGGCGAGCGGAGCGACTTATTCTGTTGGTGACCAGAAGTCCGACGCGGTGGCCGGGACGTTTGCCACGATCGATCGAACGTGGACGTCCGGTGACACGATCGAAATCAGCCTGCCAATGACCATTCGCATCGAGCGGCGCTACGAGAACTCGGCGTCCGTCCTGCGCGGACCGCTGTACTACGCCTTGAAAATAGGCGAAAAGCGAACCGTGCTCAAACGACACCACGACAAATTCCCGGCGATTGACTGGCAGATCGAACCAACAACGCCGTGGAATTTCGGGCTGGCGATCGATCACAGTAATCCGAGCGAATCGTTTGAAGTGATTTCTCGCGAGCCAGGCGACAAGCCGTTTGATACGGCGACAGCCCCGGTCGTTTTGAAGACGAAGGGCAAGCGGATAGCGAGCTGGAAACTGGTCAACAATTCGGCCGGCCCGCTACCCAAGAGCCCATCGCAAGTTGACACACCGGCCGAGCCGATCGAATTGATCCCCTACGGATGCACTCGCTTGCGCATCACCGAGTTCCCACTGGTGGATTAGTGAGCTGAAGAGACTCTACCAAACCGCCGGGATTTTCACACATTGGTTTTTCACGCAAAGGCGCAAAGTTTCGAACAGTGAAATTTTGCCGAACCCAAGCTTAATCTTGAAGTCCATTGACTATCCGCGAAATGCCGTCTTTGATCAGCTCCTCATTGAAATTGATAAGCAACCCCAATCGCATATCAGCCAATCGCAGGTACGTGAGCAATTGCTTTTTGTGAATTCCAGACACCGATTCCACCGCCTTCAATTCAACGATCAGCTTGTCCCCGTGGAGCGCATTTGACGCGCATTTTCAAGGAGCAGCCGCCCATGTCGGACCCCGATAAAAAAGAGACGTATCCAGGCATCTACCTGGCGACGACCGACGCCGGACTTCCCGACTGGTTTACCAACGATTTCAAGAAGTACGGCAACTTTAGCGAACTCGCGGGGGGTGGAAATGGCGTGCTGATGGCTTGTACCGACGGTAACCTCGGTCGCAAGGTCGCGATCAAGACGCTAAGGAAGGATCGCGAGAACTCGCCGCGCGATCGCCGACGACTCTTGCGCGAGGCACGTATCACCGCGCAACTGACCCATCCCAATACCGTTCCGGTCTACGAAATTGGCAAGACCGACGAAGGCGAGATCTACTTTGCCATGAAGAAGGTCGAAGGAGATAGCCTCTATAAGATCCTGGTCAGTATGGCCCGCGGTGACGAACCGGCAATAAAAGAGTTCACGCTGGAACGACTACTGGAGATTCTGGTCCTGGCCGGTAATGCGTTAGCCTACGCCCATCGGCGAGGCGTCATTCATCGCGATATCAAACCGGAAAACATCCTCGTCGGACTGTACGATGAGGTCTACTTGATGGACTGGGGGGTCGCCAAGGTTTGGGGAATGCCCAATGAGTCGCGAGAAGATGAAGTTACGCAAACTGAGCTTCAAGATCGCCTGACCGGAACCGGCAGACGTCCGGGAACACCCCTCTACATGTCTCCCGAACAGGTACGCGATCTGCCGGTGGACGAACGGACCGATATCTTCAGCATGGGTGTGATGTTGTACGAAATTCTGGCGCTCAAGGAACCGTTCCGCGGGCGGACCATCAACGAGACGTTTGACAACATCCTGCACGAAGAGCCGCCGCCACCCAGTACGGTCTCGAAACACTTCACGGTCCCCACTCCTCTGGACGCGATCTGTCACAGGGCAATGCAAAAGAAACCTGCCGACCGCTACCAGAGCATGTTAGAGATGATCCGCGCTATCCGACAATTTCGCGAAAAAGCGATTCTGCCCAACGGCGACTAGGCCGTCCGTCATCGTCGCGACCTGCCTGGGAAACGCTCAATCCGTGCTCAACATTTGGGCAATTTGGCGTCGGTAACTGATGCGAAATTGGCCGGGGCCGATTGCATTCGCATCTTAAAACCCTAATATATACGACTTGGTATTTACGATTGGCACGGACATTGCACCGAACGGCCTGAAGCCCAGGCAAATGCGTCGATAGTTTCGAATATATCTGAGACGATCGATTCGCTTCCGGGAAGGTGCTGGGAGGCGTCATCTGGGATCGCCGCAATTGGGATCGCCACGCTGGCACGCGTTTCTTTCGCACGAAGGGAGCGCTGCTGGAGCGCGTTGACCGCGGTGGCACGAACGACGTCGGAAAACAGAATTTCATTTGGGTAATTGGTAAGGAGTAAAGCACACGATGGTTGCCAAGTTAGAGTACATTTGGCTGGACGGTTACAAGCCAACGCAGAGTTTGCGGTCCAAGACACGAGTTGAAAAGGATTTTGGCGGCAAGCTAGAAGATTGCCCGATCTGGTCGTTTGACGGTAGCTCAACCGAACAAGCGACCGGTGCCGAGTCCGACTGTCTCTTGAGGCCGGTAGCGATCTTTCCGGATCCGGGTCGCGAGGACGCGTTCCTGGTATTGACGGAAGTCTTGAACGCCGATGGTTCACCGCACGTATCCAATGCCCGCGCGACCATTGAAGATGACGACGAAGATTTCTGGTTCGGCTTCGAGCAAGAGTATTTCCTGTGGGACACGACAACCAATCTGCCGCCTGGCTTTCCACCGGCAGGGTTTCCTGCGCCGCAGGGCCCGTATTACTGTTCCGTCGGTGCCAAGAACTGCCATGGCCGAGGGGCCGTCGAAGAGCATCTGGATGCTTGCCTTGAGGCCGGCATTAACGTGGAAGGTATCAACGCGGAAGTCGCCGCGGGCCAATGGGAATTCCAGGTTTTTGCCAAGGGAGCTAAGCGAGCCGGAGATGAAACCTGGGTTGCTCGTTACCTGTTGGAACGCGTGGGCGAGAGCTACGGACTCGCGATCGAATGGCATCCGAAGCCCTTTGGGCCCCGGACTGGAACGGTTCGGGCATGCACGCCAACTTCTCCAATGCCGTCATGCGCGAATCTGGCAAGGAAGAAACGTTCAACATCATCTGCGCCGCGTTCGGTGAACGCATTCCCCACCATATTGACGTCTACGGTGCTCATAACGAGCAGCGTTTAACAGGCGACCACGAAACCCAGAGAATCGATCAATTCAGCTACGGCATCTCCGACCGTGGAGCATCCATTCGCATCCCGATCGCCACCATCGATGGGGGATGGAAAGGCCGCCTGGAAGATCGTCGCCCGGCTTCCAACGCCGACCCCTACAAGGTTGCGGCGGCCATCATCAAGACAGTGAAGGAATCCGGCGTGTAATAAATTAACAACGCACGGATCTTCAAAGCACAGATCTTCAAAATTTTTCAACCCCTTGTGAAGCCTTGCAATTTGAGCCCCTCAGGCGTTCGCTTGAGGGGCTTTTTTTGACCGATCCGCCCCCTGCGATCACGATTGCAATCAGGATCGAATTTCATCGCAAACAAACTCGCTCGCGAGAAGCTGGTTGATGACAGCGATTCTCCCCAAATCACTGCTTCTGTTGCTGCTTCTGCTTTTGACGTTCAACAGCCCTGGTTGTCGTGAAGACAGATCGCGGGCAGGTACGAAAAGGGTTTTACGACTGGCGACAACGACCAGTACGCGCGACTCGGGATTGTTAGACAAACTATTACCCCGCTTCGAGACAGCCCAGAACTGCCGCGTCGACATCATTGCGGTGGGTACCGGCGCCGCCTTGAAGCTCGGGGAGACCGGGGATGCCGACATTCTGCTCGTGCACGATCGCCAGGCAGAAGAAGCATTCATGGAAGCAGGCCATGGGATTCGTCACGAGCCGCTGATGTACAATTACTTCTCGATCCTCGGCCCGCAGAATGATCCGGCTCGAATTCGCGATGTCGCCTGCATCGATGCGCTAAACACCATCGCGGAGGGCCGGCACCGCTTCCTCTCGCGCGGCGATGATAGCGGCACACACCGTCGGGAATTAGACCTCTGGAAGGCAGCAGGCATTACACCCTCGGGCAAACACTACGTCGAAACCGGACAGGGGATGGGGCGATCGTTGATCATGGCCAACGAAATGCAAGGCTACATCCTCGCAGACATGGGCACCTATCTGAAGTTCGCCGACAAGATTGATCTGGAACCGCTAACTGCCGCCAGTGACGATTTGCGCAATACCTATGCCGCCATCGGCGTTGCGCCAGACAAGCATAGAATGATAGCTGACCAATTAGCCAACGCTTTAGTCGAGTATCTTATTTCGAATGAAGCGCAACAGCTGATCCAAAGCTATCAGATCGGTGGGCGACAACTTTTCCATCCGTTACGACTCGGTTCGCAACCCTAGGCGACGCTGATGCAGCTTCTTTGGGAGGGACTTAGCGAATCGATTCGACTGTTGATGCAGGGCGACACGCTTGTATTGCAGGCCGCGTGGCGCAGTCTCTGGGTCTCGCTGGTCGCCGTTGGCATCGCAGCCATCTTTGGCATCGCAATCGGTTCGCTGTTGGCCGGCACGAAATTCAGGGGCCGATCTGTGCTCGTCATCCTGTTTCGAGTCGGAATGGCGGTACCAACTGTGCTGATCGGCGTCGTTGGTTTTGCGATGTTATCGCGCAGCGGGCCCCTGGGCGGACTCGATCTCTTGTACACGCCCTGGGGCATCGCGCTGTGTGAGATCTTTTTGGCGTTACCCATTATTGTAACGCTGACGCACGGATCGATCCGCAGCCTTGACGCGCGCGTCGCCGAGACGGCGTGGACATTGGGCGCGGGACCGTTGCGACGTTGGCAAACTTCTATCTCGGAAGCCCGATTGGGAATAACATTGGCTTTGCTTGCCGCCTTTGCACGCTGCTTCACAGAACTCGGTATCGCCATGTTGGTCGGCGGCAATATCAAATCCCAAACTCGAACCTTAGCCACGGCAACGGCCCTGGAAACAAGCAAAGGTGAGTTCGCGCGTGGTATCGCGATGAGCCTGATACTATTATTCATGGCACTAGTAATCACGACAGTGGCCGCGTGGCTCAGTCGCGAGCAGGATCGGCCATGAGCTGCCTCGTTGACATTCAGAAGTTGCAGGTTCGCAAAGGGAACAAGACCATCTGCCAGATTCCCGAACTGCAGATCGTGGCGGGCGAACATGTCGGGATCGTCGGCGGCAACGGAACGGGAAAGTCAACGTTGCTGCGGATTATCGGTGGCCTGGAAGACGAATACAGCGGCCGATGTCGAATCGACGTGCCGTCGCGCGAACGAGTCTTCGTGCACCAGTCGCCGTTCCTTTTTCGGGGCACAACCCTGTCCAACGTGACCTACGGCCTGGCCGCTCGTCGCCTTCCGCGCCAGCAGCAGATCGATACTGGCATGCAATGGCTGCGACGTTTTGGAATTGACCAGCTGTCGAAACGAAGTTGCCGCGATCTTTCCGGCGGCGAGCAACGCAGAGTCGCACTAGCACGTGCCTTTGCCCTCGAGCCAAAGATCCTTTTGCTGGACGAGACCGCGGCCGACTTGGACGAAGAGGGCATCGACATCCTCTGTCGAGTCATCGAGGGGATATCAGGGCAAACGATCGTGTTAACGTCTCCGGTAACGCTTCCCGTCGATCTACACGCCCGAGTTTACCGAATCGACGGTGCGGCATGACCGAGAACACTGCTGATCGTCAGGGGATGATCTGGATATGACATTGACCGTCGAACAATGCGAAGACGTCAAACGCGCGACGTTTATTGAGCACATCGAGACCCACGCGCGTCTGCCATCGACCAACGATCTTGCGCTGCAGCGGGCCGATCAGGACCCACAAAAATCGCCCTTGCTGATCGTCGCTGAGCATCAGACGGCAGGACGAGGGCGGGGCTCGAATCCCTGGTGGTCTGAGGCAGGTGCGCTCACCTTTTCCTTGTTGATCGATTGCCCGCCAGCCCTTGCCGATCCGCAGCGATTGTCGCTGGCGTCGTTAGCCGTCGGTGTCGCGGTCTGCGAAGCGATCCAAAAGCTCAGTCCCGCACTCGACGTAGGTCTCAAGTGGCCCAACGATGTCTTTGTCTCCGACCGCAAGCTCGCGGGCATACTGATTGAAACGGTCGCCCGCCCCAACAGAATGCTTGTCATCGGCATCGGTATGAACGTCAACAACTCCATTCACTCGGCGCCGGTTGACCTGCAAGGTCAGGCAACATCGCTGATTGATCTAACGGAAGGATCGCACGATCGCCCCCAGCTGTTGCTCAGCATTTTGAAACAGATCGAGCACCAGTTGCATCGGTTAGAACACAAACCAGATCAACTACGTCAGCGTTGGACGGATCTCTGCATATTGAACGGCAAAACGGTCACGCTGCTGGTCGGCGAGAAGCAATACGTCGGCGCGTGCAAGGGTATCGACGATAACGGCGCGCTGATCATTCAAACCGAATCAGGCCCGGTGACGTGCTCGACCGGCATCGTGCAATCCTTCGATGTGCCCTGAGCCAGAAGTTGACCAGCGAACGCCACGCGCGAGGCTTGAGCGAACCGCGGCAGCCAATCACGAATAACGCTCGAATCCGAGTATCCCCGGCAAGGCTCGAACTTGCAACCTTCGGCTTCGGAGGCCGACGCTCTATCCAATTGAGCTACGGGGACAGAAAAGATGGTCAGCTACGATAATTGAACCTATGCCACACGCTGTTCGCGTGCAAGGTGTCCGGTGATCAGTAATCAGTAATCGGTAATCGGTAAACGGTGATCGGTGATCAGAAGCCGGTCGCGCGGAGATTGGGGCAATTCGGACAAAGCGGAATTTCTCGGAGCGACCGGCGGCATTGAAGGGCCGGAAGGCAGAAGACGGAAGACAGAGGCTACCGGTGGCCCTGCGTGGCGACTCGCTCATCTTTACGTTCTATCTTTTACCTTTGACCTGCGTCCTTCTCGGGGTATTAAAGGCGTATCAAAGTCGGATTCCGGCCTGTGCGGTTGACGACAGTGGGGCCGGCAGTGAGGATGGATTGTCAGTACGCTGATGATTGAGATTGCATGCAACCGCTATCCCTTTTATTCCACTATTCCAACATTCCAATCTTCCACCATTCCAATCTTCTCTTCCACCATTCCAATCCTCCAGTGAACCATGGCACGCGAAGCGATTTACGAAGCCAGCGTCGATTACTTCCTCGACCCGATCGGCGATCTGTTACGCGATGACACCGTGACAGAAATCATGGTCAATGGGTATGACACGGTCTATGTCGAACGGCGCGGAAAGATTGAACGGACCGACGCGCGATTTGAGAGCGACGACGCCCTGACGTCGGCAATTCACAATATCGCGCAATGGGTTGGGCGGGAAATCGATCCAGAGCGTCCGATCCTGGACGCTCGACTGCCCAACGGATCACGCGTCAACGCAATTGTCCCTCCCAGTGCTCGGACCGGCACGTACCTGACGATCCGCAAATTTTCCCAGGAAATCCTGGGGATGGACGATTTGATCCGATTCGGCAGTATTTCGCCGGAAGCGTGCGAGTTTCTCGATTTCTGCGTAAGACTGAAGAAGAATATTCTGATTTCTGGCGGAACCGGCACCGGGAAGACGGTGTTTCTGAATGCGTTATCTGCCAGCGTCCCGGAGGAAGAACGGATGGTCGTCATCGAGGACACCTCCGAGCTTCGCCTTGCCCAGCAGCATTGTCTCTACCTGGAGGCTCAACCAGGCGACCGGCAGGGCAGGGGCAAGCTGACCGTTCGGCAGTTGTTCGTCAACTCGCTGCGGATGCGGCCCGACCGGATTATTGTCGGTGAAGTGCGATCGGGCGAGGCATTGGATCTGGTCCAATCAATGATCAGTGGCCATGCCGGTAGCCTGTCGACCGTTCACGCCAACACGGCCAGGGATGCGCTGATCCGGATGGAAACGTTGTCGCTGATGTCGGACATCGATATTCCGGTTTATGTGGCTCGGGCCCAGGTCGGTTCGGCGATCGACCTCGTCGTCCAGTTGGCTCGGTACAGCGAAGACGGATCACGTAAAGTTGCGCGAATCACGGAAACCTATGGATTGGATGATCAAAACCAATACCAGATTCGCGATCTGTTCGTCTGTCAGCTCAAAGGTCGACGGACGGACGGACGGCTGGAAGCCGAACTGGTGGCGACAGGCGAAAAGCCGACGTTTGCCAAAGAATTACAGGACCAAGGTCTTAGCGAACAGATAAAATTGACCAATGCTTTGTGGATTCGATAGAATCGAGAGCGGGATGCGAGATGCGAGATGCGGGATATGGGATGCGGGATGCGGGGAGCGGGAAACGAGATGCGGGATGCGGGATATAGAATCCGAACGTCGGCTCGACGGGGCGTCGCAACACTGGACTATGTATTGGTATTGGGCATCGTGTTGCCGATGGCGACGTTGTTAATGTGGGTTGGCCCCCGCATGATGCGATTGGTGTACGAGTTAACGACTGTTGTCCTAGGTTGGCCGTTCACGTAGGGGTTCGTCGGCTTGAGCTGTCGACGTGAGTTGTGGCAACGGGCGAGGGGGGCAACCGGTTGATGGAAGCGATAGCTACGGACAGAGAACGAGAGAAGAGAGCGAGGACGCAGCAATGAATTCGGATTACGATCGAGTTTCTCTAAAGACGATACTTCGTCGCGTCCACGAAGATGAGGATGGTCAGGTCAGCCTGGAGACCATTCTCGTTATTGGGCTAATTGCTCTGCCAGTACTAATCTTCCTCTATAAGGTCGGTTGGCCGATGATCAAGGGGTACTTCATGACTGGCATGGAGGAATTAGAGGAGAGCCGAGACGACTTTATCGAACCGTAACGAGTCTCAACGTATGTCGTCTACGGTGCTGCTGCTGGGCTTTATGACGGCAGCCGTTGTGACCGATTTGCGGTCGCACAAGATTTACAACTGGACAACCTACCCGGGTATCGTGAGTGGCTTGGTCTGCGCCGCCCTGGTGAGTCTGTGCGGGGCGACCGATTCCGTACGAAAATACGCGGGCGAGGCGACACTTTCCGATTGCTTGTGGGGTTTACTGGCTTGCGGCGGCTGCATGCTGGTGTGCTTCGTCTTTTTCAAGATCGGTGGCGGGGACGTTAAGCTGATGGCGATGATCGGCTCGTTTCTAGGACTTCGCATGGGATTAGAAGCGATGTTGTGGAGCTTTGTACTGGGTGGTGCGCTTGCCTTGGTAATCCTCGTGTGGCAAATTGGCGCTTTCCGTCTTTTTCAACAGATCGCACAGTACCTCTGGGCCGCCGTTCGCTTGCGAGGTTTTTCGCATTTAGGCAGCCTCGATAACGAATCGAAAACGACGTTGTATTTGGCACCCAGCGCGCTTGTCGCCGTGATCCTGGTCAGGTTCGATCTCTTGCGTCAGTTTCCCTTCCTGTAGAGCGCACAAGTCCAAGGAAGATCGCCGTAGATCCCACACTCGTCGCACGCATCTCATGGGTCATTCCTTAAACACTACCTTCCTGGTCGGCTTCAGCGTTATGGCAGGTTTGTTCCTGCTGTTACGCCTGACCGTTGCCATCAGCGGCGGAAGCGCTCGCCCCGCACGACTTCTGCAACTTCACGGCAACGAGGAAGGGGGTGTGCAGAGTCTGAGTTTTGTCTTGGCATTACCCGTTTTCATGATGGTCATGATGGGGATCGTGCAGGTCAGTCAGCTAATGATCGCGCAAGTCGTGGTCGAGTACGCTGCGATTGCCTGCGCCCGTTCCGCCGCCGTCTGGATTCCTGCACATGTCGGAGCAGAAGGTCGTAACCACATCGCCGGTTTGACGTTTCGCGAGTACCGGGACCACGGATCCATATTTGATGTGGATGCCGAGCAGGCCCCACTGGAATACCAAAGTACAAAACGAGCACGGATTTCGCTGGCGGCAGTCCAGGCGTGTTTGCCGATCGCGCCCTCCAGAAAAGCCACCACGTCGACGCTCCCGGCCGCTGGAGCGGGTATCGACCCGGCGAATAGCCTCTCGCCTCTTACACGGGCCTTTTCCGCGATTGCGAATGACGGGGCGGATATCGATGCCGTCCCGCGCCGTTTGCGCAATAAGCTCGAGTATTCCGTTGCCCAAACGCGTGTTGAGTTGTCGGTGTTTCATCCCGGGGGCGCGGAACCGCCGCTGCGTTATTATTACGTTCCGCAGTACCGTCGCCTCTATGTCGACATGCTTTACGTGGACTACATGGACGCGGGTGGCAGCCCAGTCGCCATCCCTGGCTATGAAGATGAGATTCGCGGCTTCCAGCCCAATGAGATTGGCTGGCAAGATCAAATCACCGTCGTCGTGCGCCATAACCTTGCCTTGCTGCCAGGACCCGGTCGATTGTTAGCACGGACGATCCACCATCCGCAGAACAAGCCGGACAGCGTCGCGGAAGCAATCGAGCTGGACGAAGAAGACATGTATACCTGGCCGCTGGTAGCGAAAGCGACGATTACGAACGAAGGTCAGAGATCAGTGATCCGTCATGAATACGACTGAGGTAACCAAGATGACTAACGTCGATTCGCTTCCGATGATTAGACCACAGGGCGGCACTCCTGCAAGTCCGTCGTTGTTGAGGCGCATTCATCACGATCAAGACGGATCGATCAGCATCATCTCGGTATTCGCAATGATGATTTTGGCGATGCTGTTGGGCATGGTCGTAAACGTCGGCTTGCAGGCGGATAGCAAAGTGAAAATGCAGAATGCCGCGGACGCTGCGACCTACTCGGGGGCGTCGTGTTGGCCCGTGGCATGAATTCGCTGACGTATTCGAATTACCTGTTGTTTGATGTGTTCGCACTAACTGCGTTCTTGCGGGAGGGACGTGACTATCATAGTGAAACGTTGGTCCCTGAGATTCTGGCCGCTTGGAATGAAACGGCTCCTCTTTTCATGTGGGACGGGTTCTCCCACTTCCGGAATTTCAGCGGTACGTTTTCACGGCAGACTTTGCCCTTCACAATACCGCACGTGGGCACCGATCCCGACGTGGTACCGCAGAACGCGATCCAGAACAAGGTCCCCTTGGAACAGGAGATGGTCAGTACCTTCAGCGCCTGGGCAGCGGCATTCAGCAACCGTGTGCTGCCGACACTGGAAACGATTCTGGATGACGAACTGATTCCTGAGTATCAAAGAACGTTGACAGCTTCGATTCCTGGACTAGCACAAATGGCGACGAACCGGATCGCTCAACGACACGGTTGGAAACGGGGCGCTGAAGTTCATGCGGAGCGCGGTCCGCTACAGGGCCTGTTGTGGGCCGGTTTCTTGGAAGAACCCAATCCGATACCGGTCATCCTGAATGATCCGCGTACGCTGCCGGTTGTCGATCCTGTGCTGGACGAGGGCGAAGGTTACTACCGCGAAGTTGCACGCCATCAGCGCAAGACCATCGCGGAGCGTTATCGACGGGAATGGAACTCCGAAAAGGTCGGAATTTTTAACACGGTCGCCAGAATGTCACAGTTTTATCGTCTTTGGGATGGCTTCACGAAAGCACAACTGCGCCGCCTGATCGATGAGAACTACGTTCGAAATCTGCCTTTTGTTATTTATACGGATCAGGAGGTTATCCAACGCGAGATGAAAAGCTTTACGGATGGCCAAGACAGCAGCTGGCCGCTGGGCGCAAGTCAGACCGGTACCCTCATCGGCCGGATACGACGCACCGAAACCGATCGCCCCGTGTCGCCCGAAATGCGGAACGATTTCCTCAATGACCGATACATGTTTGTCGGCACGATGTACTGGAAACCGATCTCTGCCCTACTTCCGGGGCTGTTCGCCAATCCGTTAGAGGCGGACAACGTCACGTACGCCCAGGTGATGCTGTTTGTTCCGCGCAGCCGCTTGCAATGGAATTACATCACGTATGGCTATGTTAATGGCGACGGACAGAATGGTTTAATCGACCAAGACGAAGCAGCCGTCCAGCCATCACGCGATCAGATACGCTATACCAGCGGGGACTCGATGCGCTGGGATCTTTTGAACCAGAACTGGCGAGTCCAGCTTGTTCCGGCCACACACCCAAGACTTCCCGAGATGCTAACCCAGCAACCCCCGCTTGAAGGGCAGGATCAACAACCGACACAGGAAGTTCGACCCTTGGAACTATCCGGGATGGAACCCGACGACCTGTATTGGATCAGCCACCATTGAATCGGTAATCAGTAATCGGTGCGGCTCGCCACCAATCACTGGATGGCAAACGTCCAATGACCTAATCCCAATGACCAATAACGAATGCGTCGTTACCAGCAGACACCGAGAGGCCGTTAGTCCACATTCAATTGTCCCACAATCCACGGTCCCTATTCGTCGCCCTACCGTACGATGGGACTCCGATCCCGTCGCCCTAATATCCGGTGGGACTCCGATCTCGTCGTTGTCGCGCTGTTAATCGACGGGATCGGAGTCCCATCGTACGTTCATTCGTCATCGCGAGACGCCCAAGCTCCTACATTCCCGCGGTTCTAGTCTCTCGCACGCTGGATCTTGTCGACCTCGATTTCCAGTCGCCCCATGACTTTGACGACGGGCAAGAATGCAACGGTAACGTCCACTCCGTTCAGGTTGGAATCGGCCAACTTGATATGGCCAACTCCCGTACCACTTTGCGCCAGCGTCGCATCTAACGGCAGCCAGGCGCCGTCCACCCAAACTTCGGTCCACATGTGGTAGCCGAAACTCTTCAGCCGGTCGACGTAGACCAGCCCCATGACAACACGCGCTGGAATGCCCCGAGCGCGGGCCAGGGCGGTCAACAGTACAGCGTGTTCCGTACAGTCGCCTTGCCGGCTGGCTGCGACGTCGGCCGCCGTCGCGAGGCCCGTCGTGAAGTCCTTTTCGGTAATGAGATCATTGACGTGTTTCTCCAAAGCGATCGCGACGCGCCGGCTGTCTTTTTCATCCGGCACCACTTGCCTCGCCAATTTAACCACGGTCGGATCGTCACTTTGAATCATGTTATTCGACGTGCGATCGTCGTCGGTTGGCTTTGCGTCCGATTCGCCGGCCGGCTTGTGTCGGTTCAAGTCGATACGCTGAACGGAAATAAGTGCCTGCTGATCGACCGTTTTCTGCACCGACTGCGCCTGGCTGTTGGGAAAGACTTCTGCGGGTTCGTCGGAATCTAACGTCACGCGGTATCGGACCGTCTCGATATTGTCGATGTCGCTCAGGCCCTTGACTTGAATCAAGGTACTGACAATCAAATCCGGCTCGAAGGCCTCAACGTCCTGCAAGGCGATCTGTCGCGACGTGCGATACGTCCCTTGTTTCATCATCGGCTCGAATGTCTTCAATGGCTGGCCATCTTCGTCGACCCACACTTCGGACGTCAGATCAATAATCCCCAGCTTGGCTACCGAGTTGATCTTTAGCAGCCGCCGTTTGCCGTCCAACAATTCGGTTTCTTCGTAGTCATCGGCCGTAACTTCAATTTCGGCGATCTGATTGAAAATCGGCGCCAGTGCCTTGAAGGTCCGCCGTTCACCCGGCTTCATTGGTTTTTCCTTCAAAGACCGCTCCATCGCAAAGATTCCCCGATACTTTTCGGACCAGGGCAGGGTGGTCGTTGTCGACTTCCCTAGCGTGTTGATTTCCAATTCCAGTTCATCGCCCTTCACCCGGCCGGTTGTTGTCATGGGAGTCGGTCCCATCAGCATTTCGGTCTTCATGCGCACCAGCTGGCCATCGCGGCCTTCGACCGATTGCAGGTTGACCTTCATCGTAATGGACTTTCCCAAACGTTTGACCTTCATATTCATGACCGAATCGGTTTTGACCAGGTCCCGGCCGTTTTCCCGGATTGCGACCGAGCGGGTATTTCCGAAGCCTACCCGGACGCCCTGCATGGTAATCACTTCCCAAAAATCGCTCAGCAGCTCGGCGGCTTTCAATTCCTTCGTGGGGGCTTGGCCGGTTTGCGTTTGGGCCATCGATTCTGAGATCCCAGCGAACCAGATCGGTACAAGAGCCAGGCTGACCCAAAGGAGATGGGGATTGGGTATCCGGTTCTTCGCTTCGACTCGTGTCGCAATGGTTTTCACGATGAATCCTCGGTGGTTGGGAGTTCCACTCGTTGAGGGGCGCGTTGGCAATGCCCGATCAGTAGCCCGGATTGTTGGCCCTAGGACTGACCAATCAATTACCGTCGCAATATGATTGTAGGACGGGGCACTCTTGCCCGTCATGCGCAGACGGGCAGGAGTGCCCCGTCCTACAAATACGACAGTTATTCATTCGCAAGTTCCTAGTCGTCGTCGCAGCGTAGGCGGAATCTCGCCTCGTCTGCAGCTATTCCATAATTCCAAGTATTCTATGCGGCTTGCTATTTGCTGCGATAGTTAGGCGCAGGTGACCGCGGTCAGTGACTCGGAAATTCATTAAACAGGTCAAATTGACGTCTCGGAAGCATCGGTTCAACGGGTCGGCAGCTGCCTCGTCACGTCCCAACTGCCTCAGCAAGCCCCAGCTTCCTGGCATGCAGCCAGCTTCGGACCGGGACGACGGAAGGTCCCCGCGTGCCGGCCGGCCGGTCAGCGGCCGGCCGAACGTCGGCCCCGGCGAGCGCTGCGTCGAAGACACATTTGCGCCAATCGGCAGCGGATGTTGATTTAAAGAAACCCCAGAACCCGCAATTCGCTCGACTGTTGCCAATGGCGCTGATTGTGTGGCGGACAAATCTTCGCAAATCGCTACGTCCGACAGGCAAACTGCCGATTACGGACCCAATCCAACATATCTGGGCCATCACGCGGGCGGACGAGTGGTAGAGTTGGTTAAGTGGCTGCAAAAACGCTTCAGAGTAGCGTGTTTTCGCCACGAGTTGCTTTTCGTCGACAGTGACTCAGCAACCAAAACGGTTTTGCCGCTTCTAGCGGCGGGCGGCAGATTCATGCCAAAAAACCGTCCTGCGTCGCGATGTCAGGCCGCGGTAGTGACCTAAGATTTTTCAGAGTGCTTCCGACGTTCGACATGAAAATTCTCCCCAAAAGACCCACATGCCGATCCCTCGTAGAGACTGCTTCTTGACCAAAAAGGTGCCGGACTATCATGGGCTTCTTGAAGGAATTCTTTCGCAACGTATTCCACGAGCAGGTAACCAATGCTTCGCCGAGCAGCTTTGAGGAACTCTCAGAAGAAGAGCTGGAAACGCATTTGAACATCGCCCGCTATGGCGACTTCGTGCTGACCGATGCCATCCGGCCATCCTTTGACCTCAAAGTCATGCCTCGCTGTGGATTTCGTCACGACGTCTTCAGCGACGACGCCAACAAAGTAAGTGTGCCCGTCCTGATGGGGTCGGCCTCAACGGAGAATCTGTTTAACGTCTTTATGGATCTCCTGGATCCGCTGGGCGACTGCGTGGACGTGGTTTTGGAAACCAGTCATACCCGCGACGGTGCCGGGCATCGCGATCTGTACCGAGAACACATCGACATGCCGGTGTTGAAGAGCATCCTCTACGATTACGAAGAGATGCTGCTGAACGACGGATGCGCAGGTATCGCTGTATTGAACCCCAACATTCCGTTGGAGGTCCAATTTGATGAACATAAAATCCTGATCTGTTACGGTCAGGAACTTTCGCCTTTCGAAAAAGTATTTCGAGAATTTTTAATCGAATGCGACGACGAAATGCAGTTCATCACCGAAGCCGAGCACGTGCATGCGTCCAGCGAGGAATACCACCGCCAGTTTGACGAGCTGAAAATGCGACTGGGGATGGACTGCGATTTCTCGTAAATCGCAGTCGTTGCCAGTCTCCCGACTGTGATTGCCGGCGGATCCGTGCTTGCCGTGCTAGTGCCGTGAGCGAGCAGAATGGCTGTTTCCACTCCGTGATTGTCCACGCTGCTCCCTGAATGTTCACGCTACGCCATCCTACCCCCCTAAGGAAGGGATGTTGGCACTTGGCCTTGTTGGCCCTCTTACCCCTAGCTAGACTCCGCCAGCCCTGCGGACTGAGCTGCGGAAGCTGCTGATGGCTTCCTGACTTACGCAAACTCTGTGGGAAGCTTGATCGTTTAGAACGGGCATTTAGAATGGAACTAGATGCCCTTTCTCCTTCATCCCATTACGCAGGGAGGTTGCGATGCGACGGTTGGTGATGGGCGTCGTGTTCGGTGCAGGTCTGATGATGATGGCCAGCGGTGCTTTTTCGACCCCGCGGCTCGGAGATCTCGGAGTGCCTCCTTTGGCGGACCAGGGCCTGATCGCCCTACCAAGCCAGGTGGCCGATGGACGCCAACAGTTAACGGTCATCGATCCGACGCTCCGTACCGTAGCCATCTACCACATCAATACGGCCAACGGTGAAATGACGCTCCGCAGCGTGCGGAACATCAACTGGGACCTGCACATGAGCCAATACAACGGCGTAAGCCCGTTGCCACAGCAGATCCGCTCGATGCTGGACGAAAGATAAGGCATCGCCGCTGAATCGTATCAGCAAGTCGTAGCGCGAAACTGTGGCAGACAACGTCCACAGTTTAACGCGGAGCCCTACATGGCGACAAAATTCATCCAGCTGGACGAAGCGGCCAAGACGCTTGGCATTACTGTCGAGCAGCTCTTGGAAATGCGCTCACGGAACGAAGTTCGCGGATTTCGTGACGGCGCGACGTGGAAATTCAAATCCGACGACATTGATAAACTTGTCGAGACCGTCTCGGCCGAGGCGCCGGCGGAGGCAGGAAATATCGAGTTCGATAGCGATCTGGACCTGAGCCTGGAAGATGATTCTGGCGGTGGTTCCGAATTGACGCTGGGCGATGAGGCCACAGACGATGGCGACGAATCCGTCCTGCTCAGCGAACGTGAACTTGGTGGATCAGACGTCACCTCGAAGAGCACCATCATCGACGATACTGCTGATTCCCCTAGTGACAGCGACATCACGCTGGCCGACGCGGCTGCCGGAGCCAGCGACGTTCAGCTGGTCGGCGATTCGATGATCAAGGGCAGCGACATCGGCTTTGCGGACAGCGATATTGGACTCGGAACAGCCGAAGAACCAGCCTCCGATGCAAAACAACCCCGGTCAGAAATTGGGTCCGATGCTGGATCCGATCTAAGCTTGAACCTCGAAGAAATCGACACCCTCGACCTCGACGCAGCCACCCCCGATATCGCTTCATCCCCCAGCTCGAACATCGGTAGCGATTTGAGTCTGACCGCTGACAGTGGCTTGTCGTTGGAAGAAGCGGCGATCGATTTCGATTCCGGGATTGGCGACTCGGAAATTCAAGGCAAGTCGTCGATTGAACTAAGTGACGACGACGATCTCGTCCTGGGTGAGGGAAGTGGCAGCGACATTACCACATCCGCTGGCGACAGTGGCATTTCTTTGATGGATCCCGCCGACAGCGGTCTCTCCCTGGAAGAAGCCCCCATCGACCTGGACCTGAGCGGTTCGGCAATCGACGAGTCGCTGGTCTTGGGCGAGGACGACATGATCACACTCGGCGACGACCTCGCCGGCGCCTCCGGCGCAACCGAACTGAAAATGGATGATGATTTCCTGCTCACTCCCTTAGACGATGGTGACGACGATCTGTCGGAAAGCGGCTCGCAGGTCATCCCGCTGGATGAAACCGGGATCGGCTACGACCAGTCGGCCGCCACTATGTTGAATGTCGAAGGTCAGGCCGGGATGGATATCCTCGAAGAGGATTTGTCCGACGCACAGACAATGATCGGCGGGGTCGCGGCGGCCTCACCGCTGGGCGTACCGCAACCTGCGGTCGGAGTCATGATGCAACCGGTTCTTCCCGAAGCACCCTATTCCGTTTGGAATCTGCTAAGCCTTCTGGGATGCGTGACGATCCTTTGCCTGTCCGGAATGCTGATCTACGACGTCGTACGTCAGATGTGGAGCTGGCAAGGCACCTATCCGGTTAACAGCGACCTCATGGAAGCGATCGTCAATATTTTCCAATAAACCACCATATTCCAATAAACCACCTGTCAGGAGGACACGGCGCGAGCACCGAGGGCAGCGGAGGATCCGCACGAAGGCACTCGGCGCGTCAGGGTTCGAAAGGAGTCGTATCATGTGGCGAAAGCCTGCCACGAAGTGGACCACGCCCGGTCTGATAGTCTTGATCCCGGCAGCCTCTATCTTACTGAGCGGTTGTCTGGTGCCTGCATCGCACGTCGCAACTTATCGCCAGCAATACCAGGAGGTCTGTGAGAAAAACAAGGCCTTGGAAACGAAGTTGTTGGAGTTGGACGCGCACGGTCGCCGGCTGGAAGGTCAGCTGTCGATGACCGAAGGCGAATTGACGACTGCCGATCGCCTGGGCCGCACCGACCGCGGTCGACTTGAAAACTTCATGAACGAGCGCGACAACATCTATCGGCGCTTCGGCGATGGTTCGCTTCCGCAGAGTGTCGGAAGGCAGTTGGCTGAACTTGCCCAGCGCCACCCCGGCCTGCACTATGATCCTGCAACGGGTGCCGCGAAATTGGACGCCGATGTTCTGTTCGCCAGTGCCGAATCCGAATTACAACCGCAGGCCAGGCAGTTGCTGTCCGAGTTTGCCGCCATTCTGAAATCGGAACAGGCACAGGACCTGCGATTGATGATTGTCGGGCACACCGACGATCGAAAAATAGAAGGCGACTCCGCTCGTAATATTTACGCCAACAACTGGCACCTTGGCGCCTCACGTGCATTGGCCGTTAGCGATTACCTGCGCGTGCGAGGTGTCAAGGAGTCGCGACTGGGTGTCGCCACGTACGGAAAATTCCAACCGATTGCAGCCAACTCGTCCGAACCGAATCGACAGAGAAACCGGCGTGTCGAGATGTTCCTGATCGCCCCAGAAGTTCCGATTGTTGGTTGGACGGAAACGTTTACGAGCGTCTATCGATAGGAAAGTCGTTGTTCGCTGCCAGGTTGTAAATCTATCGCTATGGCAAAACTCGCAGGCACTTAGAGACTCACATACAGGCATTCAACGCTGTCTACCAATTCCACCGCATGGCTCTATAATGGAGTAATTCCATCGTGCGACGAAATAGGGCGTACATTCGGACGTCAACAGCGCCCTATAGACCCCGCCGCTCCCGCCCTTAAACGCTCCTGCCTCCCATGCTCTGTTGCCGCCGTAACCGAGCCGCAGTGTATGCGGCGATATCGCTTTGTCTTGTCATCGCGGCGCCAGGCTGTCGCCAGCAGGATGAAATCCGCAGTTACCGAGTCATCAAAGAGTCAATCGTCGAAGCCAAGGGGCAAAAGAAACTGGCCAGCAAAGATCGCATGCTGGTCGCTATGTTCCCACGAGGCGATGACGCCTGGTTTTTTAAACTCGCGGGGGCGACCGATCGAGTAGCAAACCACGCGGCTGATTTTCGCACGTTCGTCCAGTCGGTGCGCTTCGAGGACAACGGGGCGGGTAACCCGGTCTGGAGCCGTCCGGAAACATGGCGCGAGCGCCTGGGCGGTGATACGATGCGTTTCGCCACCCTCGATATTCCTGGAGACCTGGACGACCTCGAACTGACGGTCGTCCGCCTACCGGTAAAACAGACGGACCCACAGCAGTATCTTCTGGAAAACGTCAATCGCTGGCGTGGGCAGATGCAGCTGCCACCAGTCGATAAAGACGGACTGACGAAGGCGATCGAAGCGTTGACCATCGCTGACCAGAATGCCGTGCTGGTCGACCTGATTGGCAATAAGCAGAGTGCTTCGCCGATGCAGGCGCCGTTTATGGGACGCGGGATGGCTGGCGTGGAACAACCCGCCCGCGGTACGCCGCAAACCGGCCACGATTCGAGCGTGTTGGACTGCGAGCCACCTTCCGCCTGGAAACCAGCTCGACTGGGCATGATGGATTCTGCTCTCTATCGAGTCACCGATGGCGAACGAAAGATCGATATCGCCGTTCGATCTGCCGGTGGAAATTTGTTGGACAACATCAATCGCTGGCGCGGCCAGATCCAACTGGATTCCATCAATGCCAAACAATTGGCCGAATCGCTGACACCAATTACGGTCGATGGCCACCAAGGAAACTATATTGAACTAGGTGGGAACGGTTCGGGTACGGACAAGGCGATCCTGGGTGTCGTCGTAAAAACCGGCGATACCACTTGGTTCTTCAAGCTACGAGGTGACGCGGAATTGGCGCAGCGCGAGCGCGACAATTTCCGCGACTTTGCGAAGTCCGTGCGATTTAAATGAAGGATAACGCCATGGCAACTTCTCCCTCGATCGATGCGTTAAGCCCTTCGCCGCTGTTCGCAGATACCAGGCAGTCGACCATCACGGCGTCGCCGCAGTTAGTGGACGCGCTCGGGCCTTTGGCGTCGTTGCGTCTGACGGTGGTTCTGTTCGCCATGGCTATCTTCATCGTCCTGGCCGGCACTCTGGGACAGATTGAGATGGACATGTGGGCTGTCATGTCGCGGTACTTTTACCGCTGGGCGACCTGGATTCCGGTACGGATCTTCTTTCCACCGGCATGGTTTCCCAAAATGCCCGAATACAACATGCGAGTGATATTCGCGTTCGCGGCAGCGGTAGCAACACCGATCTTTGGGGCGCTGGCCTACTACCTGCCGCGCAACAGACAGGCAGGCCGACCGTTGGCCGTCGCTGCGTTGACCCTCGGTGCCCTGATGGCGATCACGTCCGTCACCCACGGCGCTTTCTTCTTTCCTGGGGGTAAGGCGATCGGTGTCGCGATGCTAGTGAATCTGCTGGCCGCTCACGCTATCCGCTTCAAAGTACAAGCGAGCGGAGCACGGTTTGTAGCCGGGTTGGCCGTCATCGCCGCAGGCATTGTCGGGACGTGGTTTGTCATCGTCAGCGGCCATAATCCTGCCGGTATGCAGGGTGTGCCGTTCTTTGAGGAATGGACTCGACTATGGTCGGTTCTGAAGTACGGCTACGCCGCCACCGTGGCCATCGCGATCGGCGCAACCATCTTTTCTGCCCTCAACGGATACTATCAGCGCGTCGACTTTTGGGTGATCGTCGTGACGTTGATTCCCCTTTCGGTGCTGGCGATCTGGCTGATTTTTCCCGGCAACGACGCCTACCTGGGCGACTCCGGCATGCGGATTTTGTGGCAATTGATCAAAGCTTTGTGTGCCGCCCTGATCCTGCTGGCTGGTTGCCTGCTGCTGTTCAAGCGTCGCGGCGGCATTGTCCAATTACACTCCGGCGTCTTGTTAATGATGTTCGGCCAGGTCTTCGTGAGCCAGTATGACGTCGAAGAGCAATTAACGATTTATGAAGGCCAAACGGTCAACTACGCCCAGGATATTCGCGCCGTCGAACTGGCCGTCGTCGATCGCAACCTCCCCGGCGACGACCAGCACGATGCCGAGGTGACCATTCCGCTGGTCAAGAACGGACAGGATTCGCAGTTTTTGGAAGCCAAGACCATTCAAAGCGACCAACTCCCGTTCGATATTTTAATTGAACAATACTTCTATAACTCAGCGGTCGGCAGCCGAGGAGCGAAAGCCGATTCGAACCCGGCGACAAAAGGAAAAGGGATCTCACTGCGCACCAAGCAGGCCAAGATCAACTCGGGGACAAATTCAGGAGGCGCAGTCGACCAGGCGTCGGCCTACGTCAAGTTTCTCGACAAGGAGTCGGGCGCCGATCTGGGGACGTACTTGTTGTCGCAAAGCGTTCTGATCGGCAGGGACCGCGACCTGATCAAGCTGGAGGAAGAAATCGAGGTTGGCGACAAGAAATATGATGTATCGCTCCGATTTGCTCGTCACTACAAACCGTATGCGGTTTCGCTGATCGACTTCCGCAAAGACGACTACCACGGCTCGACCATGGTGAAAAACTATTCGTCCGACGTCTACCTGGTGGATGAATCGAAAGATGTCGACCGCAAAATTCACATCTCGATGAACAATCCCCTGCGCTATTCGGGCGAGACTTTCTATCAATCAAGTTGGCGACCTGATCATCTGGGTCGTGAAACAACCATCCTCAGCGTCGTCACCAACCGCGGCTGGATGATTCCCTACGTGGCCTGCATGATCGTGGCCACCGGCATGCTGGCCCATTTCCTGTTGACTCTGATTCGTTTTCTGCGTCGGCTGGCGGACGAACCGGTCAATGACCTCGATTCCCTGACAACCGTCCCGGTTAGCAAGAAGAATGCCAAGCGTCAAAAGGCACCGTTGGCCAACTTGCAAGCCAGGCCGTCGCGAGGGTGGTACAGTCCTACGCTTGTTGCCTCGCTAGCCGCCGTGCTGCTCGGCGCCTATTGGATCTCGCGCGCCGCAAAACCCGTGGAACGATCGACGACAGAGATACACATTGAAGAAGCGGCGAGCCTGCCGGTGCTGGCGAAAGGTCGAGTGAAACCACTCGACACGCTTGCGCGAAACAGTTTACGTGCCATCTCCAACCGCGAGACCTTTACCGATACGAACGGCGAGGAACAGCCTGCCATCCGCTGGCTGCTGGATGTGATTTCCGGTTCGCCCGCCGCCTACGATCATCAAGTTGTCCGGATCGACAACCTGGAGGTTCTGGATTTAATTGGCCTGACACGCCGCAAGGGAAACAAGTATTCCATCAGCGAGATTCGGCCCAAGATCCGGGACTTCGAAGTCGAGGCGAACAAGGCCAGGACAATTATAGAAGAACAAGGCGCGGACGAGTTGAGCGACTTTCAGCGGAAGGTAGTCGAGCTCGATGATCGTATTCGCACGTTCACGCTACTACATCACGCGTTCGTGCCACCGAATCTGCCGCCGCTACCGACGCCCGAGGAAGTCCGGAACGACGAACGAGCGGCGAAAGCCAAGGTGATGGCATTGCGAGAAGAGATCGACCACTTCATGGCGGAAATCCGGTCGCGGCCGGCTCCCCGATCCGTTCCGAAGGACGACGGCCAGTGGGCGCCCTACTCGCAAGCATGGGTTGAAGCATTTCTGGACCAGGTGTTGGGCAAGCGCCCCCCCGAAGCGCTTTCCCAACTGAACACAATTCTTCTGGCGTATGCCGATAACGACGCGACCGCCTTTAATCGTGCTGTCGCGGATTATCAGATCCACTTGCGGAAGAATCCGCCGAAGGAGTACGTTGCAAACGTTGTCAATTTCGAAGCGAAATACAACCACATTTCCCCGTTCTACAATTGCTCCGCTCTATATGTGCTGGTCTTTGTGCTAACCGCTCTTTCCTGGCTGACGTGGTCCGCGGGCTGGAATCGCCCGTTAAATTGGGCGGCTTTCTGGCTGGCCGTATTCATTTTCCTCGTGCATACCTGTGCCATCGTCGCGCGGATTTATATTTCGGGCCGACCACCCGTTACCAATTTGTACGGTTCCGCACTTTTCATTGGCTGGGCTTGCGTCTTACTGGGACTCCTTCTGGAATGGTTTTTCCGCATTGGCGTCGGCAACGCCGTGGCGGCGGTCAGCGGTTTCGCAACTTTGCTGGTCGCGCACTTCTTGGCCGACGGCGATACGATGGCCGTCCTGCAAGCAGTGCTCGATACACAGTTCTGGCTGGCGACGCACGTGGTGTGCATTACGCTTGGTTATGCCACGACCTTGGTGGCCGGCGTGCTCGGCGTGATCTACATCACCGCCGGTGTGATGACCCAAGCGCTGAACGTCAAGGTAGGCAATCGGACGGTCGGCAAGATGCTGACTTCCATGATGTACGGAACTCTCTGTTTTTCGATTTTCTTCAGTTTCGTGGGAACCGTTCTGGGGGGACTTTGGGCAGACGATTCCTGGGGCCGGTTTTGGGGCTGGGACCCGAAAGAGAACGGCGCGCTGATCATTGTGCTCTGGAACGCGCTGGTGCTGCATGCCCGTTGGGGTGCGATCGTCAAGGATCGCGGCCTGGCCGTCCTGGTTGTGGCCGGCAACATTGCCGTGGCCTGGTCCTGGTTTGGCGTCAACGAGCTTGGTGTCGGGCTGCACTCGTACGGATTCAGCGAAGGCATGCTGATGTGGCTGGGGATTTTTGTCGCAAGCCAACTCATGTGGATGGCGCTGGGCTGCCTACCGAAGCAATGGTGGCAGAGCACCTAGCGCCTTGGCACAGACTAATACAAGCTCGCCATGCGTGGTATGCGCGCCCTATTCCAGTTCGACCTTGACCACTTTCGTCAGTTGACTCCCATTGCCGTTCTTGTCCAGCACGTTCACGATGTACGTGATGTCCCAGCCGGGCTGAAGCGGGAAGGTGGTATCAATGACCAGGCTTTCGTCGAAGTCCTTGCCTGGCATCGCTCCGGACGCGACCAGTAGATCCTGCGGGCGCTGCATAATGATGTAAGCCCCCAGGCCCTCGTCATCGGTCACCTTCAATCGGGCATGCACCTTCGTCTCACCAGGCCGCAGGGGCTGAGTAAATTCCAAATCGATCTTCGGCGCGTCACCGTCCTGCTCGTTGATCTCCTCCAGGAAATAGCGGTTGAAGCTTAGCATCCGGGCATGGTCTTTGCAGAATCGCACCGGGTGATCCTTGGCCGTGTCCCTGTCATACATCTTGCGAAGGTTGTGATATCCATAGCCCATGATGTTGTTGTGCAGTTCCCTGGAATCGTGCAGACACCAGAAAATATGCCCCAGTTCGTGTGCCAACACGCCGTTAGAAACCTGCACTTCCCGATTACGCGATTCCGGATCCTTGCCTGCAACCTTGGGAATTGGAGTTTCGTCAAACATGTTTTCAATCTGCTTTTCGATGGTCGTCGCGGTCACGTCATCACGAAATATTTCACCGGAGACCATGGCGATTCCCGTATACGGATACGCCGGGGTGGCCTCGGCAATTCCACCGGCCTCGGAAAACACAAGACACGCACGACGACTGGGATACCCCGTCGCCTCAATCATTTCCGCCTGACAAGAATTAAATAACCGATCGGCACTGGGAGGATCGCCGGCATAGTGCACAGCGGAATGTCGGCCGTTGATCAAGTGAACCTTAATACGCCCGTCGTCATCGAATTCGAAGTCCAAACCGCGGGTTTCGTAGCCTTTGCTGTTCAGGTCACGGCGATACAAATCGGCCACGACCCGCATCAACACGTCTGCTTTCTCGCGATAGTTTGATTTCGCTTCGCGGTCGTTCGGTACAAAGTAGACCAGTCGCACCTTGTAATTACGCTTGAGATCCTTCAGTTCGGGCGGAATGATACGCCCCTTCCTCTCGACAGATTCCTCCTCGCCGCGGACAGGGGCCGAAGAGCCAACCAGGATCATCGACGTGATCAAGCTACAGACAATTGCATGGACGGCTTTCATTCCAAAGTCTCTTTGCCGCTAGTCTCTGAAAAGACGGCGACTCACATTGTTCCTCTATCGGTTGGCGGTTGCCAGGGCGGAAGGCTGCACGCGCTTTTGCACATCGGTTTCCAGTACCCCGAAGGCCGCCTCGTGCCGCTGAATGGACATCTGCAATGCCGCCAACAAGCGTTTGGCCGTAAAGTAATTCAACACCAGTCGCTGATTGATCTTGATCGCCTCGGTCTGCGGACCAACAGGCTGTGAATTCAAACCGACATCGATGATCAATTCTTCGGGCGTCCCGGTCACGCGACAAAAATTCGCGTACGTCGCCAACGCCTTCTCGTCGTCTATTTGTATCGGCGCACGTACAGCCTGTTGTTGTTCCGCTTCTTTTCCGCTATCGGACGGGGTTTTGGCTTCTGCTTTTTCGGCATCTTTTGCCATTTCTGCGTCTCCTTTTTATCAAAACGAATGGATTTCTCACCTAGCATAGAGCCGAACGTGAAAGGTAGCAAGAAGGCGACGACTTTGCGCGACGTGAAGCCCTTTATTTAGACAACCGCCACCGTCGTTCGGCGATTGCGCGCCCGTTCGTCATTCTTTCCCCGGTATCGCAAACCGTAATAGCTGCAATATCAAGAACACCAGCAGCAGTCCCAATACCACGTAAGGAACCTTACCAACGAACGCCGCCAGCCCAGCCATTTCTTGTACCTTTGCGATCTTCAACAACACGGCGGACACGACCGTCACCAACAACATCGCGATCAACAAGCCGCAGCCAATCGACGCCATCGTGCCTTTGAACGCGGCCTGTTCGCCTCGCCCGTCATAGCTGAGTCGTACGACGCGGCCCTTACGCAAGCTCTTTTCCAAGGCCTCGGTTGTTTCAACACTGCGAGTAACGTCCTGCCACGTCTGTTGCATGTACTCCGCGTCGTTGTGCGCCATTTCCAATTGCCGAATCAGGCTGGCCACAACGTCGCTTGAACCGCCAGCAGACTCCTCGCCGACGGCTGGATCTTCGTCGCTCACCAGGCCTTCCAACTGCCACGCGTCCTCGTCGGGCATGTGCAGCACGGACGATCCCTGCGTACCCGTAAGCGTCAACTTGGCGCCCGGCGGAGCAGCAGCTGCCGACATCGACCACCGCAACAGATGCCCACGCTTGGAATTCATCTGGACGCTCAACGGTATCGGCAACGAATCCGCGCCACCCGGATGCATCGCCGCCACGTCGCTCACGTCACCCACAAGGTATCGGATGACATCGACATCGGAAGTAAACGCGTCCAGTAACTCAGCACGCGTGATCTTCCCCACGGTCCTGTCTAACGTTATCTGTTCCAACTGCCCCAGTCCCTCTACGCCGTCGCCGACCGGTTGGTCGTCCATTCGTCGGCGCAAGACCTGCACCGCCGTCTGCGATCGAGCCGGTACATACGGAATCATGGCAACTTTGGCGTCCTCGATCAGGATCTCCAATTCGTAGTAGACCATTGCCGAATGATTCAGCGGATGGGACAAAACAAGAGGTATTCCCAGTTCGCTCAGCCTGCGAATTGCGTGCACCAATGCGGTAGAGTCCTGTCCAGCGGCGACGACAACCACATCGGGACTCGACGCATGAAGCCTGGCCAGCCAATCGCGATCGTTCGTGTCATACAACACATCGTCGTCAAACCGCGTCAACACCTCGGCGTACCGCGCGTTCATCGACCGATCGACACAGGCGAAGACCAGTTGATGTTCCGGCAGCTCCGATATCGATTGCGCAAGTGGCGAGATGCGGGTGTCCAATCCAACGATGGCGAAGTTCATTGATGACAACCGGGGGTAAAGCGAGAGGTCGTGCCGTCCATTGTCACTAACGCCACGATCATTACTAGACGCGGGCGATACTCGACGCGTGCTTTACGAGACGCCGTGCCGTCGCGCTGCAACGCATCCGATCAGGCCTAGAGACGACGAATGTGAAATCCGCCGTCTATATTGAATCGCTCTCCCGTGCTGAAGGGAAAGTTACCGGACACGATTGCCGCAACCGCCTGGGCCACGTCTTCCGGCTGTCCCCAGCGGCGAAGGGGCGTAAGACCGTCGGCGATCAACTGATCGTATTTTTCAGCCACGGGAGCGGTCATGTCGCTGGCGATCACACCGGGGCATAGCTCAAAAACCTGGATCTCTTCGCCCGCGAGACGCGCTGCCAGTAGCTGGGTCATCATCCCCATAGCCGCTTTCGACATGCAATAATCGGCCCTTGCCGTCGAAACCGTGTACGACGAAATCGAGGATACGTTGATGATCTTGCCAGCATCGATCGTCCCGGAACCGATCAGGTCGATCATCTTTTTGGCAACAAGTTGGGCCAAGAAAAACGGGCCCTTCAGATTAGTATCAAAAACGGCGTCCCAACTCTGCTCAGTCGACTCCAACAAATCCTTACGCTCTTGCGAAGTAATCCCGGCGTTATTGACCAGAAGATCGAGCCGGCCGAACTCGTCCAAGGCCGTCTGAACCAGAACACTGCGATCGTCGCCGACCGCGACGTTGCCAGCGAGCGACCGTGCCGTACCACCTGCGTTTTCGATTTGCCTGACCACGGTTGCGGCGGCATCGGCGTTACGGACGTAATTGACGATGACCGCGTGGCCCAAGTCAGCCAACCGCAGCGCGATGGCTCGACCGATGCCACGGGATGCTCCGGTGACGATGGCGACGGGATTACCGGCCATGTTGGGTCCTGTCGTGAAATGTGACGATGACAATCGTTTGCGTACTAGTTTGAGCTATTCCAACAAACGATTCAATTGGCTAACACGCCCGTGATGGTCCGTCAGCAATAGTTGACCATCGTTCATTCGCCAGCGAAATATGGTTCGGCTGCCGTCGCTCCACGTCACCATCAGCAGATCACCCTGCGCCTGAAACCTTCCGTCGATCTCCGTGCGTGCCGCATCAAAACGCAAGACGCCCTCAGCGTCTAGCGGAAATCCGACGCGCCGATCGAATCGTAGCAGGATACCGCCGTCTCTGCCCAGATGAAGTTGGCCACGCAGACTCTTCCATAGGCCGATCGCGTCAGCGGCGGCAATAGCATTGAGATCCGCTGGCCTATTCGCGAGCTGCGGCGACTGCAGCCGCAGTCCGTCCAGAATCAACGCTGTAATTTTCTGTTGAGCGACAAACTGAGCGGGCGAAGCCGTACTGATCAATTCGAATATTCCGGTTTCCAAGCCCACTACAAAGTGCTCGGCCCTGCGATCGTCATTGGCAAAGGAAGTTACAACACCCGGCCGACCTGCAATCTCCCGAAGCTCGACGTTCTGTCCTGGTCGTTGCCCCGCACGCCCTGCTTCGTCCGACCGCAACGCCCAACTTCGCAGTTCTTCATGGCTCGCCGGTCGGCCCAGCCAGTGAAAACTAACCGCCACACCGTCGTGCGGTCCGCGACGCGCTAACGGCTGGGCCGTCACCCAGACCTGCAGGTGGCGACCAGCGGGCAACTCGCTCACGAACCACCCACGTGGGCTCGTAAAGCGTATGGCTCCCCCGGCCAGCGAAATCTCGTCGCGAGGCACTGCCAGCACCTCAGGCGCTGTCGCGGCAGAACCGCCCGGCACCCGGTCACCCGCCGTGACCATCGGCGCCATCATGCACAGCGTAGAACCGGTGGCAAGGCCGACCAGCAGGATCACCCTGCAATAGAGGAAAAAGCGCGTGATGTTCATGTCTCGCGTCATTTATCGATGTGTGTACGGCCGCGCCATCGGCAGGGTAGCCGGTAATCAACATCGGATCGGCATGCCGAGCTTCGCCACAACTCTGCCGGTTACGACGATTATGCACGAGCGGCGACGGCAGGGTACTGCGATCAAAGATCCGACGACAGCGCACCTGGCGGGACGGCACTGAGGGCCAGGGCTTTAAACATTTCTTGGGTTGTGCCAGAGACCGCCTGAACCGAGCGCTGCGGCGCCCGACGGCACCCCAGCACCAATGCGACTGCCAATAAAGGACTACGGCGCCTGCCACCGTTGCGGACCGTCACCACAGCTCGATCAGCCTTCCGCTGAAATGCTCGACCGGTCTACGACGGCCGAACACCACGGGCAATGGGACATCGTATCGCTAATCTTGCTGCCATAACGACCAAGAGGGGCAACCACATCTGCGGCGGAATATCGTGCATGACGAAGTTTGGCCGAGTAATAAACACGATGCCACACAGCGTGACGATCGCCAGGAAGGCAAAGCCCGTAAGTTTACCGCGATAAACCACACGCGCGATCGGTAATGCAGCGAAATGGTCGATGAATGTTTCAGGATGCATAAACCCGGCAGCCGTTTCGATATCGAAAAGAACAAGGTTTTTGGGATCGTCGTCACGGTGTCTACCGGCGAACGAATTGGGGCCGGGAAATTCAGTAAACGCTGCAATCTCGGTTGAGTCATAGAACTCGTGTTCGCGTAGAACGTCAGTTAACGGTTCGGCCAAGTCCCGAAGGAAGATCGGCGCAGCCTCTTCGAGGCCAACGTGAGCGGCTGCGAACGCCGCAATGCCGGTGGCGTCAAGGTCGAAACGATCACGGCGAGTACCAAAAGCGTACCACCCAAGTTCGGGTTCCCAGACCCAGTGTAGGTTTGTACCGTCGTACTTCTCGAACGCCACGCAGCGGTCAAGCGGTGCGTCACCACTGCCGGGCATCTTCGGATAGACGAGTTTGGTTCGAGCCACGAAAGACTAGCGTCCGCTAACGGTTAGATTTGCCGACGCCGTACGTAGCGAAGGAGAAGGCGTTTGAACAACAAGTTGATTGTACCAAAGGAAAACAGGTAGAATAAAAATCAAGGCGTCCGCGCAGCGGCTTTAGCGGCAAATCTGTGTTGGGCGACCGGCAGTGTAGCAAATCGTTAAGAGGTTCGAGATGACAACCCAAATTCCCAGCGACATGGCTCCGTTTGTTCAGCGTATGGTATCCGAGCGACGATTCTTAAGTGAAAGCGATGTGTTGGCCGAAGGTTTGCGAATGCTGCAGGCACGCGAGACATTGCGTGAAGAAGTCGCCAAAGGGTTTGCACAACTCGACGCCGGTTTGGGTATTCCGGCGGAACAAGTGTATGCACGGGCCGACGAGCGAATCGCCGAAATCGAGCGCGGAGAAAAATAGTGGCCAACGTCATCTACGCACCGGAAGCGGATGACGACCTTCAAGGCATCGTCGATTACATTGCACGCGACAAACCGAACGCGGCTCGCCAGTGGCTGGCGAAGATTCGCGAGACGTGCCACACCTTGGCGATGCACCCCGAGATGGGAGCGATTCGGGAAGCGTTTGGCGTACCCGGATGCCGATCGTTTAGCGTTGGGAATTACGTCGTGTTCTTCAGGGCAATCACTGACGGCATCGAAGTCTCGCGCGTAATCCACGGCAGCAGGGATATGCGAAACATCTAGGTCGCACAACGGTACAGATGGTGGTCGCCGCTCGTCACCAAGGCGAACGGCTCGATGTCACCAAGTATTGTAGCAGACAGGACGAAGTGTAAATTAGCAAGGCGGCGATGACGGAGCCTACGGCGACGGCACCTTGGGCGAGTAGGAATGTGTCTTTCGAGTTTAGGCCGACGTTTGTTTTCCCTGTTGCCACCCGGTTTCCCAGTGGGTGGTGTCACAATATCTCGACCGTGTTCAATTGAGCTACAAACCCCTCTCAGAACTCCCGGTGCGCTGGGATGCGCAGTTAACGCATCCGGCTCCCGGCACATCACTTGTCACCGTGTTTCTCATGACTGCGACTCCGGTCGGCCGATCAGGTTCGTTAATTGTCGAGGGCAGGCGATTGGATGACGCGGAAGATATTCCGCGTAGAAGGCCGTTGGTGACATCTTCCGCTGACTGCGGCGGCGAACCCAGGTACACGCCAAAACGAATCGTGGCTTTGCGGAACTTCAGCAACCAGGGCCAGTTATCGCTGACCCCGTAGTACTGGTAGTGTCCGCGTAGCTTGCGATTCAGCGTCGCCCAGACCTCCGCAATCGGCGTCGTCAGGTTGGCACGCAGCCAGTCCTGTAACGCTTGCAGTTTCTGTCGATACTTCTTCTTCGCCGTTTTCCTTTTCAACTTGAACTTACCCGCACGGCTGTGGCCGCAGTAATGTGAGAAACCGAGGAAGTCGAACGGCGGCGGTGTGCCTTCGTTCATCTCGCGGCAGTCCCGTTCGGCAAAGCGGCCGAAACGAATCAACTGCGATTTCTCCTCGGCGAGTTCCAAACCGAACCGGCCCAGGCGTTTGGCCAGCACCTCCTGAAAGCGGAGGGCGTCGCGGTAATACTGGAACGCACAGATGAAGTCATCCGCATAACGAACCAGAAACGCTTCGCCTTGCAAACGTGGCTTCACATCACGCTCGAACCATTGGTCCAGCACGTAATGCAAGTACACGTTTGCCAATATCGGTGAAAGAACCGAACCCTGGGGAACCCCCTTGTCGGTTCGCCACCAGTCGCCGTCGATCATCACACCAGCCTTGAGAAAGCGAACGATCAACCGCAACAGCTGCTCGTCGGAGATGCGGATTCGCAGTAGCTCGACGAGTTTGTCGTGGTTAACTTCATCGAAGAACGCACGTATGTCGCTATCCGAAATGAAGTTCACTCGCTTCGTGCCGATGTTCAACCCGAGTGCTTTCAGTGCGTCATGGCACGAGCAGCCGGGCCGAAACCCGAACGAAATGTCGATAAAGTCGACTTCGTAAATCTGCTCCAAGATCATCACGATTGCTCGTTGGACGATCTTGTCCTCGACGCAGGCCCAGTGTTTCCAGGGACAAGGGCCAGTGGTCGCGTCTTGCCATTCCCTTTCGGAATGTCTTTCCGCAAACTGGGAAAAGGTCGATAGGCTCCTCGCTGTAACCGCGATTCCAGGTCTTGCAGATTGCTCCGCAAGTTGGTTTCGTAGTCGTCAACGGACAGTCCGTCGACACCAGAAGCTTTCTTACGCTTAAGCCGTCGAAAAGCTAGCCACAGCAGGTCATACTTCAACAAGTGGTATACGTTGTTGAAATCTGCGGTGGGTTGCTCTTGGGCTCGATCATGGATGTAACTCAGCCGTTCAATCACCGTGGGTCCATCTCTGCGTAGGGACGGTGGAAGGTCTGAGTTACGTGTCGGCGTCACCGCCTTCCCTCGACCGGAGTTACCCGGCGTCATCGGTAATATTCGGTGATCCGACTCCCTATCGGTCATCTGCTTTCCTTATCTCTTCGATTTGTACAAGCATACTCAAACCATTCCGATTGGTATTCGGCAGAGGCTCAAGAACCAAAAGGGTCTCACTGGTTGCCTTGTAGACATAGTGTGTAGTGCGAATGGGCCAACCACCCCGGGGCTCCGAACGCTGCTTGCCGATAACGCGGCGTTCGATATTGCTTTCAGCGTGGCGGAACGCTTGAGCAGGCACCATGAGTTACAAATATTTCGGGGCTGACACCGTTCACGGCTGAGCAGCCAGCTCAGTCCGTTCATCCTCACTACCTTTCTGTGTACGCTTCAACGTGACTGTTACCAGCCACGCTGCAACACTCGATACTGGGCTCGTGGCTAACGATTACCCAGGCGGGATTCACACCCGCTTGTCTACAAACCATTTCCAGTTCGCTCCCGCCACACCTTGTTGGCAGGCGGACGCTAAACCCCTTTCGGAATTAAGTGTCTAAACGCGGTAAAATTCTGACAGAATTCCTCGATCGCTGTGTCTACCTCTACTTGGGTTTCGGCCGCTGCTAAGTCCGAGGTGACACAGTAACTTAGTACAGAGTCGGGGTTAGCTGCTGCATTCTGGTGCTCCGGTCCAACGTAATCAGCGCAATCGAACAGAACGTAACACATCCTGTCACGCTCGATTTTGTAGTGGACCCATAATCGAT
This sequence comes from uncultured Planctomycetales bacterium, assembly GCA_963844115.1. GTDB lineage: Bacteria > Planctomycetota > Planctomycetia > Pirellulales > UBA7805 > CS4-C045. Next base: position 72,549 of record CAWJNN010000023.1, on the reverse strand, counting down.
GGAGGTACGCTATGAAAACGGAGGTCGCGACAAACGGTTGGGATTTGCCAGGGACTTTGCGGAGAATGGAAAGGATATCGTCGAGGTTCTTTGAGATCGACAGGTCAAGCATCCATTTCTGAGGGACCGTAGTCGAGGCGACAATGTTGTCGATCCAGCGAATTACGCTCTCACTGGGAACGAGCGGCGAACTGCGGCAGCAGGTCTCCATGGCTAGAAGGAAAAAGTCGGCAGTTTCACGGTAGCTGAGGGTGGCAGACATTCGATGTAGAACTGCCAACGGGAAGCATGGCAGTCGCCGCCGTAAACGAAGCGAGCGATGTGGATTGACAATTGATTTTATTACGCGAGCCCGCGTTGTGAAAGAAGGAAGGCGACCGCGCAGCGGCTTTGCGGCCATGCTATGTTGGGCGACCGCGTGCTGGCTCAGCCTCGCGCGGCGCAGGCGCGCCCCGCAATAGTCCTTCTGTGCTCAAGTCCTCGTCGAGATCAGGCCAATGGATTCCGAAACCACCGCCACACGGCGTCCAGTTTGCGCGATGCTCTGGGGACGCATGGAGCAGCCGAGGATACCAAGCATAGGGCACGGTAATCGTGCGGCCGTCCACCAAATCGACGCTGAACGTGTCATCGCTGAAATGAACGTCTTTAACGCGTTCGCCAGGCTTAATTTCCGAACCGGCCATTCCAGGCCTCCAGGAGTTCTTGTTGATGGTCGCTAATGATCCGTTCAATTTCACGAAGCTCGTGTCCGCGGAATCCGAGATTGCGAGCCAGACTGATCGGTTGCAGCCAAAACTTCGCGGAATCATCGTCTCGATCCACGTGTACATGCGGCGGCTCATTCGGTTCGTGGCTGTAGAAGTAGAACCGGTAGGGTCCACTTCTCAGAACCGTCGGCATGTCTTCATCTCCATTGTACCTCGGATCGCCCAACGGTTGGTCTGGCGGTCACCGCCAACACCAAGGGAGAAAACTCAATACAACCAGATTATTCTATGACAACGCCCCCAGTCAGCCAAACGCCGAAGGTGATCTGGCGCAGCCAGACTTTGCCGCAACACCTTGGTACGCCCAGCATGGGCGTGAACTTATGGGGTGCAAGTCCCCTGTACGAAACTGGGAGTCTTAAGGAGGCCAATATGCCAAGTGGATAGCTCCGATCGACAAAGTACGAGTCGAAGGCAACTGCGGAAGGGCGACCGACCGTGGGAAGGAAGCCGGCGCCAAGACCTGCGAGACTACGTACAGAAACGTCATAGAAGGCCAGGTTGCCGAGGCGAGTGGGCCAAGCATCACGAAGCCGTTCCCAGCAAGGCAGCAAGGTAAATGACGAGCTTGTGTCCCGCGCGCCGGGATTCACGTTCTTATCCGGGGAGATCTGCCCGACGTACCCGTGAGTAGGGCTTGCCCGAAAGCCAGGGCCGTGCATGCGCAAGCAACTCGGTGTTGGGCAGAAGTCAGCAGAAGGCATAGTACTCGATCCGATACGCCACTCGGACGAGGAAGGCCGGAACGAGACGCGCAAGTACGTGCCTTGTTGACCTCGCTACGTCAAGCCGGTTCTGCCGAGCTTGAGCCACTAGGTGGTTAATCGTCAGCGGCGGCCAACGAGAAAGCTGGCTTGGACGGACGTTGCTGTGTAAGCGGCCGTTTAAAACGCGACTCGAATCGCCTAGTGCGTTAAAGCGCATGCTAGGTGGTGTGGGGGCTGGGGGCCGCAAGGCCCCCGGCTACCCGATTTGGGCGGCTATAGTGGGTAGTTTGTGAAAAGTGGTCGCTGCTTTTTCCCATCATCCGACTGGTTGTGGAGAATGCTCGCGATACCAGAGACTCCAGAACGACCAGGCAACGCACGCGCCAAGAGTGTAAAAGAAGATGTCGGCGGGGTCTGACACCGCGAAGTTCGCGAACGGCTCAACGCGAGGCAGAATAAGCTCGAACATGATCGCCCAGATGATGAGCGGGATCAACACTTCGTAGGAGCGTGGAGCGCAATCACTATGATTCGATGACCATCGTTACGATATACGATCTGAAACGGAAACTTGATTACGCTGCAGGCTTGATGCCGTTCGTCTATGTGTACGAAGCGTTTGGGATCGCTGACAATTGAAGCAACTGCGACGTCGACCGCAACAAGAAAGTTGCGCGACGCCGCCGAACTGTGTTCGGCGTACCAGTCGGCAGATTCGGCAAGTTCCGCGGTTGCTTCAGGATGAAAGTCAACTGTCATCGCGAACGCCATGACGGGCGAACAATCGTTCGCGGATCACCGCCCAGCTTTCCGTCTTAGCCGTGCCAGCGTCGATCTCATCGCTTCGGCGACTGATTTCGGCGAGCCATTCGGGCGACAAGCGAGGCGGATGATCGTCGGGAACGGAAGATGCCAAATCGTCGATCAAGCGAAGCCGATCGTCAATCGGCAATTGCGAGGCATGCGTGAGGATGTCTTGGTACTCTGTCATGTTTAGGTCGCCCAACGGTTAACATGGCCGACGCCGGGCCCTCTGGCCAGAATCAGTCACCAATTCCAAGTTGATTATACCAAGGGAGACGACGTAGAATAAGGGACGAGGCGTCCGCGCAGCGGCCTTGCGGCCATGCCTTGTTGGACGCCATGGTGCTTTTGGAGACATGCAATGAGCGTCGAGATACCCAGCGACTACAGTCCGGTGGTGCAGAGGCTAATCGCTGAAGGCAGGTTCCGTAACGAAGAGGAAGTCGTCGCCGAAGGTCTTCGGCTAATTGTCCTACGCGAGGAACTCGACACGGACATTCAAGCAGGTCTTGATGACCTTGACGCTGGCAACCGCGTTGAAGCCAGCCAAGTCTACGCGGAAGCGCGAAGGCGCATTAAAGCGGTCGAAGATCGGGCTGAAAATTAGGAATGGCCTCGGTTCACTACTCGACCCTCGCAGCTGCGGACTTGTATGAAAACGCCGAGTACATTTCGCGCGACAAACCAGACGCGGCGTACCGGTGGATCGAAAAGATTGAATCAACCTGTGAAATATTGGCCCAAAATCCTGAAATGGGGCAAGAACGGACGACACGTAGTCATGGGCGGTGCCGAAGCTTTGTGTCTGGCAACTACGTGATCTTCTTCCGCGGCGCTTCCGATGGCGTTGAGGTGGTGCGCATCGTTCGAGCAGAACGAGATCTCGACCGGCTCTGAACTTGAGCGGCCAACGGTTCGGCTGGTGGTCGCCGCCGTGAACGAAGCGAGCGACGTTAAACAACCAATAGATTCTATTATGCCGGCGCCAGTCAATCAAAGAGAGAAGGCGATCCGCGCAGCGGACCATGCGGCCATGTTTTGTTGGACGGCTAGTGCTCTGTCAATTTTTAATTTTAGGGTACAGTGAGGCCAATTTGGTCCGAGCATCATCGATGGTGAACCAGCAATTCCCGATCGCGCCAAATGCGTTCTGATTCTATGGCAAAACCGCAGCTATGACGGCTAGCGTCTCGTAAGCCTGCTCTGCTAGCAGCTTGAGTTCACTTTTCTTTTCGGGAGGGACAAGCATTGAATGGAAGCTGATGATTCATGGCGGCTCTCAGAGGGACTTGCAGGGCGCTCGCGAACAATGTCCCTGGAGTCTCCCTCATGCTGCACCCAGATGCCATTCCTGTCAAAACACGGAAACATCTCTCCTTTGATCCGCTCATTCGGCAAGTTCGCCTGCGAGCGAAGCAACTTCCGGACACACGCGACAAATCCGATTGCCAGTACTCCATGGCCGATGCCGTGATGTCCGCCATCGCGCTGTTCGCCTTGAAAGATCCGTCTCTGCTGTTCTTTCAAGAACGTCGCAACGACGAGAATATCAAGAACCTGTTTCGTGTCCTGGATGTTCCGAGCGACACTCAGATGCGAGCGATTCTCGATCCGCTCGAACCGGATTTACTCCGGCCCATGTTTAACGATGTCTTTCGACAACTGCAACGCGGGAAGGCGCTGGAACCGTACACCTTTCATGAAGGCTGTTATCTGGTGTCGATGGATGGCACGGGATACTTCTCGTCGAAAAAGATTCATTGCGAGTCGTGCCTGCAAAAAAAGAACAGCAAGACAGGCGAGATCACCTACCATCATCAGATGCTGGGAGCGGCGGTCGTTCACCCCGATCACAAGCAGGTCATCCCACTCGCGCCAGAGCCGATCATTAAGCAAGATGGCGACAACAAGAACGACTGCGAACGCAACGCGGGCAAGCGTCTGCTGCAGAAGATTCGAGACGAACATCCGAACTTGAAACTGATCGTCGTGGAAGATGGCTTAGCAAGTAACGCTCCTCACCTCCGCCAGCTGAAGAGCCTCGATTGGAAGTCAAAATCCGGCGGCCTTTACCAACTCGATTGCATCTCTCGCCGCAGGCAATCGCCACGTCTGTCTAACTTGCGTATCTTCCAGTCCGAGCAATTGAATCCCGCCACAGGACCCACTCCGAGGCACCTCGTCGGGAATTGCTGCTGGTGGTGCAGATGAGCGCAAAATAATGTTTCCGCGGAATCACAGGATGAATTTGCTGAGGTCTTCGTCGTGGCTTATCGATTCCAGTCGCTCTTTGACATAAGACGCATTGATGGTCACCGAGCCCATCTTCATTTCCGGAGCTTCAAAGGATAGCTCTTCCAATAGTCGTTCAAGGATCGTGTACAAGCGACGAGCACCGATGTTCTGGGCCGTCTGATTCACTTTGAAAGCGTATTCAGCCAGAGCCTCGACGGCGTCGTCGGTAAACTCGATTGTCACGCCTTCGGTCGCCATCAAGGCGACGTATTGCCTGGTCAACGATCCCTTCGGCTCGGTCAGGATGCGGACGAAATCTTCCTTGGTCAGGTCGTTCAATTCGACACGGATCGGAAAGCGACCCTGCAGTTCCGGCATCAGGTCACTAGGGCTGTTCCGGTGAAACGCTCCGGCAGCGACGAACAGGATATGGTCGGTCTTGATCATCCCATAGCGAGTCTGCACGGTCGTGCCTTCGACAATCGGCAGCAAGTCGCGTTGGACCCCTTCTCGCGACACATCGGCACTTCGCGAATTCTCGCTGGCTACCACCTTGTCGATTTCGTCCACAAACACGATCCCGACATTTTCCGCCAGGTCGATCGCCTGGGCATTGACCTTTTCCTGATTAATTAACGCTTCACATTCCTCCTCGAACAATACGACGCGCGCTTCGGCCACGGTCAAATCGCGACGGACCGTGTTGCGGGGCATGATCTTTTCGAACATTCCCTGCAGGTCGACATCCATCTGCTCGGCACCCATGTTGGTGAACATCATCGGCATCGCTTTTTGTTCCGATACGATTTCGACCTTGCGGTTTTCCATCTCACCCGTGCGCAACATGGCCAGCATCTTTTCTCGGGTCCGCTCGTAACGTTCCGGCGACTCCGGGCTGTCCGTTCCGACTGCGATGGCGGCCGGCTGGGGTGCCAGTAGATCCACCAGGCGTTGTTCGACGCGCTGTCGTGCTTCTTCTTCAACCTGTTTTTGTTCCCGCTCGCGAACCAGGCCAATCGCATTTTCGACCAGCTCGCGAATCATGCTTTCGACGTCCCGGCCGTAGTAGCCAACTTCCGTGTACTTGGATGCCTCGACTTTGATGAACGGCGCCCCGGTCAACCTGGCCAGTCGCCGTGCGATCTCGGTCTTGCCGACACCCGTCGATCCGATCATCAGGATGTTCTTTGGCGCAACCTCCGCTCGCATCTCTTCCGCCAATTGTTGACGTCGCCAACGGTTGCGAATGGCGACGGCGACGGCGCGCTTTGCATCCTGCTGGCCCACGATATGGCGGTCCAGATGGTCAACGATCTGACGGGGAGTTAAACAGTCCGGCGTCTCATTCACGATGGGGACTCAATCTGTTCGACGACAATGTTGTCGTTGGTGTAAATATCAATGCCACTGGCAATCTCCAGCGATGCACGCACGATTTCAGCGGCCGTCAGCGACGAGTGCGCGGTCAAGGCACGGGCCGCGGCAATCGCATAGGGACCGCCCGAGCCGATGCCGGCGATACCGTCGGTCGGTTGAATCACATCGCCCGTACCAGACACTAGCAGCGTATTGTCGGCGTCAATGACAACCATCATGGCCTCCAGGCGGCGCAAGGCGCGGTCCGTCCGCCACTCCTTGGCTAGTTCGGTGGCCGCGCGTGGGACATTGCCCGGATAGTCTTTCAATTTCGCTTCGAAACGCTCTAACAACGCAAAGGCATCGGCACTTCCACCGGCAAAACCGGTGATGACTTTGCCGTCCAGCAGACGCCGAATCTTGGTCGCATCGGCCTTCATGATCGAACTGCCGATCGTTACCTGGCCGTCGCCACCCAGGGCGACCTGGCCGTCCTTGCGAACGCTTAAAATCGTGGTCGATCGTATTTTCATCATTGATTCATTGTCGCCCATGCATCGAAGGACTGCCAGGGGCGGGGGCGGGGGCGGGGGCGGGGGCGGGGGTGAGCACGGACGGAGGGAGGGACGGGGGCACGGGCAGGCGGATGCCCCAATAGGTTTTCGTTCAGCGATTCGGTATCTTGTCCATTATGAGTAACAGTCGCTGGTCTCGCAGTCCGCACGTCATGTCGCCGCTCGATACGGGGTTGCTGGTCGTCGATGTGCAGGGCAAGTTGATCACGCTGGTTCCGCGACACGCAACAATCATCTGGAACATTGGGCGGCTGATCGATGCCGCGCGGATCCATAATATCCCGGTCGCGGGTACCGAACAGTATCCGAAAGGACTGGGGCCGACGGTACCGGAACTGGCCGAACGAATCGACGAATTTACGGACAAGGATTCGTTTAGCTGTATCCAGTGCGAACAGATTTTTGATCGCTTCGACCAGCAAGGCGTCAGGAAGATCCTGGTCGTAGGCATCGAAGCTCATGTTTGCGTACAACAAACCGTTCTCGATCTGCTGGCCTCCGGGTTGGCCGTTTTCGTCGCCGCCGACGCGGTCGGTTCCCGTTTCCCGATCGATTACGAAATCGGGCTGCGGCGAATGGAGACGGCCGGCGCGACCGTCACGACGACCGAAGCGGCGATGTTCGAATGGTGCCAGACATCGGGTACTCCCGAATTCAAACAGATCAGCCAACTGGTCCAGCAGGCGCCACCCGAAGGGTAGACGGTGGACTATGGACGGTGGACTATGGACGGTGGACTATGGACGGTAGACGGTGGACTATGGACGGTGGACGATGGACAGTGGACGGTGGACAGTGTGGACGATGGACGGTGGACTGTGGTCGCTGGGCAGTGGACGGTGGACTGTGGTCGCTGGGCAGTGGACTTTGACGAGCTTTATATCGACAGTGGTCGATGTTTCGCGGTTCGGGGGACAATCCGGCATCCGTGCCCGTTTTGAAGTTGCGGATTGTCCGTTTTCACAAGCCACTGCGTGAGCGAGGGATAGGTTCTCGCCGGGTATTTCCCTCGCTAACTAACTTTTTTCACGTGCTAGCGTATCATCGTGCGTGGGAGGGCTGTTCGAAGCGGCGCATCGACGGGTTCGGAGACCCATCGTACAAAAATTACTGCGAAATGTTCTAAGGCAGCGGGTTTTGAAAGTAGGTAACTTCAAGACTTGAGCGTGGGATTAGGATCGCTATGCGGCAATCTATGTTTACCCAAACCGCTTATTGCCCGCATGACCCCGGAACATATTGATCACAACGAGTGCGAGATATTTGCAATCTGGTTTGACGGCGGCTACCATCTTGGTCTGGTTGCGGAGCGAATACGGCGGATTTCGTTGACACCGTTAACGGTTTCGGCAACCCCTTCCGTCGCGACGGAACACCGAAAGGCGCTTACGATTGTTGTTCATGGACGATGAGGACCGAGCTTGGGAAGATCTCAAGCATCGGTGAAACGAATGCTAGTGCTATCCAGGAAATTAGGCGAGCGGATTCTGATTGGGGACAAGATTGCCGTGACCATCGTACGCATTGGTCAGGGCGGCGTCCGGATCGGAATCGAGGCCCCGGACGAGTACGAGGTCATTCGCGAAGAGTTGAAGCAGGACGCCGACGCTCGGCAACAGCCGCTCGACTCTCCGCGGACTTCGCGGATGGGCGCGCCGAAATAGCGGGTTGCCGAATTCAAGGGACCGCTGCCATCACGCCATCAGGAGGCGGCGCGGATGGTTTGACTCCATGTTGGCGCTTTGCCAGTTTTCGTCTGGCCGAGCTGCCGGCCGGCATATTGATACTCTTCCTCTGGTAAACAGAGGCGCACCAGCCGGTCGCAGAAATCTGACATCTCGAATCCGGCTTCGCGGGCGGCCATTGGTGCCAGACTATGTTCGGTCATTCCGGGCACTGTGTTGACTTCCAACACCCAGGGCTGCCCACCGCGGTCGATGATCAGATCGACGCGAATCAAACTACGTGAACCAACGGCATCGGCGGCCCTGACGGCCAGTTGCTGTGCGGTTTCGGCCGCCCAATCGTTGCTGAACCGATACTCCACATTGCCGGAGCCGGTTTTCCCATCGTAATCGAATGTCGATTGGTCGTGGCTGACTTCCAGTGCCGGCAGTGGCTGGCGGTCGACGACGGCGACCGTGAACTCGCGACCGACAATCCGTTTTTCCGCCAGCAGATACGATTCGAACTGCCCAGCCGTCTCAATGGCTTGTTGCAGCTGCGGTTCGTCCGCGGCGACCGTGACTCCCAGGCTGCTTCCTTGGCCGTCTGGTTTCACCACGACCGGAAATCCAAGCCGCCGGACCTTGGCGGCAATTTGGGCCGGATCGTCGTCGCGCCGAAACGAATACGCAGCCGGCGTGGGAACGGCACACTGTTGTAGTCGATCCTTGGTCGCCGACTTGCTGATCGCCAGCCGCGATACCACGGGGCCGCTGCCCGTATAGGGCACGGCAAGTTCTTCGAGTTGCAACTGAACGCGACCGTCTTCGCCGGCGCCTCCGTGGAGGGCGACAAAGCAGGCGTCAAATTGATTCCAGTTGATGCCGAACAAGTCGCCGTCGCATGGATCAAAAACGGCGACGCCATGACCCTTCTGTTCCAGCGCCCAGGCGACGCGGCGACCACTAGCCAGGCTGACTTCGCGTTCGGATGAGTCACCGCCTGCGAGGACGGCGATATCAAGAAACGGGTCGGCTTCCAATTCCTTACGATGTGCAATAAACGACATGGTGTTATCCTCCTTGACAACTCCGTGTTATCTTCCTTGATAACTCTCTTATGTTTACCAGATTTCGATTTCCGTATCGAGATCAACTCCCAGCCGCTCGGTGACCGACGAACGGATGTCGTCGATCAGCTTCAGGACTTCCTTGGCCGTCGCGCCTTGTTCGACGACGATAAAATTGGCGTGCCGATCACTGACCATAGCGTGACCGACGCTGGCGCCTTTCATCCCCGCTTGTTCGATGATCATCGCGGCGCTCATGCCTCGGGGATTTTTAAAGATGCATCCGGCGCTTTGATGAGCGAGCGGTTGGCCGGCTTTTTTGATGATCCAATTCTTTTGCATTTTCTTGGTCAGTTCGTCCGCGTCCTCTTCCTCCAGCTCGAATTGGCCTTCCAGTATCACCAGTTCGTCCAGGCTGCTCTCACGATAGCCGAATGCCAGGTCTTCGCGATTGCGCTGATGGATTTCGCCGGAGCGGGTCATGACGGTTGCCTGACAGGTCCATTGCCCGATATCACCGCCGCGTCCGCCGGCATTTCCGTGCAGGGCACCGCCCACCGATCCGGGAATACCAACCAGGGCTTCGATACCGCCCAACCCGGCACGGACCGCGCTGGAGATCACGTGCCCCAATTTCGCACCACCAGCCGCGATAACGCGCTGGCCCTTAATTTCGATCCGCTGGAATTCGTCACCGGCAAGGCTGATGACCATCCCTTTGACGCCTTCGTCGCGAACCAGCACGTTGGAGCCACCGCCCAGCATCCTAAGCGGGACATCTTCCTCACGGCAGCGTCGTACGAGCGCCTCGAGCTGTTCGACCGAGGTCGGTTCGGCGAAGTACTCGACGGCCCCACCCAGCTTGAACCAGGTGTGTTCGGCCAGCGGCACATCGCATTGAACGATATCTTCAAATCCGGTTTGCAAAGTCATGGCTAATCTTCGATATATTTCCGGCACCCAATGTAACCAGCACGTCGCCGGGACAACAGGTCAACTGTTGTTGAATCTGGTCTAGTGTGTCGCAGATCATTGTTTTGGTCCCGAAACTTCGGACCACTGTCGCGAGATCGGCGGCCGTCGGTTCTCCCGGCTGCCATTCGCCTTCCCGGGCACGATAGACGGGCGCGACAGCAACGACATCTGCATTTTGCAACGAACGCGCGAATTCGTCCATCAGGTGTCGGGTTCGCAGCGCTTGATGTGGCTGGAAAACGCACCATAACCGAGAGTTAGGATGAACCTCGCGTAACGCGGCCAGCGTGGCGGTAATCGCGGTGGGATGATGAGCGAAATCGTCCCAAACGTGCACGCCTGCATGTTCCCCCAGGCGTTGCAGGCGGCGACCCAGACCACGAAACTCGGCGAGGCTGCGGATGATATCGTCGGGCGAAGCGCCACCGCGGTAGGCGAGCGCGGCGGCGGCGACGGCATTCAGCACGTTGTGCCGACCGGCTACGCGCAGTGCGAGGCGACCAATCCACCGATTGCCATGTTTGATCGTAAACTCGTAACATCCTGCATCGGATTTCAGATCGGTGGCACGCCAGTTGGCATGGTGCGAGAAGCCGTACGTTTCGACTTCACAATGTGCCGCTCGCCGAAACCTGGAGACGTATCGACAATCGTCGTACACGATCAGGCGGCCGCGCGAATCGATTTGGCGTACGAACTGTGAAAATGTTTCGGCCAGCTGTTCGGTGGATTGGTAGGTTTCGAAATGATCTAATTCGACGCTGGTGACGACCGCCAAGTGCGGATGATATTGCAGAAAGTTCCGTCGGTACTCGCAGGTTTCGGCCAGGAAAACCTTCCCGACGCCGGGCCGGCCACCTGTCAGCTTGTCGATCGTGCTACCTTCCAATGGGCGGGCACCGCAAACGACTGTCGGGTCGAGGTCGGCCGCGCGGAGGATTTGAGCGGCCATCATGGTAACAGTAGATTTGCCATGCGTTCCCGCCACGGCCAGCCGAAAGTGTTGGCTCATCATCTTCCCGAGCGCCTGAGTATAGGATTGCTGCGGGATTTTGAATTGCGCTGCGGCGATTCGTTGAGGATGATCGGCAGGGATGGCGTCGCTGTAGATCGCGAGGTCGCATGCCCGCGGGACAGGCTGCTGGTCATCGTCTGGCGCAATCGTCCAGCCGAGGTTTTGTAGTTCGCGGCGGGCGACAGGGCAGCGTTCGGATCCCTGCACCTGCCAATGGCGGCCGGCCATCACGGCGGCCAGAGCACGCATTCCGGATCCACCCATTCCGATGAAGTACACGCTGCCGACAGATGCAGCGGGCTGTTCGAGGGTCGTCGAGCTGATGGTGGCAGGGAGGTCGACGACGGTATCGACGACGGTATCGTCCGTGCTGTCTAGCATGGGTCATCCACAGGTTGCGGGGCAAGTTTGTCTGTATAGATTACGTTCGAAACGCCACGCGAAGCGACGTCAAATTTGGCGGATCGCTACTGGCACCGCTAGCTGTGGTGACGGCCCAGCTGAGAGGCCACGGCGAACGTGGCCGCGAGCCGTTCGCAGGTGGACGGGTTGAGGGTGGCGGGTGTCAGGTGGCGGGTGGCGGGTGGCGGGTGTCAGGTGGCGGGTGGCGGGTGGCGGGTGGCGGGTGGCGGGTGGCAGGTGGCGGGTGGCGGGTGGCAGGTGGCGGGTGGCGGGTGTCAGGTGGCGGGTGGTGTGTTTACGTATCGGCACGCCGCGGCCAGCGTGGGGGCGCCCACACCAGGGCGGCCACGACCATAATTGCGAACAAGCTGTAGGCCAGCGTGAACGTCCTCGGCGAGGCCTCGATGAAAAGTACGTCGTGGACCCAATAGGCGACGAACGATCCTGGATACGTCGCCTCGCCGGCACTCCGCCGCAACACGTTTTCCAAGGAGGTCAACGGACAAACGACGCCCATCCAGGCCTGAAACACGACCATGCCGATCGTCAGCAGGTGAAAACCGCGAAACCAGATGTTGTGAATCCACTGCCAACCACAGGCCCGTCCGATCAAGACCACGATCAGGCCGACGACGACAAATGAGACGATGCTGAAGTGCAGTACAACCACCAAATCGGCCAGGATTCGATAGATCAGCATGATTGTTCCCTGCGACAAATGCCGTCGCGAGCTCGTGGACGTTCGCTTAAAAGCATTGCTTCGCCGGCACTCTGGGTTGGTATCGTCACGAGTAGGATCCAACATCGCCGCAGAATATTCCCTGCCGGGCAAACAGGGAACACGTGTTTCGAATGACGGTGGGACCGAGGCTACGTCGGTCGAGCCAGATCGGCGAGTGGCCCGATCGCGATCGAATTGTTGCGCGAGAACGGATATTTGGCCATGACTGCGGAAACGTCGGCCAACGTCACGGCGTTGTAGTCGTCCAGGTCCTGTTTGACGCTACGATATTCACCCTGGCGCATCCAGTTCAGACCAACGCTGGTCATGCGGCTCTGCGGACGTTCGCTGACCAGGACCATCCGCGAATTAAACTTGGTTTTGGCCCGCGCCAATTCGTCTTCGGAAAAACCGTTTTTCTGAACATCGCGAAAGACATCCTGAATTGCCTGCAGATTCTCGGCCGCCTCGTCGGGATGGCAACACAACCAGGTCGCGAACAGCCCGGCGCCATCGTATTCGTAGAAGTACAAACTGGCTTGTTCGGCACGACCCGTGTGTAGCAGTTCCCAATAAAAACGACTCCCGCCGCTATCGCCCACCAGGCTCGCCAGCACGTAGGCGGCAAACCGTTGGGGATCGCCCGCGGGCGGTCCGTCCGACAACTGGATGACATACTCCTGCGCGCTCGTTTTCTTCTGAACGACCTCGAATCCCTCACAGGGATTCGCCGGTACCACGTTCCGATTTACCTCGAACGGTTCCCACGCTCCGCAACATCGTTCGATGGTGCGAACGAGATCCTCAAAGTCGACCTTTCCCGCGGCCGATACGATGACGTTGGACGGGCTGTATTGGGCGCGGAAATAGTCGCGCATCGCTCCGACATCCAGATCCTCGACACTCTGGATCGTTCCCAACACGCTATTGCCCAGTGGATGATGGCCGTAAAAGTTGCGTTCGCATCGTTCGTCGGCGCAAGAAGGGCGGCTGATCCTCGTACATCCGAATTTCTTCGACGATCACCTTCTTTTCCGTTTCGAAGTCTTCTTCACGCAGCGAAGGGCGCAACACGTCGGCCCATAGTTCAACGATTTGCTGCTGAAACTCGGGCAGCATCACGGCGTAGTAGACGGTATTTTCCTTGGTCGTCCACGCGTTGTGCTCGGCACCCAATTCGTCGAACTGCTGATTCACATCGTCGGCGGTGCGAGTCGGCGTACCCTTGAAAACCATATGTTCAAGAAAATGGCTCACACCCGCAATATTCTCGCTCTCGTCGCGCAAGACCGTGCGGACCATGAACGACACCGCCGTCGTGTAGGCCTGGGGATTACATTCGGCCACTATCTGCAGGCCGTTATCCAGCTGATGCTTGCGAAATTCCAACGGGCAACTCCAAGGGTTTTGATCCCAGGGTAACAAGCGAAAACTCGGAAGGTCGATTGTTCGCGAGGTACGCGTTAATTGAGTCTGGGGTCAGTTCGTCTACCTTCGTTCCGATTTCTTCGAGGGGTCGAGCGCGATTCAGGTAGTACCAATCGCGTGCAAGGGCGCCGCTGCGAGCGGAACTGGATTCCTGTGCCATGATCAGGGAACTCTTCATGCGAGCCTTCAACCTGCTAAGCTCGACCGCATCAATTCCATCGCCCAGCTTTTGCAGTTCGTCCAGCATGACATCGACCGTCTCCTGCGCGCAATCGGCCGTGGTGCCGGCGTAACAGAAGACACTTCCGTGCCGTCGCAACGATCGGGTCAACGCGCTGACGGAGTAACAGAGGCCCCGCTTTTCACGGACCTCAGTAAACAGCCGTGAACTCGATCCGTCACTCAATACCCCGACCGCGCCCCATGCCTGAAAGTAGTCGTCATGGTCATACGGAACGCTGGGATAGGCGATGCCGATATGTGTCTGGTTCGATTCATGATCGATGTGTTGTCGCGCGATCTGTAATTGGCCCTCGTCCGGTTCAACCTGGTCCGTGGGCGACCAGTCGGCCAGGTGTTCTTCGATCGTACTGAGCAGTTCGTCCCAATCGAATCGGCCGGCCACACCCAGGATGGCCCCACGGGGTCGATAGTTCGCGGCGTAGTGTTGCCGCACGTCGTCGATCGTAATCGCTTGCAGCCCGGCGCTGTCCCCCTGATGCGGACGGCCCCAAGGATCCGGATAGTGGCCGCGACGCAGTTCGATCATCATGCGTTGGGCAGGTTCGTCTTCAATTGAGCACAGTTCCTGGACCGCAACGTCTCGTGCCAATTCCAGCTCATCTTCCGGAATCGCTGCATCCCGTAGCAGATCGGCATAAATCGCCAGGGCGGGAGCCAGGTTTTTGGCCAGGGTCGCACCGCGATAGGTCGTATGCGAGACGCCAACCGATTCGCCGCTTTCGACGCCAAGCGATTCCAGCGCCTCGACAAACTGTCGGCTGTCCCGACCGCCACAGCCTCGCAACGCGAGTTCGCAGGTCATGTTGCTCAAGCCAGCGCGCGCGGGCGGATCGTAAACCGCACCGGCAGGCACCAAAAACGTAAAAGCGACCGATTCAAGCCATGACATCGGCTCGGCAATCAGCTGCAAACCGTTGTCAAACGTGTGGCAGTGTATCGACATTCTTCGATGACCATCCGGGTTCGGTATCCCCCCCGATCGACCGCCAGTGCGGAATCGACAAGCTAAAGAGTCTAACCGCGGTCGATTCCTGGGACAACATTACGACTGGCAAGCGGGTTCGGCGGGACGGGCAACCCTGTATTATTACAATTGACGCTGCTTCGTGCTGCCCGAAACAATAGCTATCTATGCCTGAATTACGCCACGATCCGCTAACCGACCGCTGGGTCATCATTGCAGAAAACCGGTCGGACCGCCCGCAAGGCTTCTCGCGGGTACAGACGGCCGCCCCCATGACGACCTGTCCTTTTTGCGCGGACACGAAGAACAGACGCCGCACGAGCTGCTGGCATTTGGCAGACACTCCAGCGATTCCGATCAACCGGGATGGCAGGTTCGCGTGGTCCCCAACAAATACCCGGTCCTGGAACGGCAATCGAGCGACCGGTCCGCGAGTGGCGATGAAATGTTTGCCTGTCAGCCCGCGGTCGGAATGCACGAAGTTATCATTGAATCTCCCCGGCACTTGACGCGGACCACCGAGTTAACGACGGCGGAATTCTGCGAGGTCTTAAGGGCGTACCGACATCGCTTTCAGGCCGCGCGCGAGGATGGTTCGTTGGTCTATGGCTTGGCCTTTAAGAATGTTGGTCCCGACGCCGGCACGACACTCGAGCATCTGCACAGCCAGTTCGTGGCACTGCCGGTACTGCCGACCATCATGCGGCAGGAGTTGGCGAAAATTGAACAACATGCTCGCGACGGCCGCGATTGTATCGTCTGCGCGATGATGGCGCGCGAGGTGGAACAACAGGTTCGCGTTGTCGAACGCAGTGACAACTTTCTGGTTTTCTGTCCTTACGCGTCGGTCTGTCCCCACGAGACCTGGATCGCACCGATCGAGCACGCAAGCGACTTTGATCGTATGCCGGATACGCTGACGGAGGAGCTGTCCGAACTGCTGCTGCGCCTGCTGGCCCGACTCGATCATGTCGCGGACCGCCCAGCGCATAACTACCTGGTGAATACCGCCCCCTTTGACTCAGCCGTCACTGAGCGTTATCACTGGCGAGTAGGCATTCTGCCGCGCATAACGACTATAGCGGGCTTCGAATGGGCAACTGGTTGTTGCATAAATCCGGTTGCACCGGAAACGGCAGCCGACCAGCTAAGATCTGCCGGTTTTTCGACCAACTTCACCCAAGAAAGTTAGAGACTTATCCGATTAGATAAGTGAGTCAAGGTGCGGGTAGTTTGCCTTTTGAAGTTAGCGAAGATTCACTCTGCGAAATGTAGTGAACTCGTTCACGCGGTAAAATGTAGTGAACTCGTTCACGCGGTAAAATGTAGTGAACTCGTTCACGCGGTAAAATTGTAAAATATTGTGAACTCGACAGCATCTCGACGACTGATTCGGATCCACATCATCAACGCAGACCTGGCATGATCGCCGTACCGACGGCGTCCACATCAAGATGACACAATCGATACGATTCGTTCTGTTGCTGCACAACCACCAGCCGATCGGCAACTTCGACCACGTTTTTGAACAGGCGTACCAGGACAGTTATTTACCGTTCCTGGAAGTCTTCGAACCGTACGACGAATTGCGGATAGGCTTGCACACGAGTGGACCGTTGATGGAGTGGCTGGATCGACGCCACCCCGAATACCTGGACCGCCTGGGGAGGCTGGTGCATGCCGGCCGTATCGAGATTGTTGGTGGGGCTTTCTACGAACCGATTCTTCCCAGCATTCCTCCGCGCGATCGTCGCGGCCAGATCGCTTCCTACACCGAATGGCTACAAAACCGTTTGAACTGTCATGTGGAGGGGATGTGGGTTCCTGAACGCGTCTGGGAGCAGTCGCTGACGGCCGACATTGCGGCGGCCGGGATCCGTTACACGTTGCTTGACGACTTCCACTTCAAGAATGCGGGCTTTCGCGAGGAAGAACTTTACAGCTACTACGTGACCGAGGACCAGGGGCAGATGTTGCGTGTCTTTCCTGGTAGCGAGCGTTTGCGGTATCTGATTCCGTTCCAACCGCCCGAAGCGACGATCGACTACCTGAGACAGGTCGCCGAATCGCGACCGAATTCGGTGTTGATTTTTGGGGACGACGGTGAAAAGCTCGGCACGTGGCCGGGCACCAAGGAGCACGTTTACGACAACGGCTGGCTGCGTCAGTTCTTTGATATCCTGTGCGAGAACCGCGACTGGATCGACGTGGTCACTCCTGGTGAGGCGATTCGCGACGTGCCGCCCATGGGAAAGATCTACGTTCCCGAAGGAAGCTATCGCGAGATGACGGAGTGGGCCCTGCCGGCCGATCGTCAGGTTGAATTTGAACACACGAAACACATTCTGCAAGATAGCGAGTTGTGGGACCGAACGTCCCCGTTCGTGCGAGGCGCGAACTGGCGCAACTTTAAGGTTCGCTATCCGGAAACGGACGAGATGTACGCCCGGATGATGATGGTCAGCGACCGGCTGTTGCAGCAGTCTACCGAAAAATCGGTGGACCCGGCCGCTAAAGAACTGCTCGAGCGGGCCAAGACCGACGTGTATCGCGCGCAATGTAATTGCAGCTATTGGCACGGCGCATTCGGCGGCGTCTACCTGCCCCACCTGCGTAACGCCGTTTACCAACATCTGATATCGGCCGAGAACCTGTTGGATCAGGCGGCCGGGCGCGGCAACCAAAGCTTTCTGGAAGTCCATTCCAGCGATGTGAATTTCGATGGCGAAGATGAAGTGGTTGTATCGACCGACTGTCTGGCTGCATTCTTCCAGCCGGCTTGCGGCGGACGGCTGTACGAACTGGATGTGCGTTCCATCTGCCATAACCTGCTGGCGACCCTCTCGCGACGTCCAGAAGCGTATCACGACAAAGTTCGCGGAGGTGCGACCGGCGATGATGCGGATGTCGCCAGCATCCACGACCGGGTCGTCTTCAAGCAGGACGGCTTGGACCAGCTGCTGCAATACGACAGTTATCTACGGAAGGCCCTGCACGATCATTTCTACGACGCCGACATAACGCTGGAACAGATCAAGAACGGCAGTGCGACGGAGCGCGCGGCGATTTTCTTTCAGGCCGCTATCGTTCGGAGGTTTCGCAGTCGCGCGATCGGGCGATCGTTACTCTGGTTCGACAGGGCAGGGCGAGCGACGCTGAGTTTACGATTTCGAAGTCGATCGCATTCGCCGCTGGATCTTCCACGTTAGAAGTCACCTACCAGATCGACGGGTTGCCGACGGATCGACCGCTGCATTTTGCGGTGGAATGGAATTTTGCCGGGATGCCGTCCGGGGCCGACGATCGTTACTTCTACGATGCGGATCGCAATACGTTGGGACAGTTGGGAACGCAGCTGGATCTGCAAGACGTTCAGGGCATTGGCCTGGTCGACGAATGGCTGGGAATCGACCTCGGTCTCTCGTGCAATCGAGCGACCAACTGGTGGACCCTGCCGGTCCAATCGGTCAGCCAGTCGGAAGGTGGTTTTGAAGCCGTGCATCAGTCGGTGGCTGTCATGCCCCACTGGCTGATTCAAGGTGATGCCCAGGGACGGTGGGGTATGACGATGGCCCTGTCGATCGATACGACGCTGGCCGAACGCAAGAACGGTATGCCCGAAATGGCGACCGTTTCGTAGGCCTTGTTCGCTGACGCCGAGTTCGCAGGTCCGCGGCGGCACACCGACGCGACCAAAGCCCCGGTGGTCATCGACGGATTCATGCATCTGGTTTCTCGAGTACCGGACGTCATTCGATTTTGTAGGTTTCCCGGCGCCGGGACTACTGACAACTTCGACTGACATGAGATACTAGTAGGTCGGAACAAGAGCCGGCGCTCCGGGAATCCGGCGCAGTTAATCGCCGGAACTGCGCGGCGCTTGTTCCGGCCTACCATCTGCAATGCGAACCGCAGCTGCACGCCGACGCGACCAAAGCGCCAGTGGGCAGCGACCGGTTTTATCAGCAACTTCCCGCCAGCGCGTACCAGTCCGTGACGCCAGATAATTCGGTTGCATCGCGGGCAACTTCGTAGACACTGACCGGCGAGCAGTGCGACTTCAGTTCGCGCAGGTTCGACTGGCAGCTTGGGTCGGTAGCTTCGTGGAGGTTATTCAATATTACGGCGGCAACGGGCAGATCTTCGCCGACCGCTTTCGCCGTAATCAATGTTTGCAATGCTTGATTGATCACCCCCAATTCATTGGGCGCCACGATAACCAGCGGATAACCGAGTTCACCGGCCAACGTGGCGTTATAGACTTGATCGGTGATCGGCGACATCAGGCCACCGGCGCCTTCGACCAGAACGATGTCGCAGCGGTCGCTCCATACTTCAATTCCCTGCAGTAGCAGGTCTTCATCAATCTGTTTCCCCTCGGCGCGCGCAGCGATGTAGGGCGCCAGTGGCGCGGCGAATCGTTGGGGGCAGACGTCTTCCAGGTCGTCCAGGCAATCGGCTGCCTCAGCCAGCCGCACCGCGTCGTCGGAAACCAGCACGGCACGATTCGTCCGACAGCCACTTGCCACCGGCTTGTAGACACCAACGCGATGGCCTTGTGCCCGCAACGACCTGGCGATTAGCGCAGCAACAAACGTCTTGCCTACTTCGGTACTGGTGCCGGCGATAAACAATCCCCGTTCGGGACGTCTTGGCATCGTTCAGAGCTCGAGGAATTCTTCGAGGGCCTCGCGCATCACGTCGGCATTTGCGGTTACGCCAGTCCAGGTCTTAAAAGCGATCACACCTTGCTGAACCAAGAGTTGCGGGCCGTTAATGGTCGTACAACCGCGATCGGCCGCAGCTCGCAAGAACCTGGTTCGAGGAGGATTATAAACGAAGTCGGCGACAATCGTCTGGGGAGACATTGAATCCGTCACGACGCCCAGTCGCGCATCGGGGTCGAGCGCTTCGATGCTGGTCGTGTTGACCAGCAGATCCGTTTCCGCGGGAACCTCATAGTCGCCGGTCCACGGGAAGAACATCGCCGACACCTGGGTCTTTTCGTTCAATAGATCCAACAGCTGCTGGCCCCGCTGGTCCGAGCGGTTGACGATGGTCACTTCGGCAACGCCGGCCATCGCCAGGGCAACGGCAACGGCACGAGCGACCGTGCCAGCGCCTAACAGGACGACATGTTTTCCGGGCAATTTCAATTTGCCATCCAGCAACTGGCAGAGCGCCTCGCCGTTGGTATTGGCACCGACGTAGACACCTTCGTCGTCCCGGTAGACCAGATTGGCCAGACCCGCTACGCGGGCCTCCTCCGTGAGATGCTCGACGTGTTCCAGCACGGCCTCCTTGTGCGGTGCGGTGAAATGAGCGCCCCGGAATCCCATGGCCCGCATGCCGCGGATCGCCTCACCCAGCTTTTCCGGCTCGACGTCCAACGTGAGGTAGCGGCAATCGAGCCCGGAGTCGGCAAAACACTTCTCCATCATGTACTGCGCGGGGTATCCGGCAACCGGATGACCCACACAACACATGATTTCCTGCAATGACGATTCGTTCAACGAAGCAGCCCCGATTGGGAAGTCCGACAAAATTGCCGATTCAACGGTAACGGCAAACGGTCCTGCGGTTACGGGAAAAGAGGAAACAAAGCGTGCAACAATAAAAAAGTATATCGTGTGGCGATTGGACTGGGAAAGACCGCCTGAATGACGGTACACGTACAGGTGTCCCGACCGATCAAGTTCGACCCGACGGTCCCGAGGAACGAGCACGTCGACAAGCGATGTCGACTACCGTCTGCGGGCCTTCATACGAACATAGGGCGGCAGGACATTGCTGCGGTGTGCAAATGTGCCTCGCGGCGCATCCGCCTTACCGTGCGCCGGCTCGCTAAGATCTTCCACAACGAAGCCCGAGCGGCACAGACCGCCGATTAACGCTTCCCAGCGGTGCAGGAATTCGAACGTCCCTTCTTCGCGATGCTGGCTATGCACAACGGGCGGCAGGGGACCTGTTCGATAGTACGGTTCGCTTAACACATAACCTTCGGCCGACGGATCCTTCACGCACTGTAAGCTTGCCGGCTGTTTGTGTTGGCTGATATACAATCCACCCGAAACGAGTACCCTGGCGACTTCGGCATAGACGGCGGGCAGATCGGGTACGTAACAAGTGCTGACCGGTTGGACGACCATGTCAAAGGACGATGAATCCAACGCCGGCATGGCGTCCATCGAACCCTGCACAGCCCGCACGTCCAAGCGCCGCAGCTGTGCCATCTCGCGATCGAGGGCAAGCATTTCATCGCTGATGTCAACGACGGTCACCGTCGCGCCGGCCGCCGCGTAGAGTGCGCTCTGCCGGCCTCCGCCGCTTCCCAGGCACAAGAGTCGCGCCGCCGGCAATCGGCCTTCGAACCACGGATCGCCTTGGATCGCTCGCAGCGCGTCGTCGAACTCCCGTGACCGTACCGGCTGACCAAATCGGCGTTTCCCACGGGCAATCGCGTCCCAGCCACGGCGATTGTGCTGGTGAACGGGCGACAGATTGGCATCTTGATGGAACATAATACGGTCCTCAACAAACGAATTTCGTCGAATGGGAATCATCCGTCGTGTGCGGCGATCGATTAATCGGGACATCGTCCAGGATACAGCATCAACACGGTGTTTTGAAATCACTGTTTTGAAATCGCTGGAATCCGGCGTGGACGTTGGCCGGAGATCGTCCGACGTCACGTTAGGGGCTTAGCCGCACTCTTAACGGTCCCGTCGCACGAGACGGCGTTGGAAGGAGCCGCCCAGCAGAGCCAACATCGCCGACAACAGTAGGGTAGCGGTCGTCGGCTCGGGAATCGAAACGACCAGATTGTCCACCGCAAAATACAGCGGCGTATTCGGTCCAAAATCACCGATATCGGTGGTCTTCACGCTGAACGACAGTTCCGTCGCGCCCGCCAGGCTGCTGATGTCGACCGTCGTCCACTGATCGACGACATAGTCCTGCGCGTTGTCGGCAAAACTATAATCGGCCAGCAAGAAGTCGATACTTCCCGCACCGTTATTGCCGGTAATGGTCGCCGTAAGTTGATCCGGTTCATTTCTCGGAGCGGGCCCTCCGAACGGGAAAGCGAATGCGTCACCGTTCAGCATCGACAAGGCGGAATAGGTAGTGTTATTGAGATCGATACTGAGCGGCGAGAAACCCGCCGGCAAAACGATTGAAGGTACTTCCGGCCCGCTGTTAAAGGCCACGCCATAATTTGCCGATCCCCCCGACCCAGCTCCAGGAAAGGCGCTGTTGAACGCACTGTACTGATTTAAAAATCCGGCCGTCGTGTTGTCGGTCATATTCGAAACAGCCCAACCTCCCCAAAAAAAGAAACTGTCGAAACCGCCGTTAAAATTGAGAGAGGCGCCGCCCGATGAATGCGTTCCAGAATAGGTACCTCCATCGAGAATACTACCGCGTACCGAGACGCCTTCTCCGTCCGGATGGCCATTGTCGAACGACATTGGCCTGAGCGAAATATCCTCGAAATCGATCGTTCTCGCGGTTAGGGGTGCGACTGTGCCGAGCACCAGTAGGAGCAGGCAAAAGAGCGACAGCTGCGCCCGATAGATTTGTTTTCGATACATTGGAGCTCCTCAATTGATTTTCTGTTAGTTTCAACAAAGCCAGGGCATCTCAAAACTTGATTTCGGGAGGACGAAGCACGCCTCGCCCTGGCTGCATTGACATCGCTTCTAATACGGCACCGCTGCACTCTCCCCGCCGGCACGCGTGATCAGGCCGGCCAGCACGGGCAGTTCGATTTGATCGGCCAGCAGCAGCACGTGGCCGTCCGCAAACAGCCCCAAAGCGCCACCGCTATGATCGCTACGGATTTCGTTATCGCCGTCGCCGGCCGGATCATTGATTCCCCACATCTGCGCGAAAATGTTGCGTCCGTGCACCCAACGCTTGTCAGGCCCTCGTGTATCCTCTGCGACCATCAGTGTGCGGGACGCGCCGTCTTCGATTTGTCGGATTGCGAATGGCTGGTCGTAGATCAACAGGCCGGCAGAGAGGTTCGGAGAACCAGGCTGCGTAATCTGTTCACCGGTCAGACCGCCGTAGTCGATCTGGCCAGCGGGTAGCGCTCTTCGTACCGTACTGGGACAGAGATAAACGGGAATCGCACGTCCCGCAGGCACCTCGTTGGCCGCGGCATCGAAAGTCTCGCTGAAGTCAAGTTGTTGGTAGATCGCTTCTTGCTCCAGGTAAGGAAGCAGGAACGCCGACCAGGCGTATTCACCGTAGGGCGGGGCAGGGGGCCACACCACGTAGCCGAACACTGGATGCCGTGTCGTATTCTGGCATCCCGCCGGAAAACGACCACGCATCTCGTGGTAGCTAAGCAGTGCGATGCCGATCTGGCGGAGGTTGTTCTTGCATTGAGCCTGCCGCGCGCTTTCGCGTACGGACTGCACGGCGGGAAGAAGCGTCGCGACCAGCAGGCCGATAATCGCGATGACCACCAGAAGTTCGACTAGCGTAAAAGCAATGCGCCGCCGCGAAGCCGAGCGTCGATCCATGTTTCAACATCCCAATAGCCTCCGCAGATGGTCGGGGCACAGAGCGACCAGCAGGCATCGCCGTACGCACTTTGACGTACGCGCATCGCCGTACGTGTGAGGACGTACCTCGTGGTACCAACCGCGAAAGAGGCCGATTAGCGTTTCCTTGGAAACTGGCTATCACGTGTGACGGCTGTCCCTCGCAGCTCGTCGCTCGTCATTGCGCTGGTAGGTCTTCTGACTCCCAGACTCGAACCGCTCGCCTTCTCGTCGCCGGCGCGAGAAGTTTCTTCTCGCTTCGCGACAATGGCAGAAAGAATCGGCGGTCTTCATTACGCCTGGTTACAGCGGCGGGGCCGTCCCGGTTTTTCACCGGAGTTCCCTATTTTCCGTTCGCGGATATCTGTTGCGAACGGAACACCAGCACACTGTTAGAGGGAAGGATAAACCTTCGTTTCGCCGATGTCCAGGGGCGGCGCAGAAAAAGGCGGGACACAAAGCTGACGTTGCGTCCCGCCTTCTCGATGGATTGATCAACCAACCGTGATGCCTGTCACCATTCGGCCGTGATGCCTGTCACCATTCGGCCGTGATGCCTGTCACCATTCGGCCGTGATGCCGGTCACCATTCGACCGTGATACCTGTCACTGCTAGACCATAAATCCTCGCAGTTCCTGGCTACGGCTTGGTTGTTGCAGTTTACGTACCGCCTTGGCTTCGATCTGGCGGATACGTTCGCGGGTGACTTTGAAGATGTGTCCCACTTCTTCCAACGTGTAACTATAGCCGTCACCCAATCCGTAACGCAGCTTGATGATCTCGCGTTCACGGTAGCTAAGCGTCTTTAAGACGCTCGCGATCCGACTACGTAACATCTCTTGCGAGGCGCCGGTGGCGGGGCTGTCGGCGGCCGAATCCGGAAGCAAGTCACCGAAGTGGCTATCTTCGCTGTTGCCAACCGGTCGATCGAGGCTGATCGGATAGCGGCTCATCGCCAAAACGCGCCGCGTCTCGTCGACGGTCGTCTCCGCTTTTCGTGCCGTTTCTTCGATCGTCGGCTCGCGTCCCAGTTCCTGCTGCAGCTGCCGGGCAACATTACGGACGCGGGACATGGTTTCGACCATGTGGACCGGGATCCGAATCGTGCGGCTCTGGTCGGCAACCGCTCGCGTAATCGCCTGGCGAATCCACCAGGTTGCGTAGGTGCAGAACTTAAAACCGCGTCGATATTCAAATTTGTCAACCGCCCGCATCAGACCGGCGTTCCCTTCCTGGATCAAATCCAGAAAACTCAGCCCGCGATTACGGTACTTCTTGGCAATCGATACGACCAGTCGCAGGTTCCCTTCGGACAAACCACGTTTCGACTTCTGATACCGAGCGTAAACGACCCTGAGTCGAGCGATGCGGTTTCTGAGACTGACGGATGTCTCCTGCAATGCCCACAGAATGTTGCGGTATTCGGATCGGACCTTCTTGATTTCGTCGTTCTCGACACGGCGCGAGCGCTTATGCGACTTCATTTTTGCTTTCAGTTCGTCAATCCGATTGCTGTAGTCTTCCAGCGTAAAGATCATCGGCTCGATTCGCTGGGTTCGCAGGCCAAGTTCTTCGACCAGACGAACGGCACGGCGACGGCGACGGCCGAGTGCTTTCCAGGCGTCGCGACGTGCGGAGGTTTTTTGCGAACGGCTATTGGCGACGCGAAAGTCGTTTCGATTCTGTCGCAGCAGGACTTCCAAAGAGTTTAAGTTATGGGGAAGACGGCCCAGAATCTGGTCCTTTTCCAACCGGTCGGTGACGGAAACCTGGACGGTGCGATCAAAAGGAAGTTCCCCCGTGTGCACGCGTCGCAACACGTTAAACGCCATCCGAATCACATAATCGCATTCCAGCAGACCACGGCGGAATTCCGCTCGCGTCATTTCGATCTCTTTGGCCAGATCGATCTCTTCCTTACGCGTCAGAAGGGGAATTTCACCCATCTGGGTCAGGTACATGCGAACTGGATCGTCTGACCAGGATTCAGCCTCCGTCTCCACCAACGGGCCGGTCTCATCAACGGCGATGTCCTCCTCGACTAATTTTGGTTCCTCTTCCAGCTCATCCTCGTTCGCCGGGACTTCAAAGGTCTCCGCCTCGTTCTGCGGTAGCGTGATTGTCTCGCCATCGGTTTCAGTTTCCGCGGGCAGTTCTTCCAAAAGCGTATGGTACAAAGAATTTCTCCTCGTATTACTGTTGAGCTTACTGTTGAGCTTACTGTTGAGCTTACTGTTGAGCTTACTGTTGAGCGTTTTCTTCGGGATCCATCCACTCGATATGACGACTGCTTATCGCAAATTGCTCGGTGTTACCGAGCCGCAACGTCTAGAGAATCTAGGTCTTCGAACGCCTACTCGCGGTGACAAGCATTCGCTATTCGTCCCCCGCGAAGCGTTATGATGCACCAGCGGACTGGCAATCTCTGGTCGTCAACGCAGAATTGCGCCTTGAACCAGGAAATTGTACCACTGATAACTGGCGAGTTCGGTTGCTCCCCAAATTTGGTAAAAGATTACGATTCAGTTACCTGGTTAGTCAGGCGAAAATGGAACGACGGTCCGTAGCAATGACCAGGCGGGTGGCTTCGTGCTTTCCTCACCCCATTTCGCCTGAACCTACGAAGCCATGTGAGATCATTCGAAGGTCTAAGCGATTTTAAGCAGCCGACACGCAACAGTCCAGTGCTGCTTAATTTCAGCCGATTTCTGACGAATCGACACGCTGCCCCGACGACGACGCGGTGAGGCGTATCGACGCCCAGCAAGTCTTGTTCCAATTCACAACATCTTCTGCCGATCTGCAGCGAATACTGGTTGCTGTCAACACGTAAACGCGACCGTTGCCGGCTCGCGAACACACCAGTAGCATGGGGCGTATCCTTAGGTGGCAACATAAATTGCGCATTGTCTTCCCAAGTCTTCCCAAACGCTTATGACGACTGAGTACCGCCTTCCGTGTAAATGTGGAAATACGCTGGCCGTGACCCAAGTTCAGGCCGGGCAGGTGCGAATCTGTGACTGTGGCGCCGAACTTGAGGTACCCACCATCCGGGGTTTGGCGGAATTGCAGCAGGTTCAGCGTCCCGACGAATCATCGGGCCCGACCTGGTCCCGGCAGCAGGGCGCGCTGTTCGTATCTGGCCTGTTCATTCTAATTTTGGGGGCGGTAACGACGTTCTGGCTGAAGCACAAAACGCCGGAATATAGCCTTGAAGACCCAAGTATCATGGCCGCATGGAAGCTGAACTCGAATAATCTGGAGTCGTTTTACAAAGGGAATGGGGACATGTTGACGCTGGTCTTAGCTCGCATGAATGAAAATTATGATCAGCTAAGTCCTGGCGAATCGCTCGGACTGTGGAGTCTCTTTCGCGACGTCCGTCCGTTCGTATTGACAATGTCGGATAAGCAACGCGGGGTAGACTCAATCCGCGACTCGTACAAGAACTGGACCTGGATCGTTGCCGTCGTGTCCGGTCTGGTGGGTCTTTCGCTTGTCGGGTCGGCGTTTGCCTTTCGCCGATAATCGGCGATTCCTACCAAAACCCCTCAGCTTCCGTCGAAACAACGTCCGTCCATTTTCGGCTGGCTCGGCGTCCGCGCGCAGCATAGCGAATGGCGAGACTGTCTTTGTCCAGCACCAGTAGCCGTCGCTGTACGACCCCCGAGCCAACGACAATGAACGCCGTTTCCGTTTCCGCCAGCCGCAACCACTGCCAACCGGACAATCGGGGACATTGCGAAAGAATCCTGATAATGCGAGGGTCTTCGCGGGACACGCTCGATAATCCACGACAGCCGGTGCACTTTCTGCCAATGATCGCCTGCGGACTCACGGATTCGCGACAGGTCGGACAGGCAACGAGTTGTCCGGTAACGACGGTTTGGCCGCTTACAGGACAGCGATCGGTCAAGTCCTGGCGCACCAGCTTGCCGGTGACCGCGCACCGAATCAGCTCGCCCCGCGGCAGACGCTGACCCGTCTGCTCGCAAACGGCAATCTGGTCCGCCGAGACAACACGCCCGTCACTGGTAGCGGAAACCGTATACGTATCTTTGCCGCTCGCCGGACAGCGATACGGTGGCGGCTGGAGGGTGCGCGCCCAATCGCTAAACGTTACGCTCGCCACCACGTCGCCCAGAGTAAACTGAATCTTACCATGTGCATATTTGCACCAGACAATAGGGAAGGGCTCGTTGCTCTCATGCTCGCCGTCAGCCGCCGCCTGGCGGGCTCGATCCAGCAAACCTTCCAACTCACGAGGCGACACGGTCGGGGGGCAGCTGGCGGGAACCAGCTGATCCATTCCGAGTTGATCGTATTGCTGATCGTCCAGTTCGCGACCCAGCGGGGCCGCTGGATCAAAAATACGAAACGCGGCGGGGCCGTCTGAAAAGGGGCTGATGCGGATGATCGGAACGTCGGTCAGCGAACAGCCCGCCATATGGACGTTGCCGCCATCAGCCTTGTAGGCGCTTAACAGCCGGTTCGCGATGTCGTGGGCACTGCCTGGCTGATCCGATGGAACCAGATGCGCCACATTAGACGCCGTTTCGGCTGGCGACGCTTCGCTGGATTGAGAAGCCTTCATCAAGGATGACCTTTGCCGGGCATACCCTACCACCGGCTATGGGAACGATGGAACAGACCTCATGGTATCAAACCGAACCATGGTACAAAACGTGGTTTTCATTTGGTATCCTCCAAGCCCCAATGGTGAGAATGAAATGAAAGCTGCGTACCTGAAAGAGACCGGTCCACCCGAAGTCATCCAATATGGTGACCTGCCGACGCCTAAGCCGGCCGGAACCGAGATCCTGGTTCGAGTGCAGGCCGTGGCAGTCAATCCGATCGACACGTATATTCGCGGCGGAGCCAACTTCTTCGAACTGCCTTTGCCCTATATCGTCGGCTGCGACGTGGCAGGCGTTGTCGACGAGACCGGACCCGCGGCGTCCCGGTTTCGACCTGGCGACCGCGTCTGGGGAAGCAATCAGGGGGTGCTCGGCAGACAAGGAACGTTCGCCGAATTCGCGCTGGTTGACGAGGCATGGTTGTATCCAACGCCGGACGCGGTCACGGACGAACAAGCTGCAGCGATCGCGCTGGTCGGCATCACCGCTCACCTTGGCCTGTTTCATAAAGCCAATCTCACCGCAGGCGATACGCTGTTCGTCAACGGGGGAACAGGCGGTGTCGGGTCGACGGTCGTTCAGATGGCAAAGCTGAAAGGCGCCACCGTCATCACGACGGCCGGCAGCGACGAAAAGGTCGCAGCCTGCCTGGCACTGGGTGCCGAGCATGCCTTCCCTTACAAAACCACGGACGTCGCCAAGGCCGTACGCGAGCGGGCACCGGAGGGTGTGAATGTTTATTGGGAGACAGTTCGCGAGCCTGATTTGGAACGTGCAGTCGATATGCTGGCGCCGGGAGGCCGACTGATTCTGATGGCGGGACGAACCGCAACACCGCCGTTTCCTGTCGGACCGTTTTACGCCAAAGGATGTTCGGCGTACGGCTTCGTCATGTTCGCCGCCGAAGCGGAACAACAACGCCAGTGTGCGGAAGACATCAACCGCTGGGTCGCCAGCGGTCAGCTTCTGCCGCAGATCGATTGCGTGTTGCCGTTGAGCGACACCGCGGCGGCACATCAGCTGCAGGAACAGAACACCATCGCGCGATCCGGAACGCTGGCTGGAAAAATCGTGCTTAGGCCGTAGCCCAAGGCCGTCGGTCTCGGCGTTCGGTTTCACCGACCAGACCGGCCAAGTGCCGTACTTTTTGCAGGTCGAGTTCTCCATCGCGTCGACCCTGACATACGGCGCCGCGGACGGCGATGAAATCCGGTTCCAGCGGTAACACGGTCCGGATCGAGGCGACGTCCAGCGAGCCGGCCACGACCGTAATCATTCCCTGCTCTCGGGCAAGCTCGATCACTTGCCGAAGCGCTGCTTGTTTCAGGTGTTCCAGCAGGCCCCCGCGATTTTTGCGAAAGGTATCTATCAGAAGGGCAGTGCAACCCAGTTGGCGCCGACCTCCAAAACTTCCAGGAATGGTGGCGCCCCGGCCTCGCCATAATCCGCGTAGGCCACGGCGACCGCCCGGACGTGCGCGGGAAATCCTGACAGCAGATCGCGCCAGTCTTGCCGCCATTTTCGCGGTGCACAGGCCAACCCGACTTTCGCGAAACGAATGGACGAGCTGTCCAGAAGCTGGGCCGGATCGGCAACGTCAGGTAATTCGCCTAGCGCGACGCTTAAAGGCAACCTACCTCCAACCTGTTGCACGATGGATCGCACGACGGTCGGCGAAGCCGCGCCCAACGCGCCACGGCGAGGTTCCTTGATATCGATCAGGTCCGCGCCACCTGCCTCGGCCGCCGCCGCTTCTGTCGCGTTCCTTACACTTACCAACAAGCCTGCCACGTTTTCACACCCGTTTTCTTAAGGTTCCGCCGGAAGCTGGCCGCTGCTGCTCTGACGAAACTGCGCATTCAATCGGTTGACGCGTTCTACACTCAGAGGCTCACACCACGTTCCATAGATCGTAATATAACTATCTTTCCATTTACCCGAACCACGCGGCAGATCACGATCGGCATAATCCGCGGCCGATTCACTCAATCTCACCACGACCGTCGCCACGCGCGGATTCAAATGTCCGCTTCCCGGCAGCTTCGCCGCGGCTCGTCCTAAAAAGAAACATTCGACATACTGGATTGGTACAGCCAACTGACGGAACATTCCAACGTTTAGCACCAACTCTCCCGCACGGTACGCGAGTCTCGGCCGCCTGATTTGGAACACCAGCGCGATCCATGCCGGCAAGCAGCCACCAACCACCAACCATTCCATCACTAGAAGAATCCTTCGTTGTCCTGTCGATGGCCTGGCACCCGCCAGCTGTACGACCACCCCGGTCAGCGCGACGACGAAAACCAGGGAGATCATTCCTAACAAGAATGCGAGGAATCGCCGATTCGGTTTCAGCAACGTTTCGGTCATACGTGTTTTCAACCTATCAGAAACGCATCGACCGCGCCAGACGGTTGGTTTGCATTGGTTACTCTTGTTGGAAACGCCAGGGCGACGTACACTTCTCGCCAACGATCCGTCGGTTCAGCAATGCGATCCCCGGCGGCGGTCGAGCGTTTCCGGAGGCGCTCCCGCGTTTCGATAACACCGCCCGCCAACCCGCCTCATGTCTGCCTCCCATCCAGATCACACCCCGTCCAGCAGACCACCACTCACGGCGATCGCTGTGGTTATCTTACTGTTTGTGGCGCTGTGCTGGATGGGGTGGCCGCAGCGTGCGACCGAGATGATTCGCAGCGCTGCGCATCATGGCGAACATGACGATCAACAGGAGAACACCAGCACCCAACACGACCAGGGCGGTGGCGACCACGTTATTCAAGCGCCGTCGTCGCTGATGGTAGCTCCGTTTGTTGTATTGTTGCTTTGCGTTGCGGTGCTGCCGCTGATTGACCGGACCAAGCACTGGTGGGAGAGCAACCTGCACCGGTTTTATATCGCTTGCTTCCTGGCATTGGTAACACTGGCCTACTACGTATTCCTGCACAGCACGGGGGTGGAATCGCATTGGCCGGCGCATGGCTTTGTGGACGTGGACACCAGTGCGCCGTTGCAGTGGGGTCTGGCCATGACGGTTTTCGCCAATGCCATTTTGCACGAGTACATCCCGTTTATCGTTTTGCTGTTCAGCCTGTACACGATCAGCGGGGGAATTCGCATCGAAGGTAACCTGGCCGCCCACTCCCTGACCAATACAACGATCATCGCGATCGGAGGTCTATTGGCCAGTTTCGTTGGCACCACCGGGGCAGCCATGTTATTGATTCGACCATTGCTGGACACAAACAGGGAACGTAAATACAAAGTCCATACGGTCATCTTCTTTATCTTCGTTGTATGCAACTGTGGCGGCTGCCTATTGCCCATCGGGGATCCTCCGCTGTTTCTGGGTTACTTGCGCGGTGTCGATTTCTTCTGGACCTTGCGGTTATGGCCGCAGTGGCTGTTCGTGAACCTCAATCTGTTGATGGTTTACCTGGTCTGGGACCACTTCTTCTGTTATCCCCGCGAAACGAAGCCGGACATTCGCGAGGACGAGACCAGGGTTCGTGCAATTACCGTGTCTGGCTGGATGGTCAATGCGCCGCTCTTGCTGGGTGTCGTTGTATGCGTCGCGCTACTGGACCCAAGTAAACCGGTACCCGGCACCTCCTGGCACGCTCCGCTTTATCTTCGCGAAATCATTCAACTGACGCTGGTCGGTGTCTCGTTGCTGTTAGGTTCCCATGCGATTCGGAAAGCGAATCGTTTTACGTATCATGCAATTATTGAAGTTGCCGCGTTGTTTTTCGGCATCTTTATCTGCATGCAGCCCGCTTTACAGATTCTGAACGAGCGGGGCGGCCAACTTGGATTGGAAACGCCGATGCCGTTTTTCTGGAGTACCGGCAGCCTCTCGGCCGTGTTGGACAACGCGCCGACGTATGTCGTCTTCTTTGAAACGGCCCGGGCCCTGAACGAAACGGGCGTTCCGGTGCCAACGACCGTGATCCAGGATGATTTGCTGGTCGCGATCAGCCTGGGAGCGGTCTTTATGGGCGCCATGACGTACATCGGCAACGGCCCGAACTTTATGGTCAAGGCAATTGCCGAGACTTCCGGTGTCCGCATGCCAAGTTTCTTTGGTTTCATGGTTTATAGTTTTGCAGTTCTACTTCCTATTCTGGTGCTAACGTCTCTCGTTTTCCTCTAACCCGGAAAGCCACGGATTGTGGATTTCGAAACCATCACGACCGATTCGCAACTGGCCGACGTTTGCCGGCAAATTGCCGATGCCGAATTTGTTGGACTAGACACCGAGTTCGTGGCCGAGCACAGTTATCGACCCCAGCTCTGTTTGGTTCAACTGTCCGTCGATGGCAAGGCGATCATCATCGACCCGTTGAGCATCGACAACATCAAGCCGCTGTGGGAGGCGATCGCCAGCGGAGAACACGAGACAATCGTTCACGCCGGTCGCGAAGAAATCATCTTTTGTCACGTGGCAACCAATGCTGTCCCGCGGAATTTATTCGATATTCAGATCGCCGCTGGTCTGATCGGGATGGAGTATCCGGGCGGTTACGGTTCGCTATCGCAAAAGCTATTGGGTGCCACTCCGTCGAAAGGCGAAACGCGAACGGACTGGCGTAAGCGCCCGCTGTCCGACCGGCAACTCCAATACGCGATTAACGACATCGTTTACCTGAAGCCGATGCGCGACCAGATCCGACAGAAGCTGGTGGAACTGAAACGCCTGGACTGGCTGGACGCTGAACTTACACGGTGGGTCGAGGGGATTCGAGCCGCACAGGACGGCGATCGCTGGCGGCGGGTGTCGGGAACGACCAATTTGTCACCGCGGCATAAGGCGATTGTCCGCGAACTATGGCACTGGCGTGAGATCGAGGCGGAACGTCGCAACACGCCGCCCCGACGCGTGCTGCGTGATGATTTGATCGTCGAGATGGCACGTCGCCAAACCACCGATCCGAAACGCATCGGAGCGCTGCGCGGTATGGATCGACCCGATCTGCGACGCGCGCACGCCGCGCTGGCGGAGTGTATTCGTCGCGGAACCGAGGTGCCCGAAGAGAAACTACCCCAATCGAGGCACCGGCGACAGCCGCCGCCCCAGATCACAATGTTGGGGCAGTTCCTGGCTTCGGCCGTGGCCAGCCTGTGCCATTCAGCGGACCTGGCACCCAGCATCGTCGGTAATCCCACGGACGTACGCGATCTGATCGCCTATCGATTGGGATACTACCACGCGAACGATCTGCCACCCGCTCTGGCCGTCGGGTGGCGAGCCGAGGTGATGGGGGGCGTGATCAATGATCTGCTGGATGGCAAACTGGCCATTCGCATCACCGATCCACGAAGCGACGAGCCCTTGTCGCTTACCCGGGTCGACGACTCGACCTGAACATCGCCACCGCCGCTTCGGCGTCGATCAACGACGAATCGTACGTGTGGCGTCGGAAGCTGCCGACGTAATGTTCTGCTTGTCGTAGAAGTGCGTGGTCTCTTCCGCCGCCAGATGAGTACCCGCATCCCTGCATTGTACTTCCGCGCGGAAGATGTGGTTACCGCCGCGATCTGACTTCGCCGCAATCGTGAATTTGATCTCTTCGCCGACACCTAACATCGGAATCGTGTTGAACAATACCTGGCCATTGCCAATTCGATGCGCGCCGCCCTCAACCGATATCGGCTCAACACCTTCTGAAAAGTAGGCGACGACCTCCACATCACGAGCGGCCTTCGAGCCGCGATTCCACAGGCGCACTTCGTAGACCATTTTTTCGTTTACCGGCAAGGGGCCGCGCGGGTCGCTGACCTCCAGCTTCAGGTCCGCCAGGGTCTCGACAACGGTTGACACCGAACCACTGTCGGCCAGTTCGCGGTCTGCATTGGCAACTACGGTCAGTACGTTTGCACCTGCCTGGTTCAGCGTCGTTCTCACCGTAAAGATCATTTCGCGTTGCGCTGGCAGGTCGTCGACGTTCCAGCTAACCGTCTTGGCTGGCTCGTCAAAGCGACCGCCGTTCGTTCCATCGACAAAGTCCGCACCGGCCGGCAGCTTGACGGCGATCTTGACGTTTTCCGCCGATGCGTTACCAGCGTTGGCGATACGGAATTTGTATTCGGCGGTGGTGCCAGTGTATTTGACCGGCGGACCGATAACGTCCGTTGTCAGATTGGCTCGCAGTACCAATACTTCTTCGGAGGCTTTTGCCTGCAGACCTAAATCGGCAGTCGCGGTGGCATCAATGTTGATATGGCCGCCCTGACGCGCCGTTAGCTCGACTTCCAATGTTGTGCTTTCGCCGGCGCGGATGGTTCCCAAATCCTGCATCGCCATCGGCTGATCACCACCCTCGATCGGCATCAGGTGGACTTTGACGTTTTCGGCATCCCCTGTCCCTGGGTTGGAAACTGTCAGGGTGTAAATCTTCGTGTCACCAAAGCGAACTTCGCCCGGCCCGGCAATTCCGATATCCAACAGCGGCTCTTGAACCTGAATCATCGTTTGCGACGAAGTTGGCTGCATCGTCCAGGCAACCGCCAGATCAAACGGATTACTTTGCCGCGGGATGATACTTAGATTCAGCAGCGCCGTGCCGTGAGCGTCAAGGTGATCGACGCGCCAGATCAACGGCTGTTCACCGTTGGGATCGGCCTGTGATGGTGCGCCAAGCGACGCATTCACTGCCGTGATCTCGGCCCATTGTGGCGTTTTGACACGCACGTCCACGCCGGTTGCGGGCACGTCACCCAGGTTGGATAGTTTGACCTGGAACTTTGCTTCCTTGCCGATCACTGTGTCCCGAGGACCAAGTGTTTCGACGACCAGCACCGCGCTCTTCCGCGAAACCAATAGGTCATCGCCCGCGCTTCTGCGCCGACAAGGGGCGGTCGAATAGCGTTGGCGTCCCGATAACGCGACGCGACGGATGGCTGCTCGACTTCCTGCGCCGAACGGTCGTCCCAGGCACCATTTTGAGAATTAATAGGCTGTGATACGCCGTTAGCGGTTACCTCGGCCGGCGCCATCGTTTCGATCGGATGTGATACGTCGTTAGCAGTTACTTCGCCCGGCGCCACTGTTTCGATAGGAACTACCGCCGGCTCGTTGAACGTTTGCTGGGGCGACGCGAAGACGAATCGTCGCTGACGCGTACCTCTTCTTCTTGCCGTAAGGATGACGAAGCATCTTCAACACTTTCCTTTATGATCGGTTCGCTGGCTATTTCATTTGGATCATGTTCCAGGTTCGCTCCTATCGGCGATGAAGCGGAGGTCGCATCGCCTTGGACCCTACGCGGAACATTTTCCAAATCCGAATCGACAGGCGTCGGTTGACGCGTAGCCGGTTGTCGGGTGGGGGCGTGCTTTGGATGCCGCTTCGTCGCCGGAGCGTTTGGTGCCTGGTCGTCTTCACGGTCAGTGGAGCGTCGTCCAAAGATGCCTTGCAGCAACGGCTTGGCACTGGGGAACTTGCGATCCGCCGAATCTCCGGTCGCCTGTTCGTCAAATGCAGCGGGCTGAACCTCGTCTTTCGACGGGTCGTCTCGATCAGCATTTTGTGCCTGCAGACCGGCGGTGATGATCAACGCTGATGTGATGGCGACAGCAAGACAAACTAACACGCGATTCATGATGGCATCCTGTTCCTACAGATTGACCTGAGTCAAAACGGCTCTGCAGTTATCGATCCCCGCGATTGTCAAAATGAATAAATTCAGAAAATTTTTCGTGATCCTCAAAGTTTGGCTCTCAGCGCAAGCAGCTAGCAGGCATAGAATAGGGAGAGCCGCGTAACTGAATTCTGGCAAAAGTGTTCTACAGAAATGTGGCAACCGGCGGAACGTCATCCTCCGTTGGGTACGCGCTCATTTTGGACCCGCTAGCAATGGATCGTTATCCTTACGCTGAACCTCCTCGTTGGTGGTCGCCGCGACCCCGGCGATTCTGGATGCGCCTGTGGCATCCAATCCGCCGCTATCAACAGCGGCACGACCATCACATTCGCCGGATCGATGTGGAGAGACTGGAACACGTTCAAGGTGCCATCAGGGCGGGGCAGGGGGTCTTAATTACACCCAATCATGCCGGGCATGGCGACTGCTATCTGTTACTGGAAGCGCTCAGCCGCCTTCGCTGTCCGTCGTACATTATGACCGCCTGGCAGGTCTTTTATATGATGTCTCGCTGGCAGCAACTGGCCTATCGCCAACATGGGTGCTTTAGCATCAATCGCGAAAACCGTGACTTGCGAGCGTTTCGCAAAGCTGTCGAAACACTGTCGGCTCGTCCAGTCCACTGGTCGTGTTTCCCGAAGGCGAAGTCTATCACTTGAACGACTGGGTGACACCGTTCCGCGAGGAGTCTCCATGATCGCCGCGGCCGCGGTCCGGCAGTCGGGGCGACCCGTGGCCTGCATCCCTTGCGCATTGAACGGATTGCGGAAACCGTGGACAAGCTGGAAGAAGATGTACTTGGCTTGTCGACAGCCCGTATTCGCGGGACCCGTCGCGGCGTGGTGCGATTCGGTGATCCGCTGCTGCTGCACCAGGCAGCCGACCGGCAAACGTGCGTGGCGCACACGGACCAGCTACAGTCGCGTGTGCAACAGCTGATCGATCAGATACTGAACGAACAAGCCCCTTTGCGCCGCCGGATGCGACTTACGCAACGGCAGTCGACGGCAGGTAGATTCGCGGCGCAAGATCCTGCTTCCAACGACCCGAAACCGTACGCCGGATAAAACGAAGATCAAGAGCGAGGATCATTTCCCGTCGAAGCGTCGAAGAGTCGTCAAAGAGTACTCAGCGCCAGCAATCCCGGTGTGGCAGGCCCGCTGCCGATCGATCAGTCCGCAGCGACGACTTCATCAAAGACGTCATCATCAAAGACGACTTCGTCAAGGACGACGTCATCAAAGTAGAGCAGCGGAACGACACTACCGACAAGCTTCTCGGAAGCAAGATGCTGTTCCGGATCGTGCGTCTTGCCAACCCAGTTGGTGATATCCAGCTCGATGTATCGATCACCGAGCGTCAGCCAGCCTCGACGGCGACGAAAGACCGACGTAACCGATTGCCTGGTTGGAGCAGTGCAGGCCATACACTAATCGGTAACGTTGCAGGGCGGGGTCGCAGCCGTTGACCGTGACCAGGATTCGTTCAACCTGTGTCAGGGCCTGACCGTACCTGCGACCTGGCAACAGCCAGTGGTCGTCGATCGCACCCGCTAGCAATACGGCTCGTATCGGAGCGCGTTCCGGATGGATGCGGGTGTAGGAAGGCGCCGTCGGCAGCGTACCGCCACCCAGCAAATGCAATCCGCCGCTGACAATTCGAGCACCGAAACTGTAACCAACCAGGCTGACGCGTAGGTCGGGACGCATCTGGTCTACAAAGGCCGCCAGGTAGAATCCCTGCGCCTCGCTCACGGTGGCTTGCGTGCGAAAGTGTTTTAGCACTCGTTTGTGAACCTTGTCGCTAGGCCACGTCCAGATCACCAGCCGAATCGAATTGCCGTCGGAGAGGTAGGGTAGAAATCTTTTGTAGGCTTTGAGTCCAATCTGCCGCGTTTGCTGCGCCGTCGCTGGACTTCCCGGCACCAATACACTGGTCGGAACGCGTTCGTTGTCTTCCGCGGCGAAAGCACTCGGATTCGATTCGACCCAACAATTGCTCACGAAATCAAATCGCCGGTATCGGAATGCCACCGGCTGCGACCCATGCGGGAAACAGGGCAGATGCCGCGTCGACACCAGCCACAAACTGTTGGCTTGGTGCGCGTCTTGCGACACGGGCACGTCGCCGTCGGAACCGGAATCCATCGCAAAGCACAGCGACGGAACGACCAGCATTACGACGACGGCCAAACAGGCAATCAGGAATCGCCGCGAGCGGGGCCGTCGAAGAATTACAAATCTGAGATACATCGCGGTATTGCGGAGAAAATGGCTGGTGGCGGATACAGGGCAGAATTCGGTACTCAAATATAGGTCACAATATGGGGGTCAAATCACGCTTTGCCGCTTGAAAAACACCGCGACGGCCACGATCATGGGTGGTTAATTAGGCTATGGATGACCTGCTTACGTGACAATCGGAGGACTCGATGGGTAGATGCTACAACTCGGCGATCATTAACGCGCCCTGTGATCAGGTGTGGCAGGCGATCAGCGATTTTCACGACTTTTCCTGGGCGCAGGGTGTCATCACCA
Source organism: uncultured Planctomycetales bacterium (assembly GCA_963844115.1). Taxonomy (GTDB): domain Bacteria; phylum Planctomycetota; class Planctomycetia; order Pirellulales; family UBA7805; genus CS4-C045. Next base: position 34,250 of record CAWJNN010000023.1, on the reverse strand, counting down.
GCGTCGAAAAAGTGGGGCCGCTGGCCGGAAACCAGATCGGCGCCCGGCGACTGTTAAACGACGCGTTCTACGAAACGCTTGTGTCCTTCGATGGTCGAGAGCGCTCGTTTTCGTACAGCATCGACGACGGACCGGAACCTATCTCGAAGCATAGCGTGAAGAACTATCTCGGGCGGGTTCGTGTTGCGCCGGTCACGGGGAACGATACGACATTCATCGAGTGGGAATCGACGTACGACGCGAAAGACGATCCAGCCGTCGGCGAATTCTGCAACCCGATCTACGAAGCGCTATTGCACGCGTTACAAAAGCGATTTGCTTAAGCGCCGGCGTTCTTGCGGATCGTTGCTCGTGACGGATCGTTGCTCGTGACGGTCGGCTGCCCACCGAGTACCGCAAAACTGGCCGGATCCGATGACTTGCCGTGACTCGCTTCTTGAGTCCGGTATCGTCAATGACGATTCGTAAACGAACGATGCTCTTCTGGCGGCAAGGTACCCCTACGCGGTCAATCTCCGACTGAGGGCCTCTGATTGTGGAACAATTGTCCCAATTGTTTGGGAGCAATTGGGACAATTCCTCTACACTGCGCCACACGAAGTTGGGCTAGCTGCTAGTGCTCAGTCAGGCGTGCTTTGATGAGTAGTCCCGGTGCGCCGGGACTGCCCGTCCAGAACAACGACGGGCAAGAGTGCCCATCTTACATTGGAGCCATCAATCGATGGCTGACAAAGCACTAGGTGCCGGCCGTCAGCGACTCGGCCGTAGGTACAGCCGTCTCGACGATGTGGAAGCCCATCTGTTCGATCATCCGGTAATCTTCGTCCGGCATTTGGCCTTTGGTCGTCAGGTAATCGCCGACAAAGATCGAGTTCGCGGCATACAGGCCCAATGGCTGGAGGCTACCTAGGTGTAGCTCGCGGCCGCCGGCAATACGGATCTCGCGGTTCGGGTTGACCAGCCGATACATGGCGAGCACTTTCAAACAATAACGTGGATTCAGCTGCCACGTCCCTTGCAATGGCGTTCCGTCGATCGGATTCAAAAAGTTGACCGGTATCGAATCCGCTTCCAACTCACGTAACTGCTGTGCCATCCGGACGACGTCGATCGGTTGTTCGCCCATGCCAATAATTCCGCCGCTGCATACCTCCATTCCTGCCTTGCGGACCGCATGCAGCGTATCGACGCGGTCGTCGTAGGTGTGAGTCGAACAGATCTTGTCGTAGAACTCGCGGCTGGTATTCAAGTTGTGATTGACCCGATCGACCCCGCAATCCTTCAACTGCTGTGCCTGTTCGTCGGTCAGCAGACCAAGGCACGCGCATATCTTCAGATCGTATTGCTTCTTGATCTTCGGAACGATTGAGGCGACCGCTTGCATTTCCCGATCACTTGGTCCGCGAGCGGAAATAACGATGCAGTAGGTACAGCTGCCGCGTCGATGGGCTTCGCGGGCTCCGTCCAGCAGTTTTTCTTCGTCCAATAAGTTGTATTTGGGAATTTCAGCGTCCGACACTTTGGATTGCGAACAATAGCTGCAGTCTTCAGGGCACAGGCCGCTTTTGGCGTTCATCAGGAAATAAAGCTGCACGCCGTTGCCGAAATAGCGTTTGCGAACGCGGTAGGCAGCGGCCATCAGGGCCAACAGCTCGTCGTCCGGGCACTCGAGTACGTCGAGCGCCTCGTCATCCGTGAGTCGATGGCCGTCAAGTACGCGATCTGCCAGATCGTCCCAGCGGCCGGCAACGTTCTCGCGATCCAAACTCTTCATGCATTCCTCGTTTGTTGGAATCGTTGAACGCCCAGCGCGATCGGCTGGGCGTTAAACGAACACACAGCAATGACTTGCAGGATGAACCCATCGTCAAAGTGGCGGTATCCAGGTAGTGCCGGACGCAAACACAGGGACGAAACTTGGCAAGCCGGGTGTAACGTGCAAGAATACTATCAAGCTGTCAAGCCAAATTATCAAGTAGGGACGCATTCTATGCCGAATCATCACCTCGTTCGCGTCGGCGTCATGGGCCAGGTAGGTCGATTTCGATCGATCGACGCTACGAAATACGAACGAGGCAGGCGGGTCGTTCTGCGAACCCAACGCGGCCTGGAAATCGGCCACGTGCTGCAACCACATGGCAATACATCGAATGCCGATTCACCAGACGGCGAGATCCTCCGTGCGATGTCCGTCGAAGACGAACTCCTGGCGGAACGTCTGGACCGCAACAAAGATCGAGCGTTCGAGGCCTGTCGGCAAAAGCTGCAGCAGGTGGGCACCGTGGCGACGCTGATTGACGTTGAGCTGCTGTTTGACGGCCGGTCGTTGTTTTTCTATTTCTTGGGTAACGTTACGCCAGAGATCGAGACGCTAACAAGCCAACTGGCCGAGCTGTACCAGACGAAGGTCAAGTTCCGACAATTCACCGACGCCCTGACCAACGGTTGCGGGCCGGATTGCGGAACCGGCGATGCCACCGGCGGATGCGACAACTGCACGAGCTGCGCCGTATCAAGCGCATGCGGCGTCGCGCGTTAACCGTCGCCCATGGACTGGCTGCCCTTCATTCAGGCAGGTTACCTAAATCGGCCAACAGTTCGCCCATTTCACCTGCCGCGTGCGAATCGCCCTGGACGCGCGCCACTTCGATGCCCGACCGCAAGACTTCTCGTGCCTCGTCTATTCGTTCCAGTCTTGCCAGTTGCTGTCCGGCCATCAAGAAGGACGGAACGTAGGGAGGATCTTCCTGCATCAAGCCTTGAAAATACTTTAAGCTGTCCTCGTGGCGATCTTCCTTCTCTAATTCCATCGCCAGGCTGTAGCGCAAGAAGGAATCGTTCGGGTCATCGGCCAGCATGGCCTCGATCTTTTCGCGTCGCGACGTTTCCGGCATGGTTTGAAAATTTCCTTATGAATAGCGATTACAAGCCGGCGGCAATTCGTAGCAATTTGCCGGTCGGTTCGTCCTGCCCGTCCTGTGGCGTACCCATCGTCGTCACGTACAGGCTCCGGTCGGCGGCGAACGACATGGCTGTCGGCTTGTCGAACTCGATGAGCTTCACGGCGGAAACCGCAGGCCGATTATCCTTTAGCGTCGCGTCGATCCGATAAAGACCCCCAGACTGTCCTCCGCCCCAGGCGAGGTCGAGCGCATAAAGACGGCCGGACTTCGGTCCATAGGCGACGGCAACGACGTCGTGCAGTCCGGTCGAAAACATCGCCAGCAGGTCGCCGTTGACTGCATCATAAAAACCTAATGCGCTATCGATCGACGTATCCAACGCGCCCATTTGAGCGACCACTAGATACCCCTGCTTGCTGACCGCAATTCCCATCGGCGCACCGACGCCCGATTGGACTTTTGTCGGGCTAAACGGCACCAGATCATTCAGCTGATTGTCCGATCGAGCGGTTCTCGCGATCCAGCCCTTTTCGTCGTCGCCATTGCACGTAACGTAAACCGCACCCTTCGTCGCAACGACCCCGTAGAAATCACCTTCGCCGCCGCTGGACAGACTTCCGGCGGCAATTGGTCCCAACGATTGAGTCATTTTCTCCGCCGAAATCGATTCGCCTCGTGGCGGCAGGGTATAGACCCGCAACAAATCGGCGCCGTCGGCCAGCCCTCCACCTCCCACAACCAGGGTATCCTGGCCGAGAAAGACGAGCCCCAACGGACCGAGCTCACACTGCATATCGGTGCTTCCGACGTAGTAACGCCGCACGGGGAAACCGGTAACGATCGGTTCCACTTTCCCGCCCGCGACGCGGACGATGCGGCCACGGCCGCCTTCGGAAACGTACACTTCACCCGTGCCTTGTTGAACCGCGATGCCGCAGGGGTGGTGCAACCCCTTGATCACGGTCGTCACGTTCGGAATAACTTGTTCCGAATCTGCCCCCGTCGCCTCTTCCGCTTGGACCCGTGCACTCGCCGGCGCGCTCGACAAGATGAACGACAGCGCCAACCCGCTCCAAAGACATGCCCGCATTGGGCCCGCGTTTTGATACATCGACTTCTTGACCATAGAGGGAGGAAGTGCCTACGTCGGCCGCGAGTAACTGGCTTCAAATGCCGAAATCTTATGTTCGACTTCCATCGTCAGATCGATATCGTCCAGCCCGTTCAGCAGACAATGTCGCCGGAAGTCGTCAACATCGAATGTCAGCTGCAGGCCGTGATCATCCTTGACCGTCCGCGACTCGAGACAAACATGCAGCGAATACGGAGCGTATTTTTTTGCTCGTCGGAATAGCTCGTCAACGTGTTCCTCGTCGAACGTTATCGGCAACATGCCATTCTTGAAACAGTTGTTGTAGAAAATGTCTGCAAAACTGGGCGCAATAACTACACGAAATCCATAGTCATCCAGAGCCCAAGGAGCGTGCTCGCGGCTTGACCCACTGCCAAAATTGTGACGAGCCAACAGGATACTGGCCCCTTCGGCGTGCGGCTGATTCAACTCGAATTCGGGATTCGGAGACCCGTCCTCCAGAAAACGCCAGTCAAAAAACAAGAACTCGCCGAATCCCGTCCGCTCGATTCGTTTGAGAAATTGCTTGGGGATGATCTGATCGGTGTCGACGTTGGCCCTGTCCAGCGCCACGGTCGTCCCACTGTGTGTCGTAAACGATTTCATCGCAGCTTCCTCACGGCCTTATCTTTCATGATTGGTATTTCCACTGCCGCACATCCACGAAATGACCACGAATGGCCGCGGCAGCCGCCATGGCTGGCGAAACGAGATGCGTGCGGCCACCCTTTCCCTGACGTCCTTCAAAGTTGCGGTTGCTGGTCGACGCACACCGTTGCCCCGGTTCCAGCTTGTCGGGATTCATTGCCAGACACATGCTGCAACCCGCTTCGCGCCATTCGAAACCCGCATTCGTAAAAATGAGGTCTAAACCTTCTTCCTCGGCCTGGCATTTTACCTGGCCACTACCCGGCACAATCATCGCTCCGACACTGTCCGCAACTCGATAGCCACGAATAACCGCCGCCGCCTCGCGCAGGTCTTCGATCCGACTATTCGTGCACGAACCAATAAAAACGCGATCAATGGCGACGTCGGCGATCGGTGTACCCGGCGTCAACGCCATGTAATCTAGCGCGCTGGCCACCGTTTTTCGGCCGATCTCGCTGTCCTCGTCCGCCGGGTCGGGCACTTTACCGGTTACCGAAATGACCTGGCCTGGATTGGTACCCCAGGTAACTTGCGGCTCGATATTCGCAGCCGAATAGGTTTCGACCCGGTCGTATTTCGCTTCGGGATCGGACGGCAGTTCCCGCCATCCCGCGACGGCGTCGTCCAATTGTTTCGGAGCAAAAGGTCTGCCGCGCAGATATTCATAGGTGGTCTCGTCCGGCGCAATCAAGCCCGCGCGCGCGCCCGCTTCGATACTCATATTACAAACGGTCATCCGCTGCTCCATGGAAAGCCCGCGAATGGTGCTGCCCGAATATTCAACACAATATCCTGTCCCGCCGCTGACGGTCAGCTGTCCGATCAGGTACAGCACAACGTCCTTGGCCGTGACTCCCGGTGGCAGATCACCGTCAACGCGCAATTCGCACGTCTGGGGTTTGTATTGCAGAAGCGTCTGCGTCGCCAGAACATGCTCGACCTCGCTGGTCCCGATCCCAAAGGCCAAGGCTCCGAACGCCCCGTGCGTCGACGTGTGGCTGTCGCCACAGACGATCGTCATTCCCGGTTGGGTCAGGCCCAATTCCGGCCCGATTATGTGAACGATTCCCTGCTCGGCATCATTCAAATCGTAAAGCTTGATTCCGAATTCGCGACAGTTTTCGCGCAGCGTATCAACCTGTTTACGAGAGATGAGATCCACAATCGGCAGTGTACGATCCGTCGTCGGCACGTTGTGGTCCGGTGTCGCAACGGTCAAGTCGGGCCGTCGAACCTTGCGGTTCGCCAGCCGAAGTCCTTCAAAAGCCTGCGGACTGGTTACCTCATGGACCAGGTGCAGGTCGATGTACAGTAACGTCTGTCGCCCCGGCTCGTCATGCACGACATGCTGATCCCATATTTTTTCGAACAGGGTTCGCGGTCGCGGGGGATGGTGTGCTGGCTGTGTCATGAAGTCACGAAAGAGAGGAATGTGTTGATGTGCGCGGGAAACCGCCCACGCGAAGGGAAGCGGAAACTGGGACGGCTGACCGCGATTATTATACTGCCACGGTGGGTATTGAGTGAGACGGCCTGAAAAACTCGCGATGCCGATAGGTGACGCCCGGATCGGGATCGCGGGCACGCCATCCACGCAATGGACCATCCAACGATGGACCATCCAAGACACGGATCATCAACGCCAGGGGGGCCGCCTACGCGGCACGCTGCTGTTCGACCGTTTCGATCAGCGATTTGATATCGACCGGGGACAGGCGTTGGTAACTCGTCTCACCCGTCTTGGCATCGGTTCGCTCATGAAAAACGACCGTGTTGTCGTGCAACATGCGAGGAATATAAAACCACGCTCGACCCAGCGATTGTTGATCGACGTCCGCAGCGATAATGACCATATCGGTCTGAAGGTGGGAGTTAGCCGTTTGGGCCAAGGCGTCGAATGGCGTACCTGGGATCAGCTTGATCTTGGCGCCGGTTCTGACCAGCCTTTGGTGGGCCGTTTTCAGTGGCAGCTTCGCCTGGTTCGGACTTGCCTCGAACAGATCGATACCGGTGTAGCAGATCGTGGCGTCGTCGCTCACAATATGCGAAGCCAACTGGACAAGTCGAGCGGCTCGCCGGACGTCGCCGACGCCGATTTCCAGGATTTTTGCGACGCGATGTCGTCGGGCGGCGCGGTAGAGGCACCGCTCCGCTGCCGGTTTGGCAAAGTACGCAAGTTGGACGTATTTTATGAAACCTACTAATGACACTGCCGTAGTCCTCCGGACGCTCCCTCATGGAGACCCAATTGCCAAGGTTATCCGAAAGAAAATGTCGGTTGTCGGCGCAAACAAAATGGAGCCGAATTGTCGGCAGCGCAGATCCTTGGCATTTTGTTCGCAGACCGATGGCTGGTATCAATTGGTTCGGTTGCGCAAATTGATACAGGAGCCGCTTCGACCGTGAGTTTTACACCGATTTGGAGGGCCAGTTCCGAGGAGGGTCCTTCGGATGCCGAGGTCCACGACCTGGTCGCTTCCGCGACGGAGGAGTTATTGCGGTCGATCGATTTCGCGGCCCAGCGCAGCAACCAGTGGACCAACCAGGCGCTCGGTTACGCGGCAATCGACGCCGCGATGTCTGGATGCCTGGCCCAGCTGGCGCGGACCCGACGCTGGGGACGCGACAACGAGATTCCTTCGGATATTCTCTGGAAGGCGGCCGGCGATGTGCTGCAAGTCGGTTGGCTGCAGCACCGCGCGCAGCAAACCGCTGGGGTACGCAGGTGATTACCAGATGATCACCAACATCGTCGAAGACCGCTGTTGCGAGGATCCGCTAGGAGCGATCTTCGATCGCTACTTCTTGAATCAGGCCGCTCCGCATGCCGTTCGCAACCGAACGGAACAGGTAGCCTATAGCCTGGCCGATCATTTTCGTCGTCAGGAAGGAGGCCCCTATCGAATTGTCAGTGTTGGCGCCGGCCCTGCCATCGATATCCAGCGCGGCATGTCGCTGCTACCTCGCGATGATCGGAAACGGGCCAACATTTTGTTGTTGGATCTGGACGACGAAAGCCTGACGTATGCCACCGAGCGATTGGATGAAGTGGTCGATCGCAGCCAAATCGTCGCCGCGCGAGAACCTTTTTCGATTGCCCCGGAATGCAGGTGTGCTTCAGCAGATCAGGGAGGCAAACTTCCTGGTCTGCAGCGGCTTGTTGGATTATCTCGATGACAACGTGGCAACCGACATGCTCCAGCTCTTTTGGAAATCGCTCGCTCGCGAGGGGCTGATGCTGGTCGGTAACTTCGTTCCCTATCATCCCACGCGGGCGTACATGGAATGGATCGGGAACTGGTACCTGCAATATCGGACTCCGGATCAGTTGACGGCACTAGTCGCCGCTGCGGGGATTCCGGCCGAATTCTCCGAAATTCTCGCCGATCGTACCGGCAGCGATCTATTCGTACATTGTATTAACGAGAACCGCAGTTGACCGGCCCTGGGCGCCGCCCGCAGCAGCTGGAAAGACAGGTCGGTAGCTTGACACGTTTCGTTAGAATTGGCGAAGTTGTTTTCTGTACCAGGACCTTAACGACATGGGGCCGCTATGCCACAGCATCTCGCAGCGAAAATTGACAACCGGTCCGCGACCGTCGGTGTCATTGGACTAGGTTATGTCGGTTTGCCGCTAATACAGGCTTTTACGGCGGCGGGTTTCCGCACGATGGGCTTTGACGTCGACCAGACGAAGGTCGATCGACTGTTGGCCGGGGAAAGCTATATCGGTCATATCCCTTCGTCCGCGATCGCCGATCTGATTGACACCGAAAAATTCGTCCCCACGGCGGATATGGCGCAGATTGAGCGAGCCCGATGCGCTGGTGATTTGCGTTCCGACGCCGTTGACGGACAGCCGAGATCCTGATTTGGCCTACGTCGAGGCGACCGGCCGCTATATTGCCAAGTCTCTGCGCCCGCGCAGCTGATCGTCTTGGAAAGCACGACCTATCCCGGCACGACACGCGAGGTGCTGTTGCCAATCCTGGAAGAGAGTGGGCTGAAGGGAGGCACGGACTTTTTTCTGGCGTACAGCCCCGAGCGGGAAGATCCAGGCAATCCCGACTTTTCCGCCCAGGGTATTCCCAAGGTCGTCGGCGGTTTGGACTCGGCAAGCAGCCAACTTGCCGAAGCGCTCTACCGTGCCGCCGTCGTCTCGGTTGTACCGGTTGCCAATCTGGAAGTCGCCGAGGCCTGCAAAATCGTCGAGAACACTTATCGCTCGGTGAATATCGCGATGGTGAACGAACTGAAAATGCTGTTTGATCGCCTGGGGATCGACGTGTGGGAAGTCATCGCCGCCGCCAAAACAAAACCGTTCGGATATCAGGCCTTTTATCCGGGTCCGGGCTTAGGTGGACACTGCATTCCAATCGACCCGTTCTATTTGAGTTGGTTGGCACGCAAAAACGGCATGGCCACTCGGTTCATCGAGCTGGCCGGCGAAATCAATGCGATGATGCCGACGTACGTAATTCAGCGGTTAACCGAAGCGTTAAATGACGCTGGCAAGCCGGTGAAAGGAAGCAAAGTACTGGTCCTGGGTGTCGCTTACAAGAAAGACGTCGACGACCCGCGCGAGAGTCCCTCTTTCGAGCTAATGGAATTGCTACGTGCGCGCGCGCGCAGATCAGCTACAACGACCCCCACATCCCTCGTCTGCCTAACATGCGACACTACGACGTACCCGACCTTTCGAGCCAGCCGTTAACTCCCGAAATGCTGGCCGCGACCGATTGCGTGCTGATTGCAACGGACCATTCCGATTACGACTACGATTTCATCGTTCAACACGCAAGGCTGGTGATTGATACGCGCAATGCCTGCGCGTCGGTAACGAAAGGCCGGGAAAAGATCGTGAAGGCGTAGTTCAGCGGTGCCGCTGTGCGCGAAGCGATTTCTTCGGTTGTCATTTCGCTCTGTTCGGTGACTCCAACATCAGACGAAGATCTTCGATATCCTGTTGAATGCACTTCTTCATGGGACCCATCATCAAGCCAGACAAGGGCGACAGCAATTTGGCCAGTAGGCTAATCGGGCGACTTTCGGCCGTGACGCGAACCTGCGTCCCATCAGGGTACCCGTCGAAATCAAACCGCGTGGTGAAACGGCAACCGCAGGTATCGCCCTCCACCGTGTAACTACGGCCGGGTTCCCAGCCCGTGATCTCCATTTCCTCGGTCATTTGCCGTTTAAACATTGTGCGTGTCTCGCGAAAACGAGTGCCGATGCCAATCGGATCCTCGCCCAGGACTTCCAATTGATCGATTCCTGATACGTGCCGTGCGGCATTTCGAAAATCGCCAAAAGCCTGAAAGACAACATCGCGGGCAGCTTTGACTTCGGCTGATATTTCTATCTGGGCCATCGTCCGTCTCCAAATGAGGCGGTTACCTCAAAGGGTCCGCTTACCTCACGGGCCAAGGGGTCGGGCTCTTGATCAGTTTGTTGTCACCGTCGCTCGGCGACGAGCCAACGTGTCTCGATACAACGAAACGTATTTCGCGGCACTCTGGGTCCACGACCAGTCCTGCTTCATGCCCGTCTGCACGACCTGTCGCCATGCATCCTTGTCGTTGATGAACAAATCGTAAGCTCTGTCCAAAGTCGACGACAGGGCCTCGCTGGTATAAGGAACAAACGAGAACCCGGTGGCTGTTTTTTGGGCCAGCGTGCCGGGATTGGTATCGGTAACCGTATCCGCCAGGCCACCGGTATGCCGAACTAGCGGGACCGTTCCATATTTCAAACTGTAGAGCTGATTCAGACCGCAGGGTTCGTAGCGACTGGGCATCAGGAACATATCTGCACCAGCCTCGATGCGATGCGCGAGCGGCTCGGAAAACCCTAAGTGCAAGGCAATCTGATTCGGAAATTCGGCTGCCAGCTGTCGCAGGCGCGTTTCGATTTCGGGTGAACCCGAACCTAAAATCGCCCATTGATACGTACCAGCCGGGGCCCGTTTTTGGATCAGCGGAGTGATCAGATCGAAACCCTTCTGATCGGCCAGACGGCCGACGAGTCCGATCAGCGGAGTCTCGGCGTCAACAACGAGACCTAATTCTTCCTGCAGTGCCGCTTTGCAGGTGCTTTTACCGTCGGCGTACGACTCCACGTCGTATTGGGCCGGAATGGATAAATCGATCGCAGGATCCCAAACACGATAGTCGACACCATTGGTAATGCCCGTCAACACGTCAGTTCGGTGGCTCAGCAGGCCATCCAAATGGCAGCCCAATTCGGGCAACTGAATCTCTTCGGCGTACGTCGGGCTGACCGTGTTGAGGGCATCGGCGAAGGCGATCCCCGTCTTCATGAAATTCAGATTGCCGTGGAATTCCATTTGCCGCCAGTTGAAGTACTTCCAATCAAGCCCCGTTAACAGCATATCCCAATGCCAAAACGTCCCCTGATACGCGAGATTGTGAATCGTGAACAATGTTGCGATGCGTTCATAACCCGGCAGTCCAGCGTACTCAGTCCGTAGGTAGGCGGGAATCAGCCCCGTCGGCCAGTCATTGACATGAATCAAATCGATCTTCAGATCGAGCGCGCGAATCACCTCGAGCACGGATCGTCCGAAGAATACGAAGCGCTCACAGTTGTCTTCGAAATCGCCCGTAGCATCACCGTACAATCCGTCACGATCGTAATAGCGCGGCTGATCGATCAAGTAGACCGGTATGTCGCTGTCCGGCAAGCGACTTTCCAGCACGGAGCCACTGACGGTTTTCGTACCGACCGGAATCTCCAGCTGTACGCCCGTTTCTCGAACAGGTTGCCCGCAGTTTAAAGCACTGCGAAAGGCGGGCATGACGACGCACGTTTCGGGGCCTAACCGTGCGATTTCGGAGGGCAGCGTACCACACACATCCGCCAGGCCGCCCGTCTTGGCAAAAGGCACGACTTCGCTGGTGGCGAAAAGAATCTTCAATGTTCGCTGTTTCTCTGGTTGGGTTTCTGTGGTTGGCAATCAAGCCAAGCTTCTCTTCTTGGCAGTCCGGTCTTCTTGGCAGTCCGGCGAATCAGCCAGCTCCCACAACCGCCGCAATGGCTTCGCAAAGAGGGTCCATATTCGCCTCCGTCATACCCGCCACGTTCACGCGACCACTAGAGACAATATATATAGCGTACTCTTTTCGCAGCGATTCCACCTGGTCGGGTGTTAAGCCGGAGAAAGAAAACATACCCCGCTGTCGTGAAATAAAGGAGAAATCCCGTGAAACGCCCTTGTCGCGTAACGTCTTCACAAACAACTCGCGCATTCCATTGATACGGCTCCTCATCTGCCGGACTTCGTCCTCCCAGACTGTCCGCTGCGCCGGATCCTGCAGGATGGTCGTCACGATCGTTGCCCCATGAACGGGTGGATTCGAGTAGTTGGTTCGAATCCGCAGTTTCAAATGTCCCAGGGCCAAATCCGTCTGAGACCGATCGCGACCGATCAGCGTCAGCGCGCCGACCCGTTCGTTGTACAAGCCGAAGTTCTTCGAGAAGGAACTGCACAAGAGCGCTTCGGGAACTGCTTCGACGACCACCCGCACGCCGCCGGCGTCCGATTCCAGCCCCTCGGCAAATCCTTGATAAGCGAAGTCTATCAGTGGCAACAGACGACGTTGCCGGACGACTTCAGCGATCTGTTGCCATTGTTCGACCGACGGATCGACACCGGTGGGATTGTGGCAGCAACCATGCAGCACAACGACGTCGCCGGCGGGGATGCGGCCAAGTGCCGTCAGCATCGAATCGGCGGCGAGCGAATTTGTCGCGGCGTCGAAATACGGATAGGTTTCAACAGCCAGACCGGCGGCCTGGAAGATACCGGGATGATTCGGCCAGGTCGGGTCGCTCAACCAGATCTTCGCTCCCGGTGCCATCGTCCGCACAAAGTCGCCGGCCACGCGCAAGGCACCCGTGCCACCAGGCGTCTGCGCCGTCACGGCGCGACCACCTTCGACAAGATCATGCCCGGATCCAAACAACAATTGTTGAACGCAGCTACCGAATTCCGGCAAGCCGGTCATCGGCAGGTACGCCTTACTGACTTCATCACGCAGGATTTGTTGTTCGGCCGCTTTCACGCTGGGCAGAATCGGCGTATTTCCTTCCGCATCCTTGAACACGCCCACGGACAGGTTGATCTTGGCAGGGTTCGCGTCGTTCTTAAACGCTTCCACCAATCCCAAAATGGCGTCGGGTTGTGCCGGTTCAAAATCTTCGAACATTTTCAGGATGCCTTGATTTCATAGTGCCTTGATTTCATAGTGCCTTGATTTCATAGTGCCTTGATTGATTCCCCGCGTCTACTTTTACGACACGGCGTGTCGAAAAAATGATCATCGCGACTAATGGATCCAGCAATTTACGTAATAAATGCAACCCCACGCTACCGCTGTCCATCTGCGGACGTTACGACGAACGTCCATCTCGATTGACCAACCACAGACGGACGTGCATGATAGATGGAATCTTGGAATGATGGAATGATGGGGCGACAGAATAAAAGGCGTCGCCCTATTCCAATATTCCCGTATTCCAATATTCCAACACTCCCCAATTCCCCGCCGGGGCGCGGGCAGCATGATCGACGATTCCCAACAATACGCGTTTGATGTCCCGTTTACCGTGTCGCAGGTTCACCGCCTGCGTTTTACGAGAGATATCTTCGGGGAAGATCGACAAGTTTTGGCCGATGTCCTGATGCCGTCCGGCGATCGAGCTTGTCGCGTGCAATTCTGGTTGGACGACGAAGTCAACCGAAAACAGCCCGATTTGATCGGCAATGTGAAGTCCTTCTGCGATGAGTATGCCGACAGCCTTACTCGCATTGGCAACGTCCAGCTTGTCCCCGGTGGCGAAGAAATCAAGAACGACATTCACATCCTGGAACGGATGCTGAAGGTCTTTCACGTATCGGATTTGGACCGACGCAGTTACATCGTCGCGATCGGCGGCGGGGCGGTATTGGACGCCGTAGGATTCGCTACCGCGATCGCTCATCGCGGCATCCGCCTGGTCCGATTACCGACGACGACTCTGGCCCAGTCCGATTCTGGCGTGGGAGTCAAAAACGCCGTCAACCTTTTCGGGAAAAAGAACTGGATCGGATCCTTCGCGACCCCTTGGGCCGTCATCAACGATGCCTCGTTACTGGAGTCGCTCAGCGACCGAGATTTTGTCAGTGGATTTTCTGAGTCCGTGAAGGTTTCGCTGCTGAAGGATCGGGCGATGTTCGACGAGTTATGCGGCGTTGCCGGTGCGATTCGTCGACGGGAGATGACCGACGCTTTGTCGATGATAAGACGTTCGGCGATCTGGCATCTGCGCCACATAACAGAAGGAGGCGATCCCTTTGAGGCCCGCGAGGCGCAGACCCCTGGACTTCGGGCATTGGTCGGCACACAAGCTGGAAACGATGAGCAACTTTCGGCTTCGACATGGCGAAGCGGTCGCGATCGGGTTGGCGATCGACGCGGTCTACTCATCCCTGGTACATGGCTTGCCGACAAAGGATGCGCAACAAATCCTGCGTTGCCTGACGGATCTAGGTCTTGATCTCGAGTGTCCGGAATCCAAGGAAACGCATGTGCTATTCGCCGGAATGGAAGAATTCCGGCAACATCTGGGGGGCCGATTAACGTTGACGATGCTTCGAGCGATCGGCGATCCTATCGATGTCCATGAAATAGATCGCGCTGCGATGCGACAAGCCATCGATCACGTTGTGCAGTACGCGGCCTCGTGCGCACCGTCGTAGCCGGGCTTCTTGCCAGACGTCGATTACCGAAGATCAGGTTTTCGCAGACATCGCCACGCCGGTGCTGCTCGTTTGACGCACGAGTCGCCAGTTGTCGCACACGGTTAACAACCGCCGCCGGGCGAAATCCAGCGAAAACCAGTCCCAATAAACCCAACAACCCCGTTCCGCAGACAGCCGCATACCGGACCGGCGGAGTCGTCACGACCGATGCCTCTTGGTGCGGGTGCGATGCATCGGCGCATCGTTCTGATGCGCCGGGGTGTCGTCCAACGCTATCACGTTTTGACACCTGCTTGACCAATTTCGATGGACGCCGACTTGTTCTTGCGGTGGTGCCTGTGGTGCCATTGTGTCGATCCAACGCGGCAGTGAGATCTCTGCCAAATGAATGGAAGGCGAAATCGTCCATCACCGATGCCCAGGTCATGCGGACTTCGGAGGAAACGAGCAACGAACTGCTAACGACATTACTTTGCCAGGCCAGATCATTGATGGTCCAATCCTTGCTGTTGTTGACCAGGTAGCGTTCCAAGTCGGCCTGCAAAACGTCCGCAACCAGACCGGGCTTACCGCCGCGAGCTTCCGCGGCCAGCGTCCTGGCGAGCAAGTCACGGGCGGACGCAATCAGCGGCTCGGACAACAACGTAGTTGGCGATTCGAAACGCGATTGCGTACGCGACAGGTTTGACATCGGCTGGATCAACGATTCCACGGGCGAACGAACCAGTGGCAGCCTGATGGTATTGGCTTCGGCCGGAGGCGCTATCAGCAAGGCGGAGCAGACGATCGCGGCACCGCATAGAGACAAATCCCTGTTTCTACTTTTTGACATCGGTTCCCTCACTTTAAATTCCTATTTTTCAGTAATCCCTACCGTCAATGTCGCAGCAACGCTCGCTCAAATCAGCACATTGCGCCCCGCGACATCCGGTTTACGTAACCATCGGACGCAATCACCACGCCCAAGGACGCCGGTGTCGTCGCATTGATCCGCGCAGCGGCGACCGTTGACGGCACCGACGACGCGATCGGCAGCGACGCATTCGGTCGCTACGTCTTTGAGCACGCATTTGCTTCCGGTGCGGCGCGACCGAAAACGAACGCTGTGCAACCATCCACGCATTCTGCGCGAACGCGACAAAGCAATTCATTTGTTACTCCAATCGTGGTAACAGAAAACTCATTACAACAGCCACTTCGGCAGAGACGACCCTTCGCTTCCCCCCGGGCGCAGCGATGGCCAGCATCCGCTCGAACAATATGCACGTCCCTGTATCACGTCCTCAACCATGCATGCGTCTATCCAAGGCCGCAAGCAACAGCCAGCAGCCGACAACTGCGTGCCGACCGGGCGTGCTGCGATGCGTTCTATCGTTTTCCCCTCTGCAAGCCGCTAGACCGCTTCCACACGAATCCATGCCGCGTGACGACGGCTTTCGCAACCAACTTTGCTATCCGTTGGGCGGTATTGCGCAGGCCAATTACGCCAAAGCGACAATTCGCGACGTCGCCTCCCGCGCATGAACCCTACGCGCAACCAATTGATTCACGATTCGTCATGCGCAGTTCGCGCTGACCGTCTGGGTAGCGCACTGCGCAACGATAATCCGTTGAATCTTCCCTAAGCTTTTCCCTTTATCCTGTACCGCCTCAGCCGGAATCGGTCTGTGGATACGGAGTACCAGTCCTGCACCCTACAACCGTTACCGTGCGCGACGGCTTTCCCGTTTGGATTGCTAACTTCTACGTCTTACCGGAGGCTTCCAAGTTCTTTGAACCTGGATCTTTTTCGAACAAAACCGCACGTTGCTCAGCTTTTTCGGTTCCCTGTACCGCTTCTTCGCACTATTCGGTGGCGACCGTCGAGGTCACCGCTACCATTTCCAGCGTCTGATCCGGCGGCGCTGCAGGCCACCAAAGCTTGTTCGTTGTCGACGACGTCGGCGTTTGGCCCCGACGGCCCCATACCGTCGCGCGCCGCAGATGCGAACCATCGAGATACGAGCACAACGCGGGGCGGAACGACGGCCACTTCCGGTCACTTGAGAGGCGATCGATTCCTGTGTTTTGCTGATTTTCGGTCCTGGCATCCTGTCGAATCTCCTTGGGGCGACGGTCCGTCGCTCTCGATAGCTGTCGGATCCTTTTTCGATTCCAGTCGTCACTCGATGGTCATCCGATCGTGTGTCCTTTTTGAACCTTCCGTAACGCGTCCGCCACTATCCTTTGCTGATCTGTTACGTTCGTGGCCTCCATTCCTTCCGCTACAGAGCGCTTCCAGCGTCGTTCCGTCCTGATCCTTGTCCCTCTCGTCTGCGCGCCAGGCTAATTCCGTTGTTACGTTGATTCCGTATCAGAGGACTCTCTTGGCGGGCGTCATTCCCCCCCCACGCGTCAAGCAGACATTCCTGTGTCGCAAATTCCGTCCGTGTCAATCGTGTCGACCGCCAGTCCGTGGCGGCCGCTTTCTCCGTTTCCTACCCCCCCTATCCGCTCGTGAGATTTGAGGGAGCAGGGGATTGCGGGTTCCCGCTACCTTTGACGTGGACGTCGACGTCTGACCACGAGGGTCAGGCCAAGCAGACCCAGGACACCGAGAACGAAGGTGGACGGCTCAGGAACAGTGGAGACCACCTGCAATGTCCCGATGATCGCGTCTTGAGCGGCAGGACCCGACAGCGTCAGGACGATTTTGTCGATGTCCGTAAAGTCCACCAAATCGGCGCCCGCGAAGTCCGACAGGAATGTCTTTAACGCGATATCGGGAGGAGCATTTCCGAGTGATATATCCAGCGTGGCCGTTTTGGCTGACTGGTCGGTGACTTCCAACTTGAATCCAAGATTCAGATCGCTGAATATGATGGCAGCCTCGAAGGACGTATTCTCTGGAGTGCCACCCCCCGGCAATAGCGTCACTCCTCCCAGGCCAACGCCACCTGTACCCGCCCATGTAATCGAACCGGTTCCATTAGCTCCCCCGGGGAGATCCAAATTCGCCGTTCCGGCCGAAGTGCTTATCCGAAGTTTTGACGCGGCACCCATCGGCGCGGCGGTCACATCGAGGAACAGCGTTCGTTCACCCCCGATTGTATTCGCCGTTGGAATACCGCCTTGCGTGTCGGTATCCGTCCCTACACCGGTCACGTCGGCACTGTGATCTGCGGTCATCGTAAAGTCGTCGATGATTATGTTCGCCGCATAGGACGGAGCGACGGACATCGCCAGCGCGAGTCCTAGCGTGATCAGCAATAAAATGTTCTTCGTACTCATAACAAATACTCCTTCTCTCAGTGTTGTCGATCTAGGGTGCAAACTCTCAAAAGACATGGTGATTTTTTCTTCTTGGACTAAGTTTGTGGACATTTGGGGGTCTCCCTAATCATGCGAATGGAATCTGTTGATGCCTTTTTCTCTGACTTCTAACGTCTTTGTTCAGCTCATCCATTCCGGTTGTTTCAAGGGCGACATTCCCTGGCCGCAAGCTGTTTAATAATTCTCGTCAACGAACGATTGACTATTTCTTCGCGCTGCTAGTTACCAATTCCAACGCCGCGCTCGACGACGATGCATTCCACCGTGGTGCGTGGTTCGCTTGTTTTGTCGGGAATAGGTGAACTGGCCTCGCGATCGCTGCGGGGGCGTCGAACGCGCTCGTTCTTGGGTGTCTTCCTGCTGGTCGTCGATGTAATTTGCTGCGTTTTGAACCTTCATCGTTATTCGCTCCTGGTACTAAGCGTTTTCACTTCTGTCGCCAGGCACCGTGCCTGACTCACCTCGTTTCACAATCCTTCCAAAGCTTTCTCATGCTTGGGGAGACAAGCCGTTCGGCATTGCCGTTACCTGTTACCGCTTCTGTCGCGCCTAGCAATGTCGCCCGGCGTGAACCCCAATAGGGTGCGACCGAGTCGCAACGCCGCGCTGGCGAGCGGTCGCCGGCTCAGGAACGGTCTGGAGTGGTGCCACCACCGTCGTCCGACTGACCACTCACGCGCAACTGGCGAATGTCCTGGATGATGAGGGCGTTGGTTGTCCCAGATCGTCACGCGCTGAGATTTGAACGCTCTGGATCAACTCGCCAGGTCCGGCCTCGATCCCAAAGAAATTGGCACCATTTCCAAGGGTCATGGGGCTATTGCCTGTGTCCACCATGGTCGTGATGTCGCCGAATCCCATACCCTTGATGATTAATTCGACAAGGCCGCTTTGGCCGTTTTGAATGTTGATGTTGAACTCCATCTCGGTGAAACCGAAACCGGGATTCGCGATCGCGTTGGGAAATATTTCCACGCTGCTATAGAAAACCATGTCGTCATTACCATCGATCCCTTCGATGCGTGCCTGGCCACCCGATGGCGTGAAGAGTTCGAAATCGAGCGTCGGCAGTGGGACATCCTTGGCCTCTACGTCGACAACAAAATTTGTATTGTTCGTCTGGCCGGTAATCGTCGTGCCCCGAGCAACCAGGCCGGCATCGTTGTATTGAATGTTTTCATCCGGCTGGACCGCGCCCGCCCCGCTCGAGATGATCACCGCCGCCTTACCTGGTGAGGCACTCGCAATCGAAATAATCAATCCGCACATCATGGCATTCCAGATCTGTAGTCGCGTCATCGTTTCAGCCCCTCAGGAAACCTTGTTAAGGCCTCGTGTTTGCGACGTATCAACGCGTCGTCGCGGTCGCGAATCAAAACTCTTTATTTGTGCTCTTTCTCAGTTCGCGACTCATGTTTCCGTCGTCGTGACACCCCATTCGGTGCCGCGACCCTTCGTTTCATCGCTGCACAACTTCGGTTAGGCCGAAGCCGTTTTGCCTTCCGGAAAATAGGCATGGCGTCCGGCTGCCGACGCACGTCGCGCCGCAACCTGGCTGCCTTCTTCCAGCAAGCTGGACAAATCGCTGTCCTTCACCACGCCGGGCAGGTACAGCCACACGCCCAACTGCCGTGCCCAGATTTCCTCCATGGCGTTGTCCTCGTTTCCGCACATCGCGATCAGCAAATCACGTTGCTTGCTGACGCGTTCGGCAAGGCCCTTTAATGCCTCCGGTGCCGATCTCGACGGATCTTCCAAGTCAATTACCACCATGGCCGGCGGTTCACGCAGCAACTGAATACGAGCTGCCTTCGGATCAGCGGACTCGACTACCGACCAACCCGCCGCGGCCGCAGCCGATGCCAGTAATTGCCGGCGAGGTTCCGACAAACCGATCACCATGCAACCAAGGCCGCTGCCGCTTGCGTTCGTCTGTTCGGATGCCCCTGTTGCGGAAACCGCAGCAGCTGACAGCTCTCGCTTTGTCGAACTAGACATCGTCTTTCCCTCCGATCGTTTACCGGTCTTTGCCATTCGATTTGCTTATCTTGATTTGCTTATCCGTATGACTGAGCCACTTACGGCCAGCCGCAATCAATCCATTCGCTTTTCAATATCCCGCCGCCGTTGGTGAAAGCCTTTCTTTCTCCGACGCGGTTAACTCACCCGCCGTGGCGTTCACAGCGCGATGATGTTGCGTCCTAAATGCACGCAGCGCGCCAAAGCAGATGAGCAGGTGTCGGCAAATGTCGTAAGTCGATGAACGACAAGACAAAGAAAGTTTTTTGCGATTGAGAATCGCAGCGCGCGGCACATGCGCAGATGAAATCCAACTAGCCGAAATGGAAGACCGGACTGGCCATGATGGTGAACCGAAATGGCAGAAAACGACTCGGCTTGCGCTCGACAACACAACGACCGTTCGTCATCAGGAATCGGAGGCCGCGCGGGCGAAAGCAACTGCGCAATAAGCGACCCGTCAAGCGAACGAACAAGCGTCCCGGCCAACGCTGCCAGCCGGCACCTTCCACCATCACGCCGGCGTTGCTCCCTCCCGGCAGGCAAGTTGCCACGATGGACTACCGAATTGGCTACCAAAGGCTGGGCCGTCCTGGCCAAGACGGAAATGACGCCGCGACATCGCCGTAACTGACGTTTAACTCAACGCTTACGCCGTCTCGCTGCAGTCTCAGGGCCTCGCTTCACGGGGCCGCACCCAGGCCGCTAGAAGCCGCAGATTCGTCAAGCTTTGACCACCTTACGGGTCCGTCAAAAACGGTGTAACAGTTCGCCTAAGTCCTTTTGGGGGAAATGACTTCGGAACGTTTAAGGCTTCCGATCGGCGCGGCCGATATCCTAGTTGTCGCTTAGCGCCAAAGGGCGCGTCCCACAGCGACTCCAACTAATACGTCAGGGCGGCGTGTTGTACAGATCGAGGAATGATCCGTACGGCTCTGACGTAACACACCCCACTGAACCCCGGGTTTCCCACCCAGCCACCCTGCCTTTTAGCGGTCACCCACCCAAGATCTACACCCATGCGGCACCGTGTTGTTTGCGTGACGGTCTTCTGGCTGGCGCGCACAACAACAAGTGACCTCCACTGGTCAGGGTAGTCAACTCGCGGTTCGAATCGTAGAGGAGACGTGGTTCGATGAGATTGAGCATGTTTGTTGGCGCGCTCGTGCTTGCCATGAGCTTGTGCACCAGCCAACACAGTTACGGTTTCGAACTGCTCGACCGTATGCTGGGTTCTGGTTCAGGTTGTGGATGTGCGAGCGGCTGTGATGCCGGTTGCGATGCCGGTTGTAACGCCTCCTGTGGTGTTGCTGCCGATAGTGGATGTGCAGCTTCTTGCTGCAAACCGAAGTGCTGCAAGCAAAAGTGCTGCAAAGAAAAGTGCTGCAAGGAAAAGTGCTGCAAGCAAAAGCACTCCCGCAGCAAGTGCTGCAAGAGTAACGGCTGCGACGCTGGTTGCGGTTGTGCCTCAGGTTGTGCAGCGGGTTGCGACGCCGGAAACGGCGGAAACGGATGTGGCTGTGCGAACGGTTGCGATTCCGGTTGCGATGGTGCTGGTGCCTGCTGCAAGCAAAAGTGCTGCAAGCCGAAGTGCTGCAAAGAAAAGTGCTGCAAGCCGAAGTGCTGCAAAGAAAAGTGCTGCAAGCAAAAGCACTCCCGCAGCAAGTGCTGCAAGAGTAACGGCTGCGACGCTGGTTGCGGTTGTGCCTCAGGTTGTGCAGCGGGTTGCGACGCCGGAAACGGCGGAAACGGATGTGGCTGTGCGAACGGTTGCGATTCCGGTTGCGATGGTGCTGGTTCTTGCTGCAAGCAAAAGTGCTGCAAAGAAAAGTGCTGCAAGC
Source organism: uncultured Planctomycetales bacterium (assembly GCA_963844115.1). Lineage (GTDB taxonomy): Bacteria > Planctomycetota > Planctomycetia > Pirellulales > UBA7805 > CS4-C045. The sequence continues at coordinate 12,629 of CAWJNN010000023.1, read as the reverse complement.
CCAAGTGCTGCAAGCCCAAGTGCTGCAAAGAAAAGTGCTGCAAGCAAAAGTGCTGCCGCACCAAGTGCTGCAAGAGCCGCGGTTGTGACTCCGGTTGCGACAGTGGTTGCAAAGCTGGATGCGACAGTGGCTGCAGCGGTGGATGTGACGGTGGATGTGACGGTGGCGTAGGCACTCCGTCGAATTCCGTACCGGCCGACGACGCCGTGCCGATGCCGCCAACCCCGAAGCCCGACGCCTCGGCCTAAGTGCCAAGGTTGTCGACTTCAAATTGGCTAAATTGAAACCGACCTGTCCGGCCTCGTGCCGGGCAGGTCGGTTTTATGCGCCGGGCAATGGCGAGCGATATCGGCTGGAGCGATATCGACGGGGCCGTTATTCCCGATCGCCATCGTAACGATGCAGCTGACCGATGGCGTAGCCCAACAGGTCGTCTCGCTGCTGACACTGCCCCAATAGAAACTCGTAGTTACCCGCTCGGCGCGAAAGCTCAACCAGGGTCGGCGCAAATCCCGTTGTCTGAATATCGGGCGGCAACAGTTGGGCGCGGGCGCGAACTGCGTCGCCGTAGCGCGCCAGGCGATCCAACAAGGCGACATAGACTTCGATGGGAACCACCGAATCGACCGTCAGGTCGGTCGCTTCCGCCCGCGTACGAAAATATTCGACGGCCGGATCCACTTCCCGTCCAAGCTGAGCGGCGTAGAACAGGCGATGCGCGGGAAAGTAATCGTCAAAGGGCGGATCGGCTGACGGCTGCAGGCTCTCGTGCAAATGCGTGCCGTATGCGGACAAGTCCACGGCGACCCGCAACACCGACGGGTCGGTGATGATCCGTGCAAAGCGAACCACGGTGGTCAGATGAGAAACGTCGATGTGCGTGACGAATTCGCCGAACGTTTCATCCGCACCTCCATGTTGCGCAAGCAATGTTTCGATCGGGCCCTGCGAATCCGTGCCCGCCGGTCCGGGTTCTCCCTCGGGGACCAGGTTGTTCAATAGTTCCTTGTGGAGCCAATTCACGAGTATCCCGGCTACCAGCTGACGCTGCGCCAGATCACGACCGTACATCGCCGATTCGTATGCTGTGATCGAGTTACAGGTGCCGTGGTGTTCCAGCATCCACTGAAAACCTCGCCCCGGATCGACACCCTCGTAGATACTCAGTTCGATCAGCTCCTCCAGGTTCTGCTCGTCGGGCAAGGCCCTGGCCAATACCGACTTCATGACCTCGTGTTCGCCGGCCGGGCGCAAGTACATCCATGCGCGGCGAAACTCCCCCTCGTCCAACAACAGCTGTCCCACTTCGCGGCAAACGGCCACATACTGTTCTTCTAGCTGATCACGCACCGTTGCTGGAATCTGGTCCAAATCCCGGTTATCCAATACGGGCAGCCCCAGGCGATGGCGGCACTGCATCAGCCGAGCATCAAAGAGTTGTTCAAACTGTTTACGCTGCTTGAGACGGTCGACCAGAAAGTCACAGGCTTCTTCGAGACCCTGATCGCGCAGAAGCTGTTGTAGTCGTACAAAGTCCGTATCGGATGCCATTGGTTCGATGCCTTCCGAGGGGACCTGGGAAAGGAAATGTTCCGCCACGTATGGTATCACAGTGCATGGTATCAGAGTGCACGAATTACTCACAGTGAACTGTCACAGCTTGCGAGCCTGCCGCGGCGCGATGATACTATCCCCTGATCAAACGATTGGATGGGTGGTATGCGAACCAGGACAATGATCGCCGTTATCTCGATGGCGTCTTATTTCGGACTCTGCCTCACGGCGGGCGCACAACCCGCGGCAGAAACGGAAACGGCAGCCGCAGAAACGGAACCAGCACAAACGGAACCAGCACAAGCGGAACCAGCACAAGCGGAACCAGCAGAAACGGAAGCGGCAGAAACAGAACCAGACGAACAACCAAATTTTATCGTCGTCGTGGTCGACGACCTGGGCTGGACCGATCTGGGCTGTTACGGCAGCCAGTATTACGAGACGCCCACGATCGACGGTCTGGCGGCCGGCGGGACACGATTTACAGATGCTTACGCCGCCGCTGCCATCTGTTCGCCGACGCGCGGCGCCTTGCTGACGGGGCGATACCCCGCTCGACTCGGCATCACCGACTGGCTTCGCCCTCAACATAGTTTCGGCGAAATTCCCGCCGACCGCCAAAACCCGGCCGGCTTCGAGGATGTTGGCGAACTTTTACTGACACCACAGAACGCGTTGTGGATGGAATTGGAAGAGGTGACGCTAGCCGAGGTCCTGCGATCCGCCGGTTATGCGACCGCCCACATTGGCAAATGGCATTTGGGACCGGAACCGTGGTACCCCACGCAACAGGGTTTTGATGTCAATATCGGCGGTTGTGACTACGGCGAGCCGCCGACGTATTTTTCACCCTTCTCGACGCGTCGGTTGAAGGCTCCTCCCGGGCTACCAGAAAAAGCGCCAAATCAGTATTTGACGGATCGCGAAGCCGACGAGGCGGTTCAATTCATACGTGCGAATCACGACCAACCGTTCTTCCTGTATCTGGCTCATTACGCCGTCCATACTCCGATTCAGTCGAGGCAAGCGCTAACGGAAAAATACGAGAAGAAGGAGAAGGCAGGTCAGAAGAGCGCCGCGTACGCGGCCATGATCGAAAGCGTTGACGAGGCGTTGAAGAAAGTACTCACCCTGCTGGACGAGCTGAAGATCGCCGACAACACGGTGGTTATCTTCACGTCCGACAACGGAGGCTACTCGGAATACACGGACAACACACCGCTGCGATCAGGTAAGGGCAATCCGTACGAGGGGGGAATTCGCATCCCGTTGATCATTCGCTGGCCGGCTGTCGAAGAGCCACCCCCAACGTGCAAAGTCCCGGTCAATTCGGTCGATCTGTTTCCAACCGTTCTTCAACAGGCCGGAGCTGAAATCGAAGACGAGCTGTCGATTGACGGGGTGAGCATCATCGGTCTCCTCGAAGGCGAACAGGAGCTTGACCGCGATGCCTTGTACTGGCATTTCCCGCATTATCGAGGTTCGGTTAAGCCGTACGGAATCGTACGCGCCGGCGATTTCAAATTGATCCGTCACTACGAGGACGGCTCGACCGAGTTATATGACCTGGGCCAGGATCTCAGTGAAAAAGAAAATCTTGCAACAAAGCTGCCCGAAAAAACAACTCAACTCGATGTCATGCTGTCCAAATGGCTGATCGGCATTGAGGCAAGAATGCCAAAGCCCAAGTAGCGGATGAAAGATGGCGACTTTGATCCTCTGAATTGGATCGACGACGAGTTAATCGCGCTACAAGCGCAGGGGCTGCGCCGAAGTCTACCGACTCGCGTCGGTCCACAGGGTGCGGCGATCAGGTTGAATGGACGCGAACTGATTAATTTTGCCTCGAACGACTATCTTGGCCTGGCGAGCGATGTGCGACTGACGGCCGCGGCGGGCGACGCGGCTAAGCGTGAAGGGTGGGGCAGCGGTGCCAGCCCATTGATCTGCGGTCGATCCGAAGCCCACGCCCTGTTGGAGAAGGCGCTGGCCGAATTCGAAGGTTGCCCGGCGGCTTTGTTGTTTCCCTCGGGATTTGCCGCCAATGCCGGATCGATTGCGGCGGTGGCAGGTCGTGGCGACGCGATCTTCTCCGACGCCAAGAATCACGCCAGCCTAATCGACGGCTGTCGCCTTTCACGTGCAGATACCTATATCTATCGCCACCGCGACCACAACCATCTTCGCCAGTTGCTAGACCAAGACAATTCCGCACGACGACGGCTAATCGTTACGGACACTTTGTTCAGCATGGATGGGGATATCGCCGATCTGGACCGGCTCGTCGCGATGCGTGAACAATTCAACTGCATGTTGTTGGTCGATGAAGCGCACGCTACGGGCGTTTTCGGGAAAAACGGGCGGGGTCTCGCCGAACAGTTTGGTGTGGAAGACAAAATCGACATCAAGGTGGGAACGCTAAGTAAAGCTTTGGGATGCGCCGGCGGCTTTGTTTGCGGCAGCGTCTCGTTGACACAATGGCTGCTCAATCGCGCACGAACGTACGTCTTTTCGACGGCCCAGCCGCCAGCCGGTGCAGCGGCCGCTATCGAAGCGCTGCGTATCGTTCAGCAGGAACCCCAACGGCGCGATGATCTGTTGCGGCGCGCCTATCGGGTACGATTAGAGTTGGCTCAACAGGGCTGGACGGTCGGGGAAGGCCACAGCCAGATCGTTCCGATCTACATTGGCGACTCCCATCGCGTCATGGAACTTTCCGCACGACTTGCCGAGAGCGGGTTCTATATTCCTGGCATTCGGCCACCCACGGTACCGGCTGGAGAGTCCATGTTGCGGCTCAGTATCAGCCATTGCCATGACGACGCGACCATCGATCGTTTGTTGACGGCGATGAAAGGAATGCTGGTGTAAAAGAAATGCTGGTCTAAGACGTGTACTGATATTGATGTCTATCCACGTAACACCCCACTCCCGCCCCCTTGCCTCCCGCCCCCTTACTCTCTCGCCCCCAACTCTCTCGCCCCCAACTCTCTCGCCACTGTCTCCTGGAATTCGCTTGCGACCCTAGGCACGTCAATCTCAAACCATCTGTCAGGGGCAACTCAATTTGGTATAGGGGCAGGGCGGGTGACCCAAATAAGATGTCTCCCTGTGGCCTCCGCCACCGTCGATCGCTCTCGGCGCTGATAGAGTCCATTCCCGATCCAACTCGAATAGGTAATCGCACCAGAGGCTAGCGACATGTTCTTGCCGACCTGCCCAGGCAAACGTCTCCTGCGAGCCGCGGCTGTGTTGTTGATGTCTATCGGAGCGTTGTCAAACGGACCGCTGTCGGCCCAACAGCCCTTGCCGCCGGAGAACCCAGTTGCCTCCAGCCAATTACTGGTCGCGCTGCGGCACGACGCGCAACTGAATGACGTATTTTTTCTCGATCGTTCTCGAGGTTGGGCCGTCGGTGACCGAGGTGCTATCTGGCGCACGCTGGACGGCGGTCAGAATTGGGCGTTGCAACAAGTGGACCTGGACTGCCCCCTACGATCGGTCTACTTCCTGAACGAAAAGTCCGGCTGGGCCGTTGGTGGGTACTCGGACCCCTATACCCAGACGACCCACGGCGTCGTGCTGAGAACCGACGACGGAGGTCACACGTGGGTCCGCTGGAAACGGGCATTACTGCCGGCCTTGATGGAAGCAACGTTTCTGAATTCCAAAGAAGGTTGGGCGATCGGCCAGACATCCGACCTCTTTCCTCACGCTCTCTTCGCGACAGACGATGCGGGCCGTACGTGGACGCCGGTTGACTTGAAAAATGGCCTGGCGTGGATTACGGGCGACTTCTCGAGTCCGTTGCACGGGATCGTCGCCTCGCGAAACGGCGCCATTCGGCGAGTCCGTGGCCGCAAGGTCGCGGACACGGATCTCAGAAAACACGAAGGGCGCGCGCTAACCCGACTGACACTTACAGACGAGCGTAACGGATGCGCAGTCGGCCCCGCGGGTCACGTTAAGACGACCGCCGATGGTGGCGCGACCTGGCAGGTCCGTGTGGCTCATCGGTCCGACAAGACAGCGGGAACGTACGACTTCCTGTCCGTCGCGATGCGCGATTCGAATATTTGGATTGCCGGTTCACCGGGGTCGGTCATCTTCCATTCGCCCGATGCCGGCACCAGCTGGCGGCCGACGTCGACCGGGCAGAACCTGCCCCTCCATGACCTGCACTTCGTAGACGACCGGAACGGATGGGCGGTCGGTGCGCTCGGGACGATACTCGCAACACGCGATGGTGGTCGCAGTTGGCAATCGCAGAGGGCGGGTGGCCGTCGAGCGGCATGGCTGGCCATCCTTCCTCATGATGACGACGTACCCCTGGCGATGATCGCACAATTATCGGCGTCGAAAGGTTTTATCGGGGCGGTCAGCCTGATCGGTTCGGAGGCGACGGGCAACGAGAAACCAGCCACCGCCTTCCGCGATGAACGAATACGCGAGGCAATCATCGCTTCAGGAGCCAGCGCTGTCGATCGCCTGGATGGAAGCAAATTGTCGGCCAGCGATCTCGCCGTCTACATAGACCGCCAGATTCGCATGTGGCGTCCCGACGTCGTTATCACATCTTCGGCCAGTCCCCGCGGCGGAAAACCGTTAGCGCACCTGGTGAATCAGTCGGTCTTGCAGATGGCACGTCGCGCCGCCGAACAAAACAAGTCGGACGATGCGAGTGGCCAACTGCCCGCCTGGGATGTGAAAAAGGTATTTGCCATGCTGCCGGAGCGCGACTTGGGTTCGCTATCGGTCACGTCCGCACAACTCGTCCCAGGAACGGGGCGCTCGTTGGCCGACTATGTCGCTCGAAGCCGTGGGATCATTCACGAACGCTACGTTGCCTCGCCTGATGTGACGCGTTATCAACTTCTTATGAACGCGTTGCCTCGAGGACAGGGTCTTCGCGACTTTTTCAACGGACTCTCTCTGGCCTACGGCAGCGACGCTCGACGCCAATACGTGAAGCCGATCGATACCGACCTTTCGAACTTTCGCCGCGCAGCCGATCGGCAACGGATCGTTCAGGCGATTGTCACGTCGGCGACCGCCACGAACGCTTCCCCGGCACCCTTGTTGGCGCAGATCAACACACTGACCTCCCAGATGCGTCCGGAGGCTACGGCAGACGTGATGTTGGACCTGGCCGTGCGCCTGGCGATAAAAGGCCATTGGTCCCTGTCCGCTGAGATCGATCAACTGCTGGCCGAACGCTTTCCTTCCAGTCCACAGGGAATCGCCGCGACGATGCGGCTGATCCAGTTCTACGGGAGCAAGGAAATTCAATTCATCAGCCGCTCGACCACCAGCTTACCAAACCGCACCGTGTCCGCCACACCGTTCGATCGGCGGCAGGCGGATGCCATCCCCACAACTGTCGACCCGCCAGCGTCCGCGGCCCAGCGGCCAGAAGCCAAAGCCATCCGCTGGGGCAAGCGATTGCAGGACGCAGACTTCATGGCTTATGGGCAAGCAAACATCCGCTTCGCGTTGGCGAGCGCCTATCGTCGAGCCGAGGACGTACGACAAACGCGTCGCATACTGCTTGGCATCCAACGTTCACGTAATCGAGACGCCTGGTGGAAAAGTGCAGCCGGCGAACTATCGTTGACCGGGGCGGCGCGATCGGAAGCAAGCAACGACAAATCGCAAGAAATAACACTCTGGTCATGTGCCAAAACCGCGGCAAAACCGCGAATCGACGGAAAACTGGACGACCAGTGCTGGCTACCCGTTACACGTCCGGAACCGCAATTTGGCGAATCGATCGGCGGCGATGACGCCACGCGTCCGGCGCTCTCTACGCGTGTCAGTCTTGCCTATGATGATGAGTACTTGTACATCGCCACCGTTTGTGCGCGGCAAGCGGGTACCGTTTATACGCCGGACAGTAGTCCACGGCCGCGGGACGCGGATTTGACTGGACGAGATCGAATCGATCTGCTGCTGGATATTGATCGCGATCGCGGCACGTATTATCGTCTAACGATTGATCATCGCGGCTGGACTGCCGAGTCGTGCGGCGATAGCCCGGCGTGGAATCCCGAATGGTACGTCGCTGCGGCAGCGGATCGCCAGACTTGGACGTGTGAAGCGGCGATACCGTTCAAAGAACTTGTCGACACACCGCCAGCCGAAGGGACCGTCTGGAATCTGGGCCTGCAGCGCATCACTCCCGACGGCGTAGTCCGGTCCTGGACCCGGCCGGCATCGATCGATATCATGCCCGAAGGCTTCGGTTACCTTCGTTTTCGTTAGACGGTCATCGTCGTATCTGGCCGTTGGAGTCCTCGCGGTGGAGAGTCTTAATTCCGCCTCAAGGCGGTACTCCAGCAGACCAGCATCACAACCGGCACGTCACGAGAGTCGATACCTTTTGCACTGCACGGATGCCGATGACTGTACTGATTGGAATCGACGAAGCGGGTTATGGTCCCAATTTGGGGCCTTTGGTGATCTCGGCGACCGCGTGGCAGATCCCGGACGCTGACCACGAAACCGATCTCTATACCCTGTTGCACCGCGCGGTGACCGACCGGCCGCGGTCGGCCACGGCGAGTTGTGTTTGCATCGCCGATTCGAAACAGGTCTATAAGCCCCGAGGAGGATTGGCCGCCTTGGAATATGGCGTCCTGTCGGCAATGCGGCTGTTCGAGCCCGCCCCAGAAACTTGGCAGACGCTCTGGGAAACGCTCGCGGGCCAACGGGGTGCACATCGCCAACCGTTACCCTGGTACGAGGACTTTTCGATCCCTATTCCCGTCGATGCCAAGGAAGACCGCATCGCCAGTCTGACTCGATCGATCGAAAACGATCTGCGTGAAAACCGTGCCTCACTAATGATGATTCGCAGCGTTGCCGTTTATCCGGACGAATTCAATCGTTTGACGCAGCAATTCGGCAGCAAGGGCGCTGCGTTGACGCGACTGACCCTTGAGTTATTGGGGGATATTCTGGACCAGACGGGCGATCAGCGCACGCTGGTTGTTTGTGACAAGCACGGTGGTCGCAACCGTTACGCCGCGGCGCTGCAGCACAACTTTCCCGACTACCTGATCGAGATCCACGGAGAAGGCCGGGCTTCAGAGCGTTTATCGCTGGGGCCCGGAGGATCAGCGGGTCGAAGTTCGCTTTCAAACGCGAGGCGAACAGTTCCTGCCAGCCGCACTCGCTTCGATGACCTCCAAATACCTACGCGAACTCGCCATGCGCGCGTTTAACGATTTCTGGTGCAGCCGCGTCCCGAATCTGACGGCGACGGCTGGTTATCCCGTCGATGCGAAACGGTTCAAAGCGGCAATCGCCGCTGCCCAGACTGAACTGGGCATTGACGATCAGCTCCTGTGGCGAATCCGCTGAACGTTATCTAGTCGTCCGCGCCGTTGACAAATTTGAATACGATAGCCGCCAGGATCGCGGCACCAAAGTTCGCCACAAGGTATACCCAAATGCTGCTCCAACTAATGATATTCATTAGGCAGACGCCCACGGCCACCGCCGGGTTGAAGACGCCACCGGAGATGTCACCCACGGTAAACGCACCGGCCAGTACGGTGAAACCGATTGCCAATCCGTAAAACGAATTGTTCTCGGTCCCTTTGGCCGTGGCGACATTCAATACGACATAGACGAGTGCGAACGTGAAAAGCACTTCCGCGAGAATCACGTTCACCACGGGATGGTCCGGTCCTACTGCCATCGCCAACTCTTGCGTGCCGCGCAGGAATATCACGGCACCCGCAGCCGCGGCGGCACCAGCGACCTGGGCTAGCACATAGGGCACCACATCCTTGGCGTCACACTTGCCTCGCAAGAACACGCCCAGCGTTACGGCGGGGTTGTAATGCGCACCGGAAATGTGACCGCCCGCGTACACCATAACCATGAGTGCACTGCCGATCGCCAACGGCGGGATAACGCCCGCGCCTCCCCCGATCACCACGTTTCCGATCGTAAAGACGAGAAAAAACGTCCCGATAAACTCAACTAAATACTTGTTCATGACACGTTCCTGATGTCAAAAGGTGATCCGATTCCCGCTAACACGGCCGAAGGAATCGCGAAGGCATGCGGGAATTCTAACCATTTCAGAGACGGCTTAAAGCCCAAAAAAAATAATCCCTTGGATCGTTGTCAGGGTCCGGCGGGTTGGCGTACCCTAGCATCCGAATATACTGACACGGCAGACTAGATGATCCCGCCAGACTACCGGCCCCTAAGCAAGACATGGAGAATTGACATGATTCGTAGACAGTATCCCGCCGCCCTCGCGCTATTGACCGTTGCCACGCTCGTGTTTGGAGGCCTGGCATGTCGACGATCGGGCGACTCGAAGACCGATTCCAAAGATCCGGCCCAAACTTCGAAAGTCGACCAGAAGGACACCGACGACCCGTCGACCGACACTCCCGATGCAAATGCCGCAAAGCACGAAGGCGACACGGAGACTGCAACCGGCAACGACCAGCGCGTCATGCTGGGAGACCCGAAACTGATCGCCGGCATTCCCGGAGACGGGGATCTGACGATCGAGGAGATTCAAACCTGGCTTAACGCCGAGGCCAATCATATCCCGCTGGAAGTAGAGCTTCCGCTAGGACTCCAAGCGGGTGCGGCGATGATCAAAGGTCTTGCTGAAAATCCGCTGACACGGGCCAAAATCGAACTGGGCCGCCAGCTATTCTTCGACGGCCGGCTTTCGGCGGACGGAACCATTAGCTGCGCTTCATGTCATCAGCCAGCCCATGGATACGCGGTGCCTACCCGGTTCGGTGTCGGTATCGACGGCCAGGAAGGTGGAGCGAATTCACCCGTTGCGTACAACCGCATCCTTAGTGACCGCCAGTTCTGGGACGGGCGGGCAGAAACATTAGAAGCACAGGCCGTTGGTCCAATAGAGAACCCGATCGAGATGGGCAACACCCACGAGAAGGCTGTCGAATCCATGAAAGCGATCGATGGATACCGCGTGCAATTCGAGAAAATTTTTGGCGACGAAGGTGTCACGATTGACAATATCGGCAAGGCAATTGCGTCCTTCGAACGCGTTCTGGTGACCGCTCCGTCTCCCTTTGATTACAACGAAGCGCTGCGCGTTTATGCTGACTACACGGAGGAAGACCTGGCGGAAATCGAGGAAGATGAGCCTGAGGATTATGCCCGCTACCAGCAGATCAAAGCGGATGCCGAGGCAAACGCGATGAGCGAGAGCGCCCTGCGTGGGAGGGAACTCTTCTTCACGCAAAAAGCAAATTGTTCAGCCTGTCACGTTGGAGCGAACTTGACGGACGAGAAATACCACAATCTTGGTGTGGGCATGGACGCGGACGAGCCGAACCTGGGCCGCTTTGGCCAAACCAAAGAGGAAAAGGACAAAGGAGCGTTCAAGACACCCACCATCCGCAACGTCGCGACGACGCCGCCCTATATGCACGACGGCAGTATGAAGACCCTGGAAGAAGTGGTTGAACACTACGCGAAGGGCGGCACGCCCAACGAGTGGCTAAGCAAGGACATGCTGAAACTAGAACTGACCGACCAGGACAAAAAGGACCTGGTGGCGTTCATGGAAGCGTGCACCGGGGAATTGCCGGCAGTTGAGGAAGGCCGCCTGCCGCAATAGTCCGTAGAGGAGTGAGTGGTGGGGGGTGAGCAGGGCGGAACAAGTCCCGGCCTATTTGTCCACTCGTCGTCAGGTTCAGTAGTAGGACATTAAGATTGCGACATTAAGACTTCCGAAGTTTGTTAACAAACTTCGGAAGTCTAGTGGGCGTGGCCGAATTATTCTACTACCTCAGGTTCGCTCTGCTTGTCGTTGTCTTCCGTCACGCGTACACTGGAAGTTTGTGATTACTAACGAATCTCGGCTGCGACATTCATGGCTGTTGACGAAGAAGAAATCTATCAGGAGCACGTACTCGATCACTACGAAGATCCGTATCACCGCGGACACATCGACCATCCCACGCACCGCCACGAAGACGATAATCCGCTTTGTGGCGACGTGATCGAGATCGAATTGTCTGTCGGCGAAGACGGGTCAATTCGCGAAGCCTATTTTAACGGGGATGGCTGCTGCATCAGTCAGGCTTCGGCGTCGATGCTGATTGAGAAAATGGACGGGAAGCGTGTTGAAGATATCAAGCAGTTTTCGGCCGAGGACATGTTAGAACTTTTCGGCGCCAAGCTTACGCCGAATCGCCAGAAGTGCTGTCTTTTATCATGGCGGGTACTACAGTCGGCGATATACTCACCCATTGATAACGATGGTGAGCAAAGTGGACCGCTTCGTGAATCGACCGGTCCCAGCCTGGCCGAGGAATCCTAAGGCGGCGCCGCTAAACCAGGCAGGCGCGCCGCGGGGAAGTTGTTGATGACGAGCGCGCAGATAACCACTCCTCTGGATCCCTACCGCATTCGCCAGGATTTCCCGATCCTCTCCCGCGTTCTTCACGGAAGTCACCCGCTGGTCTATCTCGATAACGCGGCAACCAGCCAGCGGCCACGGCAAGTCATCGACGCACTGGTCGACGTCTACGAAAACAAATATGCCAATGTGCACCGTGGAATTCATTGGCTGAGCGACCAGAGTACGGATCTGTTTGAACAAGCACGTCATAAGGTTCGCACCTTTATTAACGCGCCGTCCGATGAACAAGTTCTCTTTACACACGGAACCACCGAGTCCATCAACCTCGTGGCCCGTAGCTGGGGCGACTCCTTCGTTCGCGAAGGGGACGAGCTTCTTGTGAGTGAAATGGAGCATCATTCCAACATCGTCCCCTGGCAGCAACTCGCAGCACGATCGGGCGCTGTCGTCCGTTGGTTGCCGATTACCGACGATGGACGGCTGAGCATGGACCAGTTCGATGCACTGCTGAACGAACGTACGCGCCTGGTCGCTGTCACCGCGGTTTCCAACGTGCTCGGCACGATCAACCCCGTCAAGGAAATTATCGAAAAAGCACATCAAGCCGGCGCCGTGGTCCTGGTCGATGCGGCACAAAGCGTTCCCCACTTGGGAACCGACGTACAGCAACTCGATGTCGACTTTCTCGCCTTTAGCGGCCTCG
>CAWJNN010000022.1:0-40439 GCA_963844115.1 uncultured Planctomycetales bacterium | reverse complement strand
CTTTATCACGGTCTCCATGCCGCATTCTGCATCGTCGATTTACGTGTTGCCCGCACGAACGTGGTGCGTGCGCAGTCGACCGGTACACGCTTCGCCCAAACGGTGAAGGCGGCGCACGTACGAGGGTGGCCCCTGTTGCCAAAAGCCGTCCGCAGAGACCCTTTTTCTGTGATGTTAACGACGAAACTTCGTCCCTGCCGCGGGGTTAAATCGTTTGTGGAAGGCCACCGCCAAACGGGGCACGAGGTGGCCCCCTGCGGGTGCTTGATTTAAACTGAAGTCTTGATTGCCATCCGGGCTGAAGTCTTGATTGCCATCCGGGCTATGGGGCGAGCGAAAGAGGCAAGAACTTGCAGGTCAGCGCATCCTCAGACGATCACTACGCCCAACGCGATCCGGACGTGCGGCTTATGCTTCGCGTCCGCGACGGCGATGCTGCAGCTTTTGAAGAACTTGTATTGCGGTATCAAAACCGATTGCTGACGGTCCTGGAGCATATGACCGGCCGTCGTGACCTTGCGGAAGACTTAACGCAAGACGTTTTCTTGCGAATCTACCGCGCGAGGGAACGATACATGCCGAACGCTCGATTTTCGACGTGGTTGTTTACGATTACCAACAACGTCGCCCTGAACGCTCGTCGCTCACTGGCCCGTCGACACGAGGTCAATATGGAGACAACGGAAAGCGGATCCATGGAACCACTGGCCCAGATGGCACTGGAGGCCAGCGGGCAGATGCCGGCTCGCCTGGCGGACAAAACCGAGGTGCAGGAGATCGTGAGATCGGCGGTCGCGAACTTGAATGATCGTCAGCGGATGGCGGTACTGTTGTCAAAGTTTGAAGGGATGAGCTACGCAGATATTGGCGAAGTGATGGAGCTAACGCCCCAGGCTGTCAAATCCTTACTATCCCGCGCGCGGGGTTCGCTGCGCAACGCGTTGACTCCCTACCTGGAACATGGCCAGCGACCCGAGGCCGCTCGATCGTAGTTTTCGTTTCTCACGAACCGACAAATATTTCGAAACCGGGAATTTTAGAACCTGACAATTTAAAACCAGGCATTTCAAAAGATTCGAAAAGTGAAATCGGCAAAACCCCCCATCAGCGACCCCGAAAAAATCAATGAGGCGATCATCGCTTATCTGGATGGTGAGCTGGGTGCAGAAGCGGCGCGCGAAATCGAAGAGCGGCTGGCGACGGATGCTCCCTTTCGCGAGAAACTGCAACGCTTTCAAAACAGCTGGGATCTGTTGGATGAACTTCCTCGTACTGAGGCGGACATGAAATTCGCCGCTTCGACGGTTGAAATGGTCGCCTTATCCGAGGATCGTCAACGCAGACCAGCCGAACGAAGTCGCCGGTGGACCCTGGTACAGCGCGGCAGCTTTATGGTGATGGTTACACTCGCAACGTGTTTCGTGGGCTTCCTCATGACCAACGCCGTCGCCGCTCTGCTGTCTTCATCAGGTCTTATCTCCGACCCTGACAAGCAATTACTGAACGACTTGCCGATCGTCGAAAATCTGGACAAATACCTGGTGGCGGACAACGTGGAGTTCCTGCGGGCGTTAAGCAACCATCCGCGGGCCGCCGAAGTGCGGGATGCCAGGATCGGCGAAGTCGATCAGACGAGTCTCGTGGATGAAAACAACGGCCAGCGGCGGGCACGTATCAAGAGCCTGTCGCAGCAAGACGAAAATCGGTTGATCATTAATCGACGGCGCTTCGGCGAAATGGATTCGGCGCAGCAAGACAAGTTGCGCACCATGCACCGGCAACTGAGCAAGGATCCGCAACGCGAGCAACTGCTGCAGACAATGGATGCCTACTACCACTGGTTTCTACAGCTGACGCCGGCTGAACGCATCGAACTGCGTAGTCAATCGAGCGAACAGCGTTTGATGCACATGGGAAAGTTGTTGGCCGAGCAGCGAGTGAAAGCAGAAGCCCGACGAGTTCGTGCGGACGTCCGGGCCGTCCAGCGATGGCTGGTGGACGTAGCGGTCAAGAACCGCGAACTGTTAGCGCAGGGACTTCCGCGCAAGACGAGGGACGCGATCGAGCGATCATCGCAAGGGATGCAGCCGCACAATCTGATGCGGCGATTGTGGGCGCGCTGGGACAATGGGCAGAACGCCAAGAATCCGGCAATCGAAGAGGAAGATTGGGTCGCGCTGAAGGGATCCCTGTCGCCTCAACTTCGCAAGGTGCTTGAAGACAATCCGGATCCGGAAGCGGGCTTCCGAGCCCTGGTCGAAAAGCTGCCCAAAGGTTTTCCTGGTCTATCGCCGGGACGCCGAAACGACGCTACGACGGCGGTTGCGCCGCTGTTTGCGGTGGCCATGGAAGACGCTTCCGATATGAACAAAAGGGAATTGTGGCGGTTCTTTCACGAGGAATTGACAGAAGATCAACAAAAACGGCTCCGAGGATTACCACACAAGGAATTCTGGAGAAAGCTGCGCGCGGAATTCGTTCGATCTCGCTTCCATGCGCAGCAGTCCGGCCAGGGGATGAAAAATGGCAGGCCCACCAGCGGCGGACCTGGTAGCGCTGGACCCAAAAACGGCGGACCCAATAACGCTGGACCCAATAACGGCGGACCCAACGGCCGAGGCGACCACGACGAAATGCGTGGCCAGCCCAAGGAAATGCCTCGTCACAGTCCGCCAGGACATCGACGACTGCCTTCACCCGATGAGCGGACGGACGCGCCGCCCAGCGACTCGCCTTAGTTTGTTGTTCCCTGATTGGCGACGATGGCCGGTAACCAGGTGCTGAGGTAATAGGCGCGCGGCGCGGTCAGATCCAACAGCGCGCTCAAGTTCATCGCGCCCGACTTGGCTTGCCCTCCACCCAAAGCCATGTTCAGCAGGCTCGGCGGCCGTTCGTATTTCACCACTCGAACGTTGTCGGCGTCGAGACCGGCCAATTCGGCCGCTCGTTCCACGGCTTCTTCGATGTAGCCCAGTTTATCGACAAGACCCAACCGATACGCTTGCTTGGCGGTGAAGATTTGGCCGGTAGTGACTTCTTGCATCGCCTCGCCATCTTTGCCCAGTTGGGGACGACCGTAAGCCACGACTTCTTTGAACCCTTCGAAGCTCTCGTCGACCAGTTCCTGCAGCTTAGCCTCCTCGCGCTTGCGCTGTGGCTCTTCGAGCGCCTGCGTGGGGCTTCCCATCTGTTTCAGAGCGCCGCTGCTGAACGAGCGGTCACGGATATCCCATTTTGCGAGCAGCCCCGACAGATCATAGCTGGGGATGATCACACCCACCGAACCGGTCCATGTCGTCTCTTCGGCGAAGATAGTGTCCTCTGCGTCGCCGACGGCCATCGAGATGTAATAGCCGCCGCTGGCCGCGATACTGCCCATGCTGACGACCAGCGGGATTTTCTTTTCTGCCTGTAGTTTCTTCAAGTGGTGGTAAAGATAGTGACTGGCCGTGACGGTTCCGCCAGGTGAGTCGACCCGCAACACAACCGCTTTGACCTGGTCATCGTTCCGGACTCGATCGATTTGTTTTTTGACGAATCCATTCTCGGACTCCATGATGGCGCCCTTGACGTTGATGATGGCGATCTTGTCGCTGGCACCCGGCGAACCGGAATGCAAGCTTTCGTTGATCGCCGGGTCCAACTGCACGTAACTGTGGTACGCGCCCAGCAAGCCGAAGTTGAACACGACGGAGACCCCAAGTGCCAACAGCAACAGCACCATCAGGACCTTACGGAATGTCCCGAAAGGCTGTTCGAGGATGATGCGGCGGGGCGGCAGCGGGGCGTTCGGATGTCGAACCGGAGTTGGCCTCGACATGCTGGAACCTTGCGCGGCAGGGTCACTTGGCGACGGGCCAGTCTGGGGATGGTTGGGGTCCATGGAATTACGGTCCTTTTCGATTGATGAAATAACGAGAAGATGGGGTCCGATTGCGCAGGCAAGATTACCTTAGTATTGTAGGCCATGCCTATGCCGGTGGAACCGCGCGGGCCGGTCGCGGCTCCTGGGTGCTTACGTACCGGCTTTTTAACGTGCGGAAACGTGCTGTTGCTTTTCGGCAACGTCCGGCGGTAAGCTTAGCGTGCCCCCCGGCGGCGGGTTGTTTATCCCGCGTGTCGGCTAGTGCTGACCCGTCGCGTTGTCCATCTGGAGGTCCAGCGAGTGTACGTTGCCGCGTCGACCGCGTCCTTTGCCGATTTGCCATTGAAGGATGCCTTTTCCAAACTGGTCGATCTGGAATTCACGAGAGTCGAAATCGATATTCACGAATCGGGCGGCCATTTGCGGCCATCACAGGTTGCTGCCGATGTCGACGCGGTGGTCGATATCTGTCGAAATACGCTACGCTTGACACCCGTCGTGTACAGCGTTCAGATCGAGGCCGAGGGGGACGAATACTATCAACAGTTCGCGGCAATCTGTCGTCTGGCCAAGGCGACCAAAGTTGTGACGCTGGTCGTTCCCGCGGGCGAGTTGGGAACTCCGTTTAACGCCGAGGTCGAACGACTTCGTGAGTTGGTAGCAATTGCCACGGTCGAAGGCGCCGTCGTGGCGGTCAAGACAGAAGTCGGCTGCGTTACGCAAGATCCCGATACAGTTAAAGTTCTGTGCGACAACGTGAAGGGGCTTGGCGTTACCCTGGACCCCAGCCACTTTGTCTACGGCGACAATGCAGGTCGGTCTTACGACAACATCCTTGAATACACCTACCACGTCCACCTTCGCGACACGAACAAGGATCACCTGCAAGTTCGAGTCGGACAAGGTGAAATCGAATACGGAAGGCTGGTCAGCCAATTGGCCCTGGTTAAATACAATCGCGCACTGACCGTCGACATGCAGGCAATCCCCGATGTCGACCATATGGCCGAACTGCGCAAGCTGCGACTGCTATTGGAAAGCCTGGTTTGAGCTTGGAGTTCGGAAGGAGCTGCTGTCCGTGCCGCATTTCAAGTTCCTCGGTCCGGGTTCCGCATTCCGGGCTGCAAGTTCCTCTGTCTTCTCGCTTCGTAGAACAACACGGCCGCTGTCGCGGAGACGTTCAAGCTGTTGGCGACACCCTGCATGGGAAGTTGAACTGAAGTCGCATTGCAGTCGCGCCAGGCCGGCGTCAAACCGTCGGCTTCGGATCCCAACACCAGCGCGGTCGGGCCTGTAAGATCGGCCTCGGTATACAACTGTGGCCCGTCAACTTCCGCGGCAAATACATGTACACCGATTTCTTGCAGCCAGGGAATCACGTCGGCCGTTTTCGCCGTGCAGACCGACATGCTGAATACCGTTCCCAGGCTAGCCCGAATCGTGTTGGGGTTATACAGATCCGTGCGCTCGTTCGCCACGACAATGGCATCGATCCCGGCGGCGTCGGCGCTGCGCACGATGGCGCCCAGATTGCCTGGTTTTTCGATACCCTCCAGCACAGCGATCAGAGGAACTGGCGGAAGTTGCAGCTGGTGCAAGGCGGTTTGGGGCGGGATCGCGACACCGAGCGGTTCGGCGGTCCGTTGTCCATAGCTGATCTTTGCAAACGCCTCGGAGCTTACTTCGTAAACGTCGCAATGGGATTGCGCCAGCCGATCAAGCAAGGGATGCGCCGGGTCGTCGTCGCGCGACGATCGACAGAAATAGGCTTCCGTAATCGTGACACCGGCATTCGCCGCCTGGGTCAGCTCCCGCAGGCCGTCGATCAAGGTGCGGCCTTGGCGAATGCGATGAGCGTGGCGTCGTAACCGAGCCACCGCCTTGATTCGATCATTCTGGGGACTGGATATCGATTTGAATGGCATCAGGCCGAAAGCGCAATGAGGCCGTCGGTACGATAGCTCATGATCCGGCAATCCAGCGGACGGCGATGCCGCTGGGAAGCTGCCGACCATCGGCGGCTCGAATCGCCAGGCCTCCTGATTCCAACCTGCCACGACGCTTGCCTAATGCTTCGGCCAGCATCTGCTGCAGATCATTCGGCAGGTAACCGGTCGTGTGGCTGCTGAGCAAGATAAAGCGCGGATCTTCCCGTGTCAGTTCCATACACTTTTCTAGTAACTCAGGCAGGTGTTCCTGAATTTTCCAGACTTCGCCTTTTGGCCCGTGACCGTAGCTTGGTGGATCGATGATCACGACATGATACTTGTTGCCTCG
Source organism: uncultured Planctomycetales bacterium (assembly GCA_963844115.1). Lineage (GTDB taxonomy): Bacteria > Planctomycetota > Planctomycetia > Pirellulales > UBA7805 > CS4-C045. The sequence continues at coordinate 34,297 of CAWJNN010000022.1, read as the reverse complement.
TTTGATTTCGCGGCCAACGAACTTCAAGGCGTCTTCGGTAATCCAACGGATCGTGGCGTCCCGCAATCCCGAAGCTTCCGTGTTGCGCCGTGCCCAGAGAACCGAGTTCTGTGCCGAATCGACGTGAACCACCTCGGCTCCCGCCGCGGCGCAAGCGAGTGTAGCGCCGCCGGTGTAAGCGAACAGATTCAAGACACGCAGCGTGCCACTATTTGCTTTCAGCTGTTGGGTAATCCAGTCCCAATTGCCGGAATGTTCAGGGAAGACCCCCACATGCCCGAAATCGGTCAGCTTCAGTTCCATGGTCGTGCTGGCATGGTTGATCGGCCATGACAACGGTATGGTGCCGCGGCTACGCCAGGTGCCTTCGTCGTCATGGCGGACATAGGCGCATGGGCCGATTTCCAGAGCTTCTCTTCAGCCTTCTGAAAACCCTCAGCTGCCGGGCAGGGTCGCTCGAGGATATACTTGCCAAAACGCTCTAAACGAAGACCGTCACCGAAATCGAGTAGTTGATATTGGTTCTTTGCGAACATTGAAAAAGGGGGCCTCAGATACCGCGGAAGACACGGTCGCTCAAGTGGTAGGTTGGGCAAATCTCTCATGGTATAACGTCAGAGAGGCCGTTTGCAAGTCAAACCTCTCAAAACCGCAAATCGTCGCTGTTTGGAGCAACTGCGTCGTTCGGTCCGACCGCTGGTCGGTGGAGCGAGTTGCGAGGGGGCGGCTTGTCTGGCCATTTCCCCGATGCTTCCGGATGGTAGCCGTTGCCGGAAGGCATCATTCAGCGGAGTCGCTGAGCCTTACCCTACGAAGCGTTACACGCGCGAAGCGTTACAATGGAGTGAATGGGGTTGATTATCGAGAATGGATTGAGGGAACGACCGTTGTTTGTGCCGTTTCTTTGCTGCGACGTCATCGTCACACTCGCCATAACGTCGATTTTCGGGTGCAGTGCTTCACCCGTGAAACCGGCGACAAGTCCCGCTACGTCGCAGTCGGAAGCCGCCGTCGAGGACCCGGCATCGGACCAGACAGCGGACGAGGCATCTGGCCAGGCACCGGAAGGGGCTGGCGAAAAAATAATCCCTGTCGCCGCCAGGCGGGGGCGCGGCGAATAATCCGCTACAGCCCGAACGCGCCATGGGTTACTTGAATAGCCTGTGCGATTTGGGCCTGCGCCCGACGGGTTCGAAAGCGATGTTGGCTCAACAAGAATTGATCAGTAAACATTTCGAACAGTTGGGCGGTAAAGTCGAATGGCAGCGTTTTCGCTTCCGCCATCCGCTTCAGGGCACGGCCGTCGACGCGGCCAATTTGATTGTGCATTGGCATCCCGACGCAAAAGAACGAATCCTGTTGTGCGCCCATTACGATACGCGTCCCCAACCCGATAATGAGAACGTCCCCGCGCAGGAACGAGGTCACATCTTTGTGGGTGCCAATGACGGAGCGAGCGGTACGGCCCTGTTGATGGAACTGGCGCATTTCATGCCGGAAGTTAGCGGCCGCTACGGCGTCGATTTTCTGCTGGTCGATGCCGAAGAGTTTGTCTTTCCGGGATCCACAAGAAAGGATCGATATTTTATCGGGTCGGAATACTTTTCCCGAGATTATGTAGCCAGTCGCAACCCGTATACGTATCGCAAAGGTGCCGTCCTGGACATGATTGGCGATCGAAGCCTGCAGATCTATCAGGACCGCAATAGCGTCTGGTGGCGAGATACACGGCCCGTGACACGCGAGATCTGGAGCGTTGCCGACAAGCTGAACATCAAAGAATTCATCCCCAAACTTCATCCCCACATGAAGCAGCCAATCCGGGATGATCACATCATGTTGCACAACATCGGCAAGATCCCGACCTGCGAAATCATCGATTTCGACTATCCTAAGTATCCCATCAACCGGTATTGGCACACGGACGAAGATACACCCCAGAAGTGTTCAGGCGAGTCGCTGGCGAAAGTTGGCTGGGTCATGCTGGAATGGCTGAAAACGGCTGAGTGAAATTTAATGGATCCAATAACCGTTGTTTTCGCCCTGTTTTTGAGCGCGGTGTCAGCTGCACTCGTCTATTCACACCTTCACGGCTGGCGGCGCGAAAAGACGTTGGAAGGAGACGAGGCCGATCGCGCCTTTCATCGGCGAAAGTTCCGACGGCGAATGCAGGCCAGCGTCATGATCGGCCTGACGGGCCTGGCCATCCTGGGCAGTTACCTGCTGCCAGACGACCCGGTCGTTCGTGTCGTCTACTGGGCACTGGTCGTCCTGTGGGTTGTCTGGATTTCGCTCCTGGCGATGGCGGACGTTGTCGCGTCGCATTTTCATTTTGCCAGGCTACGTCGGGAGCAGATTGTGGAAGAAGCGAGACTGCGTTCCGAATTGAATCGACATCGGCATCAGGGGAATGGTCACGCCAGCCCTCATGGGGAGGCCTCGATGCGTACCAGCAAGAAGAAGTAGAATCTCCCGTCCATGCCTCCCCTCCAGACCTTTATTGCCCTTGCCCCGTTGGCGGTTTATTTCCTGTTGCTGGGATCGATCAATATTTCCCGGCGGCCGCTGCTGACCACGGGGAGTCGCGATTCGTACGTTCTTGGACTGGCGTTGTCCGGTCTCGTCATCATTGGTCCGCTGGAATTGTTCATCCCCGATCGTGCGCCGCATCCGTATGTCTGGTTCCTGATGCTGGCGTTGTACTCGATGTGCTTGACGCTGTTCGTGTTGATGATCCGACCACGGATCGTGATCTACAACATCACTACCGAACAACTGCGGCCCGTCTTGGCCGATGTCATCGCGCAATTGGATCAGGATCATCAATGGGCAGGAGACAGTCTTGTGTTGCCCAAGTTGGGTGTCCAACTTCATGTGGAAAAATTCACGTCCATGCGAAATATCTCACTGGTTGCAACCGCTTCCGAACAGAGCTACCGGGGATGGGTCGAACTCGAGCGAGCGTTGACGGATGAACTGCGGAAGGTTGAGGTCGATCCTAACCCGCTGGGCATGATCCTGATTGTGCTCAGCGTGCTGATGCTGGGCTGCTCGATGACCTGGATGGTGATGAATCAGCAGCAGGTTGCCAGCGACTTCTTCGAAATATTGCGAATCCTGTAGACGGAATCGCACGGCCGGCCACTAATCCATGCCGGCAAGAAATTCCCGAAGATCGTCGTCGTCACCGACGGACTTCTTTTCGTCCGCTTGGCCGAAATTCAACTTACTGGCCGAAGGCGCGCCTTCTTTCTCTTTTGCGTCTTTGCCGCCGCCAAAGTCCAGCTTGGAGATCGAGGGGGCATCTTTTGAAGCGTCTTTGTCCTGGCCGAAGTCCAATTTACTGGCCGACAGGGCGGATTTTTTGGCATCCTTTTTCGGCGCCTCGCCAAAATCCAACTCGCCGGACGATGCTTCTTCTTTCTCTTCTCGTTTTTGCTTGGCCTGTTTTTCCCCTGCTTTTTTTCCCGCGGCGCCTTCGGTTTTTTTGTCGGCGACATTCGCCTTGGCAGCCGGTTTGGGCGACTTCTTCTCTTTCTTCTCTCGGGCCGCCTTCTCGGGCCGCCTTCTCTTTGGCCGGCTTCTCGTTGGCCGGCTTTCTAGCGACCTTCGGTTCGGCTGGTGCCTGTTCGACGGCAGCACTTTGGTCGGTATCCGCTAGTGCCTCGTCGATTACGTCGACGAACTCAGGTGGCTCGAGTGGCTCGTCATCGAGTTCTTCAAATTCCGCCGCGTCGATGATCGATCCACTGGGATCCTCCATGTCTTCCACGACGTCGATTTCGGGTATTTCCGCCGTTGCGTCGGACTCGTCAATCAGCAGCTTGAACCTGGCCGATCCGACGATCAGTTCGTCACCCGATTCAAGCGAGGCTTCGGTGATCCTGACATCGCCCACGAACGTACCGTTCAGGGACCCCATATCACGCACACACAGCGTCTCGTCGATCTCGTATAGCTCGCAGTGCAGTCGGCTAACGGTCGGGTGGGCTATCGTTAAATCGGCCTCACGACCGCGTCCGAGGGTCATGGGCAGCTTTTTCACCTTAACGACGGTTGGCTTGTCAGATTTGCCAACCAACACCAGCTTGGCGTTCATCGAGTGAAACCCTCAGTTTCCGGGCCACTGCCGGATCAGAATGCTGACGAGAGCCGTCGAGCGGTTTGACGCAACTCTTTATCGTACCGAGAGAAAACCGGCGTGGCAACGATCGGCCTACCGTTCTTGCCTAGATGACCGAAACGGGGAGGTTCCGTTCCGCCTGTACGCCGGGTTCGCGGGTAAGATCGTGGGAAAATCAGCACACAGTGACAGCGACCCAAAACGGGCCGCCCCTTGACCTTTTTGCACGCAAAGCGGTAACTTCCCGGGTGATGGGCGATTGGTCTTGCATGACCAGTAGCCGATCCTATAATCCGCCGATTCGTCTCGGCCCGGTAAATGCGCGTCTTGCCACCAGCTTATCTGCAAGCGAGCGTCCGGTTCACGTGACATCGGCGTTTGGTGGGTTTTACGCGGGTGTAGCTCAGTTGGCAGAGCACAACGTTGCCAACGTTGTTGTCGTGGGTTCGAATCCCATCACCCGCTCTTTGATTCCGAAACGTTGCTGGACTGCTAGCGGACAACGCTGTTAGCGGACAACGCTGTTAGCGGACGATGGCGAACCATGGCAGGCGATACGGTCGTCTGCTCGAATTGAGGCTGGGAAATGGCGACGGATGAAACACTAGAAAAAGACGAACAGGCAGAAGAGCGCGAAGCGCTTCAGCTGGAAGTGCAGGTTGACAGCCCGAGTGCTTGTCAGCGGCACATCACGGTCACCGTCGCTCGCGAGGAAATTGATCGCTATTACGAGGATGCCTATAGCGAAATGATGGATTCCGCGGAGATACCCGGTTTCCGCGCTGGTCGCGCGCTGCGCAAGCTGGTCGAGGCCCGCTATCGCAGCGAGGTCTCCGATAAGATCAAGGGCACCTTGCTGATGGATTGCATGGCCCAGATCAACGAGGAACACGGTCTGGCGGCCATTAGCGAGCCGGATATCGACGTCGAGGCGGTCGAGCTACCGGACGAAGGTCCGATGACGTTCGAATTCGACCTGGAAGTTCGTCCCGACTTCGACATGCCCGAGTGGCGAGGGTTGAAGGTCGAACGCCCGACGCGCGAGTTCACCGACGAGGACGTCCAGCGACAGTTGCGGCGTATTCTCGCGAACCAGGGCCGCCGAGTTCCATCGAGCGATCCGATTGCGGAGGGCGATTACGTCACTTGTAACATCACGGTCAGTCATGACGGCCATCCGGACAACAGAATCGACGAACAGACATTTTGCCTGCGGCCCGTATTGAGCTTCCGCGACGGCAAGATCGAGAAGTTCGTCAAGGTGATGAAAGGTGCGAAGGCTGGCGACACGCGCGAAGCGAAAATGACGATCAGCAACGACGCGACCAACAGTGATCTGGCGGGCAAGGACGTCTCCGTCGCCTTCGAGGTGCTGGACGTTAAACGATTTGAGCTGCCAGAAATGACAGCCGAAGTCCTCCAGGAGCTTGGCGATTTCGACAGCGAAGGCGACCTGCGGGATGCCGTCAAGGACCAGCTGGAACGCCAACTGAAATACGAAGGGCAGAAACGCACGCGACAGCAAATCACTCAGTTGTTGACCGAAGCCGCCGATTGGGAACTGCCGCCGGATCTGCTGAAGCGGCAGAGCAGTCGTGAGTTAGAACGGACCATTATGGAATTGCGACGCAGCGGTTTCACCGATGCGATGGTTCAGGCCCACGTCAACGAACTTCGCCAGAACAGCCAGCAGAACACGGCGCTTGCCTTACGCGAACACTTTATCCTGGAACGAATTGCCGAAGACGAAACAATTGATGCAGAGCCGTCGGATTACGATCGGGAGATTGCGCTGATCGCGATGCAGGGCGGCGAAAGCCCGCGACGTGTACGAGCCAGGATCGAAAAGCAAGATCTGATGGACGCATTGCGAAATCAGATCGTGGAACGCAAAGTCGTTGAAAGAGTACTCGAGCACGCCAAATTCAAGGATGTCGATTTCCAGCCCGAGACAGATGAAGTCGAAGGAATCGATGTGGCTGCGGCGGGTGGCGATGACGCCCAGATTCCGGTCGCCGAACACGCGGAGGCCGGGCAGTTGGCCGAGCCCAAGGATCACACCTGATTTTCATGAAAAATTGTCGTGAAGACTCATTGGAATGCCTCGCGACGTTGTTTGCGAGGCCAGCGGATTCTCTAGCAGGACCGCCTGAGGAATTGAAATGAAAAACCATTTTCTGCCGGTTCAATCCATGATCGCAGGTGGCCCGCTGGCCGATCCCGTCGCCGCCGGGCGCGATTATCAGCGTCAAAGATTTATGACGCTGGGCGACCTGCTGTTGGAAAACCGCATCATCTTCCTGCAGGGACCGATCCATGACGGCAACGCCAACGACTTAATTATGAAGATGCTGTACTTGCAGAGCGAAAACCGCCGCAAGGACATCAACTTCTATATCAATTCCCCCGGCGGCAGTGTCAGTTCGACGCTGGCTATTTACGACACCATGCAGATTCTGAGCTGCGAAGTTACGACCTATTGTGTCGGTCTGGCAGCCAGTGGCGGAGCGGTCTTGTTGGCGGGTGGTACGACGAAAAAACGCTATATCCTGCCCAACGCCAAAGTGATGATTCACCAGCCATACGGCCAGGTTGGCGGCCAGATCTCCGATATCGAGATTCAGGCTGACGAGATCCTGAAGACGCGCGACGTGCTGAACAAAATCCTGGCGGATCACACCGGCCAGCCCATCGAACAAATCGCCAAAGATACGGACCGGGACTTTTACATGAGCGCCGGGACCGCCATGGAATATGGTATCGTCGACGAAATCCTGACCAAGCCGGTTGCGGGAGACGACGATGATGAGGAGGATGACAAATAGTCGGATGCCGTCCGACAGCGGAACGGCGAAAAATGGAACGGCGACAGCCAAACGAGATCAACGCAAACTAGAGAATTGAATTAACGACTCGGACCTGCAACGCAAAGGTACGGGTCCTGAAGGAGCGGCAAGGTCGATGCCCCTGATCCCTTATGTAATTGAGAAAAGCGGTCGCGAAGAGCGGGCGATGGATATCTACAGCCGCCTGCTGAAGGATCGCATTATCTTTCTGGGCAGCGGCGTTAACGACGAAGTTGCCAACGCGATCGTAGCCCAGATGCTGTTTCTGCAGTCTGATGATGCCAAGGCGGACGTGCACATTTACATCAATTCCCCCGGTGGCAGCGTTAGCGCGGGATTGGCAATCTACGATACGATGCAACTCATTTCGTGCGAGGTTGCGACCTATTGCGTCGGCCAGTGCGCCTCGATGGGCGCCGTACTGCTGGCAGCGGGTACCGCTGGAAAACGCAATGCGCTACCCAACTCACGGATCATGATTCACCAGCCGCTAGCGGGCATGGAAGGCACCGCGGCAGACATCATGATCCACGCCAAAGAATTCAAAAAAACCAAGGACCGGTTAAACAAAATCCTCCTCAAGCACACGGGTCAACCGCTAGACAAGATCGAAGCGGATACCGATCGAGACCGGTTCATGGACCCGGAAGAAGCACTTGAGTACAAGTTGATCGATCGCATCATCGAACGCATGGATGCTTAATCGAGGCGATCATGAAAATCTGGAATATTCTCGCCGCCGCGTTGCTGTTTGCGCCGCTGGCAGGCTGTAGAACGCCGTCTGGTATTGTGGAGATGGAACGTGAACTCCGTTACCAGGAGGACATGATCTATCAACTGCAAGACTATATCCACACGTACAAGTCTCATCTGGCTTCGTGCCGCGCCGAAAACCAGTCACTGGGAGGATCGTCGGCCGCCAAGCCCTCAACGACCAAAGGCGGATCTGGCCGATTCCCTGGCCAGCCCGAAGCCATTCCGCCGTCCGTCAACGGCGAAAATGGAAACGGGGATATGAAACTCCCGGAAATCGACGTTCCCGAAGGCTTCGACAATGATCTGGGCGGCGGGCCAGTTCCTGCACCCGGTCATGCTCAGATACCGCGCAACCAGGGTGACGTCTTTCAAGTCGTCGACTGGGAACGAGACCAGCCGGCGCCGGCCAAGCCGCGCTCGCTTCCGCCGAAGAAACAGTGCAGCCGAAAAAAGCTTTCGCCGTCAAACCTCTGCCCAATCCAGCCGATTCTGAAGAAGCGGTAGCTCAGTTAAGCTTCAGCACACGGCGGACCGGGCCGTACGATCAGGATGACCAACCCGGCGCGGATGGTATCCAGGTCTGGATCGAACCGCGCAGCGCCAGCGGTAAACTTGTCAAAGCAGATGGCGAAGCGACCGTCGCCGTGATCGACCCCACCGCTCCCAAAGATTCCAACATGATTGCACGTTGGAAAATCAAATCAGCGGATCTGCGGCGCAATCAATCGCCCGAGGGCATCCGACTGAAACTGCGCTGGCCGAACGATGCCCCGGATCTTTCTGAAGTCCTGGTATTCGTGCGAATGGTAACCGCGGACGGTCTCTGGATATATTCCGATCAAACCGTCAGGCTCGATGACCAACTGATCGACGCCACGCAGGCGATTGCGACATCCAGACCCGATCGCCCGCCGACGGTGTCGCCGACGGCGCACGACGGGTTCTTCGATGAACCGGAAGTGAAAGAACAGCCGTTGGCCGAGGTACCGGAGGTGGGCGACAAGCCGGCATGGACCGTTCCTCGCACGCTAAACGATGCCAATCCGCTTCGCGAGCGATCCAATGTTGCTGTGAACGTCCCAGGACGTGAATCGGCCACTGCACCTGCGACAGAAGCCACGCCGCCCGCGACGCCCTCGCAAACCGCCGTGCGACCCTACCAGCCACCAGTTGAGCCTCCTGTCCAGCAGAGACCCGTCCAGCGGCGGCCTATCGCGCAGAGGCCCATTGAGCAAAGGCCCATCGCGCAGAGGCCTGAGCAGCGGGTGATAGCCGATCCACCGACAAAGCCATTACCGATGCCGGCGGCCGGGCCACGAGAAAAGGCCGCGCCAAGAACAGACACAGCAAGTAAAACCACAGTACCGCGGCAAATCGAGACGCCCCGCGCGGTACCACTGCCGGCTCCCCAGCCAGCACCGAACAGCCAGCTCAAACGACCGCAGTGGTCGCCCTACCGTTAAGTTCGTAGCTGGATTCGCCAGAATTCAAATTAGGCGCAGGGGGATAAACTGAATTCTTGCAGCGACTAGATTCTTGCAGCGACTAGAATCGCAGCCGCGTTCCGTTACAGCGCGGCCATCTTTTCGATCAAGTCGACCGTGCGGCAACTGTAACCCCATTCGTTGTCGTACCAACTGATGACCTTCACCAGCTTGCCTGCACCGTCCTTCTGCGACGGATCGTCCGGCAGCACCTGGGTGAAGTCCGAAGCGAAGATCGAACTGTGGGGATCGTCGATCACATCGGACGAAACGATCGGGTCTTCGGTGTACGACAGAATCCCCTTTAACGGACCCTCGGCAGCGGCCTTCATGGCTTGATTGACGTCCCACTTCGTGACCGCTTTGGAGAGATTGACCGTTAGATCGACGACGCTGCCCGTCCCGACAGGGACGCGCATTGCCATGCCGGTCAGTTTGCCCTGCAATTCCGGGATGACCAGTCCCACAGCCTTCGCTGCACCCGTCGAGGTGGGAATGATGTTCAAGGCCGCGGCACGACCTCGATACAAGTCGTCGTGCGGCAGGTCTTGTACGTTCTGATCATTGGTGTAGGCATGCACGGTCGTCATCAGGCCGCTTTCGATTCCAAACGATTCGTGCAGTACCTTGGCGACCGGTGCCAGACAGTTGGTGGTGCAACTGGCGTTCGAAACGCATTTCATTTTCGCAGTCAGCTGATCGTCGTTGACGCCGCTGACCACGGTCAGATCAGGATCGTCTTTGGCGGGTGCGCTCAGCACGACCTTCCTGGCACCTGCATCCAGGTGCGTGTCGTAACCGGCCTTGCTATCCGATTTTCGCGAGGTAAAGACGCCGGTGCTTTCGACAACGATGTCGGTCTCCAGTTCGCCCCATGGCAATTCCGCCGGATTCCGCACAGCTAGCGCGAATCCGCTGACCGTTCACGGTCAATGACTCCTCGTCGTAGTCGACCGTCCCGTCAAAGCGGCCATGGTTGCTGTCATACTTCAGCAACATTGCCAGCGTACGATTGTCGGTCAAATCGTTGATCGCGACGACTTCGAAAGTATCCGGTCGCGTTGCGAGTATCCGAAATACCAACCGTCCTATGCGCCCGAAACCGTTAATAGCCACTCGAATCGCCACAACTACCTCCTTCATCCAGCGGTACAAATCACTGCGAATTCTTGAACAGTTTGAACTTCACGCATGCCAACGGTTCCTAGCGAACAGGTGCCAATCGCGTTGAATCGGGCAATTATAGAGGTCGGTTCAAGGGGCGAACAAGGGGTAGGGGTACAGGCGTGGACGGTCGCCGCACGGCGTCGCGACTCCTGACCGACTCCCGCCATCCATTTTCGCGCTGACGGTGGAAGGCAGGTTGCAGAAGACTAGGTTGCACAAAGGCAGTCACGTATAATGACGTACTTGCACGCGTACTGCGGCAAGACGTTGCGGCGGTGCATTTCGAAAGTGGCGACCGAGCGTTAACGGATCCAAGAGCGATGACCGACGAACGAGAAAAACTCAACAAGACGATTCAGCAGTTACACACGGAACTGGCGTCCATTGAGAACGTTGACGAGGAAGTGCAAGCGTTGCTGCAATCCGCCGTTGACGAAATTCAGCAGGCAATCCAACAGCCAGACCCCGCCTCGCCGCCAGATACCACCGCCGACGACTCGTCGACCATTTCAGGCCGCCTGTCAGAAGCCGCTCAACATTTCGAAGAATCTCATCCGACGTTGACCGGGATTATCGGCAGCGTCATCGACTCGCTCAGCCGCATGGGCATTTAGGCGGCGGAGCGGCGGGCATGGTAACGCTAGGCGGCAGCACGGGTGACGACGAGCAGGACATGGAAGGCCGCCAGTCGCTGGTCGAACATTGCCTGCCCGCGCTGTTTGACGCCTACGATCAAGCGCAGACCGACGGCATCCTCGATCCCGTGATATTTCTCATCGACTGCGAGGATCCCATTGGCGGCGAGATCGCTCGCCAGTGGGAAGGCGACGATGGCGTCGACGTGGCCATTCTCGCCAACGCGGATGATTCCCCGGCGGATAGCGAAGGGGAAGGTCTAACGACAACGCTGGTCCGGGCGTTCCCGTTCGCGGATTGTCAGCACGAAGTTCCCGAAGTTTTTCCGTATCTGAGCGGCAGTTTTGCAGCGCCGCCGAGCGAAGGATTCCTGATCGTCGTCGTCAGCTTCGGCGGCACGGCAACGTTAAATGCACCGGCGACGCGCCCTGACAAACGCTAGGTTTTGTTTCAAAACACTGCCGGTACATCCATTTGAGCCGACGGCGCTCGCGCGTTCGGCTCAGATTGTGGTTGACATTCTGCACTCTGTCATCTGCACTCTAGAAGGAACCGTTAGCGATGGGGTTTCCGACGACGAAAATTCCACGTCCTCGTAGTCGACCTCTTCATGAAGCAAAGAGTCGCCAAGGGGTGCGGTGGCCTCCCTGCCTGGTTTAGCGGACATCGCTATCTCTTCGATCTCACCTTCAAGCAATTCGCCATCTTGGTGCGACGCTAGCCACGTGATCCCCGCGTTGTCCGCCACGCCATCGATTCCGATGCGCCGAAGGACGCCGATCGCCGCCAGGACAAACAGGCCACTCAGTCCTAATGCCAAAAGATTCCGGCGTCGCCAACCACTTTTCTCAACCTGCGGATCGACGAGCGTCGCAAACCCGTTCAGCGAAGCAGCGGCATTTGTCGCGCTGGTCGCAGGCATCGGGTCGGATTGATGCGCGTCATTCAGCCGAGCGACAAACCGATCGGTCAGGTCGGGTGGCGACTGCCCGTGCAGTTCTTGCAAGGCAAGATCGACGATCGCGTCTTGAGGGTCCGTGATCGAGTCGTCAAAAATATCGTTTATTTTTTGTCGTTCATCCAGCGATGTCTCCAGGCAATGCCGCAACGCTTCCACGTAGGGATCCAAACTCCCCGTGCTTCCAGTCGTGGCGACCCACACATCGTCCAGCTGATCGACGTCGACCGTAGCCGGTTTCCGGCTCTGGCTGCGACGCTGCATCAACAATCGATTGCGCGCCACGGTTCGCAAATAGGCCGCCGTTTCCGCGGACGAACGCTGCTGAAAGGGTTTGCGTAACACCTCCAGAAACGTCTCTTGGGTGAGGTCTTCCGCTTCCGCTGGCGCAGCGCCCAAATAACGCAAGTACCGCCACACATCGGCTTGGTGCTGGCGAACAAGCTGCGTCACGTCGAGCGTGCTATCTGCTTCCACGACGGTCATGCCCACATAGTGCCACAAGGGGCTCAAAAGGGTTCAGGAAAAGTTGGAGCGTGCGCCTTGAGGCGGAAAAACGATATGTACACTATGTCCGATCGACCTGCAGCCGCCTTTCACCAGTCAGTCGCCGCGTGAAGGCACGGGTTCCGTGAAGTCAGGGGGTCCGTGAAGTCAGGGGGTCCGTGAAGTCAGGGGGTCGAAATCTGCCAACAACGGACAGCCCAACAGCGACCAATTCGCTGTGCGTGGGTCTCTGACCCCGCACACTGGACCGACCGAAGGTCTCCTAAATTTATAATCGCCTCTGGTGGCTCAGGGAGACCTGCGGTCGGTAGATCGGCGAGGTCTGGAGACCTGCGCCGACGCGCGTTTACCCGCAACTTTTAACTCGCGTAAATCGGCTCTGCACCGTTGTGAAACGGGTCCCCAACGGCTATAATTTCGGCTCCTAATTTCGTCCTCAATTACGCCGAAAAAGACACCCACATAAAGCCCCTCCCGCCCTCACTGCGGACAGGACGACCGCTCCCACCTCGACATGCTTTTCGGCCGGTAAGGCCGCCTAGAAAGGATTGATCATTGGCCACCGATTCTGAAGTTCCCGACCCGGATCCGCAGGGCGGCAAAGGTTCTGACGGCAATGTGCCCGGTGGAAACGGCTCCGGCGATAGCGGCTCTGGCGACGGGACGCCACCGCACGGCAACATCGTCGAGATGCCGATCGAAGAAGAGCTGAAGAACAGCTATCTGACGTATGCGATGAGCGTCATTGTCAGCCGAGCTCTGCCCGACGTTCGCGACGGCCTCAAGCCTTCCCAGCGGCGAATCCTGGTCGCGATGAACGATCTGAACCTGTCGTCCGGCGCGGCGCGGGTCAAGTGCGCGAAGATCTCGGGCGACACCAGCGGTAACTATCATCCGCACGGCGAAAGCGTCATCTATCCGACGCTGGTACGCATGGCCCAGGAATGGAACATGCGTTACGTGTTGATCGACAAACAGGGCAACTTTGGATCCATCGCCGGCCTGCCCCCCGCCGCCATGCGATATACCGAAGCCCGGATGTCGGCCGCCGCGTCGCACGATGCTGGACGACCTGAACCTGGATACGGTCGATTTCCTGCCGACCTACGACGAGCGGCGGACGGAACCGACGGTGCTACCGTCCCGATTTCCGAACCTGTTGGTCAACGGCGCGAACGGGATCGCCGTCGGCATGGCGACGTCGATTCCGCCGCACAATCTGGGCGAAATCTGCGACGCGCTGACGGCAGTCATCGACGACCCGGAAATCGCCATCGACGAATTGTTGGAGATCTGCCCCGGCCCCGACTTCCCCACCGGCGGAATCATCTGCGGCCGTAGCGGGATTCGGCGTGGCTACCACACCGGTCGCAGCACGATTACCGTGCGGCACGGGCCGATATCGAAGAGATGCCCGGTAAGCGGTCGCGGATCGTCATCAGCGAAATTCCTTATCAGCAGGCTCGCGATCGGATCGAAGAGAACATTGCCGCCCTGGTCAACGATGGCCGCATCAAGGGTATCTCCGGTATTCGCAACGAAAGCGATCTGAAAGAACCCGTCCGGTTGATCATCGAGCTGAAGCGCGATGCCGATGCGGAAATCGTGCTGAATCAGCTGTACCAGTTTTCGCCACTGCAGAGCACCTTTTCGTTAAACTTCCTGGCGCTGGTGGATGGCAAGCCATGCGAGATGTCGCTCAAGGCGATGCTGGAAGAGTTCATACGTCATCGTGCGACGGTTATTCGCCGCCGGACCCAGTTCCTGCTGGCCAAGGCACGTACCCGCAAGCATACGGTCGAAGGCCTGTTGCTGGCGCACGCGAACATCGACGAAGTGATAAAGGTCATCCGGTCGTCGAAGACGCAACAGGAAGCCAAGACGCGGTTGATGGAGATCGATTGCCCGGCCGCAATGTTGAAGCGAACCCTGGGTGACGACGGCTTCGCGATTTTCCAGGACGAGCGGGGAGCGGCGGAGAACTATACGCTCACGGCTGTCCAGGCCGATGCGATCCTGCGGATGACGCTGGGGCAGCTGGTCAATCTAGAACAGGAAAAGCTCGGCGACGAGCACCGCAATCTGCTGACCGATATCGGCGAGTACCTTCGCATCCTCTCGGACGATCAGAACATTCTGAGAATCATCCGCGATGACATGACCGAGATGAAAAAGAAGTTTGGCGACAAGCGCCGGACCGAGATTAGTGGCGATGAAATTGGCCACGTCGACATGGAGGACTTGATCACCGAAGAGACGATGGTCGTCTCGATCAGTCACAATGGCTACATCAAACGAACTCCGGCCAGTGTCTATCGCGCCCAAAAACGTGGCGGCAAGGGACTGAAAGGTGCCCGGGCCGAGGACGAGGATCCGATCGAACACCTGTTTGTTGCCAGCACGCACGCCTACCTCCTGTTCTTTACCAACAAGGGTCGTGTTCACTGGCAAAAGGTTTATGATCTGCCGCAGTTGGCCCGTGAGAGCCGCGGCGCGCGGTGGTGAACCTGTTGAATCTGGGGGAAGGCGAAAAAATTGCTGATTGCCGTGCCGTCCGTGACTTCAATATGCCGGGTCACTTCTTGATGATGGCCACGGCCGGAGGGCTGGTGAAAAAGACGCCACTGGAAGCGTATAGCCGGCCGCGCAGGGTGGCATCATTGCCATCAAAATGCGAGAAGGCGACGAACTGGTCGACGTGGTCATTACCAAACCGGGCGACAACGTCCTGCTGGCCAGCGCCGCCGGGATGGCGATTCGTTTTGACGAATCGGACGCACGCCCCATGGGCCGCAATTCAAGCGGCGTGCGCGGGATCAGGCTGACCGCAGGCGACCAGCTGGTCGGAATGGTCGTCTGTGAACCGAAAGCAACACTACTAACCGCCTGTGCGAACGGTTACGGAAAGCGAACGCTGTTCGGTGCGTCCGGCGCCGCGGACGAAAACGAAACCGAAGATGCCAGTTCGACCAGTCGCTACCGGACCCAAAAACGTGGTGGTAAAGGGGTACGCGACATCAAGACAACCCAGCGGAACGGTCCGGTCATCGGGATCACGCGCGTTACCGACGACGACGAAATCATCATGATGACGCGGGGTGGAAAACTACAAAGGATCGCGGCGAGCGACATCGGTGTGATTGGTCGTAACACGCAGGGTGTGCGGATCATGTCAATGGATGATGATACGCTGGTTGCCGTCGTCCGTGTGCCGCGCGACACGAATGGCGACGGGCATGACGACGAAGACGGTAGCGAAAACGGGCCGTCTTCCCCGGCGGAAGTGTTAACCGACACAGCAACCGATTCGGCCTCACAAAAGCCAGCCCCACAAAAGCCGGCCCCACAAAAGCCGGCCCCACAAAAGCCGGCCGAGAATGAACCGGCCAGTGACGGGCCTGCTGTTGATTCCCCCGAGACCGACACGGAGGACGACGCGTAGTCGTCGCTGGTCGTCCGTCCGCTTATTTGACTTGCGTTTTTTGTGTGATTAATCTGGCAGCTTTCTTGGACATCGACGGGACTACCGGCGCGGGGCGTAGAGGAACGATATGAAGATTGCGGTTATTGGTACGGGGTACGTGGGACTGGTGACCGGCACTTGTTTTGCCGACAGCGGCAACAGCGTCACGTGCGTCGACATCGACGAACAGAAAGTCGCCGGATTGCAACGCGGCGAAGTGCCGATTTTTGAGCCAGGGCTTACCGAGTTGATCGAACGCAACACGGAAGCCGATCGGCTGCGCTTCACGACCGACACTGCAGGAGCCGTGCAAACCGCCGATTTGGTCTTTCTGGCCGTCGGAACCCCCAGCGGCGATGACGGCTCGGCAAATCTGTCGGCGCTGTGGACGGTCGTTCAGACGATCGCGCCGCATTTGCGGCCGGAAGCGGTCGTGGTCACAAAGAGTACCGTGCCGGTCGGTACGAACGCTGGAATTTTCGGACGGCTGAAGGAATTGACCGGTCGCGAATGCCATGTGGCCAGCAACCCCGAATTCCTGAAAGAAGGCGCCGCGATCGAAGACTTTATGAAACCGGACCGCGTCGTCGTCGGCGTGCGTTCCGATCAGGTCGGCGCGATCCTCCAGAATTTGTACTCGCCGTTCTTGCGGACCGACAAACCGTTCCTGGTGATGTCACCGGAAAGCGCCGAAATGACGAAGTACACGGCGAACGCGCTGTTGGCCACCAAGATCAGTTTTATCAACGAAATGTCCATCCTGTGCGCCAAGATGGGCGCCGACATTGACGATATTCGTCGCGGTATCGGGCATGACAGCCGCATCGGCTTTGCGTTTCTGTTTCCCGGCGCCGGATACGGTGGCAGTTGCTTTCCTAAAGACGTCCGCGCGCTGTCGGCGATGGCCGACAAACTGGACCTGGACGCGAAGATGCTGTCGGCAGTTGACGCCGTCAATGAACGACAGAAGGGTCTTATCCCTTCGCTGATCGAAAGCCATTTTGGCCAGGGGTTAAAGGGCAAGACCATCGCCGTCTGGGGACTCGCGTTCAAGCCGCGGACGGACGACATTCGCGAAGCGCCCGCGCTGGTCTTGATTGATCGTCTGCTGAAGGCGGGTGCCAAGGTTGCCGTCCACGATCCAGAGGCAGCCGACAATGTGAAGGCCGAATATGGCGATCGGCTAACTTACTGCGATCGCCAGTTGGACGCGTTGCGCAATGCCGATGCGCTGGCGATCATGACGGAATGGGGTGAATTCCGTCATCCGGATCTGACGGAGATGCGAGACCTGATGAAGACGCCGCTCGTCTTTGACGGGCGCAACATCTATGGCCTCAATCAAATGCGGAAGGCGGGTTTCACCTACTACTCGATAGGGCGTCCCGCGGTCCTGCAGGACGATTCGTCCAGCTAAGCAACATCACCGTTTCAGAAGTTTATTCAACTGTAGTTTTCGACCGATCTCGGAAGTTGGCAGCCCGCTATTACGACCCAACTGCTGGATCAATTCGTTCAGCTCCTGCTCGCCGACGTTCAATTCGTTCATCACGTCGTGCTGCCTGGAGGTGATCAGCTGCGTGAAGCGATTCATTTCCTCGCCGATCGCCGCCTCAGCCCGGTCTGTCAACTGTTGCTGCCGCGCGTCGAATTCCTTGTGCAGAGCCATCTTCATGCCGGCGGCCAGTTGCGGACCCAATTTGGTGGTAATCTGCCACTTCGGCTTCGTTAGGGTTCCCGAAAGATCGACCGTCGCGTTCAGGTTGTCGACCTCCTGCCACGCTGTCTGCCACGCGTCGGTCAGCATCTTGTCCGCATAGTCCGGGTTTACCTTCGGTGTCAGATGTACGTCGTCCCGGCGAAACAAGATCTGGCCGCCGAGTGCGTTGCCGGTCAGCTTCACCTCCGCCCACAAATGGGCCGTTCCGGAACCGACGTCTACGGCCAATTGGTCGCCCCGACCCAACGTGGACGCCGGTTGCGGCAGGCGCGGGCAGTCGATCACCACTCGGCTTTGCGCTGCGTCGCCCGTTTGATCCACAATCGCGAGCAGCTTGATATCGCTGTCATCGGTACTTTGCAGCTTGACGACCGTCGGCCGCCCGTGAAGCTTCGGTTGTGTGGTTACGTCGGTCACGATCCCGGCAAAGGGAACGCGATCGCGGCCGATATTCGCTTCACCATCAAGGCGAACCGAACGAATCAGGTAGTCGGGATGCTGCGTTAGTCCCGGAAAGTCGATCTGCCGACCACGCGATGCCTCGGTTGCGTCAGCCGCTGCCGCACCTTCAACCCATGGTCGTACTGCATCGACCCAATAAACCAGGGACTCAATCCGGCCCGACCATTCCTCGCCCACCAGGTATTGCACCAACCTTTGAGTATCCAGGTCTTGAAATTGGGTTTTCGCGCGAATCCGCTGCAAGTCGCGTTCGCGCGCTTGGTTTAACGCTTCACGATCGGCCGTCACTTGCTGCGCCAAGCGGTGCGCCTCGGTTCGTAGTTCCTTGGGTGCGTTATGCAGCAGGGTGATCTGCTGGAGGATTTGCTGAGACCCCTCCAGGGGCGCAAGGGATTGCTGCGTATTTTTTCGTACGAGGTCTTCAATTCTTCGACTTGCTGTTGCAGCTTGTCGATGCGTTCGTCCATCTGCTGGTACTCATTCGGCCAGCGCTGCATCAATTCGCGCGAGAGTTGAACGGTCTCCAAGGCATCGATTTCTTGTTGGACATGGCCCTGCAGCGCATCTTCCAGCCGTTGGCCCACCCCGGCCAGGAAATCACCGGCGTCGCTATCGTCATCCTCGTCGGGAACCGGTTCCAGAAGGCCGGAGGTCGCGCGCGTCGCGTCGACCCGCAACCCGCCAATATGAGCGCGATCAACGACCCAGTTGCGACGTAAGAGTCAGCGGGATCCAGTTGCGCGGTCATCGTTTCGGCTTCGACCAGGTTGCGGTCGGTATGTTCGGGATCGGCCACCTGGAGGTGATCAATCCGAACGGCGGTCGCGAACAACGAAGAGCGCAATTCGTCGACCTCGACCTTGGCTCCGGTAAGCCGCTGGCCGACGGTGATCGCCGTCCAGCGCATCAACGGATCGACCGCGAACACGACCACGAGCGTGATCAGCGCGATAACCAGCAACCGTGGGAAAACGTACGACCAACGAATCATTTGGATTTCGGATTGGGGATTTCGGATTTCGGATTTCGGATTTCGGATTGGGGATTTCGGATGCGGATTGCGGAACGGACGAATTGTGAACGGTGACCTAGGCCGCCCGCCTCTTCGGTGTGGGCGCCTCGCCGGTTGGTAGTCGTATCCCGTGCTCGGCCAGACCACTCGGCTCGGTGAGCAGCGATTCCGGGGACGGCTGTTCTGTTCGTGCGCGACGTTGGGTTTTGCCGGCCTGTTTGGCCGGTCGCGTCCAGTACTGCTGAAAGACCCCTTGGGACAGTCGATACGCCGGATAGAACAGCAGGATGCCCAGGACCAGGCCGCCGGCCACCACGGTGTTGTTCAGATCGGTCCAGGGGGCGATCGGCAGTTCAAAAAACCGCGTCCAATACGGCTGCAAGGACTCGTGCGTCAAAACGCCATGCCCCAGATAGTCCGTCACGGGGTCGATGTAGCTAGCCAACATGCTGACGGCGGCTGCTGTCAGCAAGGTGGTACCGATATTGATTGTCGATGCAAAGATGATCGTCGAGATCACGACGGCGGTCAGGTTTGCCTTGGGAATCAGCCCTAACAACAGGCCCATCGCGAAACCCAAAGCGAGTCGCCGCGGCGAGTCGCCACCGGGCAACATTTTTCGGATCAGCAGTAACTTGCTCAGCAGCTGGCGCAACATGCGGAACCGCCTCGGAATGAATTCGAGATTGCCGATATCAAAAGGTTTTGGTCCGCCCGCTGACGTTCCGAACGCCGGTCGATCCGCAACGGGCGCGACGCAAACCCGACCCGCCTACCGACGCTGCAGGCACGAGGCGCTGCGATGCCGGCTGATACGCCGGCACGATACGCCGGCACGGTGAATTCCCACGTTTGAACAGAGCGGTCAAATACAGGATTCCGAACCTACCGGCCAGACGAATTCCCGTTGGAGATGCGTTGCTATCAGTATAGACTTCGCACATGTCAGCGAAAAAGCCTGAACACAGCAGCAACGCTCCGCCAGCCCTGGCACCATGGCAGCAGCGCCTGCACGAGATTGTGTTCGAAGCGGACACTCCGGCCGGCAAGGCATTCGACGTGGTACTGATCATCGCCATTCTGATCAGCGTCGCGGTCGTGATGCTGGAGAGCGTCAGCCGCTATCGATCGCAATGGGGCTGGCAGTTACTCGCGATCGAGTGGTTCTTCACACTTCTGTTTACCATGGAATACTTCACGCGACTGCTGTGCGTGCGGTACCCGTGGCGCTATGTGTTCAGCTTCTTCGGCATTGTTGACTTGTTGGCGATCTTGCCGACCTACCTAAGCCTGTTCATGACCGGGACCCATTCGCTGCTGGTCATTCGCGCTCTGCGGCTGCTGCGAATATTTCGAGTCTTCAAGCTGACCCATCATCTGCGCGAAGCCCGCGCCCTGATGCATGGCTTTCGCCGCATGCAGGCCAAGATCACCGTCTTCTTGTTGGCCGTCTTTAACCTGGTGGTGGTGATAGGCGCGGCCATGTATCTGATCGAAGGTGGCCAACCGGAATCGAAATTCACGAGCATTCCGCGCAGTATCTACTGGGCGATCGTGACCATGACAACCGTTGGATACGGGGACATTGCTCCGCAGACAGAACTTGGTCAGGCGTTAGCCGCGGTGGCGATGATTTTGGGATACAGCATCATCATCGTTCCCACCGGTATCTTTACGGTCGAAATGGTCGGACCCCGCGCGCTCGCCGTCAGCACGCAAGCCTGTCCCAGTTGCAGCAAGGAAGGTCACGACGTGGACGCCACCTTCTGCAAGTTCTGTGGATCCGGTTTGTGATCGTTGTGTCCCTGCCCTACCGCGGCGGGACACATTGGACGGCAACTGGCCACCGTATCTTTGCTCTGTTACAATTCTGTTGGCGTACCTCATCTTTCCCCAGTGACGCATCGAGTTCGTAACTGATTCTGGTTAGCGCGCTGATGGACATCAGAACACAGGAACAGTTTTTTGATTGTCTTCGCGACACCGGCATCTTGAGCGAAGCGGACCAGAAAACTGGCGCGTCGCCGCTTCAACGCTCTCCGAACCTGCCGCGATCGCTCGGCTCCTGAACCGACGTGGCCTGCTCACCCAATGGCAGGCAACACAGATCGTTGCCGGCAAGTTACCCGCCCATCTGGGCAAGTATCGTTTGATCGATCGGCTGGGCGTCAACGCGTATGGCGCGGTCTTTCTGGCCGAACATGAACAGATGGAACGCCGAGTGATCGTGAAGACGATCAAGCTGCCCGGCGCCGCCGAAGACGGTGTCTCCGATCGATTCCTGGTCGAGCGCGTGCGCTGGCCTCCCTCGATCACCGTAACATCGTCCATGTCTACGATGTCGACCAGGTCGGGTCGACGTTTCTCCTGGTGGTCGAGCACGTCGAGGGCGAATCGCTGCAGACCGTTGTCGATCGGGACGGTCCCCTGAAGCCGGACGCCGCCGCAAGTTATATCGCGGTGGCGGCGGCTGCGCTTGACGAGCGCATCAACAACAGATCTTTCATCACCGGCTGAAACCAGATCGACTTATGGTCGATGCGCATGGGCAATTAAAAGTCCTGGACATTGGGCTGGCGCAGCTGATTGATCCGGAACAAGACGCTCGCAGCGCCATCGAGGCAGAGATCGACGATGTCGATTTCCTGGCGCCCGAGCAGGCAACCGGCAAGAACAAGGTCGATCAGCGAGCGGATGTCTATGCCCTGGGCTGCTGCCTGTTTTACCTGCTCAGCGGCGAAGTCCCTTACCCCGAGGGTGATACGCAATCGCGAATCCGCGCGCGAGTGCGCAAAACGCCGATCGATGTGCGCAAGGTGCGATCCGACACACCCGACGCGCTAGCGGAAGTCTGTGCCAAGATGATGACGACCCAGCCGCGCGAGCGCGTGACAGGGCAAAAAGCCTGCCGCGTGCTCGAAGCCTGGCTGAAAGAAAATCGGTCGGCGCCCGAATTGGTTGCGACGGAAGCGGCCCCGGACGCGACTAGCGAATCGGATTTCGACAACGAGGATCCATTGGCCGGACTGGCCGACCTGGAAACGGACAACCGCACGACGGGTCCCCAGCTGCAATTCAACTCGCCATTGGAACTCACCAACACGAGTGTCGAAGAGGGTATCGATAATCGGACCTGGGTCATCGCCGCCGCGAGCGGCGCGGTTCTGCTGCTGCTACTGTTGGCCGGTTTTGTGGGCTATTTCCTTTTCGCCGGCCGTAGTGAACCCTCGACTGCCGAAAAGAACGAAGCCAAGAACGACAGCCAAGAACGAGCAAGAACGACGCTAAGAATGTCGCCAGGCGCAGGCGAAGTTCCCGCCAAGGTCGGCAAGACCAGGACGGGGACAGCTCGTCAAAACAAGGGAGCTTGGAAACCGGGTAGCCGCAGTGCAAAAGATGAAAGGCGCGGTGGCACGTCGACGAAAGTGGCCGCACCGCCTGGCGCAGGCATGTCCACCTTGGCGCACTGGCGCTTTGATGGCGACGGCAAAAAGGACTATCCGGTCAAAAACCAGGAAGACGACCGCGATGACCCGTCGGTGAAAGATATTTCCGGCAACGGATATCATCTGTATTGCCTTCGCCCCTCCGTCGCGCCTCGATTCACCGACGATGTTGCCCGCAAGCCGTTCTATCTCAACGGCGCGACCAGACCGAACAACCTGTCGTTGGATGATACCGAACCATCCGCACCAGGCGAACCGCCGCGACATTTGAAAACAGCGGATGTTGTCGCGGGTGAAAGCGCGAACCTGGGAACTCGCCAGTTGGACCAATGGACCGTCGAGGCCTCGTTTCAGCTGCCATCGGTTGATCAAGAGGCCACAATCATTGGCAAGGACGGACCGTCGACTTCGAAAAACGGTTCGTTCGCGTTGCGCGTCAGCCCGTCCGACGGCGGAATTGCCGTGATCGCTGTCGATCGGATACGCATGCCGCGCCGCGTTGTCAGTGGCAATGCGCTTGAACTGCAGGAAGGTGTCTGGTACCACGTGGCCGCCGTCTGCGACGGCAAGCAACTACGTCTTCACGTCGCGACCGACGACAGCGACGAATACCAACTACTAGCGACAGACGCTTTTGAAGGATCCCTGGTCTCGCACGACGGCGTCTGGACGGTCGGGTGCGGAATGGCCAAGGGCGAGCCGGTCGACGACGCGGTCGCGATCATAGACGAGGTGAGGATCTCCAGCACCGCGCTGGACGTCGCGGAGTTTCTTTTCAGTCCGTCGCAGGTTCAATTTGTCGCGTCGCAGGCGGCGACCAATAGTGCGGGAGACGGCGGCGGGAACGAGGGCGATGCGGTCAATGGCTCGGTGCGCGCAAATACGGGCGAGCCGTACCGTTTCGAGGACCTCGAAGTCGTCAAGACCCGCATCACGGATCACGAGCTCCATACGATTAACGGTTCGCTGCAAGAACATTCCAGTGGGGATGGCTCGTATGTCGTGACGGGAAAAGTCGATAAGCAAATTGTTTTCGAAGTCATCGCCAAACCCACCGGCAGCTTCCCCAGTGCCAGCGGTTTTTTGCTGGAGGTTTTGCCGGACGCGTCTGGTCGGGTCCACGACCTTGGCAGCCAGCCGAATGGCGAATTCGCCGTCACGCATTTGGTCGTCTCAAGACGAGAAGGGAAAAACGGAAACTGGCGGGAAATTCCCCGATCCGGGTTTTCAGCGGAGGCCAGCGCCGAACGAGCCGAGTTGCCGGCCCGCGATGCCATCGATGGCAAGACGGTCTCAACCGGCTGGACTGTGCCGATCGACCATTTGGGGAAACCACACTGGTTGTTGCTTGGCACCGACAATGCCGCGGCAATCAGCCTGAAACCGGAGACGCAGTTTAAATTCGAGATCCATCAGCGGCGCGATTACCATGCGATCAAACGCTTCCGCTTGGCGCTGCGAACGGGAAGCAGTTCGGGACCGGGTGCACAGACTCCCAGCGACCGGATCCTGGCGGCAAGACGCAAAGCAAATCCGTTTGAACTGGTCGACAACAATATCTCTTTGCCGGGCATCGGCAGCAACGGATCGGTCGATCTCGGCAAGGTTTATGTCGGCGAGGATGATCAAATCAACGTCACCGTGGCGGGTGGAGCGACCGGCCATGGGGGTACCGGCGCGTTCACGATCGCCCCTCAGGAAAGCTCGGAGGGAAAAGCGATCTGGAAGATCCGCTACGCTCCCGCAGAAGGCGACGCGGTAGCGATCGCGGCGATCAACCTGGCCGGCGAAAATCTAACCATTGGATGGTTGCCCGAGGCAGCTTCGGTCGAAGACGCGGCGCGTCTGATGAATTGCGCCATTCGTTTCGAAGCCAGAGAATTGCAGGCAGCCGTCGGGCTCCGCAAATCGATCAAGCTTGATCCTCTGAAGCTGGCGATCTCCGAAAACGGAGTGCGTCCCGAACCATTTAGCCGCGAAATTGACGCTCCACCGGACACCGAATCGATCCGAATCCAGCTCAGGCTGAACGAAGACGATTTTGGCACGCATGAATTCGCAGACGGGAAATCGGCCATGCCGGTCGACGATGGCGAACTGGAGATCAAGCTGGGCCATGCCGGGAATCTGCAGTGGCGGATCATGTCCAAATATTCCCGCGATACTGTCCAGCTGGCAATGGCTCAGATGTATCAACTACCGGAGGACGCCAAGCAGCGAAAGAAGACCACGAAGTTTAACTTCGCGGCCATGAATGGCGAGTACCTCAGAATGAGTAAGCTGACCACCGAGGCCGAACCAAAGTTGGCTCGGATGAAAAAGATTTTGGGCTACAAAAAGCCTAACAAGCCGGAGCGGTACGAGCTCGCCACGATAAGCGGTTGGTTCAAAAAGAACTTCCGAACCTTTGAAACGAAAGAGATCGAAGAGATCTTACAACGAATTCGAAAGAAGCAAGGAGAATACAGCAGCGCGTTGTCGGTCATCGAAAACCTGATCGAACGCTTCGGTTCGAAAGTCGCGCACGGCGAAGAGAAACCTTCGGCACCGATCGAGTTTCGCATTTACCGTGATATGGGCGACGCGCAGGTCAACCTGTATCAAAGTCAGGGATGGGCGACTCCCGACGAACCGGGCGGCTAACCACACCTGCCGAAAAGGTCCGCCGCACGTAAACCCTTCACGACTAGCGAAGATAGGAAGAATTTCCGCCCGCAGTTCCCGGAATTTTGGTAAAGCGACCTTGGCTGGTCCAGCTTGCCATGCTTTACTATTTTGAATGCTTAGCGGCTAAGAGTATTGCCTGACGGGATCATAAAGGCAAACCTTTACCGAGTTTTTCTTGTGGAGAAAGTTGCCGATACTGATATCAATCCGCTAGCGCAAAGGCCGACGGATGTTCGAACAGCGCAGGATGCCTGTTACCGCGGTGCGTAACACGTTGCCGCGGCGAGTAACACGGGCCAGCATTATCTCAAATCATTGCAATCGACAGACGATCGCGTCCCCATCGTTTGAGCGGCCCAACTAAGGAGTTCATTGTGCGTCAGACCTTTCTAGCTTTTTCTACCTTTGTGGTAACGTCACTGTTGTCATCCCCCCTGGTCTGGGCCGTGGTCCCCGCCGAAAAACTGGTACCGATGACGACGAAAGGTTTCGTTTCGGTGGCCGACATGGATCGGCTGACCAACGACTTCAACGAAACGCAGTTCGGAAGACTCTTGGCGGATCCGGTGATGAAGCCGTTTTCTGACGACCTCAAACGTCAGTTGCAGCAGAAATGGGCGAAGCAATACGAGCCACTGGGCATCACGTGGGAAGACTTGAGCACGGTCCCCACGGGCGAAGTAGCCATGGCGCGGGTCTTGATGGGCGAAAAACAATCGGCGGCGGTCGTGATCGCCGACGTCACCAACAACGCAAAAAACACCGCAGCGTTTCTGGCTAAAGTCGATGAGAAAATGAAGACAAAGGGTGCCAACAAGACGACCGATCGTCATGGCGATATCGATCTGACCATCTACCTCCGCGGAATGGAAGATGGCAAAACACAAACGTCCATCCTATTCGTTCACCCGCTGCACCAGCAGTTGGTCGTCACCGACGACCTGGGCGTCGCGCGGGGAATTATCAAGCGGCTGGGCGGCGACACGAAGGATAGCCTGGCGGGCGTGAAGGCGTATCAGCGCGTCATCGAACAGAGCACCAAAGCGCAGGGCGACCCTGTTCCGCATCTAAAGTGGTTCGTCGATCCGTTCGGCTACGTCGATGCCGTGCGGGCCGCGAACCCATCGCAGGAAAAGAAGAAGGGCCGCGACATGGCGGAGATCTTACGGAACGAGGGTTTCACGGCGGTGGAAGGGATTGGCGGGCTGGTCACGTTGACCGAAGGTCCCAACGACATTATGCACCGCACGATGGTCTACGCCCCGGCTGTGGAACGAGCGTCCGACGACAATCCGGACAAGTACGACCTGGCGATGCGGATGTTATCTTTCCCCAATGGCGACACGCATGAGCCGCCGAACTGGATCCCGCGCGGCCTGGCCACGTTTGCCAGCTTGAACGCCGACATCATCAACGGCTTCGAGCATTCCAAGACGCTGGTCAACCGGATCGCGGATGACGAGATTTTCGAAGACGTGTTGGAAAGCTTGAAAATAGACCCGGCCGGTCCTCAGGTCGATGTTCGTAAAGAAATCGTCGCGAACGCGGGCGAACATGTAATGGTTCTGTCGAACTACCAGGTGCCGATTACCACCGACAGCGAGCGGCTACTGGTTTGCATCAGCTTGACGAACGTCGAGCCGGTGCGCCAGGCGTTGAACAAGATCATGGAAAACGACCCGAACGCTCGCAAACATACGATTGGCAAGGATAAAATGGTTGTCTGGGAAATCGTCGACGAAGAGGTCGAATTGCCGGAATTCGAATTGGAACTGGGTTTTGAGGAAACCGACGAGATCGCAGGCGACCAGGCGAAAGATGAAAAGTTGCCCAACTCGGCGGCGGCCGTAGCCCACGGCCACCTGATCGTCGGCAGCCATCTGGACTTCCTGGTCAAGGTTCTGGAAGAAGCCGAAAATCGTAACTCGCTGGTTGGCAGTGTCGATTATCAGATCGTCCAAGCGGCTCTAGCCAAGATGGGCGCCGAAAGTGATGCGGTTCGCACGTTCTCGCGAACCGACGAAGAATTCCGTTCGACCTACGAACTGTTGCGGCAGGGCAAAATGCCGGAAGGCAAATCCATGACGGCAAAAATGCTGAACATGATCTTAGACGACGGTGACGACGAGACGATTCGTGAACAGCAACTGGACGGTAGCAAGTTGCCCGAATTCCAGGTCGTTCGCCGCTATCTCGGCCCCGCCGGCAACTACGTTCGCAGCCTGGAAGACGGCTGGCTGGCCTCGGGCTGTATTCTCAGCAGCGAACAACTTCAAGTCGTCCTGAAGTCCGACTAAACCGGCTTACCCGCCAGGTACGCAACAGCAGCGGCCGCTGCCCGTTTCCTGCCGTCGCGGGATTCTGGCTGCCACGAGCTTCTGCCTACCGCCGCACGGTATCGGACTGGCTCCATCCGGTCGTTGTCCGCTGGCACCTGATCCGCCATCGGGCATGAGTCTACTCCCGTAGCGGGGCATTCGCCGGCGACCGGATCTGCCGGCTGTAGCGATTCTGCCCTTCGGTCGACGGTATTTTCTGGCAGGAATTGTCTTGGCTTCGCCCGCAAAGCGACTGTGTGCAGAACCGGTAAGCTACGGTTTCCTAGCAATTTATGGTTTCGGCGAGGGATGTCCACACGTCCTTTGTGTGCCCTTGAGTGCGAACGACAATGACCTTGAAGCGTAATCTGGTTCTGTCAATCTGCCTGTTGATGATCGCCTCGCTTGCGCCAATGCCGTGGGCCGAAGCGTCGCTGGCGGACATCGAGCTTTCGTTCGCGATTGACGAAGAACAAGCGGACGAGATTCCGATCGTCAGGCCCCGATTGCAACCTCCCCAAGACGGCTTTGTCTGGCTGGATCTAAAGGATGCGCCAGAATTCGAACCACGGCTAACCGTCGACAACTCCGACACAGCTTACGTGACGAAGATTGGCGAGTGGACCGGCAGTGTTCTGCTTCACGGGTTCTACTTTAATGATTACCTGCGCCATACGAACGCAGCTGACGAGGCCGGCTCGGTCACCTTTTCGCCGCAGCTGCCGCACGAAGGTATGTACGAAGTATATATGCGCTGGCCTGCTGACGACCTTCTTTCGGACAAAGTGCCGGTCGACATCCAATATCGCGGCGGTACCGTCACCGTGCTGGTCAATCAGCAGCGGGACGGCGATCAGTGGAATCTGTTGGGAAGATTCTATTTCGCCGGTGGGTCGTTCGGTTGCGTTACGATTCGCGCGGGCAAGACCGACGGGATGGTCGTTGCGGACGCCGTGCAATTTCGGCCGGATAACACGTTACTGGCCACCTTGCTTCAGCGAGCCCAACGGGGCCCCATTCCGAGCCGACCGTGAAGGATGACGACCCCTCGGTAACCATTCGCCCGACTGGATTTGGTATGACCTCCCGCGATGGCACTCCCTATGCCGGCTACGGCCGGGGGGATATTGGCTGGGGCTACGGTCGCCGTGAATATTACGGCGACCACGGACGGGGCAATGGCTTTGGCAATGGCAACGGCTTTGGCGGATCGTCCACGCGATTGGCGCGGCGCGACTACTCGGTGTTTACCGATCCCGACTGCGAAATCCCAGGGTTGCATCTGGGCGATTGCGAACTAGAAGACGGCGATCCGAATATCAGCCCGAACGGCGCGACGTCGTTGACTTCCACCTTGTTGGCTTCGAATTCCTTCGATCCCTTGGCGTTATTCCCAACCAGCGACATGCTGCTGGAAACGGTTGAGTCATTCGGTTCGACCGCAGTGGCATTACCGCCGGCAACCGCTCTTGCGGCCGGCGCGCAACGGCTGTTATTGGCGGCTAGCGCTTTGCAGATTTCGTCGCTTCAGCCCTCCGGCTCGCTTGCCTTGGCAGGGGTTGCCAACCCCGAACCCTCGACGGGCATTCTGCTGGTACTGGGCGCATTCCTGACAGCCGTCTACTCCGGCCGTCCGCGTCGCCGTCGCTAGAGATCGTCTCACGGACGACTCGATTCGCTCACAGTGCCGCCTTTTCACACTGCCTTGTTCACAGCCTGGTTCACGTGCCTCTGCTTAGGGTGCGATCCAGGATCGCCGTTGATCCCCGACTCGGGCGCCGAAAACGCCGCCCCAGATGTTACAACGATCCGCAATCCGACGTCGTTGGCATTGGCAGCGGCGGCAATGGCAGATCATCCTATCCATAGGCAAGAGAGGTTCCTCAGGAAACGATCGTTCGGCCTCATTTGCGTCGTGTTATTTTCCCTCGCGCAGACGCCACCGCCGCCTGCGCAGAACGAGTTCAAAAAGGCGTTGCAGAACAAGTCTGACCTCAAGACGGTGTCCTGCTTTGACTGTTACATGCGCCAAGCCGACCTTCCTGAAGACCAACAAGCCGCATTCAAGAAAAATGCGAAATCGTTTCGCAACGACTTTGGAAAGGGGGCGTCTTGAATCGCTGTAGCCTGCGAACTGACAACCTTGCCCCCAGTCACGCCCGAATTAAAAACAAAAGTCAGGGAATCGTCGGGGTCCTTCCGGAAGGGGGTGCCACCCTAACGGCTTGCGAGGTAATCAGGAACCCTGTTTTTATAGGACGGATAGTTCGCTTGTGCCGTAAAACGGTGGTATTTTGCAGCGCACAGAAAAGGTACGAGTTGATGAAACAGCCGACCCCGAAACAGGGGCCTGGCCAACAGAAAACCCCGCCAGTACTGCGGGCGGGGTAGCACCTAGCGCGACATAACCCAGGTTCCATAATCTTTCTTGGAGCTGTAGCTGGCTTGGAACGTGTTTCCGGTCACGGTGGCGTCGTAGTAGAACGTCCCGAACATCCGCCCCAGATACGTGCTGCCCTGCAACGTGGCGCTGTACTGCGTGTCGTCGATCTTGCAAAACCTGGTCCGCAACGGCCCTTCGTGGCCAGTCGTGCAACTGTACCAACGGCCCGACCAGCAGCCGGACAGGTCTGTTGCCTGACAGGTGTCGTTCGTTCCAGGGCCAAAGATAATGAGCAGGCAAACGCCGGCAGCTAGTAGCCGTGCGCATCAAGCAGCTATCGGAGTGCACCTCCAAAAGTAGCCGATAGCTTTACACGCCTCGATTCGAGGCCCGCTGCAATTCCATTATAGTTCAGCCAGAGTGCCCAGCGCCGGAAAACCAACTGAACGTAACATTTCAATTGCGCTGTAGAACTAATAATTGTCAGCTGATAGGGTATCGCCATCGGCTGGCGTCTCCGCCGACGACCATGCGGGATCCGAAACCGTCTCGGTCGCGGATCGCACCGAGCCGTCCGCCATCGCCATGTTTATAACGCCTGGGGAAAGACTCTGCGACTTCAGCGGATGAGCATTCGTCGGCGGCACTCCGAATTCTGGCTTTAACATGCAGCGGCAGAGCCACGGCTTGGAACCGGTCCAAGCCGTCGGGACCGGCCCGCCGCGATTCGTAAAGCCGCTGCGAGCCCAGTAGCCATTGGCGTACAAATGATTAGCCGGCAGGTCGACCGAGTAATCGTACGGCCGCGTTGGCGGATACACGCCGTAGCCCCAGAGATTGGCTCCCTTTGCCGGATTGCCAGCCGGGCGAGACGACACGGCGTACTTCTCGTTGAACAGGATCGTGTGGGACAACCCGTCCTTAATCTTCTTAAAATTCGCTCCTTCGTCGCCAAAGACCTGCCAATTCGCCGAATAGCTGCTCAAGCCCCAGGTCGTGTTGGCCGCGTTGGCCCACGGCGGCACGTCGGTCGTCAAGGTATAGGTGCCCCTGCCGTAGGACACGTCCATCGGAGCGCTCAGCGTTGGCACCGGTCTCGAACGAGAGACATCCGGTCCAAGGTCGTGCAGAGCCGACTGTTCGATCCAGGGTAAGATATGAAAGAACACGGTGCCAAGCCGCGGTGAGTCGGTGCTGGCCGGATTACTGCCGTACATCGGCGGCGTAATCCTGTTCGCTTCGTGAATCGCATGGGTCGCAAGTGCCAGTTGCTTCAGGTTGTTCCTGGACTGCATGCGGCGAGCCGCATCACGGACCGTTTGCAACGCCGGCAGCAGCAACGCGACCAGGATGCCAATGACTGCGATCACAACAAGTAACTCAACGAGCGTAAACCCTCGCGTAATTTTTCGTCGAACGGCCATGATACTCTCCTCGTGTCATCAAAAAGGGGTGTCTACTGAAGTTAAATCGGCTGCGTCCTACTCGCGTTGCGGTGCAAGACGCTTCGAGCCACGCAGTTCGGCCTGGAACGACCATTGATGTGGCTTGCCGCACGGCGTTATTGCCACAAAGGGTTGTTACGACATCGGATCTCGGCCAATCACCAGGCGGTTGTCCTTGGTCACTATTTCGTAGGTCACGCGAATGTTCTCCGGGGGCTGATCGCCGGTTTTCAAGACTAAGTCGACCGCACAGCGCGGCGCGCCGTCGGTCTCCAGATACGTTGCGTGAACCAAGTATTCGACGAGGCTCACCGACCGATTCCAATCGTCGTCAAAAAACTCGATGGCCTGGGGACCGGTCAGCAGCGACGCAGGCTTCTCGCCGCGTTTCCACGCGTCGAGGGCCATTTCCACGGACCGTTGAGCCTCGTCCATCAGCTTCTGTTGTGCGCCGCCATCTCCACAGCCGCAGCACGCGAGCGTCAACACTAACGAGACCAAGACTTGGGGCCAGACCGCGCACATTAATGGCCAATGCATTTGATTACTCCGCAAACCTGAAGTTTTAGTCGGGGAACAGTCGTCGGACCTCTAGCGGGGAGGTCGGGCGACGGCTAACCAGATGACGCGATCCAGCAACTCAAGCATAAGGAGCCTGAGAAATCGCGGATTGGCACAGCGAATACATCGCTATTTGTGATCCGCGCGTCACGTGAAGCCCGTGCCGAAACAGAAGGGATCGCCGGCGCAAATCTGAGCGAGTTGGGCGATCGCAAGCATGATGATTCCTGACACTGAACTGCGAAATCCTAGATTTTCCCCACTCGCTTGTCAACCGGCCGAAAATACCCTACGGAAGGCGAAGCAACTACATAAGGTCGGTAAACTCAGCATCGATCAGATCTGCAAGCGGCTGAAGTTATCGCGGACGACGTACTTTCGATACCTCGACCTGTAAACCTGGTGCCCAGCTGATCTGACGTATTTCATCAAACGTTCGTTTCTGGACCGTCCATCGGCGTAACCCCTGATCAGCAAGTAACTTGAGCTGGCCTCGTTCCAACAAACGTCAACGCAATCAAAATCTCACAAAACGGTACAAATCGAGTTTGATGATACAACCCCATCCCCCAAAAGAGGCAGATCGGCCATAACTCCTGTCGCTGCAGATACTTGGCCGCGATTTCAGCCCAGATAACTGCTGGAATCAGCCACCTAGCCTGTTGGCCGTTGGGTCCTCGATCCACTGCCGGTAACACGGTCCGCACATATAAATAGTGAGCCGGCGGTGGACCTGATCCATCGCCTCGCGTTCGGACATGTTTTCCATGGCAGCGATCAGCTTCTCGATTTCCTGCCTGGCGTCCGTTTCCAAATCTTCATCGCTGAAGCCAGGTGGTGTGGGATCTGCGAACGCTTCGATCCTCACCACATGGAAGTCGCCTTCGCCTGGCGTTAGGTGGGTCAGGCAACGATTGCAGAAGATGGGTGGTTCGTCGGAGGTCACGGTAACGACTACCGCCGCCTGATTTGAAACAGCAAGAATCCAGATTCACTGGGATATCGTAGTGCCCCTGCCTGCAAGGCACCATTCCCAAGACGGCTACCAATGGCGAAGATTGCGGGAGACAACGTCACGTATTTACCAGCGCGCGAAAGGCAGCCATGGTTGACCATAAGCGAATAGCATCCCGACTCGTAACAACAACGCGAACTGCTGTGGACAAGCTGTTAGCCGTCTTGCTGCCCCAATTCAAGAAGGCGATCCAGGAAGTTCGCCGCCTGAAGCCGCGCGATTGGCTGGTCATAGTAATGGGCACACTGGTCGCAGTTTATTTGGCGTTTTATGCGGCCTGGACTTACGCGACCTACACCAACTACGCCAAGTCCGCTTCCAACCGAAGTTTCAATGGTCCGGCTCATTTGTTTTCGGGCATCATGCCGATGTGTGTGCCCGTCCTAACCCTGATGATTTGTCTCGCGTGCTCGCGTGCGAAATGGAAACATTGTCCCGCAGTCTCGCGGTTGGCGATGGGCGGATTCTCCATGTTGATACTGACTCGCCACACGTGGCTGTGGCAAATGTTCGGTGTCATGCGTGCTGGATCAATGGATACATTCTATTATTACGTGACCCACTTCCTAACAATTCTGTTTACAGTCACCGGCTACGTCCTGTTGTTCATTGCGATATTCGGATCGCGAGCAAAGCCCAGTGAAAACGAAAGCAGCAAACGCCAAGCTCGCTCTTCAAACATGAACGCAGAGGCTTATGAAAACGCCCGAGCGTGTCTATCGGCGGCAACAGATAAAATTCAATTGTCGATGAAAGGCCACCAGCCTCGACAAGCCATTATCGTACCGAACGTCACACCAGCAATGACAAAGGACCAAAAGAGAGAGCTGTGGGGCGACATGCCAAGATAGATGCCTCCTCCACGCGAATTGCTTAGGGTTCCCGCGGCCGACCGAATCAGCCCCAAATAGGTCGCGACCATAGCCGACGCAAGAAGTATGTCAACGATATGGAAGCGAGGGATTTGCATGCTGTTCACAATAAGTTTGCGACGTCTCGATCTCGCCATTTTCTGATAGCTGACGTTCGTTGGAAATCTCAGTTCATTCCGGTGCAGTGAACGCAGCGACGAAGCGCAATACCGAAAAGCGTAATGACTCGCACGAAAATAGCGAAAACGCTTCCAATCAAAGCGGATGGGGAGGGATTCGAACCCACGGTACGGTTACCCGTACAGCAGTTTTCAAGACTGCCGCCTTAGTCCACTCGGCCACCCATCCGGCATCAGGCCAGCGTCGAAATCGCGTGCCAGCCGCTCAATAACGCGTGGCATTTCGAGCGTGTCAGAATAGCCACCCTCCGCTTGGTCCGGCAAGACGGCCTGGCAG
>CAWJNN010000021.1:0-18691 GCA_963844115.1 uncultured Planctomycetales bacterium | reverse complement strand
TGGCAAGCGCCGCCAGGAGATACTCCATGGCGGCCCAGCTTACTTCTCGGTATTGTGCCCCATTCCAGAGGTGAATCAGAATGGGTAAGGCGGCCGCAGGCAGCCATACCAAGATCCAGGGGGAAGCGAACAGCGTTGTGAGCCAGGTGGGCATTTGGGAGCGGTTAGAGAGTAGAGAGTAGGATCAGAAATTAGGGTTAGTCATTCCAACGACGGGTATCGGGTGGCAATTGTTTTTCGTACGTTTTTTCTAATCCGTTCAGCATGCGAACACATTCCAACAGCCTGTTCTTGAATTCTCCATATACCTGGTCGCTTACGTACGATTTTCGGTGGCCCATGAAGAGGTGGTGAATCGATTCGAAGACTTCACCGCGAGCTCGATTGACACCTTCTATGCGATTCTTGGCATGCCGATCATTGTGTTTTTCGGCAAGATTTGCTGGTGCACTATTCGTAGATCTGCGAACCTGCGATCGCAATTCGTAACGCTCGTCCACGGGCCAACTATTGGTCGCGTCACATATCTCTAAGTGAAGATCACACAGCTTCTGGTAAACCTGCAAGTTCTCTACCGTGTAAACGTCCGTCATCACCAACTTCCTCCACAGAAACCCCTCTAACCTCTCCGCTCTAACCTCTACCCTCTAACCTCTACCCTCTACCCTCTCCCCTCTACCCCGCTCCAATTCGCATCGCGCGGGCGGACAGGAATGCCGACAGGGCGACGTCCAGCGCCGCGTCCGTCCGAATTTTGACATAGTCGACGTTTTGGGCGCGACAGCCCATGCGGACGGACTGTTGAAAATTCGTGAACTCGCGTTGATACGCTTTGCGCAGACTTCTGGGATCCGTCACGACATGCGGCAGTTGTTCCATGCCGTTAAACCTGGTCGTATCGCGAAACGGGAAATCTTCTTCCGCCGGATCGACAATCTGAAACACAATCACTTCGTGCCGCCGATGCCGGAAGTGTTTCAGTCCTGTTAGCATCGTCTGCACGTTGTCAAACAGGTCGCTGAGGATGATCACCACGCCCCGCTTTTTTAGACGCTCGGCCAAATCATGAAAAATCGGCCCGGTCGCCGTCTTCCGTTCGGCCGTGGAATTCTCCATGACATGAATCAAGTGCTTCAGATTCGACGGCTGGCTGCTGGCGCGAAGCAACGCGCGGATTTCGCTATCGAAGGTCACGAGCCCCACGCTATCTTGCTGCTGCAAAACCAGGTACGCCAGCGACGCGGCGATACATTTCGCGTATTCCAGCTTGGAGAGGGCCGCTCCGTCGCTTTGGTACAACATGCTCTCGCTGGTATCCAGCAACAGGTAGCTGACCAGGTTGGTCTCTTCCTCGTACTGCTTGAGATAGAATTTGTCGGTGCTGCCAAAAACCTTCCAATCGACGTACCGCAAATCGTCGCCCGGCGCGTACTCGCGGTGCTCGGCAAACTCGATCGAGAAACCGTTGTACGGGCTGCGGTGCACCCCGGAAACATAGCCTTCGACAATGCGTCGCGCTCGCAGTTCCAGACCGTGCAGCTTAGCCAGCGTCTGCGGATCTAAATATTTCCGGCTCTCTTCCACTTTCACCGTGCTCAAATTCGTTGGCAGGAATGGTTTCTATCAGCATGCGAACGATGTCGTCGGGCTTTATGCCTTCCGCTTCCGCGTTGAAATTGGTCATAATCCGGTGCCGCATGACAGGTGGCGCGACCGCCTGGATATCTTCGATGTCGACGTAGTAGCGGCCGTGCAAAACGGCTCTCGCCTTTGCACCCAGCACCAGGAACTGGCTGGCGCGCGGTCCGGCACCCCAACTGACATAATCGCGAACGAAATCGGGCACGTCCCCCTTCTGGCCGCGCGTGTGCCGGGCGATTTGCAAAGCGTACCGCGTTACGTGATCGGCAATCGGGACTCGTCGCACGATTTTGCTCAACGCATCAATGTCGCCTGCGTTCAGCGACGGAACGATTTCCGTCTTCAAGTCGGCCGTCGTGCGCTTGACGATTTCAAATTCTTCATCTTCGTCCGGGTAATCGACCCAGATATTGAACATGAACCGATCCAATTGTGCTTCCGGTAAGGGGTAGGTCCCTTCCTGCTCAATTGGATTCTGCGTGGCGAGCACAAAGAAGGGTTCCTCCAGAGTGTGTCGCATGCCGCCGATGGTCACCTGATGCTCCTGCATCGCCTCCAACAGCGCCGCCTGAGTCTTGGGCGGAGTGCGGTTGATTTCGTCGGCCAGAATCACCTGCGCGAATATGGGGCCTTTCAAGAATCGCAATTCTCGATTGCCCGTCGTCTTGTCCTCCTGAATGACTTCCGTCCCGGTAATGTCGGACGGCATCAGGTCGGGGGTGAACTGAATTCGGCTGAACTGCAACGACAGCGCGTCGGCCAAGGTGTGGATCATCAGTGTCTTGGCCAGGCCAGGTACGCCGACCAGCAGGCAATGGCCTCCCGCAAACAGCGCGATCAACATCTCTTCAATCACTTGCTGCTGGCCAACAATGACCTTGCCCAATTCGCTGGTAATGGTGCGATAAGCCTCGTTAAGTCGAGCTACCGCTTGTACGTCTTCGTCCTTTAACATGCGCTCACTCTCTTTTGGATTGCGGATTGGGGCTTTTGGATTGCGGATTGGGGCTTTTGGATTGCGGATTGGGGCTTTTGGATTGCGGATTGGGGATTGCGGAATGCGGATTATGGTCCAGACGGAATCCGTACAGCATATCCGTGCCGGCGATCAATAACGTAGTTCCGCCCACGATCAGGTTGCCGCCGGAGGCATTGACGTTGGGCGCGGACAGGTTGAATTCTGCATTCTTCGAGAACGATTTGCGATCGCCCCTACGGTCGATCCGCTGGTCCAACACCAGAATCTTCTCCCTGGTAGGCCAATAGATATTATTGCCTGCCAGCAATCCGCGACCGAATCCGCGTTCGGATCCACCGTTGTCGGGATGCGGCCAGACATATTCGGCCTTACCCGTCGTCGCGTTCAACCACCAGACGCTGCTTCCGGTCGCAATCAGGTTGCCGTTGCCAATACCTAACAAATGACGCGGATCGCCGATCGGCTCGCTGCGCCATACCAACTGGCCGCTGCCGGCATCCAAGGCCAGTATCTGCCGACTGTCGCGCGGTGCGGCGATCACGAGACCACGGTAATAAAGGCACGGGTTCATGTCCCGATAAAAATGTGCGGGCGCAGCGGCCAGATCAACCGACTTGGTCCGCGGGTACCGATAGACCCAATGCACCAGGCCGTCACGGGAACGCAGCGCCGCAATCGCGCCCAGGTTCGTGTTCAAAAAAAGCGTACCTTCGGACAACGTTAACATCGTGTGGCTAAATTCATTGACACGGCCGCCCGTGGGAAAATTTGCTGAGCAGAACGCGCTGCCGCCAACGGACTGGGCGGATCCGGGTCCCGGTTCCAGACAGGCAACGTAGATTTCCGGTTGCGAATCGACACGCCGCAGACAAACATAAACGCCGTCGGCGTCGGCGACCGGAGGACCTTCAAACGCCCAGCCGTCAAATTCGGGATCGCCAGAATTCGCCGGATACTGCCATTGCAACCTTCCTTCGGAACGCAGATCGAGGCAGACCAGTTTGTTCTTGATGCGAGGATCCGTGAGCTCGCGCGGCCGAGTCGTCGCCTGCGATCCGACGCGTGCGTACAGCAGTCCGTCGTGAACTGTCATCGTAAACCGCGGTTCGCTCAGCCAACCGCGGGCCTCGTCACGGACCGTGCGTTCTGTGACGGGCGGTCGTGGGTAGAACTCGCCATCGAATTCATTCGCAAACGCCGGTTCACCGGTTGTCGCGTTTCGAGCAAAAATGCGATCGCGGTTCTTTATCAAAACCAGATCGTCGACGACGATCGGATGAAACATAAGCTGAGCTTCCGGGCCGCGCCGGCGCTCGATCGATTCGGCAGCGGTCCGCTTCAGCCGCAGATCGGCGTAACGAAGCTTCCACGTGGGTGGGCCGAGCAATTCGAATGACGAGCTGAGGTTTTTCGTCCGCTCCACCGCTCCCGCGAACGTCGTCCAGTCGTCATCGGCAGCTTCCGCAGGCCAGTCCCGGCTAGCCAGCAGAAGCTTGTGCAACGTGTCGTAATAATTGCCGTCGGTTCCCGCCAGATATCCTGACGAATCCGGGTGCAAACGTCGGAACAGGTCCAGTTCGAGCTGCGCGACTGCGAATCGCCTTGAAGAATCGACGCCAGTACCAATCGCGCTCGAACGTCCGCCAGCGGCAGATCCGAATCCGGATACACCAGCCAGGCCCGTTTCGGATTCGCTTTTTCCAGCTGCTGGCGATCGTTTTCCCAGCGCTGGTCAAGATCCAGGCCGGCGACGGCGTACCAGGGCGAACGGCCGTCCCAGAATCGTGTCAACGGACTGATACGCTCCCAACACCATCGCGCCGAATTCACATGGCCTTTTTCCAGCTCGATGTCACCCAACGTCATCAACGCGTCGTCGCCGCGGCTGCTGCAAAACATATCGGTCACAATCCGCTGCAACAATTCCGCGTCACGCGTTTCCACGCCCTGCTGGTACCATTGATCAGCCACCGCATCAACGCGTTCGCGATAAAGCCGCCGAATCTCTTCCGGCAATTGGACGAATTGCCGCTGGCAGTAGTCACGAACGTTGGTAAACAGGCGACCGTCCGAACGATCGGGTGGATCACCGGATTCGATCAGCCGGTTGCCGTAGTTTTCGCCGACGCCACGTAGCGTTTCGACCGCTTCGTCCCAGTTCTGATTGGCGACCAGCTGCTCAACGCGGGCAAGATGAGTCGCCGCTTCGTTCGGCAGGTCTTTAATATCCGAGTCGGTTAGCTGATAGAACTCGTCGAACTCCTGGACCAGAAACCGCTGCCGAAAATCCTGTCCGTGAGCCGGCTGACTGACGAACACCAACGTCAGCAGGCAAAAGCAAGTCCCGCAGAATTTCCAGCTCTGTTCCACCTGTTTGCGATCCCATGCTCGACACAAGACGTAAAAGTTTGCGCCGTTTTGAGTTACGTTGCCTACGCTCAGTATATGCAGGCGATAACCCCGCGGAAAGAGTGCAAGCTCGACGGTCCTTCCCGTGAGAACGTGTTTGGGAATTCCGTCTTGACGCGGCGGCCTGACTGATCCATGTGGCCGCCTAAACGCGAAGAGACAAATAGGGCGAAATTACGGGCGCGCGTACCCCTCAATCAATCGTCCCAGGAAAAACGCCGCGGCGCCGCACACCAGCATGATCAGCATCTGATCAACGCCGATGCGTCCGAGCGCTCGGACAGCTGCATCACGATCGAGAGGGGCAACAGGATTAGGCCAAACAACTGCAAAGCGCGACCAAGTGCTTTCATGGCGGAGGCATTCTCCAACAGACTTGAGCGCCGAGTCCAGTCCCGGTCGCTCGACGGCTTTCGCCAAAAGTTTCCGAAACCTACAATCTGAGGTCGGTAGAGCGGATCGTCAAGCGCTCGGTCGAACCGGCAGAGCGAATCCGCGACCAATCCGAGGGCGCAGCTGAAGGCCAGGGATCCGAAAAAATGAAACGAGTCCACAATTTCTCGCCCGGCCCGGCGGTGTTACCCGAGCCGGTACTGCGGCGTGCACAGGAAGAGCTGTTGTCCTTACCGGGCGTGGGTATATCGGTCTTGGAAATCAGCCACCGGTCCGCTCCGTTTGAAGAGATTCTGCGAGCCGCAGAAGCAAATATTCGCAAATTGTTATTCTTGCCGGACAATTTTCACGTGCTGTTCCTCCAGGGTGGTTCGCGTCTGCAGTTTTCGATGGTCCCGATGAACTTCATGACGGACGCCGCCTCCGACTACGCCGCCCCCGATTACATTGTGACTGGTTCCTGGGGCGACTATGCGCTGAAAGAGGCCCGCCGCGCAGGACCCGTTCATGTCGCATGGGACGGAAAACCGACCAACTACGACCGCCTCCCGGCGACCGAATCACTGCAACTTCACCCCGACGCTTCGTATGTCCATTTCACGTCCAACGAAACCATTCAGGGAGTCCAGTTCCCGACCGAGCCGGAGACGGCGGGCGTACCTCTGGTCTGCGATGCATCCAGTGATTTTCTCAGCCGCCCCATGGATATCTCACGGTACGGTTTGATCTATGCGTGCGCTCAGAAAAACGCGGGTCCCGCAGGGGTGACCATCGTCCTGTTGCGCGACGATCTGCTGAGCCGAGTCTCCGACAACCTGCCCGGCATGTTGAATTATCAACTGCACGTCGACAACGATTCTCGCTACAACACATCTCCGGTTTTCGGCATCTACATCGTTCGCCTGGTTACCGACTGGCTCCTGGATTCGTTCGGGACTTTGGACGCCATGCTGCAACATAACCGCGAGAAAGCGACCTTACTTTACGATGCCGTCGACCGGAGTGACGGATTCTATCAGGGGCATGCCGCTACCGAGTGTCGCAGTCTAATGAACGTCACGTTCCGCCTGGCATCCGACGAGCTGCAGGACCAGTTCCTACAAAAAGCCGCCGAACGGGATTTGTGCGAACTGAAGGGACACCGCAGCGTGGGTGGCATTCGCGCCTCGATTTACAACGCCATGCCAATGACCGGCGTGCAGACGCTGGCCGATTTCATGGACGAATTTCGAGCGGACCACGGTTGAGCGACGGCAAGAAAAGGCCTCGATACGAATCGTACTAAGCCCAACACACTGGACGAACTGCATCTCGATGCCTTGTTGGCAGCCCCGCAGCGCGGATAGAATCGCGCGTTGATTTGGCTTCTTACGACGTTAGACGCTTTTAAAATACTCGAACCACGGCGACCGACGCCGTGTCCTGGTCCTACCATGCCCAACGTAGTCGTCCTGGATAACCTGTCACAGCAAGGCCTCGACCTGCTGGTTGCCAATCCGCAGATTGAATTCGATGTCAAAACGGGACTGGCCGGCAACGACCTGCGCGAAACTCTACGGCAATACGATGGCGCCCTGTGTCGTAGCGGAGTCAAAATAACAAGCGACATTTTGGAGGGTAATCAAAGACTGAAGGCGATCGTCCGAGCTGGCGTCGGCACCGACAACATCGATTCGGAAGCCGCCACGCGATTGGGCATCGTTGTCATGAATACACCGACCGGCAACACCATCAGCACCGCGGAACACGCGATTGCATTGATGCTGGCCCTGTCCCGAAACGTCGCGCCGGCGTACCAGAGCTTGCTGGAAGGCCGCTGGGATCGAAAGAAATTTACCGGTACTCAATTGGCTGGAAAGTCACTGGGGATCGTCGGGCTGGGACGCATCGGACAGGCGGTCGCGGCCCGCGCGACGGCGTTCGAGATGAGGGTTCTGGGGTTCGATCCGTACCTGTCACGTGATCGCGCTGGTGAACTCGGCGTCGAATTGTACGATCGTGTCGATGCCATGCTACCGGAGGTCGACTATCTAACCGTCCATACTCCTCTTTCCGAGCAGACCCGCGGTTTGATTGGGAACAAGCAAATCGA
Organism: uncultured Planctomycetales bacterium; assembly: GCA_963844115.1. Classification (GTDB taxonomy): domain Bacteria; phylum Planctomycetota; class Planctomycetia; order Pirellulales; family UBA7805; genus CS4-C045. The sequence continues at coordinate 11,177 of CAWJNN010000021.1, read as the reverse complement.
GTTGATCAAGCCCGGCGCGCGACTGATCAATTGCGCTCGCGGCGGAATCTACGACGAAGAGGCGTTGGTCAAGGGATTGAAGAGTGGCCGGTTGGCCGGTGTGGCGTTGGACGTGTTTACTACGGAACCGTGCACCGATCATCCGTTGTTCGGGATGCCGGGTGTTCTGTGCACGCCACACCTGGGCGCGAGCACCGACGAAGCGCAGGAGCAAGTTGCCGTGGAAGGCGTTAACCTGCTGATCGACTTCCTGACGTCGGGAACGATTCGTCACGCGGTCAATGTATCGCCGCTGGATGCCAAAACGCTGGAGAGTCTCGGCGGCTACCTCGATCTCGCGTATCGCTTGGGACTACTAATGTCGCAGCTCAATCCAGCGGCTGCCAAGTCATGCCGCATGAACTACGTTGGTGACATTGCTGAAAAAGACACGGGCCTCCTGAATGCGAGCTTTGCCTGCGGATTGTTGGAACGAGCGCTCGATACGCGGCCCAACATCGTCAACGCCGAACTGCTGTTGCGCGAACGAGGCATTGAGATCGTGGAAAACAAGCGAAAAGGCAAAGGGCCGTTCGCTTCGATCATCCGCGCCGAATTACAGACGGCAGACGGGCACAGCCAGGCGACGGGCACGCTGTTCGGCCATAATATGCCGCGGCTGGTGCAAATCGGCGAAAACCAGCTGGAGGCGTTCCTCGACGGCAAACTGGTCGTCTTCTTTCACCGGGACATTCCCGGCATCATCGGTGCCGTCGGCAGCATCTTTGGGAAGCACGACATTAATATCGCCCAGATGGCGGTCGGTCGTGCAGCTCGCGGCGCCGAAGCGATTGGCGTCTTGAACCTGGACGATCTTCCGGGCGACGAGGCGATGGCCGAAGTACGGGCTCATCCTGCCATCAACGATGCCGTGGTGATCGAACTTCCAAAAGCCGGTCAGCGCCCGGCCTGGCTGCACGGCCCCGCCTAAAGTGCCAGAACTTCACGGACGGCAAAGAAAGTCGTTGTTCGCTCCTAGGCTGTGAACTAAACGAAGCCATGGGTTCGCGGAGCGTATGACGACGATCGTCAATCTCCTCCGACCACCGTCTCATGTCGCGACTCTCGCCAACACTCGCACGTCGCCGGTCCGCTTTGTGAATCCGATCGTATCCAGATATTCGCAAAGAGGTATCGCGTATTTCCGCGTTGTGTGCAGTGCCTCGCGAATTTCGCTGAGCGTCAGACCGGCCCCGGCACTCATCTGCTCGCTCAACTGAGCCTGAATTGCGTCCAACGCCTTTTGGTGCATGTACAGGTCGCCCGTTAGCTTTACCAGATGTCCTTGCGCCGCGGCCAGTTCGACAAGCTGCGGGACGGCCGCTTGATTGCGCGTCGCCTGTTTTTTGAGTTCCGCAACGGAAGGAGGCTGACCACCCGCCTCGGCGTATTCCGTAATCAGCGATTCCAGTAGTTTTTGTTCACTCTTGGACAACCGCGGTCCGCGATCCGGTATCGAAAGACCAGCCGGTGAATGCAGAACCTGGCGCTGTTCAATTAGCGCCGATAACATCGCCTTGTACAGCGTCGGATCCACATACTCGAACTTCGCCGAGATCTGGGTGGGAGGAAATACGAGTTGCCGTGGATGTTCGTCGTGAAGTTTTTCCAGCGCAGCAACAACGCGTTGGCGAAGCTTCTGTGCCTGCAATCGGTGTATCTGGGCTGTCCGAGTGGGTGTAAGCCGAATGGTCTCGACGACACCTTCGGGCCCCGTCAACCGTTGGTAGACCGCGTCGGGATCCTGCACGCCCGCTGATCGCGCCAGGTCTTGCGGATTCCAGGCATCCCGTCCCGCGAAATAGACCGCGGCATCGGCGCGTTTCATTTCGTCTTCGCTGCGCAACACCTCGACTTGCTGCCAATCGTCCTCCGCATCACGCCGCAGTTTTCGCGCAACCGGCGCCAATACACGGCCACCGCCGATGGTGACGACGGGCGATTCGCGACGAATCACAAACGGCTGTCCCCATGTCGTGACGACCGGTGTGGAAAGAATGACCTGGGCCAGTGCGGACTGACCCGGTTGAAGTTCGTCGACGCCATGCAGCAGAATTGATCCCAACACTTCGGCCGTGCCGACATGAAGTCGCACTCGACGCCGGTTCTTGAGCGCGGAGGGTGCGATGTCCAGCAGATTGATTTCAACCGTTAACAGCCGCGACGGTCGCATCAACCCGGGTGATGCCAGTTCGTGCCCGCGCACAATCTGGCCATGATGGACGCCGGCCAGGTTGATCGCCGCCCGCTGACCCCGCTGAATGGAATCCACGGTCCGATCGTGATTCTGTAAACCGCGCACCCGAACGGCCAGGCCGCCGGGTTCGATCATTAATTCATCGCCAATGGCGGTGCCACCTCGCAAGACACTGCCAGTGACAACGGTCCCATGTCCGGCGATTGAAAACACGCGATCGATCGCCATGCGGAACGGTCCGACACTACGATCGGCCGGCCCTTGCTGCAAGACCTGTGTAGCGGCCTTGGCCAATTCGGATTTCAGCTGGTCGATGCCCTCCCCGGTCTGCGCGCTGGTCCTCACGATCGGAGCATCGGCCAGAAACGTGTCGGCGACCAGTTCGCGAATCTCGCCCTCGACCAGGTCGATCCAATCCGGCTCGGCCACATCGCACTTGGTCAATGCGATCACGCCGGTCGTCAACTTCAACAGCCGCAGGATGTCCAAATGTTCGCGCGTCTGCGGTTTGACGGAATCATCCGCGGCGACCACCAGCAGGGCCATGTCGATTCCCGTCGCACCTGCCAGCATATTGCGCACAAATCGTTCGTGGCCGGGAACATCAACGATCCCGAACCGAAAGTCATCAACGACCAGCTCGGCGAATCCAAGTTCAATCGTGATGCCGCGCCGTTTCTCTTCGGGCAAACGATCGGTCTCGACGCCGGTCAGCGCCCGAACGAGCGCCGTCTTGCCATGATCGATATGCCCTGCCGTGCCCAAAATAAGATCAGTAACCATAGGGCCATTCTAGACGTGCCGGGTGGGCGCGTGCAGCACCCCTGTATACGTTGCGCGAGGCGACGCACGTGTTGAGCGTTCTGCCAGCCAACGGCGCCGGTTACACCGCACGCAGGCTCAACGGGAACAAGACGGCGCTTTACACACCCACAAGTGCGAACTGCAATTGAGCGACCGGGTGCTGTCGATTTCCCTTCGCTCACGCTTTTTGAAGTTGTGCATTTCCTCAACCCGACGCGTCAGCACGGCCGGGTTTGGGGGTTGCGTTTTCTGAAAACCGCAAAGGACCGTAGGGCACGCTCCAAATGTCGTTTAACGCCCAGCCGCAGGCGCCGGCTGTTTGCGGCGCTGGCAAGCCGGCGCCTGCGGCTGGGCGTTAAACAAATTCGCGCACGGCGCGCGCATCTTGAACGTTTCCAGGGGTAGCTTCGCGGGGTCACGCGGTAGCCTCGCGCGGTAGCTTCGCGCGGTCAGATCGCTCTCTTCTCTCGTGGGCAACCGGTTAGAAAAGATCGATCATGTGCTGACCGCCGTGTTCGGGGTTGCCGATCAGCTTTTGACCGTTAGGATCGACGACGAAATCAAGGGCTTCTAAAGGAATCTGGCCGATCAGCGGCGGACAATCGTCGGGGATTTCGCAGACTTCGACGACACAATCGCGATCCTGAACGGTCAGCCGGACCGGTTCGTAAACGCCGAAAGAAACGACGCCCGCTGTGGTGCGGGCGGTGCGAGTTCGATGCCGCCTGAGCCCCAAGGCCTGGATATGCTTGCTGGGCAGCGACAGCATGGTCGCGCCGGTATCCACCAAAGCGTCATTGACCTCAATCGCACGCACCGCCTCGCTGGAAATATCGCCCGCATCGCTGCGCACCTGGTCTGCCAGGTTCTCGATTTTTGCCGAGACGACGACCTTGCCGATCGTCACGATCTCCATGGTGTTTCTCCCGTCAAGCCGCTACTCGCAATTAAGTTAAGTATACGTTGCCATTCCCAACGCTACCAGGGAAGCGAAACGAATTCATCAGAAAAGCATCAGGTGTCACATCAGAAAAGCACTGTAAGGCTTCTTGTCAGCACGCGGCGGATTGCCTGCAGGCCCAGCAGGCCGATGCCTGCCATCACCGGTGCGGCCTGCCTCAATGGGACTCGCGATAGGGCCCGCCTTGAGACTTTTCTCGAAACGGCTGGCCTTGCTTGTACAGTTCCAACCGCGCGGCCAGGTCATCCTTGATTTTCTTGCCGGCCATTTCGACCGCCTTCTGCTGCCACAGCACTGCCTGTTGGAAATCGCCCAGCTGTGCATAGGCGGCCGCAAGTGAATCGAGAACCGAGGCGTCGTTGTCCCCCACGAGTTCAACGACGCGCTGGGCGTGCTCGAGCGCCTGCTGTCCGTCACGAATCGAAACTTCAGGACAGGTGGCCAACAACCAGGCAAGATTGTTATGGGCGTCGGCGAAGTCCGGCTTGATCCGCAACGCCATCTGATAGTGAGCGATCGCCTCCTCGAAGCGGCCCATCTTCCTCAGGGCAATGCCCCAGTTGTAGTGGGCCTCGGCGTAGTCCGGGTTGATCCGCACGGCCTCTTGAAAGGACGCGGTCGCGTCGTCGAAGCGGCCCATCTTCCCCAGGGCAATGCCCCAGTTATTGTGGGCGGCGGCGTAGTCCGGCTTGACCTGCAAGGCCTTCTGGTAGTGCGCCACCGCCTGCTCGAAACGCCCCTGCTCCTCCAGGGCGACGCCCCAGTTGTAATGGGCCTCGGCAATATCCGGCTTGATCCGCAGGGCCTGCTGGTAGTGCCTGACCGCTTCCTGAGGGCGTCCTAAGACCTGCAGGATATCGCCCCGGTTGTTAATCGGACAAAGTGGGCAGAAGGCGTCACTTGCCTTCGCCTTTCGTTTTGCCCCTCGTCTCGTCCTTCCGTTCGCGGGCGGGAGTTTTCTTCTGCGTGGAACTGCCGGGAGTAGCGGGTACGCTGCCCGTGTTGGTTGGCGCTTTTGCCGGTGGCGCAGGCGGTTCCAGCTTGATCGTCGAGCCGCTTGCGCGGACCGCTTCGATCAGTTCGCCCGTGACATCCACGGAGGCCATCGAGTAAATGACCGCATCGTTGGGGGACGTCAACACGACGTTCATCTGGCGTGCCTTGGCGACCGATTGGATGGTTTCGGAGAACTTTAGCCGCACTTGTTGGATCAGCGAGGCCTTGACTTCTTGCAGGCGGGCCTGGCTGCGCATGCGTATGTTTTCGAGGATCTGATTGGCCTGCAACTCCATCAACTGCAATTCCTCTTTATGTTTGGACGAGGGAGTGTCGCCGGCCTCTTTTTTCTTGGCGTCGAATTGTTGCTGCAGCTGTCGCTTGATGTCCATCAGCCCGGCCACCAGCTGTTGATCTTCCGCCTTGAGGATGTCCGCCACTTGTTGAGCCAACCCCAATTCAGATGCCGCCCGGTCCAGATCCACGACCCCGACCGGCGTCAATGGGGTCGCATCCGCGCTCGTCTGCGAGCTTCCGTTGCAACCTGCCAGAGGAAGGAAGAACAACATTACCCAGCCCCAATTTCGTGTCATACCAGAACTCCTTTTTTGCGATGAATGAGTTACGCAGAATGAGCTACGATGAATGCTCCATGCCCTGCGGGCGGATTCGAGGATAGCTCGCCGGGCGATCGAAGATGACAGTTTGGCTATCATAATTTGGCCTTCGCGACTTGTCACCCCAGTTCGCAGCCCTGGCTGTGCGGGGAAGGGTTGGATTGATTTAGCCGCGGACGAACACGCCCGTTTCAACGGCTAATGCACGCTAATTGCCGCTGATGAATCTTGGTTTCTTCCAGCTTCAGATTGTTATTAGCGACTATTAGCGGTTCCTCTTTAGTACTCTTTTCGATTTTGTACAAGGTGTAGGACGATTGCTAATCCGTCTAGACGAAATGGCATTCCGTCCTACCTTGGTCGCGGCCATGAGCCGGGTTCTCTGTTATTGATTTTCCTCGCGCATCACCGCTGCACGAACAACGCAACGCTATTCACTATTCAAGACCCCAAACCCTTCCCAGAACGAACAATTGAACAGAAGGCTAAGGAGTGGCCACAAGGACTCTGTTCCCTCCGTTTTCTCCTGTTCAAAAAATCGGCAGTGCCAGGACCGCACGAAAAAAGCCCCGCCGGACCACAACAGATGGGCCGGGCGGGGCTGAGGGTTTGCCGTGCCGCTCAACGATTACGTCGGCGACGGCCGCCGACCAATGCCAGGCCCAGCAGACCGACGATCGACAGGACCAACGTGCTCGGTTCGGGGACCAGCAGCGACACCGACAGGTAGATGTCACCGCAGCTGGTGCTGTCGCTGCCGTCGGCAAGAATCAGCTCTCCCAAGAAACTCCCACCCAAGTTCGAAAATGTCAGGCCCCCGTCAATGATATTGCCGCCGGTGGTGCTCCCCACCAGTCGCAGTAAGACCCGTCCCACGTAGTCGCGTCGAAACTGGTGTCAAACAGCTTGTAGAAACCGTCGCCAGAAGCGGTGCCGAGGAAGTCGATGTCGTTGCCCGTGAAGTCCAAATCGCCAGCCGTGGCGTTCAGGATCACCAGCAGGTCGCTGCTTAAGCCCGCAATGGAGCCGATGGAAGCATTCGGGGTACCGGCGTTCGAACTCGAACCCGGAGCCGGTGAGCATGGCGAGATCCCCCGTGGTGCTGCCCAGGTTCATGGTCAGCGTGCCGATACTGGCTCCCGGCGCGAGGGTACCGGAGACATCGATGCCATTCGATCCGGTCGGGGTGATCTGCCCCGTGCCGCCCAACGTGCCGCCGCTGGTCGACCGTCACGTTGCCCGTTCCGGTCGCCGAATTCGTGCCCGAAACGGCCGTGTTTGCCAGCAGCGTGCCGGATTCGACGATTGTCGCACCGGTGTAGGTGTTCGCACCGTTGAGGATCGTGATGCTGGTGCTGGTGCCTCTCTGGATGACCTTTGAGGTGGTCTGACTGCCGGTTATAGTGGTGCCAAAGTCGGTGCCCTGTGTGAGCGTGTCGCTCCGATCGAAGGCCAACGTCGTGTTCCCTGAGTTGAAATTGAAGATTAACGCGCCGGAGACACTGCCTGTTCGCGCCACCGTTGCCCACCTGAAACTTGCCGCCGTCCATCTGCAAACTCCCGCTTCCCTTAAAGACCGCCGCGCTGTTGATGATCAGAGTTCCCGTACCTTCCTTTCTGATGCCAGCGTCCGCATCAACAGAGGTTACGGCCCCTTCGGTTCGTACGGTCAGCCACAGTACCAACCTTGAATTGTTTTGTGCCGGCTCTTAGATCAATGTCGCCGGTTAGAACAATCGTGCCTTGATTCGTACCATCGCCAAACTCAAGTTTGCCGGGGTTTGCCTCGAGGTCGTTCGCAAGAATGCGTGTCGTGCCGGTCGGGGCGGAAATCGCGTTGCCTTGACTATTGGTTGTGATGAGACCCGTCCCCAGCGGCCCAGAAACGCCGGCGACCGAATCGATGCCGAGGATGTCTCGGCCAAAGCCCGAACCGCTTTGGAACAGCGTACCGCCGGTGTAGGTGTTCGCACCAGAGAGTAGCAGGCCGCCGCTGTTGCCGTTAATTGTAACAACACTGCCGACCCCAGAGATCACGCCGGAAATTTCACGGCGGCTGGTTTGCACTTCCTCTCAGCCTGGCGGCCCCAGCCAGTGCGATGGGAACGCTGATCTTCAGAAGAATTACCTTCCAAAAAGATTTCGCCGCCAGCACTGAGGGTCAGCAGGCGCGCGGGCGCTCCAGTCCCACTCGAATCCTTGATCTCTGCATTCGTCGCGCTCAGGTGGATGTTCGCGAGAGTTTGCGTCTTACCATTGAGGTCGAGGACTGAATTTTGAAAAAGACGCAATTGCCCAGTCGTGGGCAACGCGCCGTTGACGCCTAGTTGAAGCGTGGAAGTGCTGCCGTTCTCGTGATCGTTAATGCGCGTGTCGCCAGTGTAGCTGGTCGCGGTGTTAAGGATCACCGTGACCGCCTATTAAGTCCATCCCGATGCTACCGCCAATCGTGGCGCTGATCGTGGCCGTTGCGCGGTGCGACGTGGATGTCATTGCCTCCGACGGTACCACCTAAATTGCCCTCGAGCGTGATCGTGCCGCCGCTGATTCCCATCGTTCCGTTGACATCGATGCCCTTAGTGAAGATCGTGCCGCTGACGTTCGGCACATCGGCCGTATTGAACACGGGAGTGTTGTTTAGGCCGCTCGCGGCCGGACCATCCCAAAGCGTTGCCACGCCGCCAGACCAGTTCGCCGAAGACGTATCCCACGTCGTCGAATCGCCGCTGTTGTTGCCGGGAGTCCAAGTAACCGCCATCGCCGTTCCCGGCGTCCAGCGCAGTGCTAACGCACACAACGCAACCAAACTCTTCCAATTCTTCGTCAACATGGGATCAACTCACTTTCTGCCACGTGGGCAAATCAGGTTCGGCGACCTCTACGGGTCAACATTTACCGGTTTACATTTGGTCTACATAAGGATTAGTGAAACAAAAAACGCCATCGATCTTCCGCGAGCACCTGTATCAATCAAGACCTAAGGCGGCACGCGAACAGCGTGGCGTCATTCGTTAGCTTCGGGTCATTGGGCAGACGTTATCAGGAGCGTTCCTCTGTATTCGATTTGCTGTGTTCGACTCGCCGTGTCCAGCGAGTGATTAGGTGATTTTCAATTGCGTCAGGTGATGGCAACAAAAAAACATCCTCAGCCGTTCTCTAACGTCCAGCTTTTCACCCCGACGGTGGTGCTGGCAAAGAACGATTGAAGATGTTTAAGGGATTCGGGTCAGTCGCGGATTTAACGGGTGGATGTAATGAGCTTTACCTCGGGAAATTTCGCATGCGCGGCACCTGCCGCGACATTCACTTCCCCTACCTTATTCTCTCCCCCCCCCCCGACTGCAAGCATTTTGTCCGAAAAAATCCAAAAAAATCCGGAAATTCTGAAAACTTCATTTCCTCCGGCGAAAACGCCTTTTTCAAAGGCTTAATGGAATATCTGTTACCCCGATCGAGGGGTTCCGGCAGCATGCTGGAAAAAAGATGAACCACGAATGAACACGAATAGACACGAATTTGCGGAAGTTTGAGTTGTCCGTCTCTCGGTTTGAATCCCATTCGTGTTCATTTGTGTTCATTCGTGGTTCTTTTTCTATCCGCTCATGGACGCTAATAAAGGAGGATTGCCCGCGAATGGCGCGAATAGTCGCGAATAACACAAAGACAGAAGATGCCCGGTTCCTGACAGAGTGCTGTTGCCCACTCTGTTGCCTTTGTTATCTCCTGTTCAATTGCTTGTTCATGAAGGAAACATTTGAACAGGAGGCCACAGAGGAAACGGAGAAGTAGTCAAGTCAACAGGCGCGGGAAGGTTCGCAGGAATATTGCCGAGCCTCAATACAGAAAAACCACCAATGAACACGAAGAGACGGGCTCGGCGCGGGTCTCCCGACCCCGACGATACGCTGACCGAAGGTCTCCCTTCGCATTAGGCCTGCGTCACCCATTCAATTATCCCTGGACGCGTGGAGACCTGCGGTCGGTGCCGGTGCGGGGTCGGGAGACCCGCGCACAGCGCCGTACCTCGCCAATTCACACGAATGTCATAGCTAGGACTATTCGTGTTCATTGGTGTCCATTCGCGGTTCGTTTTCTAGCCGCTAATGGACGCTAATAAAGGAGGATTGCCCGCGAATGGCGCGAATAGTCGCGAATAACACAAAGACAGAAGATGCCCGGTTCCTGACAGAGTGCTGTTGCCCACTCTGTTGCCTTTGTTATCTCCTGTTCAATTGCTTGTTCATGAAGGAAACATTTGAACAGGAGGGAACGGAGGAAACGGAGAAGTAGTCAAGTCAACAGGCGCGGGAAGGTTCGCAGGAATATTGCCGAGCCTCAATACAGAAAAACCACCAATGAACTCGAAGAGACGGGCTCGGCGCGGGTCTCCCGACCCCGACGATACGCTGACCGAAGGTCTCCCTTCGCATTAGGCCTGCGTCACCCATTCAATTATCCCTGGACGCGTGGAGACCTGCGGTCGGTGCCGGTGCGGGGTCGGGAGACCCGCGCACAGCGCGCCGTACCTCGCCAATTCACACGAATGTCATAGCTAGGACTATTCGTGTTCATTCGTGTCCATTCGTGGTTCTTTTTCTAACCGCTGATGGACGCTAATCAAGGAGGATTGCCCGCGAATGGCGCGAATAGTCGCGAATAACACAAAGACAGAAGATGCCCGGTTCCTGACAGAGTGCTGTTGCCCACTCTGTTGCCTTTGTTATCTCCTGTTCAATTGCTTGTTCATGAAGGAAACATTTGAACAGGAGGCCGCAGAGAAAACGGAGAAGTAGTCAAGTCAACAGGCGCGGGAATGTTCGCAGGAATATTGCCGAGCCTCAATACAGAAAAACCACCAATGAACTCGAAGAGACGGGCTCGGCGCGGGTCTCCCGACCCCGACGATACGCTGACCGAAGGTCTCCCTTCGCATTAGGCCTGCGTCACCCATTCAATTATCCCTGGACGCGTGGAGACCTGCGGTCGGTGCCGGTGCGGGGTCGGGAGACCCGCGCACAGCGCGCCGTACCTCGCCAATTCACACGAATGTCATAGCTAGGACTATTCGTGTTCATTGGTGTCCATTCGTGGTTCTTTTTCTAACCGCTGATGGACGCTAATCAAGGAGGATTGCCCGCGAATGGCGCGAATAGTCGCGAATAACACAAAGACAGAAGATGCCCGGTTCCTGACAGAGTGCTGTTGCCCACTCTGCTGCCTTTGTTATCTCCTGTTCAATTGCTTGTTCATGAAGGAAACATTTGAACAGGAGGCCGCAGAGAAAACGGAGAAGTAGTCAAGTCAACATGCGCGGGAAGGTTCGCAGGAATATTGCCGAGCCTCAATACAGAAAAACCACCAATGAACTCGAAGAGACGGGCTCGGCGCGGGTCTCCCGACCCCGACGATACGCTGACCGAAGGTCTCCCTTCGCATTAGGCCTGCGTCACCCATTCAATTATCCCTGGACGCGTGGAGACCTGCGGTCGGTGCCGGTGCGGGGTCGGGAGACCCGCGCACAGTGCCGTACCTCGCCAATTCACACGAATGTCATAGTTAACCC
>CAWJNN010000020.1:0-99104 GCA_963844115.1 uncultured Planctomycetales bacterium | reverse complement strand
CGGTTGCGCAGCTCGCCCCCCGGCGAGTACCGGGCCACCCACGCGCCCGTCGGCCCGCCGCCCTTGAGCTCGATGTCCGGCCGCCCGTCGCCATCGAAGTCGGCGGGCCCGTAGCGCTTGTCCACCGGGCCACCCATCCCGCCGCCCAGAATGACGTCGCCGTCGGCGGCGAAGGCCGGCATGGTCGGCATCGGCATCGACCACGCGCCGAGGAAGCGGCCGTCGGCAGCGAAGCGGGCCACGAAGCCGTCGCGGTCCTTGGGCGCAGGCAGGTCGATGGTTCCGTCTCCGTCGAAGTCCGCCGCACCCTCCAGCTCACCCGTCACATAGACCTGCCCGTTGGGCGCCACCCGGACCCCGAAGGCCAGCGGCGCGCCGGGCCCAAACGTGTGGGCCCATCGCACCGATCCATCAGGGGCATAGGACACGACCGCCGCGGCTCGCGGCGCCGTCGTCCGGAACTCGGCGCCGCTGTCGTCGAGCGGGAACGTCCCGCTGGCCGCGCCGACCAGATAGGCGTTCGCCTCCGGATCGCTGGCCAGGGCGTAGATACCGTCGCCGCCGCCCGGCCCGCCAAAGACCCGCGCCCACACCACCGACCCCTCGCCATCGTAGCGGGCGATGAACGCGTCATTGCCCCCAGCGCCCACCAGGGTCGGCCCGCCCTCGAACGCCAGTGATTCCATGAACGCGCCCGACACGTAGACCCCGCCCCGCCCATCTGCCGCGACCTTGGTCTGGCTCCGGTCGGCCGGAGTGCCGGGAGACCGCACCCAGCGAATCTTCATGCGGTCGTCCGCGCCCTGGCTCAGTTTCATGAACAGCGGGTTGCGCGCTCCCTTGTAGGCGGTCGCTCCCGATGGGAGGTCCACGACCCCGTCGTTGTCCATGTCGAGCCCGCCGTGGCTTCCCGCGAGGAACACGTTCCCCGCCGCGTCCACCGAGAGGTCCACACCGGCATCGGCGGACACCGGACCGTTGAGGGCCCAGAACCACTCGACCCCATCGGCCGGCAGCCCAGCGGACTCGGCCGTCACCGCGCCGAGCGACACCACGTCGGCAGCCGGCGCGCCAACCGGCGCGGTCCCGACGACCCACGCGGCGAGCCCCGCGGGCAAGCCGACCCCGACCGCCAGCAACAACCTTCCGTTCGTCATCTGTAGTCTCCGTCGCATGGCCATCATCAAAGGATTGTCTGGAGGGATCGCTCGGTTCCACCCCAGTCAACGCAAAACCGGGTCAGATCCCGCCAGCTCGCCCGGATCGCCCCCTTCCGCCCGGCAAAGGCAGGAGTCTGGCAGGCGTGAGCCCGCCGGGGCCGATCCTCCGCATCTTCAGCATAGCACTCGAAGGCCCTCCCCGTCCTCGAACAACGGGTCATCGGCTCTGCGGGCAGCGCCGGCCGTACAACTTCTTGGTGGCTGCCGTCTCCTGCGAAAGGTCGACCGCCTCCGGCGCATGTTGTTGCATCTTGTAGGCCAGCTCGTAACTCGCGATCCGCGCCGCGAGGTTCGTATTGTCGATCCGAGCCTGTTGATGTTGTTCGTTGTATTGACGCAACTGGTCCAACATCCGTCGTTGCATCGACGGCGTCATGCCGCGCGGCAGGTCAAGATTCAGGATCGGCGGACCCTGGCTCTGCAATACGGTTCCCTGGTAGGTGGCCGGCATGTAGCCACTCGACCAGTTCTTGTTCCCGGCAATCGGTCCGCCGGTCGAATCCAGCATCACCATGAATCCTGGCAGGTTCTCGTTAACACTGCCCAGTCCGTAATTAACCCACGAACCGAGCGAAGGATTACCGCTCAGGATATTGCCCGTGTTCATCATGACCATGGCGGAACCATGGATGGGCGAATCGGCGGTCATCGAATGCAGAAAGGCGATGTCGTCGACGCACTTGGCCTGGTGCGGGAACAGATCACTGACCCATTTACCGCACTCGCCATGCTGTCGGAAGTTCCATTTCGGTCCGACGACGCGGCCTTCCTTCTTGTGGCCGCCGCGGCCGAAAGTTTTGACTTGGATGATCTTGTCGTCCAGTGGATAGAGCGCCGGCTTGTAGTCGAACGTATCGACCTGGCTGGGGCCACCATACATAAACAGAAAGATGACGCTCTTCGCCTTCGCCGTCAGCGGTGGTTGCTTGCGTGCGAGGGGATTGGCGTAGGGGGTTACGCCATCCGCCGCGAAAGTTTGTTGATCGAGGAATCCGTCACCCGCCAGCATTTCGGCGAGCGCCAAGGCACCAAAACCACCCCCCGCCTGCCACAGGAATTCCCGTCGCGTGCGGCCACAGAATTGATCGTGCTTTCGTGTGTCGTTTGCCATATCGAACTCAACCGTTGCCAATCGCTAACGGATATATCGTACCATGCCGTTTTCTAGCTGCACAACTTGGGTAGGCTCCTGGGTTAGAAGGCACCGCTCCCGTTTAACCGCAATGCCAGCGGCATGCGCGTATTGCATTCTTTTGAAGCTATGGCCTAGTCGCGACAAATTGCTGTGACACACGTTCGCTGGACGCGCAGCCCGATGGGCTTGCGGTTAAACAATGTGGACAAGTTTACTACGGACATTCTGCGCTCAAAAACCTAATCCAAATACATAAATTCATTGGAGTTAATCGCCATCAGGCTAAACACTTCTAGTGCTCGTTCGGCTGTCGCGCCATCCGCTTGTCGTAGATCTCGCATGAAGGTGACGGCCTCTTGCACTTGTTGATCCGTCGCCGGGCGCTGCCAGGCTAATTCCATGATGCGCCGCGCTCGTTCAGCCAGTGCGGCTTCTCCACCCGGTCGTTCCCGTCTGGCCCGCGCCGCCAGGAGGCGGGCCTGCTGGTTGGTGAATTCACCGTTCATCATTGGCAACGCTTGCGTCGGCTGCGTCGTCTCAAATCGCACCGGACACGAAAGATCGGTCTCGGCAAAGTCGAATATCTTCAGGATCGGTGTCACCAGGTTTCGCTTGACGTGGATATAAACGCTGCGGTGCGCCTGTTGCCCAGGCGACGACCGGCCCCAGCCGACACCCGGCATCGAAAGGCTGTGCAACACTTCGCGCGAAATCTTCGGGTAGATGCTCGGCCCCTGACTCTGCAAGTTCAGCGTACCGTCCACCGCCAGGATTGAATCGCGAATTTCTTCGGCACTCAGCCGTCGCATGTTTTGGCGCCACAGCAGATCGTTCGCGGAATCAGCCGCCAGTTTCGCATCGTCGCTCCGCGACGACATTCGATACGCATTGCTGGTCAGGATCATCCGCTGCATTCGCTTGATCCGCCAGCCACCCTGCATGAATTCACCCGCCAGCCAGTCCAGCAGTTCCGGATGAGTAGGCGGCGCGCCTCGCAAGCCAAAATTGTTCGGCGTGCGTACGATGCCCCGGCCAAACAGGTATTGCCATAGACGGTTCATCATGACCCGCGCGGTCAACATGTTGTCTTTGGAAGCAATCCAATCGGCAAGGATTTTGCGACGATGACTACTGGTGGCGTCGGGCGGCGGTGAGGGAATGACCGGATCGGGCGAACCAAACAGCGCGGGGTAGCCAGGCTGCAGTTCGCGAACTTCCACGCGAGGATTCCCCCGGCCCAGCAGAAAGGTCTTGGGCGAAACACGACCGTCTTCGACAACGGCCAACGCCAATTGGTTTCCCGGCACCTTGGCGAATAACAACGCTTGCCGACGTTCCACCAGACCTACGTAACGATCGTAGTCCTTCTGGCTTATCGCTTTGGGAATATTCTTCCGCAGGATTCGTGTTCGCCATTCGTCGTATTTGAATTCATCCCGATCGACACCTTCCAGATGCGGACGGGCGGCCGTCGCGATCTTGTCGAGCTGAGCGGCGATCTCTTCCTTTTCATGATCCAATTTACGAAGTGCTGCGCTTTCGCTACCCGGCATCCGTATCGACTTCAGAATGTTTCGCTGGTCGACACTGTATCGCTTGATGTTGCGAAAGAAGGCCAACATCCGATAGTAGTCTTCCTGCGGAATCGGATCGATCTTGTGGTCGTGACAGCGGCTGCAGTTAATGGTTAGACCGAGAAACGCCTGGCTGGTCGTCGTGACCATGTCATCCAGCTGGTCGAAATAGTGTTTGTACGGATCCGCCGATTCGTCGTCGAACAACCCCAGCCGGTAAAACCCCGTCGCGACGATCGCGTCGGCGGTCGCCTGATCCAATTCGTCGCCCGCCAACTGTTCGCGAATGAACTGGTCGTAGGGCTTGTCGTCGTTGAAAGCGCGAATGATATAGTCGCGATAGCGCCACACAAACGGCTTGGCCGCGTCACGCTCGTAGCTGTTCGTCTCCGCATATCGGATAATGTCCATCCAATGCCGCGCCCATCGTTCGCCGTATTGCGGTGAGGCCAACAGCCGGTCGACCAGGTTTTCGTACGCGTCGACAGCACCGTCGGCGACAAATGCAGCGACCTCTTCCGGTGTCGGCGGCAGTCCGGTCAGATCGTAGTAGGCCCGACGGATCAGCTCCCGCTTGCCTGCCGGCGGCGCTGGCAACAAGTCTCGCGCTTCCAGACGGTTGAGCACGAATGCGTCGATCGGATTGCGGGCCCAGTCGTTCTGCTTGAGCGGAGGAGGCTGCTGCGGCTGAGGAGAAATGAAGGCCCAATGTTCCTGCCACGTGGCGCCTTGCAGGATCCAGCGTCGAATGACATCTTTTTGCTCGTCGGTCAGCGGCTCTCCTTCGGGTGGCATCCGTTCGCTTTCGTCGTCCGTACTAAGCCGCTGCCACAACGCGCTGGCCTTCAGATCACCCGGGACCACGGTGCGCTCGCCTGATTCGAGCTCGGCAAACGCGGTCTCCTTCCTGGTCAGCTGCAGACCCGCTTCCGATTCGGCCGGTCCATGGCAGGCGGTACAGTGACGAGCAAAAATGGGCTGCACCTGCCGCTGAAAATCGACGGGCGGACCTGCTGCGGGCGGCGCCTGGGGAGTGGCGGCTAGGGCGGCGATAATTAACAGAGCGGTGTTCACGATCGAGTCGGGGGTGCGCGGTCAACGAGCGGCGTGAATAGGGTCGGGTGCGGGGCGGGCGGGACGTTCATTATAGTACGATACCGGTTCCGACGGGATATCATCGCTTAAACCGCCGAAAGCGATGTCTTTTAGTACCACGGCACCAGGTCCGACTTGCACGCGTGCCGTAACTCGTTTAACCGCAACGTCAATCGCAGATCGGCCGTGGCGGACGGCGTGCGTGTCGAGTCGACGCGGTGCCCGGACAACGCCTCAGACTGTCTAGCGTCAGTCGGCAACGCAAAACGCGCAGCCCAGACCCAGCTGTGCTGTGCGTGGCGGTTAAACGAGCAATGCCGTCGTATCCCCGACCCCGCGCTGTAACACTACGGAGGGTGCTTATCTCCGGACCCACTATTTCTTTCTGTGCGCGAAAAAAAGGCCCCGGCGCTTGCCCGGGCCCCATCAGGAGCGTGTCTCTTTCGTGATCGGCATAACGATCAAGACACAATCTTTAATGGCGCGAGCCGAGTCGTATGGTCAAACCACGATTGCTGTAGGTCAAGCTGTTCGACCGCCCTTGGTAGCTCGCATTCTGATTCGAGCGATAGCCAAGATTGTAGTTGACACCTCGCTTGATGCCGTACTGTCCGTGGCCGTTTTGCCCGTAGCCACTTTGACCGTAGACCCTGTGTCCGTTTCGGTGATTGCCGCGTCGAACAGCCAATTCCCGGCGGACATCGTCCTGCAGGTGGTGCAGCGAACCGATCATCTGATCGACCAGCCGACGAGCCGAGCGAGTATCGCCGTGGAAATGTCCGCAGCGCCGGTTGCGGCAATGGCGAACATGGTATTCGACTTCCCTCATTAACTCATCCAGATGATGAATGGCGCTATCCAGTTCGCGCAAGTCGGCCTGCAGGTGTTGCAGGTCGCGGTCATAGTGAGCAACCTCATGAACATGAGCCGCGTTGCGAGCGACCTGCCGAGCGTCGGCCATCAAATGGCTAAACTGCGGTGCGTGGCGGTAATGGTACTTGAGTTCGCTCATCAGACCGTTGGCCTGACGTTGTATACCGAGCGCGTACGCGTCGATGTGGTGGTTGGACGCCGCCTCCGTTGTGGACGATCCAATGATCAGTCCGGCGCCAGCTACCAAAATCGCCAGTGGGTATCGTGCAAATGTCATGGTCTCGTCCTCCGCTATAGGTGGTCCTGATTCTGGTCCATCCCGACATGAACCAACTGGAAGGTAGAGAAAAGCAATCACCGCGCCGAAACAATGCGGCGGACCTCGATTTACGACATAAATTGCTTATATTAAATACTTTAGAGAATTAAAAGAGCCTGGAAAACAGCCGAAGACCAGTGATTCGTAAGCGTCAGGAAGTAATCAACTTGACTACAGACGAAATCAATACGATTACAGTGGAGTGGTACCGCCCTCGTTCGTAGTTCCACCTTTAGGCGGCTTCTGATACTAGGCGGCTTCTGATACTCGATTGGCGCAATTCGTTCTACTACTTGGTGATTTGTTGTTGTTTTGCGCATTTTCGTAACGGCGGACACCACCAAGCATCACTCTCCTTGGGGAGAGTCGGGCTCTCAGGCCCGGAGAGGGGTTGGCCGGAGGCTTGGACAGTCATCTCCGTACAAGACCCTCCCCGGCCGCTACCGCGTCCGACCCTCCCGTTCGCCACAGCGAATCTTCGACAAGCGGGAGGGTGTTGTGTCACTTTGGTTGCGGCCAGCGGCTGCGTTGTTTAACCCGTTGCCGTAGGCGAGGATTACCGCATTGGCCGCCTAGCCTTCGGCCACGGGTTAAACGATTTATCAGATACGGTTTTCAGGTGCCTGGCCGACCTGGCCTGGAGACCGGCATCCATGAAATCAAACAATCATCGGCTTGATGACGCGGCAATGGATAGCGCCCAACTGTACGACCAGTTTGTCGTACATCTTTTCGTCGGAGTAGGTACCGATGATCGCGCCGCCGGATCCGGCGAACTTGGCCGAGGCGCCAGCCTCACGTGCCGTCAGCACCATTTGCAATTGGGCCGCTGCGATCTGGCAAATCGAATGCCGTAGATCGAAATTCGCGTCGATCAGCCGGCCCAACTGCTGTGGGTTTCGGCCCGTTAATGCCGACCTTGCCTGGTCGGCCAGATCGGCAAATTTGCCCATCGCGTCGACCACTTCTTTTTCGCCGGCATTGAATCGCGCCCGCAGGTTATTGTGGACAACTTCCGTTGGTTCGCTGGCATCGGTGCTGTAGGCCACGTACAGCGGCGGCAACAGCTGCGGATCCAACGGCTCGTAGTGCCCGCAGTCAAAGCCGTGCTGTCGGGTCATTTGGGACTTGGCAAAATCCATTGAGACCACGCCCTGGTAGACCTGCACAACGCGGTCTTGCAGCCCGGCTCCGATCCCCAGCTCGTCCGTTTCCACCGACAAGGCGAGCGACGGCTGGACGGCCTGTGGGACATCGATTTCGTAGAACTCCATCAGGCATCGCAGCGTGGCCACGATGATGGCGCTGGAACCGGCCAGCCCTACCTGTCGCGGTATGTTGCTTTCGTATCGAATCGAAAAGTTGCGGTCATGCAGCGGCAAATTGTGCGCTTGACAGTAGTCGACAAACTTTTTGATTGTCGCTTTGACCAACCGGATCCCGCCGTAGTATCCGTGCAGCTCGACATCGCGGCTTAGTTCCTGAACCGATTCGAAACGGCTTCGATCGTCCCGGCTCCAGACGATCTCCACTTCGTCCCATTCGTACAGGGAAAGCTCGGCCCACAGGTTGCCCAGGATCAGTGAGATCGTCTTACCGTGATACCCATCCGAAGGGTTGCCGATCAAACCGGCACGCGCATACGCCTTTTTACGAATCAGTTGCACCGCGTTATCCCTGGTCGGCGTTAAGAAGTTGGCGCATGGTAGTGCGTAAAGCAGGTCCGTAGTCGGGATCGGCCAGCGCAAACTCGGCAAACGCCTCGAAATAACTCTCGAAGTTGCCGATATCGAATCGCTTTTGTCCCGGCGGCAAGCGAACGCCCAGCACCTTTCGTCCGTCGGCGATCAGCAACCGAATCGCATCGGTCAGCTGGATTTCACCCGCCTTGCCCGGCTCGGTCCGTTTCAAGCAATCGAAGATGCGCGGACTGAAGACATAACGAGCGGCGATAGCGAGGTTGCTGGGCGACTTCATCCACAGACGGCTTTTCGATCAGATCCTCCAATTCAAAGACTTCGTGGGCCTCGCCCCGCGGCGCGGCGATGCCGTAGTTGACGACCTGATCGCGGGGCACTTCCTCAAAGGCGATCACGGCGTCGGCCTGAGCCGATTCGAATTGCTCAGCCAGCAAGCGAGTGATCTGTGACTGGGCATGCAGGCCGATGATCGAATCGCCCAGGGCGACGGCAAAATTCTGCTGATCGACGACCGCTTGAGCGCAAAGAATGGCATGTCCCAACCCCAACTGCCGACGCTGCCGCGTGTAGAAATACTCCAAATCCTCGCGCTCGAACGCCAGCTCTTGCAACAATTCCTCTTTGCCCGTTTCGCGAAGGTTAGCAATCAGTTCCGCGTCGATATCGAAATGGTTCTCGATGGCCGTCTTGCCAGGCCCGGTAATGAAGATCAGCCGTCGGATATCACACCGTCGCAGTTCGTCCACCACATACTGCACGACCGGCTTGCGACCGATCGGCAGCATCTCTTTCGGTTGGCTCTTGGTCAGCGGCAGCAGCCGAGTCCCGCGCCCGGCGACCGGCACCACGGCAAGGTCAATAGACATGCGTTACGTTTCCCAATTGGGTTAGAACAAAGACTTCCGGCAGCGCGATCGAGCGCTACCCTTTGTTATCATCGCTCCCAGTATAGTTCAGATAAGGCCCGAACTAGAGGACGCTACAAAACCATCGTATCTCTAAACCATAGTAACCCACCGCATGAGCGAGAAAACCCACTCCCGTCCCCCGTCCTCGCTGACGGTTGGCACTTACGATAATCGGAAACAGAATCCGCAGGTTTTCTACAGAGCCGGGTGAGACCGGTTGCAAGAATCCGAAACGGGGCAGCGCTATATTCGGCATCGAGAACTTGGCTATACACCAATATTGTTTGTGCGAGAAAACAAGAAGCTTCCATCCGGACTAGCTGCGCCCTACGCATTTCTTGGCCCGGCCGAGCACGTGTCGCATGAGGGAGATCGCCCCATAAGTATTGTGTGGCGGCTGAAACACGCTATTCCCGCGCGCTGCTCCGGCTAATTGGAAGGCAGACAGCCGGTTAAGTGACGCAATTACGCTCGACAAACCATCGACGACAATGGTGATCAGGATGATCCTGGTTCATGCTGCGGCTGGCAGACGCACCGCTGGGAGGTTAACGCGTGATGGCAAGCGATCCCGAACTGGAGATCGTCCTGTGGGGCGCGACGGGAACATATTGGCGGGATAAACAGGATTCATGCAGGTTTGAACATGAGGCAACGAAGGAAACGGAGCGGGAAAAACGCCCTCACCCTAACCCTCTCCCGCGCGGGTGAGGGGACAAATATTGAAACCGCTGATGAACGCTGATCGACGCTAATGGAATTTCTGATCCGCGTCTATCAGCGAAGACTAGCGGTTCCGCTTTGGTTGCTGCCGTGCAACTCGCCACCACAATAGCGCTGAAATTCGGACAGCGCACCACTGGTGTTGACATACGAATACAACGTTGTATAATAATTACAACACACCACCCGAGGGCGCGATAATGGCCGAAACAATGCGATTTGGCGAATTCTTCAAAAAGCGGCGGATTGCTTTGCGAAAGACGCTCCGACAGTTCTGTCGGGACAACGATCTCGATCCCGGCAACATCAGTCGGTTGGAACGCGGATTACTTCCACCCCCGCAGGGCCGCGAGACACTCGAATCCTATGCGAAACTGCTGAAGCTCAAGAAGGGATCGGACGAATGGTACATGTTCTTTGACCTGGCGGCCGCGGAAACAGGCAGAATTCCACAAGAAATATTGGACAACGAAGATATCGTTGGAAAACTGCCGATTCTTTTTCGCACGCTACGTGGGCAGAAGGTTCCCCACGAGCAACTCAAAGAGTTGTTGCGCACCTTACGGAAGGTCTAAAGGGTGTCGGAGGAGATCATCGAGTTTGAACTCGGTATGGACATCGTTCCGACCCCAGGTCTGCACCAGTTTCTTGAGGTTGACGGATTCATCACAAGCGACTTGTGCGATATCTGGGTGGACCAGTTCGTCTACGCCAGCCGTCCGGGTCGCTACCGGTTCACATTGGCACACGAAGTCGGCCATTCAATTCTTCACACCGATATTTTTCAAAGCCAAGTGTTTCACAGCGTTGCCGATTGGAAGGCGTTCGTGAATTCGATTCCCGATAAAGAGCATGGCTGGCTGGAATACCAAGCGTACGCGTTCGCGGGGCTCGTTTGGTTCTGCGCGAGCAGCTCGAAACAGCAACGCGAAAATGTGTCGACATGATTCGCAGTGAAGGCATTGACTTGAAGGAGAATTGGGATTTCGCCTGGTCGCGCATCGCTGCGTTCCTGTCGAAGCAGTTCGAAGTGTCTTCGGCTGTGATCGAAAAGCGTCTGGAGAAGGATCGGTTATCGGAAAACTGGCAGTGATGCACTGCCCCCGTGGAGATTTAGGAAATAAGGATTAAGGACATCACAGCTCCATTCCTGCTGGCGTCCGCGCGGAACTCGGTCCCACAGCAACGGCGGATCTGCGACAGGCGGAAGAATCTTTCATCACCCTGGATCGCTCCCGCGCGTGCGGCGGGTGGTTCTCAAAGGCCAGCGGGAATGCCAAGTAGAATCTCAAACTCTCAATCTCGCCCCCTTCGATCATTCGGTCGGCTCACCGAATCGATCCCGAAAAACAGCCGGGATGTCCCTGGAACCATGGGTAACGAGCAGAATTCGAATCCCGCGTCGGTGCGGTTCATAGAAGATTACGTAATCGCTAACGGAAAAGCAGCGAACCGCCGGGCCGAGATCTGTGCGAGGAGTTCCCATCTCCGGATTTGCGGCGTACAGCTTGCACTTTTCATCCACGCGGTCGAGAAACCGCATGGCGAGGTCAAGACTTTGGCTTTGTTGCGCAATGTAACGACCGATTTCCTTGAGGTCTTTCCGAGCGCTTGCCGTGCGGACAACGCGGGACATTACTTGGGTCGACCAATCTCATCGAGTTCCTGGGCGAGTTCGGCCTTAATGGCGTCAATGTCGAGCGGTGCAAGCTCACCTTGGTTTGCTTCATCGATCCGTTCTCGTACCAGCGATTTGAGGTCCGCGTGCCGCGCTTCCAAGTCACGATAAATACGGGCGGTCTCAAGGAAGAATTCCTCTCGAGACCGAAATTCGCCATTAGCGATCTTTGCGTCAACGTAGTGATCAAGATCGGAGGTCGGGTTGGACATGTCGTGCCTCAATTGCCGTTCGTGTTACGTTCACAATATACCATCCGACGCCGTATCTCGTCAAAATGCGTGAACTCCCGTCGCCAGCTGGACTTCACGGGCGTTTCATAGATAAGGTTGCTGTAATGCGCACGACAACTCGGTTCGACAGCATTAAATTGGGCTTGATCGCCAACAGCGGCGCCGGCGCCGGAGATTTTCCACTTGGATCGTTTCAGAGCGGCCAGTGCGTCTTCAAGGCTAAGAACAGGGATTAGCCGTTTTGGCGAACGAAGAATATGGACGCCGTGAGGGGCATACCGAAAGAGAATCACCCGGCGCTTGTACGGGAAAAGTCTGACATCCTCGCCGATTTCCGGAGCCGCGGTGCCCAAGACTGCCGTCTGAGCCAACCGTGCTAATTCGTCGCACTGGTCGATTAGCTCGTCGATGATCCGGTCGGCTGTTGAAGGGCGGCGGTCCCGAAGGGCAATTTGGAAAGCGATCGATTCCAGGTCGCGCTGGGCCGCTTCCGAACGTTGAGCCCTTGACATCAGTCGGTAATGCCTTCTTGGCGGAGTCGCTCGCGAACGTTCAGCTTCGTCTGTTCGGCATCAAAGGGACCGACGCGTCCCGCGGCGATGTCTGCCTCGGCTTCCTGCACCTGCTGTCGCAGCTGCTCGAGGCCACGCTGCCGGCGGCTCGAGCGAATCCATCGCTTCCCGCAGTACGTCTTCTTCCGACACGAACTGGCCGCTCGAGATTTGGGCTTGAATACGCTGCTCAAGATCCGGCGGAATCTGATAAGGCATCTTTTATTATTTCTCCACACTGATCCTACCACCTCGCCTCACGCCCTGTCAAAATCAGCCGGCAGCAATGCGGACTTAGGTCGAGAAAAGGCCGAACGGAAAAATCCTTTCTGAATCCGAGGAATCGGGATTTTCAACCCCGAGGAATCGGGATTTTCAACCCCGAGGAATCGGGATTTTCAACCCCGAGGAATCGGGATTTTCAACACGTCGAAGATCGGCCGTGGCGGAATGTACAGGATCCAGAATGCAGATTTGAACAGGAGGCAACAGAGAGAACGGAGGATGAATTCCTACGCATGATCACGGTTGCTCTACAAGTTCGATCGTCAATCCCAGCGCGGCAACAAGCGCGTTGAATTGGGATAGGGGTACGTCGTCGCCCTGTTCAATGGCTCGGACAACCGTCGATGGAACATTGGCGATCTGGCTCAACTCGTAGCGCGTTATTCCGCGCTGTTTACGAGCTTCCTGGATACGGCTCGGGATACCGGGTGGAGATCGCTTTTCCTCAACGTCCTTCGGCGGAAAATCGTGCTGACGTCCCTCATGAATCGTCGCCGCCTGCTGACGCTCTTCTTCGGTCAACGGGCGATTGACGTGTTTTAAAGATCGTTTTTCGGCCATGGGTTTGATCCATGCAGATTATACATGCGCACGGCGCCGTCAGCGATGTCGGACGTCGGCCACGACTCCCGTAAAACAATGCAAAGAATACCATGACAACTGGCGCGGGAAAGGTGCTCGAATGATGCGGGTGCCCGTCTACCGGAGTGAGGAGATGATCTCCTCGCGAGACAGCTCAACGACTGCCGTATAGGTATCGGCCGCGCCGTAAAAGAGAAGATACGTGTCGTCCTGCTCGACGAGGCCGGTCGGAAAGACGACGTTGGGGACGAACCCCTCTCGGTCGTACTCCGCCTCGGGCTTCAGCAACGCTTCACTCGAGCGACCGATGACCCGGGCGGGATCCTCGATATCAAGCAGCAGCGCGCCGGCGGAATACGCTCCCACCTTTCCGGGGACGCCTGACCTTTGACTGCCGTGGTAAATCTCCAGCCATCCTTGCCGCGTGCGGATCGGCGGCGGACCAGCGCCGACTCGGTCCGTCTCCCAAGCGGACGCCGAGCATGCCAGCGGATCGTGTTGGCCCCAGTGCAGCAGGTCGGATGAGCGCGCGAGCCACATTTCCGGCGCGGTAAACGGCGCTGCGGAGATTGGCCTGTGCAACGCCACGTAGTCGCCACCGATCTGTTCCGGAAACAGGACCACGTCCTTGTTGTCCGGGGGAAAGATGATGCCATGACGCCGAAACGTCTCGAAGTCCGTGGTCGATGCCAGCGCGGTTACGGCTCCGTGGCGCGACACGGCCACGTAGGTGACGTAGAAGGTGTCGCCAATGCGGGTGATCCGGGGATCCTCCACGCCGAACTCCTCCCACTCCGCCAGCGGCTCGAACCGCGCACCATCGACGCTGTCAACGGACCGGCCGTCTCGACTACGGATCACGCGCAGATGCGAGAGGAACGTCAGTCGCAGCAGCCCGTCTTGTCTGCGGCGCACCATCCGCGGATCGATGACCTGCAGCTCTTCGTCCTTAATCCACTCGACGGTCGGACCAACGTCCGGATCCCAACGGGGAAGACTGGTACGGCCCTCACGTCGCTCACGCGCCTGCTCCACCACCCGAACCAACAGTACGATCTCGTCTCCGACAACCGCAACTCCCGGGTTGAACGCGCCGATGACCTCATAGTCGTCGCGCGAGGGCCGTAGATCCTCAGGACGTATCAAGAGCTTTTCAAAAAGTCGGCGAGCCATCGGCCCTCTTTTTTCGTTGACAGGCTTTTTCGTCGGTAGACTGGCAATCTAACCGGGTCCCAGGGCCGGCCGCGGTCGATTTTTGCACAGGTCCACCAGCTCCTGAATCTTCGCCGTGCCAACGCACATCACCTGGTCAGCACCGCCCCAATAGATCTTGATCGTGCCGTCATCCTCTGGGACTGCACCACAGGTGAACACCACATTGCCTACGTAGCCGGTGACTTCCCAAGGATCTTCCGGCTGCAATATCCAATCGTCGGCTACGCCGATGACCGTTGCCGGGTCCGCCAGATCGTGCAATGCCACACCCAGCCGGTAAATTCCCCCATCCATTGTGGGAAACACGCCATGATAGATGTTCAGCCAACCATCCGGTGTCTTGATTGGCGTCGCCCCGGGCCCGACTTTCTCCTCGTCCCAGTGGTACGTGGCTGGCTTGATCACCAGTCGCGAATCGCCCCAATACACCAAATCTGGCGAGTAGCTGATCCAGATCGACCAGGGGTCGATGTGCGAATGGGGCCGATCCAACCGCACATACCGTCCGTCGATCTTCTCGGGAAAGATCACAACATTGCGCATGTCGGTCTGAGTAATGAGCGCGATTCGCTCGACACTTTCAAAGTCTCTGGTCCGGGCCAGGCCAATGCGGACCCCGTGTCGCGAGTACGCACTGTAGGTCAACAGGTACGCACCTTCGATTGCCGAGATGCGGCAATCTTCCACACCGTACTCTTCGTATTCGGCAAAGACGCCTTCGTCGGCCGGCACCAGAATCGGCTCGGGACGAACGCGGAACTGGTAACCGTCGTCGCTTTCCGCCAGACCGATGATCGACCGCCCGTTACGCCGGTGCGAGCGGAACAGCATCATATAGCGGCCATCGTGCTTGACCATTCCGGCGTTGTGCACCGTTTCGACCGGGTAGGGAATGTCGTCCTTGCGGAGAATTGGATTGTTCGCGTAGCGAGCGACGAGACCGTGCATTGGGGGGTTTTCCTATCTGGTTAGTAACTTTGATCCTGCCAATCGCCCTATGCATCCTGTCCGACCAGTCTCCGATACACGCGGTCGTAACCCGCAGCCATGACCGGCGCACTGAACCGCGTTTCCACATTGGCGCGGCACGCACGCGGGTCGATTTCGGCTAATCGCTGAACTACCTGGGCCGCCTCATCGACGGAATCCACTAGAAAACCGGTCTCGCCGTGCTTGATCAGCTCGGGCAAATATCCGTATCGAGTCCCAATGATGGGCGTACCACTACATTGTGCCTCGATGCCCACCATGCTGCACGGCTCGCACCAGGAAATCGGGAACAGCACCGCCGCGGCCCGCTGATATTGCGGAGCCAGGTCCCGTTGCGACAACAGCCCAAGGTACGTGACGTTGCGGTCGTCCAGGTGCGGCTTGATCCGCTCGTCGAAGTACGCCTCGTGCTGCGGCTCAATCATGCCGGCAATCCGCAACGGCCTGCCAGCGCGCTTGGCGATCTGAACCGCCTCGGCCGCGCCCTTCTCCGGGGCCAACCGCCCGGCGAACAGCAAATAGTCCTCCTTGTCAGCGCACAGCGGAAACGCATCGAGCCGGATCCCGTTGTACACCGTCGCCACGTAGTTCAAGTCTGGCTTGAGTTGCCGCTCGGCGTCCGAGAGTGACACGAACGGCTGGTCAAGGTACCGGTCGAACACCGCGTGGCTCGACTTGACCCAAGCCGCCCCGTGCAGCGACGAGACAAACGGGCACGGTATCAACCGCGAAAACACCAGCGCATGGACATGCAGGTGCGAATGGACCACGTCGAAGCCCCCATCGCGCGCCGCCTCGATGCACGTTGCGATGTGCTGCTGCTCCATAGCTTGGAAGTCGGGTGGCCCCTCCAACAGCCCCGACACCGGGTCAAACTGCCGGGGGGCATTCCGCTCGGACTCCGGCCAGAGCGAAAACGCATGCGGCACCGTTGGGACCAGATGCGCCGATGTCTGCGAACCGGCCGCGGCAAACAGCGTCACATCGTGCCCACTTGCCACTAGCTGCTCGGTCAGGTTCGACACGACCTGTTCCCAGGGACCGTATCCATCCGGTGGCACTGGCCACGCGACCGGCGCCAACATTGCCACGCGCAACCTTCCAGATTCGGCGGTCATCTTTTCCCCAATCATGATCAACGGTCGATCTTTTCAGAAACCGCTTGCGATTGGCCAGGCCATCACGAAACACGACGATAGAAATCGATCTACAAAGTAAGCGTATCGTAATCCGCCCGTCGGTCGCGTACCAGGAGTAAGACGTGGACCTGACGGACGCGATGCCCCAGTAGAGTTCAATCCTAGCGCGGTGGGCGACAATCAATGCCAGAACGACCCGTCTCACATGGTCAGCCAAATGTATGTCCGTGTCGCTCATGTCATATTAATTTCCATTTGCCGTACAGCAGTGAAGAGATATGTGTTTACTCAGAGTCAAAACAACAGAACCACGAATGAACACGAATAGACACGAATCCTCTGGAATCGCGGGGTTATTTCCCTACTCTCAAAGTAGATTCTATTCGTGTTCATTCGCGTCTATTCGTGGTTCCTGTTTCGAGCAAACAAACGGGGACATTCTACTTTTCGAAAGAAAGATAGGATGTCCCCTTACCTTCTGACCCCTTACCTTCTGCCCAGTCAACCGAAGTACGACACTTGTCGCACCCTGCGCTTTGGCAGGCAGCCGACATTGGAAAAGTCGTTGTTCGGTTCGCGAAACCACAACGAGAATAGATCTGTGATCGCTAAGACTGTGTTTTGAAACGTGAGACGGCCTCCGACATGAATGTACGATGGGCCTCCGAGCCCGTCGCTTGTCGCGGTAGTTTTCCCGATCGACGGGCTCGGAGGCCCATCGTACGAATTTCAAAACACGTTCTAAGATGGAATTCGCAAGGCGTCGCACAAAAATCGAATGTAAATACGACTGGCGGTAAATGCATCGGCCGTTGCTTTCATGAACCCTTCATCCTGCACATCGGCCTCGCGGAGTTTCTTAACGCCAATAAAATCCTTTCGCCGAAGATCTTCGATTAGCGGATGGTCTTTAGGAAAGTCGCGCGGCGCCGTTTTTAAGCTGTCGCCGACGAGATCGAAATGAGATCGGAACTTCTTCTGATCTCGGGCCCGTTTCCATTTCGCCGGTTCGTCGTCGATCGCCTGGCGAATCATCTTCAGGGCCTTCGAGTCGGGGTGCCAGATCCCAGCGCCCAAGAAACACTCGCCGGGTGCGAGATGAACATAAAAAGCGGGACAATGTACATCCTTGCCCATCTCGTGGCGGAAGTGAATCCCGACGTTCGTCTTATAGGGAGTCTTGTCTTTGGCGAACCGGGTGTCTCGATAGATTCGCATCAATGACCCACCAACGCGACGATCATCGGCCAGAAAATGCGGTGACACGCGTTTGAGGTGCGGCTGAAACGATCGAATGAACGCCTGGCACGGCGTTAACAATTGTTCTTCGTACCTTGTCTTGTTCTGTTTAAACCAATCGCGGTTGTTATTCGCCGTCAACGTCTTTAGAAAGCGGAACAGGGATGGTTGAAAACTGGTAAAGTCTGAGTCTGGCATGATTCGATGGATAGGGCTACGCGTGAAGGTTTAGACGCTGTGTCTCAGCCTGGCATCACGGCGAAGCATGTTAAGGAGTGGCTTGACAGCTTCTGGCTGGCCGCGCGGCCAACGGCGTGTGAAATTCCGATTCGAATAAACTCAGCTTGGCGTATCGGCCAACAGCGCGGCAATGGATGCTGCACTGACCGGCTGAATCACGCCCTTTTCGCAAATGATCGCTCGAATCAACCGCGCTGGCGTGACATCGAACGCCGGGTTGTAGACCTGGATTCCGTCGGGGGCCGTTTGCTGACCGAAGCTGTGCGTGATTTCCGCCGGATCACGCTGCTCGATCGGTATCTGGTCGCCGCTGGTCAGTGACAAATCGAACGTGCTGGTCGGCGCCGCTACATAAAACGGAATGTCGTGCGCGGCGGCGACCAAAGCGACCTGGTAAGTCCCGATCTTGTTGGCCACATCCCCGTTGGCCGCGATTCGGTCGGCGCCAGTCACGACCGCCTGGACGCGGCCTTCGAGCATGACTTGCGCTGCCATCGAATCGCAGATCAACGTGACTTCGATACCTCGCTGCTGAAGTTCCCACGCGGTTAGTCGAGCACCCTGCAGCAGCGGTCGCGTTTCGTCGGCGTAAATGTGCAGGTTCTTGCCTTCTTCCTGGGCAGCGAAGAACACTGCCAGAGCCGTGCCGTAATCGGCCGTGGCCAGTCCGCCTGCGTTGCAGTGTGTCAAAACGCCGCTGTCGTTTTCCAATAGCTTGGCGCCGTACCGGCCGATCGCGCGGCAAATTCTGCGGTCTTCTTCATGGATGGCCTGCGCCTCAACCAGCAGAGCGGCTGCAATCGTGGCAGAACCCTTGCCGCGATGACGCTGGGCAACCGCTTTCATCCGATCGATGGCCCAAAACAGGTTGACGGCCGTCGGGCGGCTGGTCGCCAGGTAGTCGCTCACCTCATGAAGCCGCTGAAAAAAATCGTCTTCATCAAGGTCGCCGACCTTCTGCACACCGATGTAGACGCCGTAGGCCGCGGTGATGCCGATGGCGGGCGCGCACGGATTCGCAAGGACTTGATCGCCTCCCAGACCACGGCGATGTCCGGCAGTTCGATTTCAACCAGCTCGGTCGGCAACCGTGTCTGGTCGATGATTACCAGGTGATTGTCGGGTTCGCCAATCCAGCGCAGCGTTTCGATGGTGGACTGATCGGAGTCGGCCATGGTCGAGAACGTTAGTCGAGAACGTTAGTCGAGAACTTTCAAAATAGAGAATCGTTTAACGCCCAGCCGAAGGCGCCGGCTTGGGTCGCGTTTGCCAGCGCCTTCGGCTGGGCGTTAAACGAAGACGTAGCAACGACGTGCAGGATGAACCGATCGTCAAATTGGCGCTGTCCAGCTAGCTGCCGTTGATCTTGTCTTGTAGCGCCCGGTCTTTGGCCACGATCTTTTGGACCAGCTGTTTCTTGAATTCAGCCAGCTTTGTCCTCAGCTCTTCATCGGCGGTCGCCAGGATCTGAACGGCGAACAAACCGGCGTTCCGCGGGCCGCCCATGCCAACCGCAACGCTTACGACAGGGACGTCGCCCGGCATTTGGACGGTCGATAACAACGAGTCCAATCCGCCCATGGTCGACGTGGGAACCGGAATACCGACAACCGGCAACGTCGTGTGCGCCGCGACTACGCCCGCCAAATGTGCCGCTCCGCCAGCCGCCGCGATGATGACTTGTAACCCCCGCTCTTGCGCCGTGGTTGCGTACTCGACGACGAGCCCTGGCGTTCGATGGGCGCTCATGACGCGAACTTCACATCCCACGCCGAATTCGTCCAGCGCCGTCTTGACCGCCTCAATCTTGGGCCAGTCACTGTCGCTTCCCATCACAATGCCCACCCGCACAATGCCCACCCGCACGTTCGCACTACTCACGTTCACGACTCCTTATTCATTTCATTCATTGCCCGGTCGATTTGTAAATCTATCGACTTGGTTGCCGCCGCTGCCTCGGAGGCTTTGGTGACATTGTCTTTTGTACTGTCCGCCGATTCGTCATTCAATTGTTCGTCCATCACCTTCTTCAAGCTGGACGCAATACGTTGAATCCCGACGGCCCGCGGCGAGTCCAGTCGCCGGGCCGTCCCGCAGGTAAAGCAAAACAAGATTGTCTTCTCATCGGCCTCGTCCGAAAACCGCAGTGCATGTTGCCAGGTCGGTTCGCACGACGACGGTTCGCCCTGCCAGTCATAGCTTCTATCCATCGTTAACGCGTAGCGGGCATTGAGAAAGCCGGGGGCCTTGTTTACGTTTTTTTTCAAAATGAGTCGATAGGGGACCCCGTCAATTCGAGCAAACACCTGTTCGGCGGTTTCGGACTCCATCGGATCGACAACCGGTTCCAACAACATCAGTTCGACATTTTCGGCACTGACAATAAGTCGCGAAGCCGTCGGACCCCAGAATCCCAAGGTCCTGCGAGTCTGATCATGGCGCCACCACAAGGCAAAACTGGCGGCCATCAGCGCCAATCCCAACATTCCCACGATTGTCAGCTGACCGCGACTCATGAACGTATTGAATTCACCGGGCTAGCGTTTTTCGTCGCACCGGACCAATCCTCATGATGACGGTACTCCACAACACCAGGGTCGTAGTATACTGTAGCGTTTTAGGGTTTCGATTTGACAGGGTGCGCACTTCCCCTCTGGCAATCGGACCGCTACACCCCCCTGCACACGCGTCTTGATCTCCCTTTGGACATTGCCATGGCAGACCCATTTGATCCGTATCGTGAAGCGCTGGTCATGGAAGAAGTCACCATCTGGCCGGATGAGTTTGACTCGATTGAACCCGACGAACGAGCGCACCTGGAAAAACTGATACACGCTTCGCCGGAAGAAGCAACCGAACTGGAATACCTCAGGATGCATACAGGTTTTCGTCGTCAGATCACGGTGTCCGAAGCCGACCTCCAGCGCGTGCGTTAGGCGGCTCCTGACGTTTCAACAACAACTGCCCTCCGGCGTCGAAGGCGTACCACGTGTCCGAGTCGTTAGAAACTGTCAATGTTCACCTGGGTGAACGTAGCTACCCGATCGAGATCGGCCAAGGGACCTTCGGCAACGCCGCTCAAACCGTCGCCCACTATTGCCCGACCTGGCATGCAATCGTGTTGACGGACGAACACGTCGAACAACCGCACGCAATCGCCGTCGCCGGGAACCTGGCCGACGGTGGTCTCGAAGTTGATCTGATCGTGGTCCCGGCGGGAGAAATCAGTAAATCCGTGGATACCCTGGCAGCGCTCTGGGACAAATGCCTCGCTCTGGGAGCAGACCGAAAATCGATTGTCGTTTGCGTTGGCGGCGGCGTCATCGGAGATCTGGGGGGATACCTGGCGGCGAGCTTTGCGCGTGGTTTGCGCCTGGTTCAAGTGCCAACGACGTTGCTCGCCCAAGTCGATAGCTCCGTCGGCGGAAAGGTCGGGATCAACCTGCCCGACGCCAAGAATATCATTGGTGCGTTCTGGCAGCCCTGCGCTGTCCTGATCGATACGGATTCGCTGTCGACACTGCCCGCCCGACAATATCGTTCCGGCCTGGCCGAGGTCATCAAATACGGTGTGATCCTGGATGCGGATTTCTTCAGCTACCTGGAACAACATGTTGATGCCCTCAACTCACGCGAGGAATCCGTGCTGGTCGACGTGATTGCCCGCTGTTGCCAACTGAAAGCAGATGTCGTCAGGCAGGACGAACGAGAAGAGACAGGACTGCGGGCGGTACTGAACTATGGCCACACATTTTGTCATGGTCTGGAAACGATCACCGGCTACGAACAATTTCTGCACGGCGAGGCGTTAGCCATCGGCATGATTTGCGCGTCGAGACTGGCCGAAGGACTCGGACGCGTCGACGCGCAGTTGACGTTGCGCCAAGCCGATTTGCTGGAGGCGGTTGGTCTGCCGACCGCGCTGCCTGACGTCGATCACGATAAACTATTGAATACCATGCGACGCGACAAGAAAGCCGAACGTGGCCAATTGCGCTTCGTGCTGCCAACCCAAATGGGCCATGTCGAACTGGTCGACGGGATCGATGACGGTCAGGTAATCGACGCATTGACGGGATAGCTGGCGGGATATCCGTCGCGATAGCCATCCGGATGGCTGGCGGGATAAGTGGGACGGAACAGAATTAATTACAGAATTAATTACAGCGGCGAGAAAGTCGTGACGGAATCCAACGAACACCATCCTGAGACGCTCGATGCCGAAATGCGCGATTGGCTGTGCCTGTCACTCGTTTCGGGCGTCGGACCCCGTATCGTGCAGTCGCTGATGGAGCAATTTGAGACCGCAACGGGCGTATTGGGCGCTTCGTCCGGTGAGCTGCGGAGCGTCCCTGGGGTCGGGACGAAAATTAGCGACGCCATTCGCAGCGCACGCGAACAGATCGATATCGACGCCGAGTTAGCCATTTGCCGCGAACACGGCATCGGACTGCTGACCAGCCGCGACGAAGCCTACCCACGGCTGCTCAACGAAATAGCCAGCCCGCCAATGACCCTGTTTTTCCAAGGTCAGCTGAAACCGTGCGATGCCGTGGCCGTCAGTGTCGTCGGATCGCGCCACGCCACGCGGTACGGGATTCAACAGACCGAGCGGCTGGTTGGAGGGCTGCGCGGGCGGGCGTTACCGTCGTCAGCGGACTGGCGCGAGGAATCGACGCGGCCGCCCATCAGGCAGCACTGAAGGCCGGTGGACGCACCGTGGCCGTCCTGGCCGGCGGCATCCTGAATCTTTACCCGCCCGAGCACAAAGAACTGGCCGACGAAATCACCTACCAGGGCGCGCTGGTAAGCGAGTCGCCACCGCGCGTTGCACCGACCAGCAATTCGTTCCCGCAGCGCAATCGGATTATCAGCGGCCTCACGCTGGGCACGATTGTTGTCGAAGCGGCAAACCGCAGCGGGGCCCTGATCACGGCAAAACACGCAATGGAACAAGGTCGTGAAGTCTTCGCTGTGCCAGGGCGAATCGATAGCCGCTTGTCACAAGGCTGTCACGCCTTGATCCGCGATGGCGCGAAACTGGTCCAGTCGGTTGACGATATTCTGGAAGAACTGGGACCGCTGGTCGAACCGACCACACAAGACGACGGCACCGTCATTCGCCATCCGGCCGAACTGCAGTTGAACGAAACCGAACGAGCCATACTGCAAGCAATCGAAACCGAACCGACCCTGATCGATACCGTCGTG
Source organism: uncultured Planctomycetales bacterium (assembly GCA_963844115.1). Lineage (GTDB taxonomy): Bacteria > Planctomycetota > Planctomycetia > Pirellulales > UBA7805 > CS4-C045. The sequence continues at coordinate 76,194 of CAWJNN010000020.1, read as the reverse complement.
CAGACAACCGAATTACCCGTCCACCGTGTACTGGCCACCATCAGCGTCCTGGAAATGAGGCGCTTGATCGTGCGAATAGGTGGAAGTCAAGTCGCCCGGGCGTAGAGATAGGTCCCGCTTGCCGAGCGGGACCTTGTCGCCTTGAAAACCTTGTCGCCTTGAAAACCTTGTCTCCTTGAAAACCTTGTCTCCTTGAAAACGGTCGTCGTCAATTCAGGTACCGCTCGGCGAGCGGAACCTACCCAGGCGCCTGCCAGAATGGCAGAATCCCGTGTGGCGGCCAGATATATTTTAGCGCCATGTTCCGTCGTATTTAGCGGCCGGATTAGCGCAACTTCTTGTTGTCGCAGCGATTTAACGAAAGTCGTCGCAAATACGGTGCGCCGGTTGCATTAAAGAAGGTCCTCGTACCTAAGGTGCGCAGAAATGGCAGGTCGTGTTGGGCACGCTTAGCGAGAACAGTCGTGCCCTGCGACGTCGGAATCGCGGGGGGTCGGAACAGGGTAGAGGGAAGGTTGAAACCGGGGGGGTCGGAACAGGACCAGACGCATCCTACAGAATGTGACTTCCCCGACCACCGATCTACGGCAACCACGATCTACGGCAACCACAAACTACCACAAACATTGAAGTCAATCTGAAACGAAGGAGGATTCGAATCCATGACAACGGCGACGAAGAAGACGAAGACGAAGAAAAAGACCAGTATCAAATTTCAACCGCTCGGCGATCGCGTCGTAGTGGAACGAGAAGAATCGTTAGATGCCACGGCCGGCGGAATCCTGTTGCCCGATTCGGCAAAAGACAAGCCCGCCCGCGGCGTCGTCATCAGTGTCGGTCCCGGCCGCATAGTGGATGACGGATCGCGTAGCAAAATGCAGTTGAAAGCGGGCGAACGCGTGCTGTTTTCCAGCTATGCCGGAGAGTCATTCACCGTCGGCGATGATGAACTGCTGCTGATGCGTGAGGATGACGTCCTGGCCGTCATTGAATAGGGCCAGAAAATCGAAGAATAGGGCCAGAAAATCGAACAACCAATCTGCCGCCCGGCAGCCCTCTACAAGGAGATAACGACACATGTCCAAGATGATTGCTTTTGATCAAGAGGCACGCGACGCCATGCGGCGTGGTGTCGCCAAATTGGCGAAGGCCGTGAAGGTCACGTTGGGACCCAAAGGCCGCAATGTAATCCTGCAAAAGAGCTTTGGTTCGCCAACCGTCACCAAGGACGGCGTGACCGTCGCCAAGGAAGTCGATCTTGAGGATCCGTACGAGAACATCGGATGTCGTATGGTCCGCGAAGTCGCGTCCAAAACCAGTGACGTGGCCGGCGACGGTACCACCACGGCGACGGTCCTGGCAGAAGCCATCTTCGTCGAAGGCCTGAAGGCCGTCGTGGCAGGCGTCAATCCGGTCCACCTCAAGCAAGGGATCGAAAAGGCAATCGCTGACATCAGTAAAAAACTGGAAAGCATGTCGATTCAGATTCAGACCAAGAAAGAAATGGCCCAGGTCGCCGCCATCGCCTCAAACAACGATGCCGAAATCGGCGAAATCCTGGCCGACGCGATGGAAAAAGTGGGTAAAGATGGCGTCATCACGGTCGACGAAGGCAAAAGCCTGCAGACCGACACCGAGTGGGTCGAAGGTATGCAATTCGATCGCGGCTACCTCTCACCGTACTTCGTGACCGATCCCAGCACGATGGAAGCCGTTTTGGACGACTGCTACGTGTTGATATTTGAAAAGAAGTTGTCCAATGTCAAAGACATTGTCCCGCTGTTGGAAGCCGTGGCGAATGCCGGCAAGCCGTTGCTGATCGTCGCCGAAGACGTCGATGGCGAAGCGTTGGCAACCCTGGTGATCAACAAGCTGCGTGGCACGTTCACCTGCTGTGCAATCAAGGCCCCCGGTTACGGCGATCGGCGCAAAGCGATGCTGGAAGATCTGGCCGTCCTGACTGGTGGAACGGCGGTCTTCGAAGATCTGGGCATCAAGGTGGAAAACCTGCCGATAACCGACCTGGGACGTGCCAAGAAGGTGATCGTCGACAAAGACAACACGACCATCATCGAAGGTGCAGGAAAAAGCGACGAGATCAAGGCTCGTATCGACCAGATCCGCAGAGAAATTGAAAACTCGACCAGCGACTACGATCGCGAAAAGCTGGAAGAGCGGCTGGCCAAACTTTCTGGTGGCGTTGCCAAGGTCAATGTTGGCGCCGCGACGGAAAGCGAAATGAAAGAGAAAAAAGCCCGCGTCGAAGACGCTTTGCACGCGACCCGTGCGGCCGTCGAAGAAGGAATTCTTCCCGGCGGTGGCGTCGCCCTGTTGCGAGCTTCGACGTCGGTCAGTCCGAGTGGGCTGATTCACGATGAAGAGATCGGTTACAAGATCGTCGTACGTGCATGCCGTGCGCCACTGATCGCGATCGCCGCCAATGCTGGCCAGGATGGTAGCATCGTCTGCGAAAAGGTTGCTGAAGGGAAGGGCAACTTTGGATACAACGCCGGCACGGACAAGTACGAAGACCTGGTTAACGCCGGCGTGATCGATCCGACCAAGGTGACGCGTACGGCACTGCAAAATGCAGCCAGCGTCTCGACGCTGCTGCTGACCAGCGACGCCCTGATCGCCGAGAGGCCCAAGGATGACAAGAAGGGCGGAGCAGGCCACGGCGGCGACTACGATATGTATTAAACCAACTGTATAACCAACTACGCGATCAGACCCTTGATCAACCGGCCGCCGTTGGCGATCTTCATCGGACGACCGTTGCTGGCCGTGAACCGCGTGTCCAGCGATATCCCAACGCTGTGCAGTACCGAAGCCATCAGGTCTTCGGATGTATACGGTTCCGTCTCGACGCTCATGCCATCCGCGCTGGTCTCGCCGATGGCAACACCTCGCTGAAACCCGGCTCCCCCCACCACGGCGCTCCAACTGCGCGCCCAGTGGTCGCGGCCGCTATTCCCGTTGATCGTCGGTGTCCTGCCAAACTCACCCAACCAGACGATGGCGACGTTGTCCAACATGCCGCGTTGTTCCAGGTCGACCACCAGGGCAGACATGGCCTGATCCATCGTCGGCAGCATCGTTTGCAGGCGGTCGAAATTCTGCTGGTGCGTATCCCAGCCACCCATGTCGACCTCGATGAAGGGAACACCCGTCTCGACCAACCGCCGCGCCATCAAACAGCCCCGGCCGAAGTTGGAGTCTCCGTACTGCTCGCGCACCTCGGCGGGCTCGAGGTTCACCTTGAATGCATCCATCTGTTGACTGGTCATCAACACCTGGGTTTTCGCCAACACCTTGGCGTGTTCTTGGGGGGCACCGCCCCGCTTCTGCCGAATAAAGCTCGCTTCCAATTGATTGAGAAATCTCATGCGATCGCTGACACGGTCCGCATCGATTCCCATCGCCAGATCTTGAACGCGTCCATTCGAATTGACGACGAACGGCGCGTAGGCCATTCCCAAAAAACCTGGTCCCGCGCTGCCGCCTCCCACCGAGACGAAGGGTGGAATCTCCAGCTCGGTCCGTGTCTTTTCGAGTTCATGCGCGACGACGGCACCGTAACTGGGATGCTGGACGTTGGGGTTCGGCACATAGCCGGTATGCATGTAGTAGCGACCGCGTCCATGGTCTGCTTCACGAGTGCTCATCGATCGCACGATCGACATGTTGTGCATCTGTTTGGCCATTAGCGGCAGGTGTTCGCTGATCTGCATATCGCCAGTCGTGGCAATCGGCTTGAACGGCCCGCCAGTGGCGCTGCCGGGTTTCAGATCCCAGATGTCGATCGTGGCTGGTCCACCACCCATCCACAGCAGGATGACCGATTTCTGGTTCTTCTGTAATTCCGCTGCATTGGCACGCAATGTCGATGTAAAGTGCAGCGCGGGAATGGCCATCGCCGATGCACCGGCCAGATGCTGCATGAAATGACGACGGGACATGCCAGCGGGCGTGCTGAAATCGATTCGCATGATATTTCTCCTCGTGTGTTTCACACGTAGCCGAGCTTTGTCTATGAATGTCAGTCCCGGCGGGCGGGGACTGACCTACCCGATTAGTGATTCGTGATTAATGATTCAAAATGAACTCGTTCGAATTTAACAGCACCCACCATACGTCCTGCAAGGCTTCGGTGATGTTCGTGCGGCCGGCAAGTGTCATGTTGGCCGATTGACGTTCCGCCTTGGTTGCTTCGCGAGCCAGGGCAGCCTTAAACAACAATTGGATTTTCTCCGTGGGCGACTTCTTTGGATCGTTTGCGACCCGATGAAGGTACCCGCCTTCTTCAACACTGGTCGCTTGTTTAATCAGGTCGCCGTTCATCATCATCAGGATCTGGGGAATCGTGCCGTCGAACGTCGTCGTCTCGTCGTTTTCGTCGGTGCCAAACGCAATCACGAACTGGCCTAGCCAGCGGCGCTTGGCCTCTTCCTGCTGCTGAAAATCGCCTCGCGTCTTGTCCGCCTCGGTCGCCACCAACAGGGACTCGTACAACTGTTCGGCCTGCATCTGCCGCGGGTAAAAACGACTGAAGACCGGCGGGTTGCCGGTCGACGGATCATCGTTCTCATTCGCCGTGTTGAAGCGACTCGACAGCCGATAAGGATCGCTTAACGTGATCCATCGAATCAACTCCTTGATGTCGTAACCATTCGTTTTGAATTCGTCGGCCAGTCCCTGCAATAGGTCTGGATGGGTAGACGGATTGTGTGGTCCCAGGTCATCGAACGGAGCGGTCAACCCATAACCGTTGAAATGAGCCCACATCCGATTCACCATGGCGACCGGCAGGTAACCCGATTTCACAACCAGGCCGGCCAGCTCGGTCCGGCGGTCGACGTCCTCCAGGTAACCGCTGCGATCCAGAGGGGTCCGCGTCCCATCCAAATCGGTGAACACCGGATAGGCCGCTTTCAGAACTCCATTGCGCAACTCGTAATAGACCTCGGCTTCTTCCGGCTTGTTGCTGGATCCCTGGTAGTCCTGATTCTCCAGATCGATGTGCGCGATATCGCGTCCGCCTCCGAAACGGCGTAAGGCGACCGTCTGACGGAAGAATGAGTTCATCTCCCAGAACTGGTTCTGTCTCCATTTATTGAAGGGGTGATCATGACACTGAGTGCACTGCACGCGGACCCCCAGAAAAATCTGCGACGTCTTGGCCGTTGCTTGAACAGCGTCCTCCTCAAGATTGTCCGCCAGGAAGTTGACGGCGCCATTGAAGTTTGGCGAGTCTGGATTGCTGTTGCCCTTGGCGCTGATTAGCTCATGTACCATGCGGTCGTAGGGAGCATTGGCCTGAAAAGATTTTCGCAGGTACGCCAACATCCCAGCTCGATTGACGCGGGACTGGCGATCGTTGCCACCGCTGCGACCAATCAGAATATTCGTCCAAAGGGTCGTCCAGTTGCGAGCGTATTCGTCTTCGTCGGCCAACAACCGCTGAACCAGTTGGGCGTCTTTATTGGATGATTTGTCGCTGAGGAACGCATCCAGCTCGTCGACCGACGGAACGCGACCCACGACATCCAAGTATACGCGGCGACACCACTCGCCATCCGTGGCTGGCGCCGACGGTGTAACATCGAAGTCTTTCCAGCCGGCGCGAATGTGCTGGTTGATCAGCGCGACCGGCGTACTGGCCGGCGCGGATCGAGCTGCGGAGGTCGGTGCGGAGCCGCTGCAGCTGATTGCCTGTCATCTGCCGCGACAAGAGGCAGTCCGACAAACGGCGTGATGATCCCGAGCGCCAACATCCCGAGCGTAAACGCGCACGCGCAGCGGAAACGATGTATAGAATTCACGGAGGGCATACGTTGACGGGCCTTTGCGCTCAATTATGGCTACTACTTAAACACCGCGGGACTACGAAAGCGACCGCCCAAAACATCATCGGGAAATACCCGATTTTTTAGGTTGAGACGGGATAAGAGTATCCCACCTAGAGAGGTATATCAATGAAGCGTTTCGCTACATGTGTATGATATTAATACAACAGGCGAGTGGAGCAGCCTGGAAAACGGTACTCCACTCGCCTGTCGTTACACGGCCATTGTTGCCAACAAGTTGCCAACAAACCGCTTATCTGGTGCCAAACTCTTCTCTGTATGCCATTCCTCTTCGCTGCGGGTCAGGCGACTTAAGTTGTTGTCGCCACGACTGTTCCTCCCTTTGGCACCTGTCTCTTCGCTCTCTCTTCACTCTCTCTTCACTCTGCCGACCCCGGGTAATTGCCTCTAAGCTCTGTTCCGACCCCGTCCGGCATTTTCGCGGTCGACAGTGTTCCGCCGCCAACCACGAAACAACTAATTGCAAACAGTGTGCCGAACTCTATTATCTGGGTGGGAAGAAGCTGCGAAGGTTACGGGGACTTGGAGGGCTAGATGTCGTAATAGAGGCAAAATTCGTACGGATGGGGTCTTAGCCGCAGCGCGTCGACCTCGTACTTTTCTTTGTAGGCAATCCAGGTCGCGATCACGTCGTTGGTAAATACATCCCCCCGCAACAGGTATTCATGATCCTGCTGCAGGGCGGTGAGCGAATCGTGCAGCGAAGCGGGTGTGGTCGGTACGTCGGCGGCTTCTTCCGGGGACAGGTCGTAGATGTCCTTATCGAGCGGATCGCCGGGGTGGATCTTGTTCTGAATGCCGTCCAGCATCGCCATCAGCATCGCCGCAAAGGCGAGGTAGGGATTGCAGCTGGGGTCTGGGCAGCGGAACTCGATCCGCTTCGACTTCGGGTTGGGGCTGTACATTGGGATGCGACAGGCTGCCGACCGATTGCGCTGCGAATAGGCCAGGTTGACGGGTGCTTCGTAGCCGGCCACCAGGCGCTTGTAACTGTTCGTGGTCGGATTGGTAAACGCCAGGACGCTGGGGGCATGACGCAGTAGTCCCCCGATCGCGTACAACCCCATGTCGCTCAACCCCGCGTACCCGCCGCCGGCGTACAGCGGGGTATCGTCTTTCCACAGCGACATGTGTGTGTGCATGCCCGATCCGTTGTCTTCAAAGATCGGCTTCGGCATGAACGTCACCGTCTTCCCGTGCCGCGCCGCGACGTTTTTGACGATGTACTTGTACATCATCATTTTGTCCGCCATCGCGACCAGGTCACCGAACTTCAAATCAATTTCGGCCTGGCCGGCGGTGCCGACTTCGTGGTGCTGACATTCGACTTCCAGCCCGCACTCGATCATGGTCTGCATCATCTCGTTGCGCAGGTCCATCATCTGGTCAGCCGGCGGTACGGGAAAGTAGCCTTCCTTGTGGCGCAATTTGTGGCCCAGGTTCGGACCTTCGCCCACCGCTTTGCTGTCCTTACCGCGGTTCCATTGGCCTTCGATGCTATCGATAAAATAGAAGCCCTGGTTGGGCGTCTGATCGAACCTCACATCGTCGAAAACAAAGAATTCGGCTTCCGGGCCGACAAAACACGTGTCCGCCACTCGGGTGCTCTTCATATAGTTGACGGCTTTTCGCGCCACGTTGCGTGGGTCGCGACTGTAGTCCTCGCGGGTAATGGGATCCTGGATATTGCAGATCATGGCCACCGTCGGCAGCGCCGTGAAGGGATCCAGAAAAGCGGTGTCGGCCTGAGGGACGACCAGCATGTCGCTTTCATTAATCGCCTGCCAGCCACGGATGCTGGAACCGTCAAATCCCAGCCCCTCTTCAAAGACTTCGACATCCAGTTTGTCGATCGGAATGGTGAAGTGCTGCCAGAGTCCTGGGAAGTCCATGAATCGCATGTCTACGGCCTTGACGTCGTTCTCGCGACACATCGCCAAGACTTCGCTGGGTGTTTTCGCCATCGCTGTTGAACTCCTGTACCGATTTACCCGCTGATCGTTTCAACGGAAACACAGCATTGGATATCTGCCCGAATCGCCCCTTGGGAAGGGCTAAGGATGAGGCGGCCCTGATGATGTGCCGCCACGCCGAACCAGCGAGCATCATAGCGCACAATGGCAATATTTCAATGGCGGCACAGTGTCGACCGGCGGCTCAGTGTCAAGCGGCGGCACAGTGTCAAGCGGCGGCACAGTGTCAAGCGGCGGCACAGTGTCAAGCGGCGGCACAGTGTCGAAATCGGACGGATCGGCTTTAGAACGTGTTTTAAAAGTCGAGAGCAAGCGTGTTTCACCCTCCCCCCGGGTGGGCTGATGAAAATGCTGTTGATGTGGTAAGTACGGCGAATTTTGGTTTTCACTCTCCCTCCGGGAGAGTCGGGCTCTCAGGCCCGGAGAGGGCAATTAGAACGTCGAACTTTGAACTTCCAACACGAACCTCTAACGCTCTCTTACTTCGACGTTGAAAGTTGGACGTTGGGCGTTCGACGTTAAACCCCCTCCCCGGCCGCTACCGCGTCCGACCCTCCCGAAGGGAGGGTTTTGTCATTTCAAAACACGTTCTTAGCGGCGTGTCATCTGGGTGTGCGCGGCCTGGACGCCGGCTTGCAATACCCGATCCTCGTTCGCCGGCACGGCACCGGGCGCCCGCTTGGCGACCTCGTGGACTTGCAGATCGGGCGAAACGCCCGCTCCACTGATCGCCTGGCCCTGCGGGGAGTAAAACTTGGCCGTCGTCAGTCGCAGTCCGGCGTCGGCGTAACCCAAGGGAAAGATGCCCTGGACCGAGCCCTTGCCGTAGGTGCGTGTTCCGACAATCGTACCCCGTCGGTGATCGCGGATAGCCGCCGCGAAAATCTCGCTCGCACTGGCACTGTCGTTATCAATCAACACGACCAGGGGAACTCCCCAGGTGTTCGCTGGTCGAGCGGAATAGTCGAAGTCTTCTTCGTGATTGCGTCCTCGCGTGGAAACAATCCGGCCCTGGTAGACAAACTTATCCGCCACGTCGACGGCCGAGCTCAGCAGCCCGCCCGGATTGCCACGGACGTCGATGACCAGACTCTTCATGCCAGCCCGATACAATTTCCACAGGGTCGCGTCCAGGTCCCGGTTGGTGTCGCGCTGGAAGCTATCAATTCTCAGATAGGCAATACCTTCCGCTGGATCGATTAGCTTTGCGTTTTGAATACTGCGAACTTCGACGTTCGCGCGACGGACGCGAAGAATCCGCGTCCCGCCGTTCGTCGAGGCAACTATCAGCTCGGCCACGCTGCCGGATGTTCCCTGTAACAAGGCCGCCGCTTTCTCGGTGGTAATGTCTTGCGTCGCTTGCCCGTCCACCGAGACGATGCGATCACCGGCAACCAGACCCGAAGCCTCGGCGGGACTTCCAGAAATGACCGACACGATTAATAGCGAACCGTTCTCGGCCTTCATCTCGATCCCCAGGCCAACAAAGCTACCGTCAATCTGGGAATAGACTTCTCGCAGTTGATCGCCGGTCAGATAAGTCGAATAGCTATCCAGACCGCCCGTCGCGCCACTCAGGTATTCCATGATGACGGCCGAGGGGCTGATGCCCAGATTCTGATGCATGATCTGCGCCGCCTGGGCCACCACCGCGACAGCGTCGGTCCGGCTATAGATCGGCTGACGGTCGACGACAGACCGCGTCCGCAGCAGAGCTGCTTCCCATCGCTCCGCGGGAATCGCTGCCAGATTGTGGTCGGTAAAAGTGCGATCGCGCAAGGCGATTTCCAGCGTCTGGGTGCCGCGACGCACTAGCGCTTGCCAGTCTGCGTCGTGGACAAAGTGGGTTTGGATTTTCAGCAGAATTTCGCTGTAAAGGTCCAGTGCCTCGCGGGCACTAAGTGTCTTGATTGAATTGCGGAAGCTGTTATCCGCGTAGCGGCGAATCAGACTGTAGTGGATCTTGGCCACATCCGCCCGCTCGCTCAGCTGCCGGTCGCCAGGTGCGGCCTTCAGTGCTTCTTCGTAGTGGCCAAGCGCTTCGGCCCACTTGTCTTCCCGTTCGAGAGCAACACCACGTTCGAGCGCGGTTTGCACTGTGGCCGGCGAAGTCGTGTTTGGCAACGTCGTGGCTGGCGAGTTCCTGGCTGGTGACGTCGTCGCTGCCGAAATCGTCGATGTCGGTTCGACAATTCGGATCTGAGCGGTAGCTGGTGCGACAAGTACGTACGATGCGACCAGCGCGGCTAGCAGCAGTCGGGAAAAGAAGATTGAGTTGATAGTGCGCGGGGAGAGCGCGTGCGGAGAGCTGAGCATGTGTGGGGACCCATGTTCTGAAAGGTGTCATTTGCGGCGGATGGCAGTTGACCGTTCAGATGGGTCTAGCATCACGGTCAAAGCAATATACGTCACGTTTTCGAGACGGTCAAAATCGACGTCGAAAACTATCCGCTTCCCTAACCCGAACCACCCCGACAGTCCCTTCCAGGGTTCTCACCTCACAACGATTAGGTATCGTGGCGCGATGAAAAAGAGTTGCGCTAATGAAACGTTTTGAACACGCCATACCGCGTGGCACGTCTCGGCTCGCAAAACCATTGTTGCGCCAACCGTCAACATATCAATCTCCGGGGATATGTGCTGACTTTCCAGCCGTGTTGCAAGCACGAATCCTTCCCGTGAAAACACCTGAAAAACTGCGGCTCGCTGCTCAACAACGCTGACCAACAATTTTTCCGCGTCGCGAATGAGACACGACGAACGTTTGAAAACCACGCTAATCCCGCCCTGACCGCCAACTCCGCAATATCGTTACGAACTGAAGTTTCCACGCCAAAACGTCGATAAAAGTCTGATAGTTGACTTTGATAAGCAAGATACTTATGATTCAACCTAACCCATTGCTGAGTGCGGATTTCCGCTATCTTCCAGATGAACCGCCAAGCCGCAACGAGCGATCAGCCTCCGACGAGCAACCAATCCGGTCAAACCGGTCAAACTATTGTGAAACAGTCCGCCCCCGTAGATCGCCAGCCAGAATTGCTGACGCTGACGCCTGAATTGAGCGACGAATTGTCCGACGCGAATCGGCGCTGGAGGACGCTAGCGCGGAAGAAATCACCCACTGGGCGGTCGAGCGTTTCTTTCCCCAGTTGACGATGGCCACGGCGTTCGGCCCCGAAGGGTGTGCGATCCTCTACATGCTCTCGAAGATCGAACCACGAACCTATGTCTTCAATCTCGAAACGGGTTATCAGTTTCAAGAGACGCTGGAATTGCGAGACCGCATTGCGCGGCAGTACGGGATCGAGGTGGATCTGAAAAAACCGGAGCTAACCATCGCCGAATACGAAGCGAAGCACGGCGGACCGCTCTACAAAACCAATCCGGATCAATGCTGCTTCGATCGCAAGGTGACGGTATTGCGTCAAGCGGTGCAAGGCATGCACGCCTGGATGAGCGGTATCCGGCGGGACCAGAGTCCGGATCGGGCGGACGCTCCGATCGTCGGTTGGGACGCCAAGTTCAATCTGGTCAAGATCAGCCCCCTGGCCCGTTGGACAAAGTCTGACGTGTGGAACCTGATCCTGGAGAAAAAGATCCCCTACAACCCGCTGCACGATCAAGGCTACCCCAGCATCGGCTGCTGGCCATGCACGCGATCGGTGATGTTAGGCGAAGACGAACGCGCGGGCCGCTGGAGCGGAAAAGAGAAGACCGAATGTGGTTTGCACACGATCGAGTTCGAACAAGGAGGTGGGATCTAGGAAGTGTCGAGCGCGGGGTGGCGGGTGGCGGGTGGCGGGTGGCGCGGCAGAGAATGCTCGCAACGACATGCTGGCACCACGTAACACTCACCACTCGACACTCGTGACGACTATGAGATTCTCAGCCAAAACTGAATACGCTTGTATCGCCATCCTGGAACTGGCCGCTCAATACGGGTCCGGGGAACCCGCTCGAGTGCGCGACATTGCCGACGCGCACGGAATCCCGTCACGATTCCTGGTGCAGATTCTGTTGCAACTAAAGGCAGCTGGCCTGGTCAGCAGTACCCGCGGCGCAGCGGGAGGTTACCAGCTGATCCGGCCACCCGCCGACGTTAGCCTGGCGGACGTCATGTCGGTGATCGAGGACTTTTCCGAACCGCCCGATTGGCAATCCGAAAATGGCAGCCCCATCACGCGCGCGTTGCGCGGAGCGTGGCGTGAAGTTGCTGAGGTCCAACGAGAATCCCTGGACGGGATTACCCTGGCCGATCTGCTGGACAGAGCCGAACGTGCCAGCGCCGAAGGTGCCAGCCAGCCGATGTACTACATCTAGAAGGGGACCTCGTCGTCGGCCGCCGCGTTCAGTTCCGCGTTGACGTCGGCGGTGACGGTGACGTCGGCATTCGCCGGCACCTTCGCGCTGGCTTTGCCGATGACCTCAATGCCGCTGACCTCCGCACTGAGGAAATACTTCACTTCGCTCTTTTCATCCCGCTGCCATTTGCGACCATTTAGCTGATAGGTCGCTTCGACTTCGTCGCCTACGTTCACATCGTCGCCCAGTTCGCAATTATCGCGAATCAGTTCCAGCGGGATGTACCTGGCAAATCGCTCTTGATCCTGCTCCAACACAATGAGCCGCTTTTGAAAGCCGCTCTGGCCGTACGATTTTGTCTCTTCGACCACGTGTACGACGCCTCGAACCGTTGCCTCGTCCATCTTTCGATTCTCCCGCGAATTCCCACTAGTAATAGACCGATTATAGCCGCCACCGATCCCGGCCAAAAGGTGGTCAACGCACCGGGTGTTGGGTTCGAGTTAGAATAGTCTCGTTTCCGTCCGAATTCATTGTTCGAAAAATATGAACGCTGGCGAACCCACCACACCGACACCTGATTATCGGCCCCCGCACGCATCGCCGCCGATGATTGCCGATCCGGCGCCGCGACATTTGGATGCCGTAGCGGAAGTTGATCTGGCAGCGGACAGAGTTCGTTTTCGTCTGCGGGACATGATCGTCGCCACAACCGTCTTCAGCGTGGCGCTGGCGCTGTTCAAGCTGATGGGCCTGTTCGGCGCCCTATTTGCCTTCCTGACGGCACTTGGGTATACCGTTTATCTAAAGCAATCGCGCCTTCCCCTAAACGGCCGCGGCCAGGCATTGGCTCAGCGGCGAATTCTCAATGACTTCTTATGGGGCGTGTGCATGCCGATCGTCTGTCTGGTGTTTGACCCGGTCGTCTTTCGAAACTTTGGCCCACCGCTGACCGACTACAGCTGGTCCAGCCTGAAGGCCTCGCTGAGCCCTCTCGGACAGCTTGCCTATCCTGCACTTGCATTCCAGCTGGCCTCGATGTTGATCTGGCTCGCTGCCGGCTATTCGTTACGGCACGTGGCCGGTTTTTTCGCCGGCGTATTCGTGGTGGGAGCGGTAACTGCCTTTGCCATTGGACTTTGTTTATTGCCACTTAGCTTTGTCGGCTTGTTCGCGATGCTGGGAATCGGAGCGATGGGCGTTACCCCGTGGTTTACGGGTTACGCGTATTTTCGCCGCATGCGACGCGCCCATGTTTTGGGGAAAGCCTACCAAAACCAGAGCGCCTATCGCGCAACACTGGTCGCCGGCCTCGCGGCCGCCATCGTGATTCCACTGGTCACTACGATGCTGTTATTCGGTGATGCTGATTGGGCTGTTCGGTGGTGATGCGGTTTGGACGTTCCTAGCTGAATTCAATCGCCTCGCGCTCGATGTAAGCATCGAAGATGTTGCTCCAACCCGACCATGCGTCCAGCGCGACCGGCTTCACATCGCCCAGCCGAAATCCCCGCTGCGCCATTTCGCGCAGATAGATACTCGCGGCCGATTCACCGTCATGTAGCAAAAAGATTTGCACAGGTGCCAGTTGTCCCAAGTCGAGTGCCTGGCGGTAGTAGGGGTTTTCGCTCAAGCCGCCGTCTAACCTGAGCGCGATTTCTGGCAGTGAGATTTTGTGGCGAGACCGGTCAGGTAAGCAGGAATTCAGTCCTTGCAAATACAGGCAATAGCCCGGCTGCGAATCACCGCGGGGCACCAGAATCGAGAAATCCGCCGATGCTCCGGCAGCTTGGAGCGCCCGGTCGACGGCTTGCCGCACGTGGCCCTCGTTCAGTTTCTCGCCCACCAGGTCACTGTAGAGGTTGCTCTTGCCAAGCAACCGCAACCGGGGGCATTGGTTGAGGAAACCCACGACTTCCACGATGTCATGCAGGTGATATCGGTAAAGTCCACCGGCGGTCGTCACCAGCACGCGATAGAAACGCCCCGGCTGCAACTGATGAGCCAAGAGCATCGCGTTGCTATTTGAATCGCTGACGGTTTGCAGAGATTCGGCACCGGTCATTACATCAACCTGTTCGAACTCAAAGAAGTGGCTTCGCACAGCGAGTGCACCACCCGCGAGGCCCACCAGGGGCAGCGTCACGAAGGCCTCCGTGGCAATCAATCCCTTGGCCTGAAATTCTGCCTGAGGTAATAACCGTTTCGCTTGCGGCAAGGCGGCACCCGCCACGGCGTCTGCCCAGCAACTAACAGTATCCAGGCGCGGCCAGATCTGTCGCAGTTTTTCTCCCAGTGTTTGATCCGTAGCGAAGACGCGCTCTAGCTCGTCCGCTCGGGCCGCTGCAGGCAGCAAGCCCGAACGGCCGTGGCGGACGTCGTGCGTCAGTCGCTCGGACCAGCACGAGATGTCGCTAAACAGCGCGCTCAAAAACGTAGGGCTCCAGATCGAAATCAGTGCCAAATCTGTGCGCTCAACAGATGAAGCAAGGTCTGATATCGGAAGTTATCGAGATTTGTCTGCCTGGCAACTTCCGGTGGCACGGCCAACAAGCGTTTCACCAGCCGGCACTGCAGGCCGCTCAAGTAGGCCGTATCGTCGTCGAAGCCGACAGGGACACCTCCAGGAGTACTGCGCTCGCGATCCATTGCTGGCGAAATCGACCAATACGCGCGGCCGCGACGAATCCCTGGACGCTGGTACAAAAGGTCGCCGATCCACGCGGCCACGCCGCGCTGAAATTGTCGGCGCAGCCCGTCGGTGTAAGGAATCAGCTTTTCTGCCCGCGTCGTACCGCTGGTCGGTTCCAGTAATCGCACGGGCTCGGCCGTTAGAACTTTTTTCTCACCGGCCGCAATCCGTTCGACATAAGTGTCGTAGTCATCATAATCGCTGGGCGGGACATGGCGTTGGAAACTGTGCTCGTCGTCAATTCTCTGGAATTGATGGGCACGTCCAAAATCGGTGTCGTGATTGGCAGAGACAATTTTGCGTAACACGCGCAGTTGAGCGTCCTCGACTTTGCGTGTGGAGCGCCACAGGGCTCGCGTCTCCCGGCGACATTGCCACATCCACAACGAGTTCAATAAATAGGCCTGATTCATGACACCGTCAGTGATAATCGTGCTTGTTCGATGACTCGATAAGCGGTTGTCTTAAAATTCTCACGCGTCAACGGCGCCAGGCAACACAATTCGTCACCCTGGATGTGTCCTGGGTTTCGTCGCGCGAAAAACCGAACGTGCGGATCCTTCAGGCGGCGCGGAGTGATTTGAGCCACCCCCTGTCGCAATCGGCAGCCGTCAACGCCGGCACGAATCAGACCGGCCTCCTTGTCATACGTGTCGCGAAAACGCGTCGTAGCCAAGGCGTCGATAACGTGACGCGCGCTAGGAGGAGTTCCGCGACCGAAGTGTGGATAGTATTCGTGAAAGAAAACTGGCAAGAACCGATACGTCTTGTAACCCTTGCTGATCAAGAACCAATACAGCTCGTCGTCCCGATCCTGGTCGATCAGCGACAGGGCCAACTGACCCCAAAGTCCTGCCAGCGGATTACGGCCCCAATACGCCGGTGCCACAATCGTATCGCCGGAAAACAGCGCACGGATCGGTCGGCCATCCACTTCCGAGAACATCACGCTCTGTGTGGAAAACCCGTAGAGAGCACCGATCGTCGGATCGATCAGCCGTATCACCCAGTGTTTGTCGTTGAGGTCTGCCTCAAAGGCATCGCGGGTCAGATTGGCGTAATGCCGGGTCATTAACCCAAACATCGCGTCATGATCCTCGACCGACAGTTCATCAACTCCGATGATTTCACCAATCAAGTTCTTCATCGTACTACTTGTCTGTGGACTTATCGGTTTCTTACAAACAACCTAATTCCAAGTAGGGACAGCGGTCGTCCAGCAATTGCTGAATCGACGCACCATCGTCAAAACAGACGACGTACACGCGTGTTATGTATTCGGCAAAAGATTCGCGTCGCACCGCGTTTAGTAACGGGTCTCGCTCGTGGATTCCAAACAACAGGAAATCGTAGGGACCCGCGGTCGCCGCACGCTGCTGCGCTTTTAGCAACGCCGATAGCACGTCCGGATCATCGTCCCGAACCATGGGTAGTGCGGCCACGCCGTACCGCAACGGCGCACCGGTAGGCGGCAAGGAAGGCAGGCCGCGCAGACATGCCAAATAGTTCAGGACGGGGCGTGTCCACCGCAAACCGAGCCGATAACTCTCGATCTCGGTTTGACGAAACGCGCGTTGATCCCACACGCCCAAGGTTCCCACCAGCTGGTCTTTTCGCAGGGCCAGCATCAAGTTCACAGGTTCCAAACCACGAAACGTCGGCGCGCTTCCTGCCAAATCGTCGAGCGTATACCGAGGGAAAAACTGCCGCCGCGGCCCGGTGCTTTCGTAAAATCGAATCACCTCGGGCAGATCACTCGCCGTTGCCGGACGCAACTGCAGGTCAGCCGATTCTCCGTTGGCACGCGTGTCGCGCGAGTTGAGCGGCAGCGCGAGCGTGAAATAGGCTCCGACATCGTGATACGCTGGCAAATGCGCACGACCGGAAGTTAACAGCGCTTTCACAGCATGATTGTCATCCGCAATTGTGGTCAGATAAAACGACGCTCGACCGTCCGTATGTATCTTTCGCAAAAAACGATAACCGCGCGCCATCACGCTGCTACCACGATACTCCGGCAATAGCCGCAAGTTGCTCAGATAGCCAACCGAACAGACAGCACCGTTGACGTACATGTCGCGGACCGATCGAGACCCCAAACCGATCACTCGGTCCTGTTGGCAGTCGCGCGCGACGATGATTTGCCGCCACCTTCCATCCACATCGGCGGCATCGAAGAAGCTGGGCTCCCGCCGAAAGCGCAGCGCGATGCGGCCGGGCATCGGCGTAGCCGCCATGACCTGTCGCAGGTCGGCGTCGTCAGCAGGTGTCGCAAGTTCAAACCGAAAGCGGCTCATCCACAACTCCTATCGGCAACGGACCGGCGCCCAATTGCAAACCCTGCCTCAGATCGATATCGAAATGCGATGTGGCGTTCAGTCCCAGAAAAACGGAGGCCATTAACAAGTTCTTAATGTTGGCGCGGCGATCTCGCATCCGCGAAAAAATACTACCCCAGCGGTAAAATTCGCGCCGCGCCTCAAGACAAGCCTCCTGCAACTCGTCGGGCGACATCTTGGCTGGCCGAAAGGTGACATCGCCGACACGGCCCGCGGGGTCCAGCCACCACTTGGGCGTGCGCAAGCGGCCCTGTTCCTGCAGCCGACGATACAAGGGCGTACCGGGAAACGGGACCAAATGATTGAACGCCGCCAGAAACAGTTTCTGCTGACGAGCAAACTCGACACTGCGCCGCACGGTCTCGGCATCGTCGTTGTCGTAGCCGAACACGAACGTACCGTACACGGCCAGGCCGTGTGAACGAAAACGCTGCAAGCTTTCCGCGTAGGTGCCGGCAGACAAGTTCCATTGTTTGCCCATGTCGCGCAGGTTTTCGGGATCCAACGATTCCATGCCGACCAAAACGCCCAGGCAGCCGCTCCGAACCATCAGCTCCAGCAGATCGTCATCGTTGGCAATATGCAGACTTGCCTGCCCCACCCAATGGACGTTTAAGGGAATCAGCTCGCGGCACAGTTGGCGTGCCTTTTCGGGCTGGCTGACAAAGTTATCATCGACGATAAAGAAACGCCGGCTGCCCGTGGCTTCCATTTCTGCCGCTACCTCGCGGGGCGGACGATGATTCTGCGACGCGTGGTGGAAAGCGGTTATCGAACAGAAATCGCACTGAAAATTACACCCGCGGGCAAATTCAACCAGGGTGATATTCTGGTAGTTCTTGCCGGAAAAGATCTCCCGGCGCGGCCGTAGACCGCTGAGATTCCTGCGCGCTACGCCGCGATAGATGGGCTGCAGCCGGCCATGGCGCGCGTCATCCAGCATCGATTCCCACACCGTATCGGCGTCGCCGATCACGATCGCGTCCGCATGTTCCGCCGCTTCTGCGGGGATCAACGTCACGTGATAGCCGCCCATCACAACCGGCACGCCCCGCGCGGTATTCGCGCGCGATGCTGTAAGCCCGCAGAGCCGTAAAAGTTTCGACGCTGATCGCCACCAGGTCCGTCGGCTCGTCCAACAGAATGTCTTCCAGGCGGTCGTCGAAGAAGCGGATTTCCACGTCGGGCGGTGTCAGGCTGGCCAGCAGCGCCATCGACAGGGGCTCCATCTGCCATGCGCGAACGTAGGGAACTCCTTCCTTTCGGCCTACCGACGGATAGATCAACGTGACTTTCATCGCGCCACATTCTTTCGACAATTACACATGGGCTTTCGACAATTACACATGCGTCGTTTCCTCGATCGATGTGGAGGATAGCGCGACGGGCAGTGCAGGCTTCGCACATGCGCGCGGCGGTCGTAGCGTATCCAACATCCAATCACATGTATAAAAACGGTGCAGACGCCGCGCGTAGTACCGGTAACCCATGTTGGTTGCTAACGCAACGTGCCACGGGGCGGCAGTGTGTCGCAGCCGACGATAGATATTGGGCCAGCTGTAGACGTACTTCCACGCCCTCTCAGTTCCCTGCTGCAGTTGTTGGGCGCTCATCTGCGCCGGCTGGAAAACCACGTGTTGGCCGTCGTACAGCTCCCAGTTGCGTGTGGTGATCCGTCCTTGCTGGTCAAGCTCTCGATAAAGCGGGGTGCCGGGAAAGGGCGTCACGATCGCGAAACGTGGCAAATCAATTCGTGTCTCGACCGCAAACCGCGCCGTGCGCAAGAAAACGTCGGTCGTGTCTTCGTCCAAACCGAATACGAAGCAGCCCTGCAAAGCGATTCCGCGCTGGTGCAACTGCTGTACGATTTGCGCGTACTTGTCCGGGTCGTTAAAACTCTTGTGACTGCGGTGCAAGTTCTGGCTGGAAATCGACTCCAACCCCATCAACAGCCCACGGCAACCACTGCGGGCCACCAGGTCTAGTAGCGGCAAGTCGTCACAGAGCAGCGTGGTCACCAGGCCGTACCACTGCAACTTAAGCGGGATCAAAGCCTCGAACAGTGCCGCCGCGTATTGCTTGTCGGCAATCAAGTTCAGATCCACGAAAATCGCTCGCCGAGCACCCTGGCGACGAATGTCATCGACGATCTCGTCAACCGGTTTCTGCAAAGGCCGGCGTCCCCAGGCCGACGGCACGACACAGAAGTTGCAATTGTGAACACAACCGCGTGTCGCCTCAAAAACATCCGACGTAAGAAACTTCCGCCGCGGCAGTACGCTACGATCGGGTCGCGGATAACCGGCCAGTTCCAAGCCTGGTTGCTGCTGATAAACTGGCTTCAGTGTGCCGGCGGCAAAGTCCCGCAGAAGCCGCGGCCATTCTTCTTCGGCATAGCCCACCACAATGCTGTCGGCGTGTGGCTTCGCATCGTTGGGAACGAGCGTCACGTGCGGACCGCCCAACACTACTGAAATGCCGCGGCCTCGGAAGTGATCCGCCAGCTGGTAAGCGCGTGGCGCCGTGCCGGTGATGACCGTCAGCCCGATCAAGTCCGCCTCGATCTGAAGGTCCACGTCGGCAATCCCTTCGTCAATGCAAACGACTTCCGCGCCCAATTCCGGTGGAACTAACGCGGCCAAAGTGGGCAACGTCAGCGGCATGTAGCGCAACGACTGGCCGAAAATTCCGCCACGCCGCCGGTACAAGGGGCCTTTCGGTGAGATCAGTACGATGCGCATCGAACTACTATCCGTCGGGTGCTTGTTTTCGTGTGCTCATTCACGGGCGGACGCACTGGCCAGCCTCTCAAAGACCACCAGCAGCGCGGCGAGCACGAAAAAGAAGACTGCATTGCCAAAATTTCGGGACGCTGTAATCCCGAAGACGTCCTGGATTTCCGCGGCGAACACCAGTCGCTGCAGGGCACGGCAAACGAATAACGTGGCAAATCCGTAAATGACGATTCGGTGGTTCAGCGGCGCCAGCGCGGTGCCGGCGGCCATGACGCCCAATGCAAACATGAACGCCCCCAGCGGCTTAAGGATGTACATGAACTCACCGGACCAGTCCTTAACCGTCGCGCCGTACCAGTCGGCCATGACCCGCGGCAGCTCGGGAAACAGGTTCAAACCCGCTCCGACCACGATGTGAAAAGCACACACAAACCACATCAACGCTTGTAGAATCACCAAAGCCTTAGGTTTCATGAGAAACTCCTTCATATGAGCGCAGGCCACTTTCGCCGTGCCGCGCCAGAGAATTTGCGACATAAGCCATTACCGGCAGGCCGGTCGCTGCAAGGTGACAGCCAATCAGAAACGGCCAAAATGGCTCGGTCTGGACTGACTGGATGAACCACAATTCGGCCAGGCGAATGATCACCCCAAAACAGAATCCGAATGCGCCGAAGTAAACCGGTGCATAGTCGGTCACGATGGCCTCAGCTCCCAATCGGTCAGCGTACGGCCGGTTGTAGACACGGACAAAACCTGATTTCACCGCGTAAATGTCGTAAAGCCAATTCCAGAAGGCGAGCACCGACCCCAGCACGAATCCCGCGCAGGACCTCCAGCAGGTCGATCTTTTCGGCGGGCGGAGCCAGGCAGATCAGGGCGAACATGCTGGCCGCGGATCCAAACAAAAGTCCGTGATGAGGACGAAATCTCCCCAACTTCCAGCGGGTTTGGAAGTCCCACAGCTTCAGCCAGTTCGTCCCCAAACCGGGAACGATATAGGCCGTGACAATGGGAATGGACAAAATCAAAAAGACCAGGCGATGATCCTCAAAACGCTGCCACCACAGCCAATACGTCAGCGGCAGCAATATTACTGGACCCAGATATTGATACACGCGAAAGAACAACATGGTTCGTGTTGCTTTCTCCAAACTAAGTGAGCGGGCCGCCTGGTATTGATGTTGTCAGCTTAGGAGTCGTTGGGGCGCGGTGAATTGTTTTCTGATGATCCGCGAGCCGAGCGACCCCATGATCTTCAGCGCGTACCAAAATCTCTTGCGCTTCGCGCAGCCAATCGAAGTATTCCAACATTAAATGATCGGCAGCGATCAGGCGCGTGGGATCGAAGTCCGTGCCGGCCGACCGTTCCACGTCAGCGAGCAGGAAGTTTCGGATAAACAGTCGCCGAATGGCGGCGTTGGGGGGATCACGCAGGACTTGCCCTATCCGGCCGCGGCTGCGGCGTACCATCACCGTGACAAACACCAAGGTGCGCTGTGCCTCCAACGGCAACAGGCCGACCATCCCGTACGACTGCGCCCTGGAAACGTAGCCTGCACGAAGAATAGCGTGCCCGACCAATCGGTGACCCGCATGGTCACCTCTTTACCGGCGAAACGGCGCGTCATGCGGTCGCGGAGGCCGCGTCCCGCGATGCCGAAACGCATCTCGCTGCGATGCACCAACGGATGTGGAAACTCCGTGTGTGGCGATCCCAGCAACACGCGATCGTGCGTCCCTTGAAAATGCTGTACGTCCACACCGTTCGCCCCGACCATGTACCACGGGCATTCCAACTCCAGCGTAAACGGCTGTGCGCGACACAAACTGTCGCTTGTGCAATCGTCGAAAAACGGCAAAGGGTAGTCGGTGGGCGGTCCGTTGTAAAAAAAGACGCAGCCATGACGTTCGACGGCCGGATACGCAGTTTGGCAAGCAGATGGTGGAAAACCCGGCTGAGCGGGTATCCGCGAACATCGACCGTCGGTACCGAACTCCCACTGGTGAAACGGACATTGGATCGCTTCACCGACGACTTTACCCTGGGCAAGGTCCGCTCCCATGTGAGCACAGCTTGCCGAGACGACGCCAACTTCGCCGCTCTCGGTGCGGAACGCGACGAGGTGTTCTCCTAACAGCTGACGCTTGAGCGGCTGCGCGCCAGCTCGCGCGAATTGCAGAACGTCAACCAACCAGCCGGTGCGGCGGGCAGTTGCGCATCGTTGGACGGCAATCTCACCTTGTACTCCATAAACAGAGCCAGCTGAATCGCGATCGTAACCGAACGGCAGGAAGAGTCAACCAGTTGTCCTTGCTCGGATTAGTGCCAGTGGCACATCTTGGCTGCGAACAGTCATCCATACCCCTTGCTCTATTCCATCGTTGAGCTCACCTAACGACAAGCGTTAAAATTGCTACATCACCGATGCGCTCGTACAGAAAACGCCACAAATGAAACAACAACCCATGCACTCTCCGACCGATCCGCTGGTCACGTTGCACGACGCGCGTGGTCGCATTCTGCACGCCGGTCCGCTGTATTCCTATTCCAGCAACGACATCCTGCAAACCGCCCCGTGGGATTGGGTCGATTTGGACGAGGACAAACAGAAAATCCGCGACGCCTACCAGCAGGTCTTATTCGATCAACGACCGACGACCTGCCGCATCGAAATCACACTGAAGAACGGCTCCAAAGCAAAATACGAATGCCGCGCGACGCCGGTCGATGCCGGCGACGTGGTGGCCATCGTCTCGTCGGTCGCGATCGTCGAGGACGAATCCGCGAACCTGACCGATCGTGAACTGGAATTGCTGCGGTACCTGGTCGCGGGCCGGCCAACCAAGCAAATCGCCAAACAGATGGGCGTGAAACCAACCACGGTGGCGACCTACAAAGCGCGCATCAAAGAGAAACTTGGCGTCGACTCGCTAGCCGGCCTGATCAACTACGCCACGAAACATCTTCGTTAGTTGGAGGCCCGCCTTTAGGCGGAACAGTTTGTAGGCTGGAACAAGCAAAGCGCAGTTCCGGCAACAGACGGCCAGAAAATGCCGGAATCCCGGCGCACCGGGACTTGGTCGCGGCCTACAGGTCTCCTGCGTTAGCGACCGTCCACAGTCCACGGTCCATAGTCCCTAGTCCATCGTCCCTAGTCCATAGTCCACAGTCCATAGTCCATGGTCCATAGTCCACCGTCCCCTCCTACAACTTTCGCAGAATCTCTTTGGCCGCATTCCGGCCGCAAGCGCCCATCACGCCTCCGCCCGGGTGACTAGCGGCACCGCACAGGTAAAGGCCGTCGATCGGTGTGTGGTGATCGGCCCAACCCGGCACCGGGCGCAGACAATACAGCTGCCACGGCGTCATGGCGCCTTGAAAGATATTGCCGCCCGTCAGCCCATACGTCCGTTCCAGATCGAGCGGACTGAGAACCTGACGATGCAGAATCGCGCCGGGAACGTTGGGGGCATAACGAGCGAGAACTTCGATGCACCGATCGGCAAACGACTCCTTGATGTCGTCCCAAGTTCCCTCCGCCAATTTGTACGGCGCGTACTGCACAAACATCGACATGACATGCTGCCCCTCGGGCGCGATCGTGCGATCCACGCTGGTCGGCAGTGTGATTTCCAGGATCGGCTCGTCGCTCGGTCGACCATACTTCGCATCGTCATATGCCCGCTCGATGTAGTCCAGCGTCGGCGAGATGTGAATCGTTCCGTGATGGTGCGGCGCAAGGCCGGACGCGGGGACCGCCGTAAACTGCGGTAGTTCGGCCAGCGCGACGTTGATCTTGGCCGAAGCGGACGAGTAATCAATCCGGCTGACCGCGGCTCGAAAGTCGTCGGGCAGTTTGTCCGGCGGCAACATTTTTTCAAAAGTCAAATGCGCATCGACGCTGGACGCCACACAGCGCGCCGACAACTGGGTGCCATCCTCCAAGGCGACCCCTATCGCCCGGCCGCCGGAGGTAAGGATCCGCGTCACCGGCGCTTCACGGCGGATTTCTACACCCAGGTCGACGCAAGCGCTCGCAATCGCCTCGGACAATGCGCCCATGCCACCCTGCACATAACCCCAGACACCCCGCTGGCCGCCGGCGCTGCCCATGACATGGTGCAGCAGCACGTACGCGGTACCGGGTGCCGAAATCGACGCAAACGTCCCGATCACCCCGTCGGTTGCCAGCGTCGCTTGAAGCGCTTCGGATTCGAACCAACGTTCCAGGATGGGCCGAGCAGGCCCGGCTAGCACTTCAATGGCTTCCGGTAAATCGTTCTGGAGTTTCCTGATCGCCCTGTGGGCACTCCACAACTTGGCCACGTCGCGCACCTTTTTCCCCAGGCCGATCTTCCGCCACGTGCTGGGTAGCGGTAACGGATCCGGGGCCGTCGCGTTCAACAACGGTTCGATCACGCCGGCGACGCGATCCAGCAAGGCTTCGTAGCGCGGATAGGCCTCGGCATCTCGTTCACTGAACTTGGCAATCTCACGTCGTGTCAACTCGGCGTCCGGGCCCATCAGCAGGCTGCGGCCGTCCGGCAGTGGCGTAAACGAAGAGGGGTTGCGGGGCAGAATCGTCAATCCGTATTGCTTCAGCCGCAAATCTTCGGTGATCTGGGGAAGAAAAAGGCTGACCACGTAGGCCGCTGTGGAAATCTTGAAACCGGGCCACAACGATTCCGTGACGCAGGCACCGCCCAGCACGTCACGACGCTCCAGCACGCAGACCTTATGGCCCGCTCGAGCCAGGTACGCCGCCGTCACTAATCCATTGTGTCCGCCGCCAATCACAATACAGTCGTAGGAGCTCACGGTATCCTTCCCCTGAAGATCGCTACTGAAGTGTCACGGCGACGACGATCCTATGGAAATTGAAACGGAAATGGCGTAAAGCAAAGTATCGGAATCGACAAAGAAACAAAGCCTAGCATCCAACGCAAGGGACCCAATTTGACGGTATCGTCTGCCGTGGGGGGATGATCCGGATGGATAATCATTACCAGGATAATCATCAACGTCCATTGGTAGGCATCGAACCAGATGATCGCCGCGATAGCGGCGATCAAGAACCCGTGCGCCGCATACCGTGACCACGTGCCCAGCAAACCAAACAATACGTGCCCGCCGTCCAACTGGCTCACGGGCATCATGTTGACCCCAGTTACCAACATTCCCACCCAGCCAGCCATATAGATCGCATTGATCTGAAACGTGAACTCCATGTTCACCGCCTCCGGCTGATGGTGCTCTTCGGCATACTCGGCCTTCATTTGATCGATATCACGGACAACGGGAATCAAGAGCTTGACCAGTAATGGGTCGCCATATCCGGACATATTGGGCTGCACCGGAACCGGTTCGGCAGTCATCAGGCCGTAAATCACCAATGGCACGATCACCACTAATCCCGCCAGTGGTCCGGCGAGGCCGATATCGAATACTTCTTTGCGATTCGCTTTGTAGGGATCCATTCCGATCACGGCTCCCATCGTCCCAGTGACCATCACCGGGAACGGTATAAAGAAGGGCAGGCTCGCGCGAACCCGATGCCGCAACGCCATTAGAAAATGGCCCATTTCGTGGAACAGCAAGGCGGCCATTACACAGACCATATACGTTAAGCCGTCGCGCCAGTTCTTCCGCAGCGCGCTACGCCAGTTGACCTGCACCGGACCGTCTTTCTTGGCCTCAGCGAGCTTGCCATCGGGTTCTATGTACGTCTCACCCTTTTTAAGCTCCGCATACCAGGGCGATCCGAACATCACGGGAAACCACTGGTAACAGCCGGCGCTATACGTCGAAAAGCAGGTCAACAAAAACAGTATGACCGGCAGCCGGATCTTTCGCCGACCCCGTACGCGGCGCGAATCGGGTACACCGCTCGATGGCGGCGCCAGCAAGGTATCAGCGGGGGAACCCGAGGCGGGCTGGGCAGAAGATTCCGGCCCGGAAGGAGTAGATGACATCTCCCCAGCATAACAAAGGGCCACTTAGCGTGCGACATCGATTAAGAGCAGCGTGGCCTAACGGGTCGAGTTGTTCGTTTAACGCCCAGCCGTAGGCGCCGGCAATATCCCCGCGCAGCTCCGGCGCCTGCGGCTGGGCGTTAAACGAGAATACACGCACGGTTCGCGCCTCCAAGACCGTTCCCACATGAAACAGACGCGCAACCTGCTCGATTCTAATCCGCGATCGGTTCGCTCTCCGCTGAATCGGCGGCACCCGTATCCTCCCTAGCCGGCGCTAAACGCTTGTATTCGCCCTTGCGCCACCGCTCGATGTCCGTCTTGTAGTACTTCGAGAACCGGCTTTCGCTGGGACCGCCCGGCAAATTGGTCCAGGCTTCGTCGCGACTCATATCGGTCACAAAGTGGTAGCTCGGAGCAAAGGTCGATTCGCGGGTCGCCGTACGCAACAAGTGTCCCTGAAAGGGCGTTGCGAAGTTGCCTTGCATTGGTATCTCACCCGTGTGGAATCCCAACAACCGGCCCGCCGATTGCGTGCCGAAAAAACGATTCGTAAAACGGAACGCGTTCACGTCCGACCACGGTTGATCCTTTTCACCATCCAGCTGCTCGGCCGCTCGCCGAATCATTTTGCCTTTATCGCGGTCGCGCCACCAGCTGGATGTCTCCTTATGCAGCAGCCGATCAATGGCGGTGATCACCATCGTCGAAAAACCCTGGCGGCTGCAAAGATACAGGATCCTCCGCCAGCCAAAACCGCCATGCGTGTCGAGCGGCTGGCCGAAAATTTCCAGCAGCACGCCGCGATACAGCTTGTGAAAAAGCGTCGCTTCATGGCTTTCCGGAGAATAGTTCCCATGCCAGCGGCTCAACCGATCCTTCACATCCCCTGCGGCCAGATGCGGGAGAAATATCTTCAGGAGATCACGAGCGTGAACGCTGACGACGTCGTACTGCAACGCGTACATGTCTTCCAACGTCGCCTGGTCCAACATCTTCAGACGCTCCTCGATGCGACGCTTGCGATAGTCCGGAATCGGTAGCGTTACCAGCTCCGGACCGCCGACGGGATTGATGTTCTCGTTGGCCGTCGCCACGAAACCCTCCGGAGGATCGTAGATTCTGGGCAAGACGCCAGACGGTTGGAAACCGCGCCAGTGATTCTTGATGTCCCACGCGGGGATCGGAATCAGGCCGTTGTATTTCGGCGCACGATCAGGAAACCAACCGCTGGCCTGGCTGCCAATGTGACCGTCGCGATCCGCAAACACCCAGTTCAGCGATGGCATCGGATTTTCTTTGACCGCTTCGAAGGCATCGAGTACCGATTCGCTGTGGGCCACATCCAACCAGGTGGCAATCGACCGGCTACTGCCCTCATAGTGTCCGGCCCATTGCAGCGATAAACACAAGCCGGGACCGAGTTCGTTGGGATCGCCTTCCAGCGTCCCCACCTCGTTGGAATAGACCGGCAGCGTTTCGGGATCGCTGTCCTTATGTTCAATCAGCTCTTCCCGTACGCCATAGTCGAACCAATCGTTGCCACGTCGGTACTGCCACTGGCTCGCATCCCCGCGACGGCAATCTTCGATAAAGTAATCGCTCGTGTCGCCTTTCACATAAGTCACTCCCCAGGACACGCGATCATTGCGTCCGACGCCAAACAACGGACAACCGGGCAACGTGGCTCCCATGACGTAGTGGTCTTCCCATGCCAGAACCGTCTCGTACCAGACGGCCGGCAGGCGATTGACTTCCAGGTGCGGGTCCGAGGCCAGCAGGGCGGCACCGCTGGCCGAACGTTGGGCGCGACGGCCCAGGCGTTGCTTCCCGCCAGACGAGGCAGATCGGCGATCAACTCCAACGCCTGGTCCGAAAGCTGATGCGAAATCTTGACACGCCGTAGCAAATCGAAGTCAACGTTATCCAGCCGCGGAGCGAACAGTTCCCGTAGCCGTTCGTCGTCCTTGACCAACTGGATCAGCTCCAGCAACAGCCGCTCGCTCTGCTGTTGGCCAATGGCCAGGCCACCGTAGCTGAGCAGATTGCCGATCAGCAGGACCGATTTCTGCGTCCACGGTTCCGGCTCGAAACCCGTGGCCCACATCGGCAGACTGCGACCGGCGTCCTTCATTCCGTCGTTAATGCCCTCGCAATAGGACGTCAGATCGCCGAACGTGCGATCATCCAGCGACCGCGCCTCCTCCTCCAGGCGGCGGTAGAGCCCCGCTTTGCGGAAGAAGCGATCGGCCTCGGCCAATTCATGAGTATTCGATATCCGGGCCGATGCCGTACCGCGGGCAATTTCGCGAGCGAACAGAATCTGCGTCGGTCGGTCGATCGCGTGAACGTAACCCAACGCGTATAGACACGTCCGCCAGGAATCGCTGCGAATATGCGGAACACCGTTCTCGTCCCGTTCGACTTGAAACCGGCGGCGGGCAAATTTCGTCCGGAGGGGCTTCATGTGGGACTATTGTGACGAGCGACGCCCAATGCGAACAGGTCAGACGCGATGTAATCAAACGCCATGCAATCAAAGACCGTGCAAAGTGAAACACCCAAATCAGGGACCAGCGGCGTTGAAGTGGCTCACTTGGGCTCGCCATGATTCAACGTCGTCCAGGACCTTTTGCATCGCTTCGACAGCGTTGTCGCCGTTTTCTTCAAAGCTACGCGTCTCGTTCGCACCACCTGCAAACGCCACCTGGCAATGGAAACGATAGACAACCTGATTGCGTCCCCACGTTTCCAGCAGCATGTAGACGGCACCCAGCGCCTGCAGCCGGGTTTCGATTTGCCGGCGTCGGTCCGGCATGAGCGCCCCCGTGCCGGGTTCGGCCACTATGCCATACCCGGCGAAAGTGCCATGCCCAACGACAGTTTCCAGGGCGCCTGCCGGCCCAACGCGTCCTTGCACAGCGCCCGCTGGTGGGAGGCTTGCCGCGGGTGTGCCTCCATGGGCGTTACCGGTTTGCGGCAAGGTAACCTGGCCGACATGATTCGGCCACGCGCTCGCCGGCGCGCTCGCCGGCCGACCGTCTTCTATTTCGTAACCGCTAGTAACTTGAACCGGATAATGGCCAGCCTGCGTCCCGGCGGTCCCGCCATCTGCGTAGAGGCCGACCTGCCCGATCGCTTGCGCGCCTCCGAACGGTTCGTGAAAACGTCGCGGAGCCCAGCGCCGATCTGCCGGATACGGCGACCTGACCGGAATCAAGCGAATGATCGGGACGGTTTTCGTACCAGGAAATGGTGCGCTGCATCAGCAAACGTGGTATCGTCGTATGACAAACCAACAGCCAGCCCAGACCGCCAAGCACGGCGCACATAACGGTCGTTCGTAGCATCGTATCGGTCGCGGATTGCTGCATGACGCGGATCATAGCGATGGCAATTCAAGCGATTCAACCGCAATCCTGTATCCAGCGGGTCCGCGGCCCGGTGATAGCAGCTGGCGGTCGTGCGTTACAATGAGCAAACGACGATGATCAAACGACTAGGATCGAGTGTCAGTGTTTAAATGACCGTGATCAAATGACAGTGTTCAAATGACGAGCAACCCTTCGATTTACCTGGACCATAACGCTACCACGCCGCTTGACCTCCGGGTCGCGGAGGCGATGTGGGCCTGTGCAAGCCAGCATGTCGCCAATCCTGCCAGCCAGCACTCGCAGGGCCAGGCAGCTCGACGGGCCCTCGAAGATGCGCGCCACCAAATCGCCCTGCATCTTGGTGCAAGGATCGAAGGCAACAACGCCGATCAGCTGATCTTCACCAGCGGCGCAACCGAGGCCAACAATTTGGCGCTGCGGGGCCTCGCCGGCCAACCGCCGGGCCGAATTATCATCTCGTCCATCGAACATCCCAGCGTCGCTGGAACGGCTGAATATCTGCAGAAGATCGGATTCGACCTTGTCCGCCTGCCCGTCGACGCCAACGGGGTCGTCCAGCCAGACGCGCTGGACGACCTGCTGACGCCAGACACTCGCCTTGTCAGCGTCATGCTGGGCAACAACGAAACGGGTGTTCTTCAGCCTGTGCAAGAGCTGGCACGCCGTTGCTCCAGCACCGGAGTTCGCTTGCACACCGATGCGGTTCAAGTGGCGGCTAAACTGCCGGTGGACGTGCATCAACTAGGAGTGGCGGCGCTGACCCTGACGGCTCACAAGTTTCATGGGCCACCCGGAATTGGCGCGTTGGTCTTGAGCCACGGAACGAAAATCGCCCCGCTAATGTTCGGCGGATTTCAACAGGGTGGTCTGCGCCCCGGTACAGAATCGGTGGTTTTGGCAACAGGAATGCTCGTTGCGATGGATTTGTGGGAGGCCGAACGGCAATCGCGAATCGCCCGGATTGGGCAGTTGCGTGATCGATTGGAGCAACTCCTGTTGGATCAAATACCCGAAGCCGTCGTCCATGGGAGTCAGGTGGTACGGCTTCCTCACACGTCTTGCCTCTCCTTTCCCGGTTTGGATCGACAAGCGCTCTTGATGGCCTTGGACATCGAGGGAGTCGCTTGTTCCACCGGTAGTGCCTGTGCCAGCGGATCGTCAGAACCTTCACCGGTCTTGCTGGCCATGGGCTGTGACGAAGCGCTCGTCGAGAGCGCATTGCGCTTCAGTTTGGGTGCGTCTACGACCGCCGAAATGGTCGACGAAGCAGCTCGTCGTATCCTGCTGGTACTGAGTAGCTTACGACGTCGCGTTGAGATCTGAAAATAGGCCGATTCGGGTGCCCGTAAGGCCTTTCAAGAGCTATAATGTCGGCACACCTTTTTGGCCTCACTTCCGTGCTAAGCGACGCGTTTTGAGGCACCCTAATTTTGGACGGAGCCAACGTGACCGTCGCAGTCCATAGCATCCCCCTTCCGGCGTTTCCTGACGCGGAACAAGCGGGCCATTTAACAGAACTTAAACGCTGCGCCGTCTCGCTGCCGCAGTTTCTGATCGGCCCAGAAAACCGTTTGGCGAAGGTGGCCGTTGAAAATCAGTTGCTGCCCGGCAGTAGTCAACTGGCCTTTAATCCGCTGGTGATATGCGGACCTGCCGGCTGCGGAAAATCGCGCCTGGCGTCAGGCTTGGCCGCCGTCTGGCAGCAACGATACCCTCGCGCGGACATCCTGTTTCTATCGAGCGATCAGAAGATCGCTAACGATGACCGGCTGGACCAGCACACGACGCTGATGGTGATTGAAGATCTGGATCTATGCAGCGGCAAACCGAGCGCGCAGCGGTACCTGGAGATTTCGATCGATCGTTTGTTGCGGGCGGGCGGGCGACTGTTGGTCACCAGCGCGATGGCACCACCAGCACTCAAGCATCTGTCCAGCAGACTTACCAGCCGACTTACCGCCGGGTTGACAATCAATCTGATCGCACCTCAACGGCAGACCCGCCAGGCTCTGCTAGCGGCTGGAGCGAAAATGCATGGAATCCGGTTGACCGATTCCGCAGCCGCCGAACTGGCCAACCTCCTTGTCGGAAGCTCCGTCGCCGAAACGCTTCAGGCACTCGACCAGTTGGTGCTGCTGAGCGACGGCGATGAAACGACAGATGAAACAAAACAAGTTGACGCGGAAGTTGTGCGGCGGCATTTCATGTCACCAAAGTCTGCCGTAGTCGTCTCAATGCGGCGGATCGTTGATGCGGCGGCCCGACATCACAATCTCAAGGTCGCCGACTTGAAAGGTCGCAGTCGGCGGAGAGCAGTCGCCGGGGCCAGAAACATAGCAATGTACATTGCCTCCCGGCACGGCAAGTTTAGTTTGAAAAAAATAGGAAAGTTCCTCGACGGTCGTGACCACACGACGGTTATGCATGGCTGTCGAACGGTAGAAGAACTGCTGTCTGGCGACGCAATGTTCCGCCAGCAGATCGATTCCATTATCAAATCGCTCGACGCCACCTGGACGCTCGACGCCTCCCCGACTCACAATGCCATCTCAACCCACAGCCGGACTCGCAGCCCCACCCGGCCCTGACGTGCGATCGACAGGAGACAGAGGGACACGGCACAGAAAAGGAAAACAATACTGAGCAAGCAAACTAGTACCCGATGTCATTTGATTTTGTAGGTTGGACACTCTTGTCCGACTGCAAGAGACGGGCAAGAGTGCCCATCCTACCGACAAATTCGACGGACGTGAGGTACTAGCGACGCCCTTAGAAACTCAGAAATCGGAAAGAAAGAAAGGTAGAAAACTTGTTGATTCCTGTTGGTATGATCGGGCGTTACTGACAGGTCAAACTGGGTAACGACGGAACGCCGCGAAGGATCGACGATCGGGCAACATCCGACTGACCATTAGTAAACAAAACATGGACCGTTTTTACACATGCTTCCATCGGCTTCAACGGCTTGGATACTAGCGAGTTAAACCTCCATCGCCGGCTGGCAGTTGCGGAAGAAAACGTCCACTACTACTACTACTGTAATAAGTATTTAAATAAGTAAAGAAGACAATTCACTCAGATGGGACAAGCATGAAGGACGTGATGAGATGAAGATCAAATGCAATCGAGAAAAATTTGCCGAGGCCTTTCAGACGGTGGCCTCTGTCGTTCCGACCCGTAGTCCGAAAACGATCTTGCAGAACGTCAAGCTGGACGTAAGTAACGGAGAGGCTGTTCTTTCGGCAACCGATCTGGAGATTGGTATTCGCTGTTCGGTAGCCGACGTCGAAGTACAAGTCGACGGTAGTGCCGTCTTGCCGGTGGACCGTTTCGGTCCGATTCTTCGCGAGACGCCGGACGAACAATTAGAAATTGAGTCAAATCCGCAGGGCACCGTAGTCCAGGGGCAGCGAAGCCAGTTCAAATTGCCTGGTCAGAATCCGGCCGAATTTCCGGAGGTGGCCTCCTTTTCCGAAGAAAAATTTCACGAAGTCCCCGCCAGGTTTTTGCGAGAAGTAATTCGTCGCACCATTTTTGCAACGGATACTGAGAGCAGTCGCTACGCGCTAGGCGGTGTGCTGTTTGAAATGACCGAAGACAAGCTGACAGGGGTTGGAACCGACGGCCGCCGCCTGGCCAAGATGGAGGGTCCGGCGTTAGCCGTCAACGGCCATAATACGGCCGACCAGATGATGATCGTCCCGTCACGGGCTCTGCAGTTGATGGAACGTGCGCTCAGCGATGCCGACGCTGAAATTCAACTGGCCGTGCGAAATAACGATGTTCTGGTCAAGAGTCCTCGGGTGACGATTTACAGCCGACTGGTTGAAGGACGTTTTCCCAAGTGGCGAGATGTCTTTCCGTCAACCAACAGCCAGATTTCGATCGACCTGCCGGTGGGACAATTCTTCTCTGCGGTACGGCAGGCGGCCATCGTGACCAGCGAAGAAAGTCGTGGCATCGATTTTACGTTTGGGAAAGGCAATGTCGTGCTGGCAGCCCAAACGGCTGATGCGGGCCAGTCGCGTGTCGAATTACCGATTGAATACGACGGAGAAGAAGTCACGATTATGCTCGACCCAAAATATATCAGCGACTTCCTCAAAGTCGTCGATTCCGAGAAAACGTTTACGTTGGAACTGAGCAACGCGAAAAGCGCCGTGGTCTGCAAGACAGACGATGGTTACGGGTACGTCATCATGCCGATGGCCCGCGAAAAATAGATACCCGCCAAAATCAATTGGTAGTTCCAGGCAACTCGAAAAACTTCCCAACGTGAAAAACACAGCAACTTGAAAAAATTAGCGGACAGAAAACGAAGCCCACAGCCGATTGGCCATATCATTGGCGAGCTACTGCTCCGACGTGGGGTCGGCAGGCGGCTCGCGACCGAACAGAACCAGGCCGCCTGGAAGGAAGCGGTTGGTGATCCGCTGGCCCAGTACACACATTGTGGCAAGGTGTATCGCCGCCGCCTGGAAGTCCTGGTGGCCAACTCGACGTTCATGCAGGAATTGACTTCTCAAAAAAAACAGATCATGCGCCGCTTGCGCGAAACGGCTCCACAACTGGAAATCGACGACATCCGTTTCAAGATAGGGAACGTCGAATAGAGCCGATCCCGAACAGAACTAGCTGAAACCGAGATCCCTCATCTCGGATCACGCAACACGAACAAAGAAAAACATGAACGACGAAACGAATCCAGCCGACGATCAACCAGATGCCGCTAGCCCCGAATCGTTCAGCAGGCAAAGCGGAAACGCTGAATACACGCCGGAAGATCTTCAGCATCTATCCGATCTCGAGCACGTCCGCGAACGTCCCAGTATGTATATTGGCGACACGACGGTCCGCGGCCTGCACCACCTGGTCTTTGAAGTGGTCGATAACTCGATCGACGAAGCCATGGCCGGCTTTGCGACGACCGTCCACGTTACGATTAACCATGACGCTTCGTTGTCCGTCGAAGACGACGGACGAGGTATACCTGTCGAACGACACGAACAACTCTCGCAGGAGTTGGATCGCGACGTCTCCACGTTGGAAGGCGTGATGACGGTCTTAAAGTTTGGCGGCAAGTTCGAAAAAGGGGCCTACCAGACCTCTGGCGGCCTGCATGGCGTCGGTGTGACCGTCGTGAATTTCTTGTCGCAATGGGCGGAAGTCGAAGTCTACCGCGACGGACACGCCTACCAACAGGAATACGAGCGAGGTGTTCCACAAGGCGACGTACGTCGGCTCGGCTCGACCAAAAAACGGGGTACTAAGACGACGTTCAAACCAGACTCGCAAATCTTCCCAAGCACGAATTTCATTTACGATACGCTGCTCAAGCGATTGCGCGAGCTGGCGTTTCTTAATCGCGGTGTCCGGATTATCTACAGGGACGAACGGAATAATTCGGGAGAGGAATTCTACTACGAGCGTGGAATTATTGAGTTCATTGAGTACTTGAATCGCGCCAGTGAAACATTGCATGAAGACGTGATTTACCTGGCCGGCGAAACAGAAGAAGTTGGCTATGAAATCGCCATGCAGTATTCGGGTGAATACACAGAGAATCTGCATTCGTATGTCAACAACATCCACACGACGGAAGGCGGTACGCACGTTTCCGGCTTTCGGGCGGCATTGACGCGCTCGTTGAACAACTACGGCAAGAAACAGAACCTGTTCAAGGACATCTCCCCTACGGGCGACGATTTTCGTGAAGGTTTGACCGTCGTCATTTCGATGCGCGTTCCCCATCCGCAGTTCGAAGGTCAAACCAAGACCAAGCTGGGGAACAGCGAAGTCGAAGGGATCGTGACTTCGGCCGTGGGTGATTTTCTGAACAACTACCTGGAAGAAAACCCGAAGTCGGCGAAGATCATTGCCCGCAAAGGGATGCTGGCGTGCGAAGCGCGCGAAGCGGCTCGCAAAGCCAAGGCGCTGTTGCGTGATCGTAAAGGTGTACTTTCCGGAGGAGGTCTTCCCGGCAAGCTGCGCGATTGCACCAGCAAAGAGGTCGATAAGTGCGAGCTGTACCTGGTCGAAGGCGATTCTGCCGGCGGAAGTGCCGAAGGTGGGCGACTCCGTGAATACCAGGCGATTCTTCCTTTGCGCGGCAAGATCATCAACGCGTACAAGTCTCGCGAAGATAAAGTGCTGGCCAACGAAGAAGTCCGCAGCATGATTTCGGCGGTCGGTATCGGCATTGGTGAAGACCAGGATCTATCGAAACGTCGCTACGACAAAATTGTTATCATGACGGACGCTGATGTCGACGGTTCACACATCCGGACCCTTTTGTTGACGTTCTTCTATCGCCAGATGTATGAACTGGTGTCACAGGGCAAAGTCTATGTGGCGCAGCCGCCGTTGTTCCGGGTCAAGCAAAAAAAGAGAACCTATTACATCCAGACAGAAGAGGAGATGAAAACTCAGCTGCTGGACATGGGCCTGAAAGGCGCCAGCTTCGATCCGCGAGATGGTCGGCAGATCACCGGCCAGGAGATGGAAAAGCTGTGCCGTACCCTGGCGGGTCTGGAAGAGCCGCTGGCCGCCCTGGAACGCCGAGGCGTTAGCCTGCGGGCCCACGCCACGCGTCAGGATCCGACATCGGGAAAGCTTCCGGTCTATCACGTGTTTCTTGGTCAACAGGATCAGTGGTTTACCGACCGCGCGGAACTCAACGAGTTTGTGGAACAACAAGAAAAAGTGACGGGTGGCGAACTGGAAGTCGCCGAAAAACACGACGAAGGCAACGGTAGCGCCGACTCAGCCAAGCGGCTGCACATCGTTGAACTGAACGAAGTTCGCACGATCAACACCCTTTTGGCCGATTTGCGTGAGATGAGCTTCGAGATTAATGCCCTCTTGCCGGAGGATCGCACGGGTAGCGAAGAGGCCCGTTTCGTGTTGCGAAAGGGCGAAACGGAAATCGGCCTGGAGGATCTTCGTAGTCTGTTGCCCGCCGTCCGCAGCGCGGGTGAAAAAGGCATGCAGATCACCCGTTTTAAGGGTCTGGGTGAAATGAATGCCGAAGAGCTGCGTGAAACAACGCTCGATCCCAAAAACCGCACATTGCTGAAAATCACGATGCGTGACGCGGGTGCGGCCGACGACATCTTCCGCGTCCTGATGGGCGACCACGTCGAACCTCGCCGCGAGTTCATCGAAAAGCACGCGCTCGACGTCGACAATCTCGATGTCTAATGGACAGCGTTGGTATTTGACATAAAAGCTGTCATTTGCGACAGAATTCTTGGCCAAATACGACACAATTCTTGTCCTAGAATCTCTCGACTGACGCCTCCTAGATCTTATTCGCTCAGCTTATAGAGCGCCCTGCAACGAACCGTATTGCCCGCTACCGGCAACACGACCGTCAGTAGCTCGTAAACGCAGTCGCGCTCGTGCGCGACTACCGGTGGACCAAGTTTTGGGTCACGCTAAACCTCAAGAGCTCAATTAGCTGAATCGACGGATCTGTTAGTCGCGGTGCAAAAATCAGTCGGAATGCGTTCAGGAGACGCAATATCAGCATGATTTGAGACGGTGTCGCTCAACACGCCGACGGAATTGGCACAAAATCAGTACAATGAAAAATGAAGACTAGCTCGATGGTAGTCGAAATAGCTTTATGACCGGAGATTGTCGTAGCGCCTAATCAATAGGGGGATCGGATATATGACGAAGATCGATAATCGAAAGGATATTCTGCTGCTTATGCTGTATTCCTCAGGCGTTCGTGATCGCGTGAACGAGCCGATCGTGGGCCGCACGCGACTCGTAAAGATGCTCTATTTGTTCAAGATGGAGGCGTTACCTCATTTTCAACAGGGGACAGAAATCACGGAAGACAATTTCTACGAATTTCATCCTTGGGACTTTGGACCGTTCTCACGAGAGGTCTACGATGACATCAACTTTTTTCTGTTGAGGGGATTTATTAGGTCATCGATTTCTGATGAGGAATCACTTCCAGAGTCTGAAGCCGAATGGGATCAATGGCGGTTTGGTGTGGTTTTCCATAACGACGTGTGATTCACCGATATCCGCAACCACGAAATCAATCTGCGATCGTTGATTGAAACGACCAGGGAATTCCAGCTCGTAAATCTGGCTTGGCAGCCCTTCGATGCTCAGGGAATCATAGAGCGGATCACCCTTTTCAGCATACAGTGAGCTCCAAAACCCTCCTGTGGTCAATTTCTCACAAAAAGACGCAATGGTGCAAATTGCTCAATTCCAAAACCGAGAGGGAATACGTCCGGGTCTTGCAGATCGATCCAGAACACAGAGACATCGTAAACAAATTGATGCTCCCGATCTTTTCTTGATGCTAAAAAGGATACTGCTTCCCCTTGAACGGTGTCTTTGTCTCGCTGCGGAAGGCCGAGGGGTGCTGCTTTCGTCTCCCGAATACGAATGCCGTCCGTTTGAAACTCGCCTAATTCTTGTTTGGTTCGTGCGGCTCTTCCTTGTACCGTCAAAACTTCGATCCCCACGCTCTTGCCTTGGATCTCTACCTTGAAGTCACCGCCCGCGGACCGTGGCTCGATAGATTCTCCCCAAACGGCAATAAGTTCACCGAAGGCTCGAACCTCTCCAAGAATTGCGGCTTGATTCTTGGCATCGGGATCGTCCCTGAGAATCCTGCGCTTTGGACGTAAACCAATCCGGAAAAGCTCTCTCGATTCGACCGATGCAACTGTCAGTGCGGGTCGCGACAGCGCGAGTGAATTCGTCATCGCCAAGCTCGAGTTTTCTCAGCGGGTGTCCTTGCGGCACGTTTTCAGTTCCACCGCACTGATCAATCAGACGATCTAGATTCGGAAGCTGCGGACGCACCACGACATTCCTACGGTTTTTCAATGCATATCGAAGTAGAAAAATAGCGGTCGCGCTTTGGCTGGAATGGTGATTTCACGCGGGACCCGACCAGCACCCCGTAATCGAACTCGTTCATCGTTGGAATAATCAGCTCTCAAGTGTTCAATGTCTTTCAACGTTTGCGGCGGGAGATTGTGTGAGTAGTCGGATTCTGTTGGGTCGTAAGTGTTGATAGGAGGAGGCTTGTTCTCTTGAATCTCACGGGCGATTGTCTGCTGGACAATGGTGATCAAGTCATCTCGATCGACCAATTCTACGACCGCGCTGCCATCGTCGTTTGACCTTATGCAAACTCGCACCTCGACCATCTTGAGTGTTCCCCTGGATGGCGGATTGAGCAACGGCTATTCGTCAATTATCTCCATCGAACGACGCAATCGGTACTTCGGCCGCTCTACCGTCGCCTCACCGACCGTCACTGGTACGGTCGAATTCGTTCTGACCAGGAACTGGGCCTGCAACAGCAGGTCGTACCCGGCGTCCAATGCATTGATGTCCAGTACGTTTTCGGAAAAGACGAGGAGCTGATCTGCATACAGGTCTTGATCAGGGCGATTGCGATGGTATTCCAATATCTCCGCAGCCGTCGGATCGTCTATACCTGATTCTCGCCCAGTCAGACTTAGAAGGGCGATTCCATACCCCTTATTGGAATCGACGTTTACCTTGAATTGTCCTCCAGTGCAGGCGTAAATTGTACCCAGCCCCATTTTCATGCCTGCCAGCGTGCCTGCGCGGGCATTGTCAGCTAGTTCGGCCAGAGCTTCCATCGCCGGGAAGTCCCAGGTCCTTGGGTCTTTGCTCGCCATTTCAAACGCATCGGCCAGCGAGTCGGTTTTGTAGTAGTAAATGTCCATCGTGGCTCCAATCTACATTTGTTGGCGGCGTTTCAAAACTGCAGCGCGGTGTGTTTCCGTGCAACGCGATCCTCTCCTTTAGCGCGCCTCCGAGCAGTACAATCTGACGCGATTCAGCGTAAAAATGGCGTCTGATGACAGTAACGCATGCGTATATGCCGTTGTTATCGGGAGTGGGTACATCCGCCTGATCGCCACCGTTCGGAATTAGCGGTGGATTTCCAGCCGGAACACTTGCGATGACCAGTTCGCCACGTTCATCCCAATACTCCAGTTCGACCATCGGTTAAGCACTCCCATGGTTGAATAGGTAATTGGCCAAAGAAATATTTCCTGCATGCGGAAACAAGGCTTTAAGGGCACATTGCAGGCCTCGAAGCGACTACGCCGCCTGTTGAAGGACTTGACACATCAAGCGATTCTCGCATAATTAAGTTACCTAAACGAGGCAACTAGTTGGCGAGAATACATCAGTGACGATATCCGAGATCAGCATGCGGACGGGAATTACTCCTCGACAACTTCGGTATGTCTTGGAGCATGATGTCCTTCCCGCCGGGAAGATTGCCAGTGTAGGTCGTGGAAACGAGCGGTCATTCACGGAGTTTGAGGCTTTTGGGATTGCTTTTGCGGCGCTCTTGTTCAAAGGTGGCCTG
This sequence comes from uncultured Planctomycetales bacterium, assembly GCA_963844115.1. Lineage (GTDB taxonomy): Bacteria > Planctomycetota > Planctomycetia > Pirellulales > UBA7805 > CS4-C045. The sequence goes on along the minus strand of CAWJNN010000020.1, from coordinate 36,519 downwards.
CGGCGCGGCATCGTAAAGAATTGCATCTCTGTGATTTGTCCGCCTGGGCGCGATATGAAGAAGAATCCACTCTATCAGAGTCTCTACGCAAGCGGCGACACGAAACTGGACATTGGTGACAATTTGAATGTCAGAATGTATGGGAAGTCCAAGTTGCGATCCGGAAACTTCGACACTGGGTGGCGCCAAATTGAGACCGGCGCACAGCTGACGGAAGAATACCAGCCTGATATTAGGGTCCAAATTGACGCAGGGAAACTCCGCCACAAACTTAGGTCGTAAAATTTTTTTCTAGCTAGTTACCCAAATAGGGTAACTAATGGCCCAGGGTACATAAACGAATGGTAACGGCAACGTGGTAGCAAGCAAAAAAACCCCTGGTGGCGGTCCGACAACCGTCGCGGGTAAACGGTCTTCTCGGAAGAACGCACTCAAACACGGACTGACCAGCAAAAAGTTGTTGCCGGAGGTGCTCAAACGAGGTGCCGTAGAAAATTATCGTCGCGCGTTCGAGCGGCAGTTCCAGCCGGCAAATCCTACAGAGTCAATTCTTGTAGCTGAGATGGCACGGCATGCAGTGATGATGGAATTGGGGGAACAAGCAGAAGGGGCCGTCCAACGGCACGGAGCACGCGAATTGTCCAAAGTTATCCTCGGCTCGGCAGGAGAGACGAGTGATGACGGCGGCGAACGAGAAGATGCCATCTTGTCGGCGGCGGTTTCGACAGACGCACTCGACAAGTTCAATCGCTATCGCCGAGGTCACGAGAAAGCGTTCTTCGCCGCGCTCAACACACTTCGTGAAATTCAGTCTGAAAGAAGAGAACGCGAGAGGACAGATACTGTTGAGTTGAAGAACCGAGCCAGTTTATTTGCAACGGAGGAAGCTTGCGAAGAACATTTGGCGGAGCGATTTCGTCGCGCCGATTGGCGGTGTCCGCATTGTAGAAGCGCACAAGGGAGCTGGCTGCAGCGGCAGAAGCGCTGGGAGTGCAGCGCATGCCACCGACAAGTTAGCTTGCGTTTCGGAACGGTGATGCAGCGTTCGCAGCTGCCGTTGCGGACCTGGTTCTTGGCCATAATGGAGATGCACAAGGACGCGAATGCGTCCACGTCGCACTTGATGGAGGTCCTGGGCATACAGCGTCGCGGTACCGTCCGCAGCCTGATGAAGAGGATCACGGAAGCACTGGCTACGAACGAGGCAAGTCAACTGCTGGCCGGAATCGAAGCTCCGGCGAGGCGCGAGGCCTCCTGAATCAGGTGGTCGCACTGGAGGCAGATTTGCGAAACGAACTGTGACTATCGTGTCGCTCGTAAAGTTAGGCACAACTTGGAAAATTTCAACTGATCGATGACGGCAGGGAAATATTGCCGTCACCATCGCCTGAATCAGGCGTAATCAAAATTGCGGAATGAGCCAAACAGGAGGCTAGCCATGTCAGACGAGAATCGCAGGGAAGGCGATCATGAAGAACATCAGCATGCCCGCCGAAAGAAACGACGACGGAGGCGATCGACCGCGGTCACGGTGCCTGGAAAGTCATCCGACCGGCAGCGATCTGGAGCTAAACAGCGTACGGCGCCGGATACCGACGCTTGCCTCGACGCCTTGGGCCAACTACCTGGATTGATAGCAATGGGATTGGTCACGACGGCGCAGGCCAACGCCATTCGTGGTGTTTACAGCACGATCTTGCAGCAGCATCATCGTACGCGAGCGGGCCGGGACCAGGCTCAACTGGACGATGCCGACGTGATGGCAATTCTCCGCGACAACCCGAGCATGCTTAGTATGTTGGCGCCACTGCTTACGGATGAGCAGGTTGCCGCGATCATGGAAGATTCCGAGGGCGCTGAGGATGGGCAAGCTTAGCTTCTGCGAACGGTTCGTCTATCTCAATCGAGAGCCAATCAGTTTTGATGGGAGGCCCTACCTGCCGGCGTTCTACGCCTCGTCGGCAAAGAACATTGTCCTACGGGCCAGCAGGCAAGTTGAGAAAAGCACGTTTCTGGTCAACACGATCTTGTACGAAGCTAGCGTTAACCCGGGGATTCAGATTCTGTTCGTCTGTCCCCGCCTTGAGCAAGCGCGGGTATTCAGCCATGCGCGTCTGTTGCCCTCGCTGGATCAGAGTCCGATTGTACGCAGAAGACTCGTGGGCTCGACCAAACGAAAACCGCAAGTGATGAACATGCGGTTCGCGAACGATTCACAACTCTTTGTCCGCGCAGCCTATCACTCCGCTGACGCGGCCCGCGGAATTAGCGCGGATCTGTTGCTTGTCGATGAATTTCAGGACATCGCAGCCGGTGATCTGCCCGTTCTGCAGGAAACGATGAGTCACTCCTGCGTGGGACGCACCATCCTGACCGGTACGCCGAAATTGCTGGGTAATCATCTGGACGCCATGTTCACACAGTCAACCGCCTGCGAGTGGACCATTCAGTGCGATGCTTGTGGTGCGGGAGTGATCATGGACGAGCGTTGTTTGGGATCGGACGGCCCTGTGTGCACAAAATGCGATGCGGCAATTGATACTTCGCGAGGCCAATGGGTGCCACGGAATTCAGGAGCAACTTGGGGAGACGGTTTCTGGATTAACCATCTGATGGTGCCGTGGATGAACTACGATGAAATCCTCGCCCGCAAAAGCGTCTACGATTTGGCCCGGTTCAAGAACGAGGTCTTGGGACTGCCCACGATCATCGGAGAACATGTGGTGACGCGCGGTGAGCTGGAAGAATGCTGTACCGATCGCGCAATGGCCCGCTCGCTCCAGGAAATCCCGCCTGCCGGACGGCGGGAGCTTGTTGCCGGCATTGACTGGGGCGGAGGCGGAGGATCGCGGACCGCGGTAGTAATTGGCTTCATGCGAAGTGACTATGTTTTTCAGGTGTGCCGCTTCGACCATTTTACCGCTCAAGAGGATCCGGACCGAGTGCTGAATAAAGTGGCGCGGCTTTGCCAGCATTTTTCCGTGCGGTGGATCGGCGCAGACGGGGGAGGAAACGGACATGTATACAATCGCTTGCTACTGGATCGGTTGAATCGCGATTTCGGCCTATTCGCGATTCTTTATTCTGCAACTGGTCAGCAGCCTCGCCGTGACGGCATTCTCACGAAATGGACCGTGGGTCGCTCCGCAACAATTGGCGGACTTTTCAGCCGCGTGAAGAAAAAGAAGATTCTTTTTCCGCGGGTAGAACAGAGCGGAAGTTTTTTGGACGAGTTTGAGTGCGAGGTTGCAGAGTACGACGACATCAACAGGACAGTAAAATACTCGCATCCCGAAACGCAACCGGACGATGCAATGCACGCCACGAACTATGCGCTCCAAGTTGCTGTTTACATGTTCCCCAGCAACCGGGAGATGAGAATGCTTTATGGATGAGCGCGAACCCTGGCATGCGGTTGCCGAATGGCAGACTCACTGTTTTGGTAACCTCAACACGCGATGCGCTCTTGCATCGTGTGCCAAAGACCGTGTGGCTTTCCAGTCTGCTGGCCAGGTAGTTTGTAGACGGCGTGACATGAAGTTTGTAGAAAGTGGATGTAAGTCCTTATGGCAGCTGGTCATCGTGACAGCTTATTTGTGGACCACCAGCGTTTGGTATTTGACATAAAAGCTGTCATTTTGGACATAGTTGTTGTCACGGTTTGACACAAAAGTTGTCACCTGGAGAGCCCTCCTATTCTTTGTTCGACCAGCGGGCAGTTGAGGGCACCTAAGCGGCTTGTGGCGCACGTCCTGGTCCAGCGATTCGTGTTCATCTCTGTTCACGAGCTCACCGCGTAAGGTCGAAGAAACTCAGCCGAGCCAGCGGCTCGGCTCGTGCTCCGCGCAACACCCCGTAGGGTCAAAAAACTCCGACGGCCATCAAATGCCAATGATTTCTGGGTTTTTGTGATCGTGCCTCGCGTAGATTTCGGCCGACTCCGATGGTAACACGCCGCCGCAATGACCTGCGGGTCCCCGCAACCTCTTGCGGGCTTCCACAATATTGTGCGGATTCCCGCAAGCCCATCTGGATCAGTTGGTGATACCTGTGTGGCGTAGCGCGGACATGACAATGTCGCTTGTCACGGTGGCGGAGCCCAACGTCGGTGTTGTCGACCTCGGCACCTAACCCCATCCGCCTTGCGCGCTCAGAACACGCCCTCATGAGTTGCGAAGGACGTAGTCGGACGGGGGCTTCGATGGCCAGGACCAGGTTGTCGTCGATGTGGTGGCGCAGCTGCAGAGGTCTCCTTCACCGCTTGCAACCCGGTGAAACCCGAAACTGCGTCGGTTTGTCCAACCGACGCGCCGAACTGAACTGACAAAGTCGCTTCGGTGTGGTGGTGTACCCGGGCTAACTGCCACAGGACATTCCCTCAGCGTGCTGGGTTGGAACCGTTGGGCACTCAGAACGCGATCAACGGTTTGCGCGCGACAAGGCCCTGGGGCGGTTGGTCGTCTCCCAGGGCCTCATTCACTCAGGCTGCGGCGGCGGCTTGGAATGACGCGGCCGCTGGCTGTGGCTTGTGCAAACCAACGACGAGCAGCACTGCTGCGCCGTTGACCCAATAGTACCACGCATCCAGACCGGCGAAGCCAATCACGCACGGTGCGAACAGGAACACGACACCCACGAGAGCGTCAACTGTCAGGTGAACCGAGTAGGGAAGCACGCGGAACACGCCGAGCTTGTGATCCGTGAGGAGCGTCAGGATGAACGCCGCCACACCCGTGCCAACCGCGAGCCACAGCGCCAAAGGATGGGAGCTTCCGAGCTGCAGCAGAAAGGGCACGACCATGAGGCTCAGAGCTACGGGATAGTCGAGATACGCGTGAATCGTTTTCGTAACAAAGCGTGGGTCCATGACATTGTCTCCTGTGTGAAAGGGAAAGTTGTGAATGGGTTGGTTGATAACGCCGCGGCGGCTAATCGATGCAACGGTCACTTCCTATTGGCGTTGCTTTGACTTCACCGAGCCCTTAGCGGCGCGAAGAACTGGGTAGTACTGTGTGAACACGTAATCGTCGTCGGCCAATCCGCCGTGGCAGGAGCTGCAGATGGCGGCCGCTTGTGGTTTGGCGGAAGCTGCCAGCGGATACTCGTGGCCGAAACTGAAATAGGCCCAGTTGCCCGGCTCGTCTTTGAAGCGACTTTTGTCTTTCATCGACACTTCCAGGCCGATGAAGTCGCCCATGAAATAGCCCTTGCCGCTGCTGGCTTGTTTCGTGCCGACGCTGAGCAGTTCCTTGACCAACACCGTGCCGTCACGGAACTCGCCGGTCTTTTCGTAGTGGTCGAACGACTCAGGGTTTATGTAGACGTTGTGGAATTCGGGAAACGCGGCCTTACCGCCGTTCATGTCATTCGGCGTCAGGGGCGTGCCGACGTAGGTCCACTTGCGATAGCCCGTCGGCCGCTGCAGTTCTCCTTTCGCGCTGAACTTCACCGCCGATTCTTCTGAATTTCGGTTCTTGTTCGGCGCAGCGGACGCCTGATTGCCGTGATTCGAAGTGACCGCGACGAGAGCAGCGATACCGAACACAACGGGTACGGCGAGTAACACGCCAATGCGTCGGGTAGTTGACGAGATCTTCATTCGTCGACCTCCGATCGCTTCGGTGGCTGGAGAATTCGAGACAGCTAGGTTCTTGTTCATGCCTTTACTCCTTGACTGAGCGGATGGGTTAATTGCCCCGTTAGTCGTTTGACGCGGTGAACGGCGGATGTCTTACGCGATCTGCGCCGGGAATGAATTCGGCGAACTTCACCCCGCGCCGAGAATCGTCTTCGTTTGGCGTTGAAGGTTGGGCAAGAGCTGCTCCGCAAACCAGGGATTTGCCTTGAGCCACCGGTTGTTTCGTGGGCTGGGATGAGGAAGCGGAAAGATCTCTGGGGCGAAGTCCTGCCAGCGCTTGACGGTGGTTGTGAGTGAGGCTCTTTGGGCGGCGGGCAAACGACGATGCTGGGCGTAACTGCCAACCAGCAATGTCAGGCGGATGTTGTTGAGGTGAGCCAGGAGCGATTCGTGCCAGAACTTGGCACATTCCGTTCGCGGCGGCAGGTCGCCGGATTTTCCAGTGCCGGGATAGCAAAACCCCATCGGCACCAGAGCTACTTGGCTGGGATCGTAAAACTTCGTGCGATCAATTCCCATCCAGGTTCTGAGTCGATCACCGCTGGCATCATCCCACGGAACGCCTGATTCATGGACCCGACGACCGGGAGCCTGGCCAATGATCAGAATTCTTGCGTCGGAACCTGCTTGCAAAACCGGGCGCGGTCCGAGCGGCAGGTGCTGTTCACACTCGCGGCACTGACGAATCTCGTTCAGCAGGATCGTCAACTCAGTCATGCGGTCGCCGCCTTCAGCTTGTCTTGCTCACTGCGGATTCTCCCCATAATTGTCTGAGCACTCGGTCCCGGCCGCCGCCGCCAGAACCAATTGTTCCAAAACCCGACTTGCTCCAGGAAGTCGAAGAAGGCCGAAAGCTTTTGCAGAAGATTTTGGACGATCCAGAAAACCTGACACTGCGACGCCAGGCCGCAACGTGGCCCAAGGGTGGAGAGCAGTGATTTTTTGCCTATCTAGTCCCCTGCGACGTCAAGAACGGTTCATTCGTGTCGCGGTCCGGGCGGCCGAATTGGCCGCCAGGCCTGGCGGATCAGGTTCACTCCTTCTTCATCACGAACAACAACCGTCCGCCTCCGTGGAACATTGCTCGCCGTGTTCCTTTTCCACAACTCACGGGCATCAACTTTGTCGTTCTTCAGAAACAGCAGCAGGCGGCCGTCGACGATCTTGAAGTCGGTCGGATCGGTAGGAAACGTCTCCGCCAACCGTCACGCCGTAGGCACAAGCACCGCCGTGCTCCGGCAAGTATTGTCCGGGGTGGCGCGGAACATTTTCGCTTGTTCAGCGGACGTGAAGTGATCACCCTTGCTGTCGTGCTCGACCGCGTGGTCGGGGCTGCCAAGCTCGGCCTGCCCCTTTTCGAAATACGACACTGGGCTGTAACCGCCGATTGCGATTTCGCTGGTGTCGGGATTGACGTTACATTGCGTTGTGGGCATGGTCTTCTCCTTGTGGTTTGAAGCAGTTACGAAAGTTAAGTGGTACACGTTGTGCCGGCGTCACGCTGACGCGGTGAAATGCACTTGCTTTTTACAACTAGATCATTGCTTTGCTCCGTCATTAGACGCGGCGAACGGCGGATGTCTTACCTGGACGTTCTGAAAGAGTTGGGGCGAAACGTGTCCCCGGTTCGATTGGCCACCGCCGGTGACAGCGGCCAACGAGTCGTGCGAGTTGCCGGTTCATCCAGGCACCGAGTTCCTTGCAGGCCGGTGAGCTGTCGAAGTCCCGCAGCTCGCCATCTGGTGCGGACGCCCGTCGGACGTGATCGGGTGTTCGAAAACGGTTGTTCATGGCATCTGCCTTCCGCGAAGGGTGCTTCGGTGAGGCTTGAGATGTTCCTGAGGCCAACCGAACCGCGCTCGAAACGACTCGGCACGGTGGCGGGCATACCACTCTATCGTTGGGCCCCGAAACTGGGCTAAATCGACGTTTGCGAGTTCCGTCTGGCATCGTAAGACTCCTCTGGACATGTTTTGAATTGGTTGGAGTTAAATTCTTGTTGCATCATGATTTCGACGCTGACGCGCAGCGAGTCTTACGCGATATTTTTTGGCCAAAGCAATGACCTGACCGCCGGCGCCACTCTCCAGAAATCTCAAACTGTCAGGTAAGACCTCCGTGACACGTAGCGTCAAAAAAACGGCACCGGCCTAACCAACGCTGCCGGTATAAACCGGACAGCATCTCCCACGATTCCTGATAGGCGTTTAGAATGTGGGTTTTAGCGAAAATGGCACACGCAGCCGATCCCTTAACGCAACGACAGCTTGTACATGAGCCACGCAGCGGACCTTGGGACCGCCGACCGTCGCTGCTGGACCTGGGGGATCAGGCGATGGAAGCGCGGTCGAGCGAAGTAACAATCATGCAACGGACTAACGAATCGTGGATTGTGTGCCTGACGGGCGCAGTACGGACCGCGAGCCGGCTTTGTCCGATTTGCGCATCCTGTTGCTGCGGGGATCGCCGCTCCTTCGCCGATCTCCCCATGCGGACGAATCGCTGCTGGAAGACGTTATACAAGAAGCGTTGTTCGCGTGCTCGACCGGATCGGCCAGTTCGAAGGCCGCAGCCAGTTCCTGACGTGGCCATTACGATTGCCATCCGGGTCGCGTACACCGAACTCCGGCGACCGGCATTGGAAAGATGTTTCGCTGGATCAAGAAATTCTGGAGGAGCGCGAACGGCGACTTGCAAACGGTAGTCACGAGTACTCGACCGGAGGCGGCGACTAAACTAGAGGCGTTGATTGAAGACATGTATCGAATCATCGACACGGATTTGACAAGAGAAACGCACCGGCGTTGGCTCGCCGAACTCAAGGGAATGCCGCTGGAAGAAATCGGCCGCCGCATGGGGAGCAACCACAACCGATCCTAACAAGCTGACTCACGATGCGCGCAGCGGCTCAGCAGGCGAGGCTTGGAAGCTGCAGGGTACTCGGTCGATGACCTGGACAAACGGTCTGGAAGGGTAACATGATGGCACTATCAAAAGAAGAAATCGACGCCTTGATCAAATCGGTCTCGCTGACGCGCTCCGAGGAAGCGACCTGCGACGAGTGCCTGAAGGACGTGGCCGAGTTCGCCGAACACGCCTTGAATGGCAAGTCCATTCCGGAAGGCCTGCAAGCGGTCGAGCACCACCTTGCCAATTGCGGAATGCCAGGAGGAGTACGAGGCACTGCTCACGGCATTGAAGACAACGAAGTAATCTTCGTGAGAATCGCGAGTTGATGGCGGACGGGGCCATATGAAGCTCCGAATGCACCACGGCGGCCATTGGTCGCGAATGAAGAGTCCGAGTGTCTGAGGTGATGGAGACCGATGCGGTTTCGCGAATCGCTTGAGTGGGCGGTTGCATCGACCTCGGCGGTCGTCGATGCCCAGCCCGCAGAGGTGGTCTTCACCGACCGCAGTCTCGGAGCGGCGAAACCCGTAGTCAACTCGATAGCCAGGTGGTTTGCGATAGTCTGCATTCATGCGTAATGACGAACCGTCCGATGTTCTTCGAAAAGTGACAACCCAGGACGACACGCCCACATTAGGCACGAAGGGTGTAGTTGAGGCGGGCTTCGCTGGCCAGGGCCAGGTTGTTGTCGATTTGGTGGCGCAACTACAGAGGTCGCCACCACCTCCATCAGTTTGAGGAGAGGCTAAGCCGCGTCGGGTTGTCCGACCTCACTAAGTCGACGTTTGGCCAAATTGCGGTCGGTCTTATCAACCTACGCGCTTTCCAGTCCCGACAATTCTAGCCACAGATCGGTCCTGTCGCCTCGTTATGAGGACAAATGGTGGTTGGTCTTTCAGCTGTTCATGCACCAAGTCGATCAAACCGAGCAGCTTATCCGTCGTCCAGGCTCTGCTCTACCGCAGTTCAATCGCCAAGTCCTTGCAACTTGCGCGTCAATCCGCCGCTTCGTCTACGCGACCGACGAACTGTCGAACCTGCGCGGCGAGGCGACGACCGAGTTGGTCTTCTTCGTCCACGACTTCATGGGCGCCGGCGTGAAGCAGTTCCCAGTGGAGGACGTGGTACCGGCAGCGGGCGACAATGAAGACTTCCGGCGCGATGTCGCGGACCAGGTGTATCAATTGACGCGTTGTGGCGTGGTCAGGCACGGTGATGACGACCACACGCGCTTGGTAAATACCGGCGTGCTCCAGGATATCCCGATGCGTCGCGTCTCCGAGGCGGGTGACCAAATTATATCGACGCGCGATTTCGATGTTATCAGGGTTTAGATCGATCGCCACCATTTGCGGCTGATGCGAGTCCAACAGGCCTTCCGCAACGCGCTGTCCGGCCGGACCGAAGCCGACGATCAGAATCAGACCCGACGAAACGCTGGGGCCTTCTTCTGTCGTTACAGAACTGGTCGTGAGCTTATCCTGCAGCATCGGCCCCTGTCTCCTTCGCCAGCGCAACAATACGCGCTCGCCGCGAGCCCCTGCCCGTGGCGCGGCGGCAACAAAGTAGGGTGTGAACAACAGGGTCACGATGGTCGCTGATACCATCGCGCGGAACGTTTCCGGCGACATCAGCGCCTCACCCGCGACGCCGCTGTGAGCGATAGTCGCTAATACGAAAGAGAACTCGCCTACCTGCGCCAAACACAACCCTACCGCAATTGCGTAACGCCAAGGGCGCCCAAAGGCCCGCGCTATTAGCACGATGATCAGCGGTTTGCCAACGATAATTGCCAGCACGATGCCGACCACGATCGCCCAGTGTCCGATGACCCAAAGCGGATCGCCGAACATTCCAATCGCGGCAAAAAACAACGTTACCATCAATGTCGTTAGCGGACGGGTGTCGGCTCGGATCTGCGTGGCAAATGGGGAGACGGCCAGCAGAACACCCGCGATGAAGGCCCCTAACGCTGGACTTAGGCCCATAGTATGTGTCGCCCAGGCCGAACCTGTGGCCATGATTACGGCCAACAGAATCGGCAAGTCGCGGTTTTTCCGCCAAGTAGGCAACAGGAGCAGCCGCGGTGCAACGATGTTGAACAACACGTAAAACAGGCCGATCAGCACGGCCGTCAGAATCAGGGCCAGGGCCAGCTTGCCAACGACTAGCCCCCATGTGGCGCCGGTTGCCATCACGCTCACCAGCAAGACCATCGGGATCACAGCGGCATCTTGAACGAGCAAGATGCCGAGTGCCGTTCGGCCATGCTCGCTGTCGATTTCCGCTCGGTCCGTCAACAGCCGCAGCACACATGCTGTGCTGCTGACAGCGACCATCATGCCCACAACGAGCGCTTCGCGAACGTCCAACCCACACATGACCGCCACACCGAAACCAAGGATCGTTGTCAAGGCGACCTGAAGCGGTCCAGTCTTCAGTCCGATGCTGCCCAGCGACAACAGGCGACGCGGCGAAAACTCCAAACCAATGGTGAACAACAGTAGGGCCACGCCCAATTCGGCAATGTTGAACAGGTCGCGCTGCGTGGAAATCCATCCCAGGACGTTTGGCCCAACCAGAGTTCCGGCAATCAAATAGCCGACGATCACGCTCTGACCTAGCTGTTCGGCAATTGTCCCCACCACCAGGGCAATGGCCAATAAGACAAGAATTTCCCACAAGACTCCCCAGACGTCCGTCGGGGATGCGGCCAGGATCAGTAATGCGTCATAAGTCATCGGACCGCGCTCGAATCTTCGTTGGAGTCCATTCGCCTGAGTGTCCCTGCACAGACGACTGCCGAAATTCAATTGTCCTCAATTTCAGCCATTGACGACAGCCGAATTATAGTTCCGTGATAATCAGAGAGCAGCCAAGACGGGTTGCACGATTGTCTGGATTTGTACTGAACTCTAACGGCCTTGAAATTGATCGATCACAAACGTTGTTGACAGGGAGGCGGTTGCCGATCCTGCCATCCCGTCGTCTTTGAATTTAGACGTCTTAGGGAAGCCCTTTGCCGAGGGCTCGCGAAACAGGGCCAAACGTTCGTGACAATTGCTCCACTTGGAAAGGCGTTTGTTCGAACGCTTGGAGGAGGTGAATGATGCGTCAGGCTTCCAAGTTGACGGCACCGACGCAGATTCGTCAGCGTCTCTAATTCGTACAGGACCGCCGCGCCTGATGCACCAAGAATTGGACGCTCACGGTCACCGAAAAACGCTCTATCTGCGTAGTCAAAGAGATGCTGCGGTGATTCCCTTCATGCACCAGGTGATCACGTCCGATGCGAGTTAGGAAACCTGCTTCGAGACATCGGTTGCATCGCCCGACCGCTGAAAGCAGACGGGGCAACTGCTGGAGGTGAAGCTCACCGATCGCAGTTCGTGGCAGCAGAAGCTGCGGTCAGATTGATGACGCTTGGCGGCTTGCGAAGGGCGCAGTTCGTGCGTAAGGACGAACCGTCCTGAGTCAGTAACTGCGTCTTGCCAAGTGACCGAGGTGATCGCGACCTGAGCGTTTTAGCGCCTCGAATCAACCCTCGCCAGACTGCGCCATCGTCGCATCAACGCATGGGTTTGTTGGCGACGCCAACAGACCACCGTGTTCTGGCATACAGCTACTAGCGAGTCTTTCGAAGGACGGCGCGTTTCCAACTGCCAATATCTCGACCGACACGACTGGGATGAGGTGGGTTCTAGCCTGCGCGGGGGTGGCTCGTTCGTACACTTCCAGCAGACTCGCCGTGCTGACGTGCGTATAGATTTGCGTAGTGACCAGGCTTTTATGCCCCAACAGTTCTTGCACGCTGCGGATATCGGCACCTCGGTCGAGCAGATGCGTGGCGAAGCTGTGTCGCAACGTGTGGGGACTCGTCCGATCGTCCAATCCCGTCAGCTTGATGTACTTTTCCAGCATGCGTCCGACGCTGCGCGTCGTCAGTTGTCGGCCGAAGCGATTGACGAACACAGGCGATTTCGGACCAGCTGTCTTGCCACCATCCAGCGCACGTACCGACATCCATGATTTCAACGCGCGACCGGCAAAGGACCCAATCGGTGATAGTCGTTCACGGCGCCCTTTTCCGCGGACGCGCACCAATCCGCCGTCCAGGTCCAGGTCACCGTCGACCAGGCCAACGAGCTCGCTAACCCGCAGGCCCGCCGAGTACATGGTTTCCAGGATGGCGAGATCGCGCTTCCCCAAGGGGGCGTTCCGTGGCGGTGCATCCAACAGCAATCCGATTTCATCGGTCGAAAGAAAGTGCGGCAGCCGGCGGGATCGACGTGGATTGCGAAGCGGCTTGGCCGGATTCTGCTCGACCCATTTCTCCCGCTGGCCAAAGCGAAAGAAGCTTCGCATCGACGCCAGGCGACGAGCGATCGTGGATTTCGCGTATCCGGCTTGCTGGAGACTGGCGATGAAGCCGCGTAGGTCCAGGGTGCTGATCGCGGACGGTTCCGGGCAGACCTCACCCTCTTCGGTCAACCAGACGGCCAGCGCCGCGAGGTCTTCTCGGTAACTCTTGATCGTCAAGTCCGAAGCGTTTCGCTCGACTTGCAGATAGCGTAGAAAACGCTCGATGGAATCAAGCATTTGCGTTGAGCCGCTCGGCCGCCGACAGCCGTCTTAGGTGACTTCGTCACGGTCGGTATGCAGCGGTAGATCGAAACGAGGTGGGTTGGCCGGTTGCGTGGCCTCTTGTCGAATCTTCTGGCTCAACACCGCCGCGTCATACCAGGTAAAGCTGAGATCCGGGTTGGAAGCGTATCGTCCGAGGATCCGCAGGGTGGCAGCCCGGCTATCATCATCAAACAGAAATACGTATCGCTCTTCGCCTTTGACCAGCGCCAGGACATTGATGTCTTGCGTCACAGTAATTGGTCCTCCATGATCGCGGCGAAGCCGACGGGATAAACGGTGGGCGAAGGTGAGTTTCGGTCACGGGTCGGGCGGTTACTTAGGAACCTTATCGGCCGTTCGGTCGCCCAATCGCCACCTGGTATTTGCACGCAAAGTGCTAAGACAGCACAACTTCGCGTCTCAATTGGCGCATAACCGACATTGCCGTCGTGATCGGAACCACAAGGAAGAGGAACCTGCTAGAAGGGGTGTGATAGCAGACACGCGATGCTTCGCACGCAATGACCGCGCGGCAAAACAGGAAAGAAGAGTAACGCGCGGATTAGATCAACGAAGCGAAACTGTTTACACCGATTGGTTCGCGACAGGCGAACGGCTCGCCGTACCGTGTACCGATCGTCTTCCCCCAGTAGGCTGCTTCGTCGCGAAGTTGGTCAAGAAATGTTGGAGGTTTGCTGGAACGACCGGTGATGAACTGGCTTTGATAGCAGCGAATCGACGCGAGTTTTTGTTCCCACTGTTCGCTGATGTCCAGCACGAACGCGGGCTGTGCAGCCATTTTTAAATGCACACAGTAGTAGTTAAAAATACGTTCTGGATGACAAGGTTCGCCAGCCAGATCCGTTTTCGTTAGCTTGGCCCAGAATCGCGCCGCCTCGATCAGTTCGGTTGCCGCGACGTGGTCTGGATGCGCGTCGATCCAAAAGGGCGCGAATAGCCATCGAGGCCGCAGAACGCGAATCACCCCCGCCAACTCTGCACGCGCTTCCAGCGTTGCTTCCAGTCGGCGGTTCGGTAGCCCCAGGTTTTCTCGCCAGTCGAGACCCAGGATCGCCGTGGCGGCGCGCGTTTCTTCCGCTCGTAACTCGGGAGATCCGTGGGGCGTCGGTTCGCCGTCGGTCAAATCCAGCACGCCAACGCGCAGCCCTTCTGATTTAAAGCGAAGAATGGCACCCCCCATTCCCAGCTCAGCGTCATCGGGATGCGGAGCGATCGCCAGCACATCAAGCTGCATGCAACAGAGTCTCCGGTGGGAAAAACATCCGCCTACCCCTCGATTGTGATCCTTGGTGCGAGATGATGCAATTCATGTCCCGCCTGGTTGTGGGAAATGGCGCCGGTTTTTTCGTAACCCGACGCGTCAGCGACGGATCAAGCAATCTAGCGAGTTATCCCTCGCTCACGCTTCGGGTATGATGCTCAGCATCGTCGGTTTTCCCGCACCCCCAAATCGACCCGTTCCGAGGGCCGCATCGCAATGAATGATTCGACTCAATCTGCCTACGAAGCGCTCTGCCAGCACTTGCGGCAGACCGCCGTTCTTGAATCGATAGATCATCTGTTGGGCTGGGACGAACGGACGTTAATGCCCGTTGCTGCAGCGGAACATCGGGCCGATCAGATGACACTGCTGGCGGGGCTGATTCACCAGCGAAATACCGATCCACAAATCGGCCACTGGATCGACGTGTTGATTGACAGTCCGCTAGCGGAGGAAGAGCATAGCGATGCGGGTACGGTTATCCGCCAGATCAAGCGACAGTTTGAGAAGCTGAGCAAGCTGCCGCAGTCGCTGGTCGAGCAGCTGGCGAGGACGGCGGTCGAAGGACAACAGATCTGGCAGAAAGCGCGGGCGGAGGACGATTATGCGGCTTTCGCCCCGATCATGAAGAAGACGATCGAGCTAAAACGGCAGCAGGCGGATGCAGTCGGTTTTCCCGAATGTCGATACGACGCTCTACTGGACGACTTTGAACCTCAGGAGCGAACGAGTAACGTGCGTCGCGTGCTGGCAGGGCTACGGGACGAGCTGGTGCCCTTGATTTGCCAGATCGCGGATAGCGGTCGATCTCCTGATATTGGACTGCTCCGGCGGCACTACCCCGCCGCGGTCCAGGAAAAATTCGGGCAACAAGCGGCCCGGCGGATTGGATTTTCGTTCGATCGCGGTCGTTTGGACGAAACCGTTCACCCGTTTTGCAGTGGTCTGGGACCCAACGACACCCGAATCACGACCCGCTACGAAGAACAATTTTTCCCTTCGGCGTTTTTCGGCATCCTTCACGAAGCGGGCCACGGGATCTACGACCAGGGGTTGCGAAGTGAATGGTACGGACTGCCGCCGGGAAAGGATGTTTCCTTGGGTATTCACGAATCCCAGTCGCGAATGTGGGAAAACCAGGTAGGACGGAGTCGAGCGTTCTGGGAATACAATTTTCCTCACGCGCAAGCCGCCTTTCCCGCGGCGCTGGCTGACGTGTCCCTGGACGATTTCTATTTTGCGATGAATGATGTCCGGCCATCGTTGATTCGTGTTGAAGCAGACGAAGCGACCTACAATTTGCACATTCTGATTCGTTTTGAACTGGAACAGGCGCTGATGGAAGACCAGCTGACCGTCGAGGACCTGCCCGATGCCTGGAATCAGAAATACGAGGACTACCTTGGTGCGAGGCCAACGAACGATGCGGACGGTGTCTTACAGGACATTCATTGGAGCGGCGGTGCGATCGGATATTTTCCCACCTATTCGCTGGGCAATCTCTACGCAGCACAATTATTCGCGACTGCCCACAGGGACCTCGGAGATCTTGATCAGCAGTTTGCCAGCGGGCAATTTGATTCTTTGCGCGAGTGGTTACAGCAGAACATTCACCGCCGTGGTCAGTGCTATCCGGCCGCGGAACTGGTCGAATTGGTGACGGGCGAGCCACTCAACCATAAGTTCTTGATCGACCAATTGCGTGCGAAGCTCTCGCCGCTGTACGGTCTTTCCTAATACCGAAAAAAGACGTTTGAAATCGGTTTCGATTCAAAGACTGGCTCTTGGGGTACCGCGAGTTTACACTGGCTGGATAGAACCAACCGTGCGGTGGAGTAGCATATGACCGGCGTCACGATCTGTCCCGAATGTCAAAAGCAGGTAATTGTCCCATCCGGCACTCGGGCGTCTGCCCAAGTGGAATGCCCCCTGTGCAACCATCCGTTTGGTTTGAACGACGCCATCCCGGAGGACGCCCCGGTTCTTCGCGTTATCGATCCGGGCATCGATCCCGAGAGTGAGTCGCTGGCTTTCGGTGCTGTCGAGGACGAAAGGGGTGACTCGGACGTCGACCACGCGTCGAGCAGCGGTCTGGACTTTGAAGATCTGACCGATGAGCCAACGGGCGCTGTGCCCATCTTTGAGGCAGACAGCGAAGACGAGCCGACGGCCGGCGACGACTTTGCGTTCGCGACGGGTGCTGCGGAAGGCTCTGCTGCGGCAGGCTCTGCTGCGGAATATTCAGGTGCGGATAACCGTGCCAGCCTGGCGGGTTTGGGTGAAGGCAGCGCATCGGAAACGGCGACGGCGACAACAAATCGCAAAAGCCAACCTGCCACAAAGAAGAAAGCGAAGAAGCTGGGATTAAAGGCTCAGATGGTGGGCATCGTCGGGTTTGGCCTGATAGGGCTGGCCCTGGGTTACGGCATTCTCCATTTCTTCTTTCCCGAAAACGCGAAACAGATTCGGGAGAGCTTCGGAATTCGGCTCGGTCCCCTCGGCGCGCTCTTGTCTTCCGACGACGACGGCGGCGCGGGCGCGAGCAAACAAGACGAGGACGATTTTCCCATTGGCACATCGTTGCCGAAGGACCAGCAGCCGACGCAGGACGAGGTAAAGGATGTCAAAGGTCTGGCGGGTTCGGCGGATGGCGATCGTCAGGATGATGTGAAACGGGTTGACAACGACAATGGCCTCCAAAAACGATTCACGCAACTGCTCAACGGTCAGCCCGATGTGGCTGGCGTCCTTCAATCGGTTGACGCCGCAACCGTCGCCGACGCGGTCGCTGCCGCCCGCACTCTGGCGGCAGAGGACGACGGACAAATCACTGGAAAACTCTATCTCGGCTTGTGCGCGCTGGGTGACAAGCTTGCCTTTGCCGAAAAGGATGCAGGTGGGGCGGCGGAACTGTCGCGAACAGAAGCTGCCGATCTGATGAGGCGAGTCGGTAAATGGAAATCGCAGGCGCGGCTGTCGCAATACAGCGTCGACATGTTGTACAGCGAAAAACGACCGAAAGACAAAAACGGCATTTTCCTTGTCGGTGTAACGCAGATCATCAAGCCGTACGGCGAGATGTTTGCCACGGAGGTTGAGATCACGCGGACCGATAGGAAGACGGGCCAAAAGACGGCGAAGCGCGTGGTTGTCTTGTCCGAGAAACGGCCCGATATGACACTGCACGAACCCGTTGGAGTTCTGGGGTCCATCGTTCGGGATCCTGCGGCGAAATTGCCCGGCTATGATCCGTACGGGAGTGAATTGGAGAGATTCGAATCGGACGATACGCTGATCGTGCTGGCCGGGGTCGTTACCCTGCTGCCCGAAAAGAAGTGATGGCTCCCTGATGCCAAACAACTCCCTGATGCCAAACAAAGTGTGCGGCGCCAGTGGATCGTCGCGACACTATTCGCGGACTTCCGCGTGAGCCACGACCGTGGGAAGCGAGCCCTCGGCGCCCTTGATCTCAATTTTGATGTTTTCGACGATCCGTCCCTGCTTATCGGGAGCCGTAAACTTCACCGGGACCACGTGGACCTTGCGCGACGCATCGGAAGTATTGAAGGTGAAGCAATCGTCCCCGTTCTCGCACCCGATATGTACGATCTGGAACGGTGTTGTCCCACGCACCACCAAACGCTTGGTGACCGATTCACCGGGCTTCAGGACACCGAGGTGCAATGAGGACGGGCTCACGGTCAGGCCCGACACCACGTGGCCTTCGATGGCTAGAGGGATCATTCGATTGGAAGGATCATTGGTGACCAGGAAAATCCTGTCGTTCAAGTATCCACCTGCGAGCCCCTTTTTCAGCTGGAAGTTCATCTCGTATTCGACACGCCCGTTGCCGCGCGCTATTGGCTTCAATTGCACCTCAAAGTTACGATTCGTACTTCGCACATCCTCGACCTTCCAGTCGTTCCGGCCCGCGTAGGTTATTTTTACGGTTTTCGAAGCACCTTCGCTCGGATTTACGGATCCCAGCTCGATTCTTCCTGGTGTAAACACGACGTCACTGCGTACGAAACCCATCACTTGAAGACGAACTTCGGCATCGAACGGATCCGCGAACGTCACCGTAATCGTTGCTTTGTGACTGCCTTCAAAAGAGACCGTATTAAACGCAACGACCAGCTCTGTTTCGTCGCCGGACTGCAAGACGTTTTTTTCGACGCGTGGATCAGTACAACCGCAGCTCGACCGCACCGATGCAATTTCAATCGGCTCTTGATAGATGTTCTTGATCTTGAAGCGATGTTCCGCCTTGGAACCGCGAGCCAGACTTGCGAAGTCAAACTCCAGCTGGTCGAACATCTTGTCGGCCCAGGTGGGATTCTCTGCGTTCGCGTAGGAAAGGCCTCCCAGGGTGGTGACAAACACCAATAGGATGTGACACAGTTTGCCGGTCACTCGAATCATTCCTCTCCCTCTTGTGCCCTGACCCACGCGCGGCTTGATGGTAGCGAGCGCAAGCAGGAACTCGTGCGCGATACGCCTGGACAAACCCTTACGCTATCCATTTCGTCAACCAAAACGGTCCAAGTTTAGAAACACAATATATGCAGTGAAACCAGGTAAGACAGCGCGAGAGGGGAACTCAATAAGAAGCCCCTTGCGCATTCCGCTAGCACCCAGGAACTTTCCGAAGGTGCCGAGATTCGCAAAACTTCCCAACTTGCCAGACTTCAGGTAGGATAACTTGCACACGCTCGTCCCCAACAACTGATCAGGCGATTTCTGATCCGAAGGTGGCCCTTTCCATTGTTACGTACCATTGTTACGTCGCGCACGGTCCGATAGCTTTTGCCGTACCTGGTCAACCGTTTTCCCCTTTGTTCATTTCCCTTGTGTTCAGGTCCCTTGTGTTCAGGCGGCTTGCATGTGCTTCCAGCAAACGCTTCGAGATGAGTTCCAAGACCAGCTTCGAGAAGAATTCCAAGAAGACCAAGAAGAAAGGTCCGTGGCGATTGTGAACAGGGTCGAACGTGATTTTCGTCGCGCGGTCGTTTTCGGATTGATCGCTGGCATAACATTGGTCCTGACCGGGTGCGGCGGCCAGCTTACGGCAGAACCCAAAGAGGCCGCTCAACCAGACCGGCCTGCGGCGCGCGATGATACGCCGGAAAACACCGCGCAGGACACGAACGAGAAGCCGCCCCTTCGTAATCCGTTTGCACGGCGGACTCCGGCCCCATCGTTTGACGAGGACATGGAGTGGATCAATACGGGTGGCCCGATCAATGTGCAGGATTTGCGAGGCAAATTCGTCGTCTTGGATTTCTGGACGTATTGCTGCATCAATTGCCTTCACATTCTGCCCGAGTTGAAAAAGCTAGAGCGGGCCTATCCGAATGAAGTCGTCGTGATCGGTGTTCATTCGGCGAAGTTCGAAACGGAGAAACAGGGCGAGAATATTCGTCAGGCCGTGCTGCGCTATGAAATCGAGCATCCGGTGGTTAACGATTCGGAAATGACCATTTGGCGACGCTACGGCATCACCGGATGGCCCGCCTTGCGAGTCATCGATCCACAGGGAAAAGTCGTTGCCGCCGACAGCGGTGAAATCGACTTTGAAACGTTGGATCGGTTTTTTCGCATGGCGATTCCGTTCTACAAGGCCAAGGGACTTTTGGACGAAACACCGTTGCGTTTTGAGTTAGAGCGGGATGTGGAACCGCCGACCCCGTTGCGCTATCCTGGCAAGGTCTTGACCGATGCTGCGTCGGATCGGCTCTATATCGCCGATACAGGTCACAACCGAATCGTCGTCGCCAGTCTTGCCGGCAAACTGATGGCAACCATTGGAAGTGGTCGCGTCGGACGGGATGACGGCGCTTATGAAGATGCGACCTTTGATCGCCCTCACGGGATGGCGCTGCTCGGAAAAACACTCTATGTTGCCGATACGCAGAATCACTTGATCCGCAAGATTGATCTAACGGCGAAAGAAGTCACCACGATCGCGGGTACCGGAAAGCAGAATCGTGGTTGGTGGCCCGGAATGGACCAGATGGACCTGCGAAAAAGACGGGACGAATCCGTCCTTCCTGACCGTTGGGCCAGCGTGCCGCGGCAATTCCCGTTGGGCAGTCCGTGGGCGTTAGCCATTCACGGCGACCATCTCTATATCGCCATGGCAGGCCCGCACCAGATCTGGCGCATGACGCTGGATGAAAAAACGATCGAGGTGTACGCGGGTAACGGCAAAGAGGACATTATCGACGGCCGACTGGTGCCGCCGGCGCCTCCTCGCCTGATACCGTCGGGGTACGGTGCTACCTACAGCGCTTCTGCGCAGCCGAGTGGTCTGGCATCGGACGGAAAGTGGCTCTATGTCGCCGACAGCGAAGGCAGTTCCATTCGCGCCGTCCCGTTCGATCGTGAACAAGAAGTCAAAACGATTGTCGGCACATCCGAACTTCCGGGCTCACGGTTGTTTATCTTTGGCGACCGCGACGGCAAGGGATTGCTGCAGACCAAGGGATCCGATCTGCCGTTTCGCGTGCAACCTAGCGCCGAAACCACAACCGGTCCGTTGTTGCAGCACGCGACGGGCGTCGCGTACGGCGACGGAATGCTCTACGTCGCCGATACGTACAACGACAATATCAAGCGGATTGATCTGAAAGATCGATCTTGCACGACCATCGCCGGTAAGCCGGGGGCTGGCGGCAAGTCGATTTTTGATGAACCGGCGGGATTGGCCATCCACGCCGACAAGCTTTTCGTCGCGGATATGAACAATCACCAGATACGGACCGTCGATCTGCGCGACGGCTACGCCGTCAAGACGCTCACGATCCAGGGTCTCACACCACCCGCGCCGCCCCCTAGAAAATCTCCCGCATTGGACGGCACCGTTCGAGTGGCCGTTGTGCCGGTGACGGCAAAGCCGGTCGGCGGAAAAATCGATGTCACCGTCCGGTTGGCACTGCCGGCGGGCTGGAAGATCAACACCGCAGGTCCGATGAATTACCAGGTGCGGACCAAAGGTGAAGCCGGTCCTGTGGATCGTACGACCGTGGGCAAAGCGGTGATCGTGAACGAAGCAGACCGCAAGGCAAACCTGACCGTACCACTTTCGATCTCGGCTGACTCGGGCCGGGATGACGTTGAAGTGTACCTGACGTATTTCTATTGCCGCGACGGATCCGAAGGGATTTGTAAGGTCGGAAGTGTGGTCTGGGACATACCGCTGACCGTTAAACCGGATGCGACGGCGGGGCCGTTCGCCGTCGAGCACCAAGTGCCATAGTACCAGGTACGACAGTGCCAGCTGCCATAGTACCAAGTGCCACAGTCGAGTGGGGTGCTTGCGCCGACCATAGTTTGGATTAATTCAAAATCCGAATTTCGGAATGCGAATTTCGGATTCGTTTGAATTGATTGTCCGACGACCGTCAGTCCCCAGCTTCCAGCGTGACGGGGACGTCGATCGTGCTGCCGTTCCGAATGATCGTCACCGCAACCGTTTCGTTCGGTCGGTTGGACTCGATCACGTCCAAGAACTGATCGGCGCTGTTCACCGCCACGCCGTCCACAGCAACAATCCGGTCCGCGGTACTCCGATCGAGGAACGTCTGTTTGTAAACGATTGGACCTTGTTGTCGTTGCTTGGTAATCAGGCGAAATCCTTGCAGGCCTGCCTTGGACGCGGGTCCCCCGTCGACGGTTGCGGCAATGACCAGGCCGTTTTCCGTTTCAACAACCCGCGAGATCCCAATTTCGGCGCGTACGACGCGACCATTGCGAATTAGCTGAGGAACGATGCGCCGGACGGCACTGGCGGGAATTGCAAAGCCGACACCCGCACTCTGGCCCGTACGACTGGCGATGGCCGTGTTCACGCCGATCAACTTGCCACGACTATCCAGCAATGGTCCACCGGAGTTTCCGGGATTGATTGCCGCGTCGGTTTGAATAATCGATCGGATGCGGCGCTGGTTGCGCGAGCGGATGACGCGATTCAAGCTGGAGATGATTCCGACCGTCATCGTCCGTTCGAGGCCGAAAGGGTTTCCAATCGCGAAGACTCTTTGGCCAACGAGTAGCGCGGACGAATCGCCCAGGTCGACGGGGAACAGCGTTTCGTCGGGTGCGTCGATCCGCAAGACAGCTAAATCTGTATTCGGGTCAACTCCGACTGGTCGAGCATTGTACGTGATCCCGTCGAACAGCGTGACTTGGATTTCTTGCGAACCTTCGATGACGTGAAAATTCGTAAGAATATGCCCCTGTTTGTCCAGCACGGATCCTGAACCACGCCCTCGGAAGGTGTTTCGAACATCAGAATCGGATCGGCGCGGACAGAGCGCGTGTTGATATTTACCACGCTGCGGTTTCCGCTCTCGTACACCTTAACATTGACCCGCTCTTCCAGCGTCAAATGATCCAAGCCCGCCTGATTCACCGGGATCACTTCACCGCCGACCGGACCCCGAGTCTCGCTCGTCAGGTCGATCACTCGACCGCTTGCGGGCGTTGACGATGCATCCCTTTGTGGTGACGCACTCTTTGATTCTTCCTGCGCCGGTTGGCGATGCATGAGAAACTGAGAGATGGCCAGACCGGCGATCGCAGCCAACAGACATGGAAGGAAGAGCTTCTTCATCTTTTGTTCCAGCGAGATCAATGGGGTGCGCCAGGCCAGGCACGCGTCAGGTCAGGCAACGTTCTGTCCTGCGCCCCGCAATCGTTCTGTCCTGCGCCCCGCAATGTTGTGCTCTGTGCCCCGTTTAGGATAGGCGAATCCAGAGATACCGCCGAGGGTGGTCCGGTGCGCGAGTCGGAAGACAGGCTTCTGCCAGAGTTTCGGTCGCGTTGGTCGCTGGAATCAACTTGGTCGCTGGAATCAAAGCGGCCAGACGTACGGAATCAGTGTCAGCGAAGTGATCATGACCAACACGGTGAGTGGAAGTCCGACTTTGAAATAGTCGATCGGACGGTACCCGCCCGGTCCCATCACCATCAAATTGGTTTGGTAGCCAATCGGCGTCAGGAAACTGCATGATGCGGCAAGCGCAATCGCCATGATAAATGGCTTTGGTTCCAGTCCGGATTGTTGGGCGACCGCCACCGCCAACGGAAACATCAACGCCGCCACGGCCGTGTTGGTAATCATCTCCGTAAATAGCAGCGTCAATATATAGGTGACGACAAGCAGCAGAAATTTGTCGTTGTTTACCATGCCGATTAGCCCGGATGCGATTGCCGTCGCGGCTCCACTCGCTTCCAGCGCCTCGCCCAGTCCCAGAGCGGCTCCAACCGTTATTAGTACCTGAAGTTCGAATGCCGAATGGGCCTGCGCCATCGACAGGCAACGCGTTCCGACCATCATCCCGGCTATCATGACCGCGACGATTGCCGTCATTCCCTCAGGCATGTCCCCCGTCTGTGCACGCCAGGTGACGATTAACAGCAACGCGACCAACAGGCCTAACAGGCTGAGCGACACCCAAACACGGTCATGCCGTCGCGGCGCGTCTCCGCCGACGCCGGAAACCAGATAAAAATCCCTGCTGTTACGGAAGTTGTTCAGAAATTCGGATTGGGTCTGTAATA
This sequence comes from uncultured Planctomycetales bacterium, assembly GCA_963844115.1. Classification (GTDB taxonomy): domain Bacteria; phylum Planctomycetota; class Planctomycetia; order Pirellulales; family UBA7805; genus CS4-C045. The sequence continues at coordinate 12,499 of CAWJNN010000020.1, read as the reverse complement.
GCAGCGTGTCGCCGGGTTCGAGTTGGATGCTACCGACTTTGTTGGTCATGCGTACGCCGTTGCGATGAACGGCCAGCACGGCGGCGTTGTACAGCTGGCGAAACCGGGCTTCCTTGACCGTACTGCCGATGAGAGGTGACGAGTTGGAAAGCACGGCCTCGGTTAGGTGCCGAAGTTGACGGGCTGCTGGGTCGATTTCGTAGGCGGAATCCACCGCGGGCACGAGGCCGGGAATCTTTTCGAGGTCAACAATGGTGCTAACCACGCCGGTGAAGATCAGGCGATCACCCGCCTCGATGCGATCGCGCGGGGTGACCGGAGTGATGACTTCGCTCTCGCGATTGATTTCGATCAGGAATAATCCTGGCAGGTTGCGGAGGCCAGCTTGTTCGACGGTCTTCCCGATCAGCCGGCAGTTCTCGCGAACCAGCATTTCGACCAGGTAGTCACGTCGTTGCGCACCGATCGACTCCAGTAAGTCCGTTCGATTCGGTAACAGATGTCGACCCGCGAACATCAGATACAACGTCCCGATGATCGCACACGGCAGCCCGACATAGCCGATTTCGAACAAGTGCATGCCCTGAATGCCCGGATGTTTGACCATCAAGCCGTTAACGACCAGGTTGGTACTGGTGCCAATCAAGGAACAGGCACCGCCCAGAATCGCCAGATAGCTGATGGGGATCAGCATCCGCGACGGTGAAACTCCGGTCCGCCGACACCAGTCAATGACGGTTGGCACGGTCATCGCCACGATTGGCGTGTTGTTAATCAAGGCGGACAGGGCCACGATCGGGAACATCAATCTCCGGACAGCTTGCTTCTCGGTGCGCACGTCCCCCAATAGTAAATTTCCGATCAGATCGAGCGCTCCGGAATGCCGCAAACCGGCCGCCACCACGTACAATGCAGCGATTGTCACGACCGCCGGATTGGCAAAACCCAAGAGCGCCTGTTTCGGCGTAACGATTTGGCACAGCGTTACACCAACCAGGCCGGCCAGAAAGACCAGATCCGTTGCGCGCACCCGTTTCCAAAACAGGGTTACGAACACCAGTGCGGTGATTGCCAGGGCAATCACCGTTTGCCAATTAACCGGCTGCTGTAAAGCTGCGAGTAAGTTCATCAATGCCAGCCGTTAAGAACGGTGCAGTTCGTAGGATCACCAAGGATTTCCAAGCTTAGCCTATCGAACCACACGTTAACATTTTCCCTAATCGGAAACCAAATCGCCAATTACCCAATACGTTCAGCAGCGCAAGTCCGATACATACATGCATACCCGTTCCAACCAGCATGGCATTCACTGGTTAGGGGCGGTCTTTGCGGGGGCAGGTTCGCGAATTTCAAGCCGTCATCGAGCCAACGATTCAGGAGAAACTTCGTCCATGTTAGTCATGCCATGCCGACCCCAGGGAATTCGACAGTCCGTCACGCCGCTGTTGCTCGGTTTTAGCCTGCTTCTGCTAAGCAGTGCAACGGCTAAAGCTGGCGTGTTTGTCTTCTGGCTACCGGTTGACGCCCAGACCGGAACCGAAGAAGAGCCGTCGTCCGCAACTCCCCAAACCCCCGCACTTAATGTCGTTTTCCCTGGGGTTTCGACCAACGGATGGTCTCATCTCGCCGGACCATTGGATGACCAGATCGATTTGCGAACGCTCCCGGCGTATCGCAGCGACGCTCGGTTGGCTCACCTTACCGATCTCTGGGTCGAACCGACCAATGGCCCCGATCAGCAGTTGGCGAATCCAGCTGTAAGCGATCCGCGGCGTCTCCGAGCCGCCATGGACCAGACCGTACGGTGGGTCCAGTCGATCCGTCGCGAAGACTTCTCTCGCCTTACGACCAAGGAAAGCCGTCGGTCCGCTGTCCGCGGGTTTGCCAATCGTATCGGCTCTGCGACACTCGAAGTGATTCGGGGTCTTTCTCAGGACGTTCCGGCATGGTCCGACGACGTCTGGGCTGGGCTGGATCGGCGTCGGGAAGGGCCCGCGATTGCCACAGCTGCTTTCGAATTCGCATCGTCGCGACGCCACACCGACACGTCCGAACTCGCTCGAATCCTGCCCGAGGATCTGGAAAATTGGGAACTCGAGGCTAGTTGGTCGGCGGGACCTGTCGAGCCGTCCGGCCAGTTGACGGGCAATCAGGTCTTGCGGGGGGCGGCGGGGGTCCTGCACTTGCTGAGCAAGAAGCTAGATGACCTCGCCCAGCGGCTCGACGTCGCAGGCCGACGCCTGGAGTTCACCGTTCGGCTGGCCAGGTAGCGTTTCCCTGCGATGCCTCGGAATAGGCGTGACACCTTAAGGCCCTAGCCGCTAACAACTTCGGGACGATCGAGACCGACTCCCCGCTGGGGTTTGTCGCTATGACCCTTGGATGCCGCGATTTAACCCCTTCGAGTGGAATAATTACGAGGCTCTAAATAGAATAGCTTTATCGGATAAGTCTGCTGCGCGGCGGGTCTCGCTTCGTGGCCTGTATTAATTGAGGGGCGGAGATCATCCGAACCTGGTCGCCACTGGTCGGAACAACCATTGGCTCGCACGCCGCTGAAGTCACTTTCAGGAGCTTTTCATGACAGTTCGTCATCCACTTTTGGCTCTCGCCGCCCTGTGCGTCCTACTGACGTGCGGCCGGGATGCATCCGCCGAAGAACCTGCTCGCATTGAGGTCAATCAAACGAGTGTTGCCAATTTTCAGTCCGTGGATGGTCAACAATATTTTTCATTGAGTATGCGACCGAAGATCAGCGGGAAGATTGACCGCGATAGCGACATCGTCGTGATGGTCGATACTTCCGCCAGTCAGGTTGGTCAACACCGGACCGCGGCGTTGAAGGCGACGAAGTCGCTGTTGTCAAAGCTGAACGGCACCGACCGAGTGATGATCATCGCAGTCGACGTGAACCCGGTTCCCTTGACGGACGGGTTCGTTCCAGCCGGCAGCAAGGCAGCGGCTGAGGCGTTCAACAAACTGAATCAACGTACTCCGCTGGGATCCACGGACATGTCGCGGGCACTTGCCAAGGTGGCGTCTGTCTATGGCGAACCGGACAACCGTCGTCGATCGCTGGTCTACATCGGCGATGGGATGAGCCGTGCGCGCTTGATCGGTAACACGACCTTCGAGGGTCTGGTAAATCAACTCGTCGAGAAAAGAATCGCGGTAACCAGTTATGCGGTGGGACCGGAGACGGACCGGGAACTATTGGCCGTGCTTGCCAACTACACGGGCGGCCAACTGGTGCTCGACGACAAGGCATTCGAGGCGAACAAGATTGGTGACTATCTCGCCAAGGCGGCGACGGATCCGGTTGTATGGCCCTCGAAATTGAAACTCTCGGAATCCTTGACCAAGGTATATCCCCGACCGCTGCCGCCGTTGCGCATGGACCGGGAGACGATCATTTTTGGCCGAGGCGATGGTACTGGTCGAGTCGATATCGGTTTCACGGCGGAACTGGACGGTCAGAGGACGCTCGTGAAAGCCGTCGCCCAAGGCAGCCAGGCCGACGACGAGAACGGCTTCCTGGCCGGAATGGTCAGGATTACCGAAACGGGCGGACACGTTCCCGCATTGGGAAATACCGGGATGACGTTGACCAGGCAGATGATCGACGACGGTGTCATCCAGCTGAATCGGTTAAGCAAGAACGCATTAGCGTCTGGCAATTTTGCGGCTGCGGATCGATTCGCACAGGTCGCATTGAAGAACGATCCTGCTAACGTCGATGCGGAAAACGTTATTGCGCAGGCGCAACACCGTAGCCTGCTTGATGACGTCGAGGCAGGCGGAGCGTTGAACGCCGAGGACGACGCCTTCCTTCAAGATGATATTGCCGAAGGCGGCGATCTGATTGACTCGGAGGCGCGCCGTCGTCAGGTCTATACAGATACCGTGCGAGTTGATATTGACCGTCGTCTGGACGAAGCGCGTCGACGGATGTCCGATGATCCGGCGACGGTGGAAAAAGAACTGAAAGCGTTGCTGGATGCGTTGCGCGATGAAACCGACGTGGACGCGGACGTGTTGGACACACTGAAGCACAAGGTTCGAGTTGCCATCCGCACGGCTGGTCGTGGTTCAGATGCGATGGCGCAAGCACAGCGTGAGCGAGAAGAGGAGATTGCGATTCGATCCGCTCGACAGCGAGCGTTGGACGAACAACAGCGTCTGCAGGACAAAGTGGCGACTTTGATGGATCGTTTTGAATCGCTGATGGACGAAGGTCGTTATCGCGAAGCGGAAGAGGCGGCCACCGAGGCGTTGCTGGCCGATCCAGAGGATGCGACGACGGCGGCCTTGGCGGCCACGCTTTCCGCCAATATGAAAGGCAATTACGAGGAATATCTGGCGATCGTGGAGGAGCGCAGCCGCGCGGTGGTTGCGACGCTGATTGCTGTCGAACGCGCGGCGATTCCGTTTCCGGACGATTCGCCGATCGTTTACCCGCCCGCACTGGAATGGGAAGAGCTGAGCCGGCGGCGCGAGAAGTACGCATCGGTCGATCTGCAGAAAACGAACGAGGCGGAAAAGAAGATTATCAAGGAGCTCAAGGAATCCACAGAAATGGATTTTGAAGATACGCCTCTGGAAGAAGTCGTTGAATACCTCGAGGATCTGCACAACATCGAAGTTCAACTTGCCGCGAAGGCACTGGAAGAAATTGGTGTCGGCAGCGACACGCCGGTTACGGTACGAGTGAAAGGTATCTCCTTGCGGTCTGGACTGCGATTGATGCTGGACGTCATCGATCCGGAACTGACCTATACGATTAGCAACGAAGTGCTGATGCTGACCACGCGTGAAGCTGCGGAAAGCAATCTGGTAACCAAGGTCTACCCGGTTGCAGACCTGGTATTGCCCATCCAGCTTTCGGGTTTCGCCGGTTCGGGCGGCTTTGGCGGGGGCGGTGCGCAAGCCGGCTTCGGTGGGGGTGGCTTCGGTGGCGGCGGCGGCGGCGGTCAAGGGTTCGGCGGCGGCTTCGGAAACTTTGGCGGCGGCGGTGGCGGTCAAGGTGGCGGCGGCGGCGGCTTCGGCGGCGGTGGCGGTCAAGGTGGCGGCGGTGGTGGCTTTGGTTTTTGAGCGTCCATACCACGGCGTCAAAACATTTCCTGGAACAGCAAAACACCTTTTCTTGTAATAAGCGGAGTGTTTCGTGAAATCGGAGCGCTCGGTCGTGGAGTTGAAACGATGAATTACATCGGTCTTATTCGCTTGTCAGTTATTATCGCGATCGCTTTCGTCGTTGACCGCGCAAGCGCGGATCCCGCCCCGACGAAGGGCGAACGTAGTATTTTCGCTGACAAGCAAGACAAGGAATCTCCAACGGCCAAACCGGCTGCTTCGACGAAGGGCGGGACAGCACAAAACAAGCCCCAGCCGCCCGCGGATCCCGTACCGACCAGGCAATTCGTCGGTCGGTTCAATGTAAAACCGGAACCGGGGCAGAGTCTTGAAGAAGCTTACTTTCAGTTTTTGAGCGAAAACGAAGTCCATCCCAAGATACTTCGTGCCAAAGTCCGGCAAATTGTCGCGGCGCGGCGAAACGGGAACAGGTATCAAGAAGTCGTCTTCCTGCTGCGGGCGGCGCTGCGGACGGACCAGATGCAACCCTGGATGTACGAGGCGCTCGGACTCGCGATGGAGATGAGCCAAATGCCGGGTGAGGAAGTCGAGCGGACGTTATTGTCGGCGGCCGATTTCACAAACCACCCCGTTCACTTGATGTACATCGCCGAATACCTCGAACGTTTCCAGCGTTACGACCGCGCATTAGATCTGTTGCGAGAGGTAACGATTCGCGCCCCAGAGCAAACGGACGCTTACATTCGTGGCCTGGATTTGGCAACAAAGCAGAACAATGAAACGGCGATTCAGTGGGCGTCGCTCGCGATCCTCCGCCGCGCCTGGCCAGCAGAACAAAGGGGAATTCAAGACAAGGCACGACGCTCGGCGCTCGCCTTAATCGCCGATATGCGCAAGCGCGAAGACAACGATGCCGCGAATCGGCTTGCCGGCCAGTTGCGTAGTGCAATGATCCGCGACGTCGTGATTAAGGCGGAATGGGTCGGAGAGGCCGATGTCGATCTGATTATCGAAGAGCCAAGTGGCAGCGTCTGTTCCTACCGTAGCCCGCGCACAAGTGGCGGTGGAGTTCTGGTTGGCGACCTGAATACCAAACTCGATCGGTCGGCGGGCGAAGGGTATTCGGAAACCTACGTTTGCCCGGAAGGATTTGCCGGAACGTACCGTTTGTTGCTGCGTCAAGTGTGGGGCCGGATTCCTACCGGAAAAGTAACGATTGACGTCTGGACGAACGGAGGCAGTGTAAAGCAAACCCATCGACACTGTGTCGTTGAATTGAGCGATGACGGGGCCGCGATTGTCGCGTTCGGTCTCGACAAAGGCCGCCGTGTTGATTCGCTGGAAAGGAATCAGCTCGACAACGACATTCGCGGCCAGCTGGCGGTGAATCGTGCCGTCTTGGCACGACAGATCGATGCCATCGCCAGTAGCCGGGCGATTCGGGCACAACAGATCAGTGGTCCGTCGCCTGGCCAGACACCTTTCGTCGCGGGCGGAACACCCTTTCTCAATCGACCCAACGGGAACGCGGTTGGCTTCCAGCCGGAAATTGCCGTGTTGCCGGTGGGTGCGACGATGAGCGTCAACGCGGTGATCTCAGCGGATCGGCGCTACGTCCGTATCACGGCCTTGCCATTCTTTTCCAATATTCGAGCTGTGGTGCAGTTTAATCTGCAGACAGGCGTTGACCCTATGGGCATGGATGCGGACCTGGGCCAACTAGACATCGATATCGACAACGTTCAGGACATCGACTTTGCCGATGTGGATGCACAGGCGGATCTCGGCGGGGGCGTCGCCGATCTGGTCGTCGACGTTGGCGCGGCGCCGTAAATTGAGCAGACAAAGGGCGTATCCTGGAGAAGTTTTAATGTCTACGTTGAATCGCTTGACAAAGCCGACGCGTATCATTCTCGCCGTCGCTTGCGGACTCTGTTTAGCCGGCGTCGCTTGGGCTGGCAACAACAATAATAATAATAATAATAATCCGTTTGGTGGATTTGGCGAGCAATAACGTCGGGGGCATCACGTTTGACGCCCAGGGCGTCGTCAAGGACGGCCAGCGGCAGGTCAGCGATCAACTGGGCAAGCTGCGCGGAGATATTCCTGATGGTTTCGGAGAAGGTCTCGAACTGCGAAAGATTTCTCTGCGTGACTTGCAAACTGCGATCGTCGCAGCCAGAAACAACGGTGAAGGTGGCAACCTCCCCCAGTCGCTGCTCTTCATGGGAGGTCTCCAGCGAATCCAATATGTTTTCGTCTATCCGGACGATCATGACATTGTATTAGCCGGTCCCGGGGAAGGATGGCAGCTTGACGATTGGGGCAACGCGGTGGGCGTCACCACCGTAGTATATGTAACGAACGAAGTAGTGTTAGCAGAAGAAACGTATTGCTGGTTTGGTATTTGTGGACGCATCACACCCTGATCAGGTTCAGCGATTCAACGAAGTAGGGAAATTGCCAAGTTCTAATTTGATGAATTTAAGAAATAAAATTGGTGCGGCACTCAATTGGGCGGGTGTGGTTCGTGCGGTTGCATCCACCTATGACAGAAGCCCTAATCAACCTAAGAGTGTTTTTCAAGCTATGAATGCATACGCGTCTACCTCGTTTGGGCCCATGTTAAAAGAAGAAGCGTCTATTGACGGAACACTAGCAGAAGCTGGAACAATCCGTCAGCTTGGAAATCGTCCAATTTTTGTATTGACGGCAATGGCTCCAATGTCTGAGCAAGGGCTTAAAGAGTTAAAATGGACAGATGCACAGGCCAGTCGATACCAAAATGTCTGGGAAGAAATGCACAATGAGGAAGCTGCTTGGTCATCGCATAGCATACATCAACTTATTCCTGATTCTGGTCATTACATTCAATTTGATCGTCCAGATCTTGTGATTGAGGCGGTACGCTCAGTGGTCGAGAATGTACGCTCAAATCGGAATTAAGGCCGTTATGGCGAATGACATAATTTCACTTCCTAACGCACCTTCGATTCCTAATCTCATATTTAGGCGTTTTCGAGGTGATAGTGACTTTCCGTTTATGGCGAAAGTATTTAATGCCAGCGCTGATACCGACAAAGTTGAAGCCGTCATGACAGTCGAAATTATCGCTAATTCCTTTACACACCTAATCAATAGCGATCCTGTTCTTGACATGATTTTTGCTGAAATACATGGTGACGTGATTGGTGTTGCTCAAGGTTGGTGGTCAATCGAAAAAGATGCGGATCACTATCTGTATGAGTCATTCGGGTGTATTGCGCCAGAGTGGCGACGTAAAGGCATCGGGCAAGCCATGCTGCAATGGGTTGAAAATAGATCACGCGTAATCGCCGCTGAGCACTTCCCAACTCTCCCTAAGTTTTTTGAGGTCTATGCTCGTCAGTTTGAGATTGGCAAAATGATCATGCTGGAGAAGAACAACTATCACGCCTCCCGATACTTTTTTCAAATGCTGCGCCCCACTTTGGAAAATATCCCGAACTTTACTTTGCCGGAGGGACTGGAAATTCGCCCGGTTCAGCCTGACCATTTTAGGAAAATATGGGATGCTGATATTGATGCCATGGGTGATCACTGGGGAGTCACGCAAAAAACAGAGGAGCACTACCAAGCGTGGCTAAACAATAATGCCATTTCCCAGCCAAATTTGTGGCAAGTTGCATGGGATATTGCAACCAATCAGGTTGCTGGGCAGGTGAGAAACTTCATTCTCCATGATGAAAACAAAAAGTATAGTCGCAAGCGTGGTTATACCGAATTTATTAGCGTGCGCCGTTCTTGGCGTAAACGCGGAGTGGCTCGTGCATTGATCGCACGTAGTCTACAAGCATTAAAGGAACACGGTATGACTGAATCAACCTTGGGTGTCGATACGCATAACCTAAACGGAGCGGTAAGTCTATATGAGGCTTTTGGTTTTCGAGCTGTAGAAAGAAATGCGATTTATCGCAAACAGTTTCAGATTTGAAATCCCCCTAATTTTGTAATGACAGAATTTAACAATTCGTTGAAAAATCGAAGTTCGGGTTCGTCTCGGGAATAGTACGTCAAACTTTGCCAATATGAATTTCAGCTATCAGTCCGATACCTGGTGTGTATGATGATCACGCTGACTTTTTTGACCAGCAACTTGCTGCCATTGGACAATCAAGTTGCATGCATTTGAATTATTTTGCTATTTAACGTTTTAGCCACACCAGATTGATATGCTGAGCCTAATCATCATTGTAGTAGCAGTCCTTCTTTCCACTTGGGCTGGTTGGGTGTTGTGGCGTTCTATTGCATCTGGTACAACAAGTTCAGTTGATGATTTTGTTCAAAAGCAAACCAAGTACCAAGCTGCATTCCTCAGCTTGGCTCTCGTTGTATCGGTATTGTCATATGCTGTATCTGCTCAAGTTGCAGGCCAAGTGTTTGGCATTGGCTCACTGAGTTCTGAAGTGCACGCAGAAGCATTTGGTCTTGCTCATGCTGCAATGTCATCATGGTTGCAATTTGGCATTCTGCTCACGTTCGGATTTGGGCTTACTACTTATGCCTTGTGCTCATCAGCATTTCGCGGTGTTGATAATTGGTCTGTATTTCTGCGAAGGTTCGGAGGGTGGGTGATTGCTTTAGCGGCCGTGAACGCACTGTCGGAAGAGCTTATCTATCGCGGCGCTGTAGTGGCTGCCGCCGAAGGGCAGTTATACTCATGGCAAACCGCACTGTTGTCGGCTGTTTTGTTCTCTATAGCTCACGTACGCGGTCAGGCGAACGGCGCGATTGTTGTCATAGGTTCAGCGGTAGTTGGTTGGTTCTTTGCTCAGTCAGTTATGCAGACACAAGGTTTGTTCTGGGCGTGGTGCATGCACTTTGTTCAAGACATAGTAATCTTTGCAGCGTTCATCGCAGAGGTGGCTAACTCGGCGTTCGAGCGGGACGTCGCAGAAGCGCGGCACCTCTCAATACGTTAGGCTTTTAGAAAAATCATAATGCAAAATATTCAACCTCCACCAAATGTACTTTTTTTCATTCCTACAGATTTGTCAATTCCTTTTGATGATGGTGCATGTGAGCATTTGAAAAACATGCGGATACCCAGCGTTTTTCTATGGTCAACCGATGATCATGAAATCAATCTGTCCAGCTTGTCCGGTTGGAACGTAATTTTCTGTTATCCAATGACGGGACGCCCGGGAGTTGCCATACCCGAAGGCTGGGTTCAAATTCCTGGTGCTGCTGGATGTACGCCGCAAGCATGTTCATATCGTGACAATCACACGGAACTCAAACGTAATGGAGTAGGTGTTTACGGCCTAAGCACTCAAACATTAGAGGCACAAAAAGAAGCATCTAATCGTTTGGGGTTGCCTTATCCGCTTTTCAGCGATGCCAATCATTCTTTTTCCTCAGCTTTGAAATTACCTCTGCTTGAAATTGGCGGTTCAAAATTGATCAAAAGGCTGACGCTCATTATTGAAGATTGAGTAATCAAAAAGTGCTTTTACCCTGTATTTCCGCCAGATAAAAATGTTGTTGAGGTGATAGCGTGGCTCTCTGAAAATAAATCCCAACCACCCGCTTGAAGGGACGTGTGTGAACGGCGAGTTATCTGAGATAACACCTAGGGAAACGACTCAGTATCGTCAGCAGATGGAGGCCAGCATCCGGTTCCGAGCAACCAAAATTTTCCAGTATAAAATCGTTTAAATACGCACGTCTCGCAAGCAGTTATTCAGTCCTTGTTGGTCTGTCTGCAAGAGCTCGCATGAAGTCTGCGTTTTGAGCCTGCATGGCCTCAACGTGACCGCGCAATTTTGCCGCTTCTTCCCGTGCTGCGCCGGTTTCTTTTCTGGCAATATCCTGATCTGCTTCGAGGCGAGCAATGCGCTCGGTGACACGGAGCGTTTCTTGCACGGCCAACTTTCGTTGTTCCTGATGCGCTTGTTCGGCGGCTTCGGCTTTTACTTTAGCGGTTGCAAGCTCGGACACTACTGCGGCAAGTTGTTCGCGTAATTTGTTGGATTCCTGCTCTGTCTTGGCAATGCCTGCTTGATGGCGTTTTCGTTCTGCGTCCAGATCGGCGGCGGTGTTTTTGGCTGCATCCTGAGCGGCAACCAATGCGGTGTTCAGGTCATTGGCGCGGCGTTCGATTTCAATGGAGCGAGCTTCTAAGGTGTTGGCACGTTCCACTGCGACTGCAAGCTTCGCACCATTTTCAGCAAGTTGTTTGTTTGCAGCATCGAGCATAGCAACAATATCATCACGCTGATTTTTCACATCCTCCAACTCGGCGGCTTGCACTTCGTATCCGGTGGCCAGCTCTGAACGCATGTCGTCCAGGTCTTGTCGCTCAGCTTCCCATCCCACTTGAGCTGTGCGCAAAGATTGATTGGCCAGCTCAGTGGCTTGAGTCCATGTCGCAGCCAAGGCAGCAGCGTGGGCTTGCTGCACGGCCTCAGGAATCATCACTGTAACCGGCGCAGCCTGGGTTGTCTGTGACTGCCTCCATTCCCTCATTAGAACAGTAACTGAATTCATGTCGGCACGTGAAAGACGCCGCACAGCATCAACTGTCGGGAATCTTTCACGGCCGGCCTGCTGATAAAGCTCTGCAGCGGCGGAAATGACACGCTCACGCACATCTGCTGGAATTTGAGTGGCTGCCTGGTTCATGGTGAACTCCTTAATAACGGGTTGAAATAACATAATAATAATTATGTTATTCTTCTTATTATTATGCAAGTAATATTTAATATATTTTCAGCCGTTCTGCTATTAGCAAATAACTATCACTTTGGCGGTCAAACAACGCAAATCAGAAAATAAAATCACATTAAAACAATTTGTCATGATATTGTTATAATTAAATTTACACTTACTTTAATATTAAAAAAGGATTTAAAGTGATTATAACTGTAGGCAACACAAAAGGCGGGGTTGGAAAAACTACGCTTGCAGTGAACCTTGCTATTGCAAGAGCAATGGAAGGCCGCGAGGTATGGTTAATTGATGGTGATAGACAAGGAACTGCCCAAACAGCGATCAGCATGAGATCTGATGCAGGACATCTGCCAGGCATAGCATGCGCAAGCTATCCAGACGGTCAGACATTGAGAGCGCAAGTACAACACCAGTCCAAAAAGTTTGACGACATCATCATCGATGCCGGCGGACGTGATTCAACCGCACTGAGAGCCGCCCTTGTATTAACAGATGTGTTGCTGGTGCCATTCCAGCCACGCAGCTACGACGTGTGGGCACTCAACGACATAGCAGCACTGGTGGATGAAGCACGTAGCGTACGAGACGGACTGCGCGCAATCGCGGTACTCAACTGCGCAGATCCAGGAGAGCACTCGACGGACAATATTGATGCCGCTGCCGCAGTAGCCGATGTGCCTCAATTTGAATATCT